>CABZSR010000013.1 GCA_902528415.1 uncultured SAR116 cluster alpha proteobacterium | reverse complement strand
GTAATTTTTTAGGTATAAATTTGACTTTCTCAATATCTGGAAATCTTTTCAAGGGTATCGGAATAGCGAGTATAGGTGCTTTAATTTTATCACCTGATACTCTTTTCATGAGATGGTCTGAAATGGATGTTTGGTCTATGTTAGCTTGGAGGGGAATTGAGATGGGTATCATCTTAGTTTTTTTTTCAAGTTGTTTTAAAATTTATAGACAAAACTTTAAGTATGTCTATTCGAATGTCGGTATAGGTATCATTTGCAGTCAAATTGTAAGCTCTTTTTTCTTTACATATGGTGTAGCCGAAACGTCAGTTTCTCTGATACTATTTTGTTTAGCAACCTCTCCTATTTTTGCTTCTATTTTTTCAATATTTATCCTTGGTGAAAAAACAACATATTCAACATGGATTACAGCTTTTTTTGCTCTAATAGGGGTAGGAATTTCTGTTGCCAACGGTGATGATGTTTTGAATGCTCCTCAAGGTAGTGTTTTAGTAGGTACTATATGCGGAGTAGGAGCATCAGCAACATTAGGTTTAAGCTTAGTTCTACTAAGGTATAAGCCTAAAATTCCTGCTATGACAGTTACAGGCATAAGTGCTTTGGGTAATGGTTTTATTGGCTTACTAATAGTATCACCTGGATTGCTTTTCCAAGGAGATATATTATCAATTTCATTGTCTGGATTAATTATACTACCAATATCATTTGCTTGCTTGACTTTTGCAACACGTTACACACAAGCTTCAAATATTGGCCTTTTAATGTTGTTAGAAACTGCTCTTGGGCCATTTTGGGTATGGTTAGGAACAAATGAAACGCCAAATATCTTTATGATTTTTGGAGGAGTTATCGTAATTTTAAGTCTTGCTTGGTATATTTTAGTTGACCAAGTAAAAATTTCTTTGCCAAAATAATGACTATATTTTTGGATTAAGTTATGTATGAAGTCAATATAAAAGACTCCTATTTTGCGGCTCAAAAAGATATGAAACTCATTAAAAAAACAATAGGTGAGTTTTTAAAAGAAGTTGCAACTACCAATCCTAACAATCAAGCCTTAGTTGAAATAGACCAAAATAATAAAGCAAATAGAAATTGGACCTATGAAGAACTTTATAATAATAGTTTAAAATTAGCCATTGCTTTATCAGGTCAGTTTAAAAAAGGTTCACGAGTAGTAATCTGGTCACCAAATAGTCCTGAATGGGTATTATTAGAGTATGCAGCAGCACTATCAGGAATAATAATTGTAACAGCCAACCCTTCGCTGCAAAAAAAAGAGCTTAAATATATAATTGAACAGTCACAATCTGAAGCTGTTTTTTACGTAAACAGTTTTAGAGGCAATAATATGAAAAAAATTGTTTTAGATGCAATTGAAGGTAATGAAAAAATCAAGAAAATAGTAAATCTTGAAAACGAAGGTGAATTATACTTTAAAAATCATAGTAATAATAATTTACCAATTGTTTATCCAAGCGATCCAGCTCAAATTCAATATACCTCTGGTACAACTGGATTTCCAAAGGGTGCAGTTCTTACTCACTGCGGATTAATAAATAATGCCTTTTTTTACTCAAATCGTTGTGAGGTAAGTCAGAAGTCTTCTTGGATAAATATCATGCCATTATTTCATACTAGCGGATGTGGCATGGTTACACTAGGATGTTTAACTTCGAAATGTAGGATGATATTAACATCTTTTTTTGATCCAGAAAAAATTTTAAATCATATAAAAGATTTTGATGTAGACATTATCTTAGGTGTCCCAACTATGATTTTATCTATTTTAGAACAACAAGAAAAGCAAAAGCATAAAATTAATTCTTTGAATTTAGTTAGTTGTGGTGGATCCAATGTAGCACCTGAAATGGTAAAAAGAGTTCAGAAAGAATTCAATTGTAAGTTCTCAACACTTTATGGGCAAACCGAATATTGTCCAGTGATAACACAACATCATAACAATGATAGTATTGAGGATATATGCAATACGATTGGTCAACCAATTTCACATACAGAAGTGTCTATAAGAAGTATTAATAATAACAAAATTTGCCCAAGTAATACTGTTGGAGAGATATGTGTTCGAGGACCAAGTACAATGCTTAAATATTTTGCAAATAAAGAAGCAACTTCTAAAACAATTGATAAAAATAATTGGCTCCACACAGGTGACCTTGGTCGAATGGATAATAGAGGTTATGTAACAATAACAGGTAGAATTAAAGAAATGATTATTAGAGGTGGAGAAAATCATTTTCCAGCAGAAATTGAGAACGCTTTAAGAGAACATAAAAATATTTCAGATGTAGCAGTTGTTGGTATACCTGACAAAAAATGGGGGGAATTAATAGTAGCTTTCATAAAGTTTGAAGACAGTTTTCAAGCTAATAAAGATGAGATGATTAAATTTTTTAGATCTAGAATGTCACCTCAAAAAACACCTAATTTGTGGTTTTCAGTAGATAAGTTTCCACTAACCGGATCAGGAAAAATACAAAAATTTATTTTAAAAAATAATTATTTAAAAAATAAAAATAATTTTAATGAAATACAATAATATAAAATTTGAGGAATAAAAAATGAAAACAGTTTTATATGAAAAAGATGGCCTGATTGGAAGGGTTACGCTGAATAGACCTGAAAAATTAAATGCTATAAATGATAACATGCCTAGAGATTTAGAAGAGGCAATAACTCTTGCGAATGACGACCCAGATGTAAGTGTAATAATATTATCAGGAAATGGAAAAGCATTTTGTAGTGGATACGATTTATCTGAATACGCACAAGGAAATGAATCGAATAAATTTACCCAAAAAATGCCTTGGGATCCAATTAAAGACTATCAAACTATGTGGAATGATACACAACACTTCATGTCTATATGGAAATCGCTTAAGCCAGTTATTTGTAAAGTTCATGGTTTTGCAATTGCTGGTGGGTCAGACATTGCCCTTTGTTCAGATATGATAATAATGGCAGATAATGCTGAAATTGGTTATATGCCATCCAGAGTTTGGGGCACTCCTACAACAGCAATGTGGGTACATAGAATAGGTCCAGAAAAAGCAAAGAAAATGCTGTTTACAGGAGATAAAATAAATGGAAAAGAAGCTGAAAAAATAGGTTTAGTACTTGAATCAGTTTCACCTGAGAAATTAGATGAAAGAGTTGAAGAATTAGCCAATAGAATTAAAACTGTTCCCATAAATCAACTTGCAATGCAGAAAATGGTAATAAATCAATACATGGAAACAAGTGGAATTACTCAAATGCAAAGATTATCAACAATATTTGATGGTATTTCCAGACACTCTCCAGAAGGAATTCAGTTTCAAAAAAGAGTAGAAGAAAAAGGCTGGAAAGAAGCGGTGAGAGAAAGAGATCAAGGATTATACGATTGGTCAAAAAAGAAGAAGTTTGATTAAATAATCAAATTGAAAATTCACTTATTAATTTAGATCTATATTCTTTTGTTTTTTCATCAAGATTATTAAAGTCGCTACCCCAAACAGGTCCTGGCCAAGCAGCGTCATTTTTTTTTCTTAAAACAATGTGTAAATGTAATTGTGAGACAACATTACCCAACATTCCAATATTTACTTTGTCATATTTTTCTGCAGATTTGATAAACTTTCCTAAATCAATAGCAAAATTCATCAAGTAATTCCTTTCATTGATATTTAAATCACTTAATTCAGTTAAATTTGGTTTGTTAGGTATCAAAACAATCCAAAAAAATTCTCTAGCATTCATAAGTCTTACCTGAAAACTTTCTAATTCTTTTACAAGTATTGTGTCACTTTCTAATCTCTTATCTAATTTAAACACTTCAAATTCCGATTGATTTAATCTAATTTTATATTGTCATAATCTTCAAGCTAGTTAACAGTTATAATATAAAGGATATTCTAATGGTAAAAGAAACAAATATTTCAATCAATAGTGACAGACTATGGGATAGCTTAATGACAATGGCTAAAATTGGGCCTGGAATTGCTGGAGGTAATAATAGACAAACTGTTACTGTAGAAGATGGAGAAGCAAGAAAATTATTACAAAAATGGTCTGAAGATGCTGGTATGACAATGAAAGTAGATGAGCTTGGATCAATGTTTTTTAAAAGAAAAGGAACAGATAAGAATGCACTTCCAGTTGTCATTGGAAGCCATTTAGACACACAACCAACAGGCGGGAAATATGACGGTGTTCTCGGAGTTTTAGCTGGACTAGAAATTGTTAGAACTCTTAATGATTTAAATATTCAAACAAAACATCCAATCTTAGTTGTAAATTGGACTAATGAAGAAGGTTCCCGTTTTCCTCCTGCAATGATGGCATCTGCAGGATATGCAGGAATATATGAGGTTAATACTCTTCTTTCAGCAAAAGATGCTGAAGGAAATATATTTGGAGATGAGCTTGATAAAATAGGATGGAAAGGTTCTGAAACTGTTGGATCACAAAAATTCCATTGTTACTATGAACTGCATATAGAACAAGGACCTATTCTTGAAACGGAAGAAGTTGACATAGGTGTAGTCACGCACGGTCAAGGTCTAAAATGGTTGGAAGTTAAACTTTCTGGAGTTGAGCAACATACTGGCACTACTCCAATGAACGTTAGAAAAGATACATCACTTGCATTGTCGGAAATTATTTTAGCCGTCAATCATATTGCAAATAAAAATCAACCAAATGCTGTTGGTAGCGTAGGTCATATTGAAGTGTCTCCTAATTCACGAAATGTTATTGCAGGCAATTCACTTTTTACAGTTGATATAAGATCTCCAGATATTAACAAACTAGTAAAAATGGAAAATGAATTAAAACAAATGACTACTGATATATGTAAAAAATATAAGATTGAATTTGAAATGGATCAAATTGGAGGATTTGATCCTGTTGCTTTTGACGAAGAGTGTCTTAATAATATTCGTAATAGCGCTAAAAAGTTTGGATATTCTTATAAGAATATTGTTTCAGGTGCAGGACATGATGCTTGCTGGATAAATACTGTTGCTCCATCAGCAATGATAATGTGTCCATGCGTTGATGGATTAAGCCATAATGAAGCAGAAGAAATAAAACCTGAATGGGCAGCTTCAAGCACTAATGTAATGCTTCACGCCGCCATTGCTTCAGCAACTTAAAAATTATTAATAATTATTAATTATATCTAGGCCAGCTCCATTTTCAGCACTACTGGCATTTTGTCTTAATAATGAAAATAAATTTCTTCCAAATGTATTATTCTGATTAAATTTTGAAGGCACTTTAATATCTCTTTTCGCAACGGTCTCATTAACTTCAATTCTTCCAGAAACGGCATCAATATCAATGATGTCTCCATCTAAAATTTTTCCAATTATGCCATTATCTAAAGCTTCAGGAATAACATGAATAGCTGCTGGAACTTTACCAGATGCCCCAGACATCCTTCCATCGGTTAACAAGGCCACTTTGAAACCTATGTCTTGAATATTTGATAAAATTGGAGTTAAAGCATGGAGTTCTGGCATTCCATTAGCTTTTGGACCTTGAAAACGAACAACAACAACAACATCCTTGTTTAACAGACCCTTTTCATATGCTTTCTTAACATCAGTTTGATTATTAAAAACCATTGCCGGGGCTTTTATTTTTTGATTTTTAAAATCAACAGCAGAAATTTTAATTACCCCTTTACCAATATTACCTTTTAATATTTTCAAACCACCATTTTTTTGATGTGGGTTTTTTACATATTTTAAAATTTTATTATCATAAGATTTTGATTTTGTTTTTTTCCAAAGTAATTCTGATTTTCTAAGAGAAGCTTCAGAAACATAATTAAAAATATTTTTCCCCCACACTGTTTTAGCAGTACCATCTAACAAACCTGCATCTAAAAGTTCTCCAATAATAAAGCTCATACCACCTGCAGCATGAAATTGATTTACATCCGCGCTGCCATTTGGATACACCCTAGCCAACAAAGGTATCACTTCTGACAAATCTGCAAAATCTTCCCATAATAATTTAATTCCAGCTGCAGCAGCCATTGCGGGCAAGTGTAAAGTATGGTTAGTTGATCCTCCTGTTGCAAGTAAACCAATAATCGCATTAACAAAACTTCTTTCATCAATAATTTCTCCAATAGGCCTTATATCATTTCCTTTTCTTGATATTGAAATTGCTTGTTGAGTTGCAGCTACATTATAGGCATTTCTCAAGTCACTATAAGGATGAACAAACGCAGACCCAGGGAGGTGTAAACCCATAATTTCCATTAACATTTGATTCGAGTTGGCTGTTCCATAAAATGTACAAGTCCCTTCTCCGTGATAAGCAGCAATTTCAACTTTTAGTAATTCCTCTCTGGTTGCCTTACCTTTAGCAAATTCATTTCTTATTCGATTTTTTTCTTCATTTGGAATTCCAGTAGACATGGGTCCGGCTGGTACAAAAATTATTGGTAGATGACCAAATGATAAAGATCCGATTACTAGTCCAGGTACAATCTTATCGCATACACCCAAACATAGTGCAGCATCATATACACCGTGACTTAATGCTACTGCAGTGGACATAGCAATAACATCCCTTGACATTAATGATAACTCCATGCCTGGTCTTCCTTGAGTGACCCCGTCACACATTGCAGGTACGGCACCTGCCATTTGTGCAGTAGCACCAAATTTATTTGCAGCTGCTTTAATTATTTTAGGAAAATGTTCTAGTGGTTTATGAGCTGAAAGCATATCATTATAAGCAGAGACAATACCTATATTTGGCTTTGAATTCATTAGTATTGAAGACTGTTCATCTATGGGAGCTGCAGCTGCAGCGTGAGCCATATTAGAGCATGAAACTTGACTTCTATCGTTATCAATATCTTTTTCCATAGCTTGAATATTCTTTAAATAGTCTTGTCTTGTTAATTTGCTTCTTTCAATTATCCTTTTTGTGACATTAATTATTGTTGGGTGCAATTTACTCATTGATTTTCTCAATAATAAAATTTTTATGTTTGTTGTTTAATAAATAATGAATGGGATATGTTTCATCATTTTTAGCAAGTTCTAAAATGTTTTGTTTTGCCTTACCTTTAACTAATAGAATAATTAATTCACTACTCATTATCAAAGATAAATTCATTGTTATTCTTGGAAGAAAAGGTTCACCCTGTGGTGATGTTTTAAATATTTTGTGATTTGCATCTATACTAAAACCCTCTTTATCCCCAATCATGCTAGGGAATAAAGAGGCAAAATGACCATCTTCACCCATACCAATTAAAGTAACATCAAAAGGGATTTTAAACTTTTTATTAAAGATTAAGTCCTCCGATAAAGGAAAAAATTTAGCATTTTTAGATTTGTTTATAAAAAAATACTCCGATAAAAGTTTTTGATTACTATTTTCATTTTGGGGATCAACTAGTCTATCATCAACCAGGGTTATTTGTACTTTTGACCAAGCAAGTTCAATTTGAGATAAATCTTTAAAGATCTTAATTGGACTGCTTCCACCAGGTACGACTAAACTCGCGGTTCCAAATTTGTTTATAGATTCTTTTAGTTTATCTGAAATTAAAGTGGCAACATTCATGATCTATCATCTTTTGGATCAATCCATTTATTTTCATCTGCACAAAGTATTTTGTCCTCTGGACCCATAGTTCCTGTCCTGTAGAGTTGAGGTTCTTGATTTTTGGCAATTTCAACTATTGGGTCAATATAATCCCATGCTGCGAGGACTTCATCAGATCTCATAAAAAGCGTTTGGTTACCTCTTACTACATCCATAAGGAGACGTTCATAAGCATCTGGAAGTCTGTCAGTAAAAGTATCGCCAAAAGATAAATTTAGTTCTGATGGGAAAAACCGCATTCCACCTGGTCCAGGAGCTTTAGAAGTTAGCTTTAATTTTAGACCTTCTTCGGGCTGAACTCTAATTATCAATCTGTTTGGGTTATCTTGAGCATCTTTAGTAAACTTTGAAAAAATGTCATGAGGCTTATTTTTAAATGTAATAATAATTTCACTTGCTCTGTTAGATAATTTTTTACCTGTCCTTACATAAAAAGGAACCCCTGCCCATCTCCAATTATTAATAACAACTTTAAGTGAAACAAAAGTTTCAGTATTAGAATTTTTACCTAATTCATCAGAAAAGCTTCGATATTGTCCTGTTTGCACTTCATCTACAGCTATTGGTTTCAGTGCTTTTAAAACTCTTAATTTTTCGTCTCTTAATTGATCTGCTTCATAAAAGGATGGAGGTTCCATTGCTATTAAACAAATTAACTGTAGTAAATGATTTTGCAACATATCTCTAATTGCACCATACTCATTATAATAGGAAATCCTTTCCTTAACTCCTATTGTTTCAGAAACAGTGATCTGTACATGATCAATATTATTATTATTCCACTGATTTTCAAAAAATGTGTTAGCAAACCTTAAAGCCATCAGATTTTGGACAGTTTCTTTTCCTAAATAATGATCAATTCTGTAAATTTGACTTTCTTTAAAAACACTTGAAATTTCGTTATTAATTTCAATTGCAGTTTTTTTGTTTTTTCCAATAGGCTTTTCAATTACAAGTCTACTTTGTGGAACATTTAAACCTGAATCTCTAATAAACTTGCAACTATTACCAAATAGACTTGAAGCAATTGCCAAATAAAAAATTATAGGTCTGTTTTCATCAAATTTTTCTTTTATTATTTTAACTAAATCTAAATGTCCATTTCCAGAAACAACGTCTAATTCTACTAATTTTATAATCTTTATAAAATTATTCCAATTTTCTAAGTTGTTATCTTCACTTTTGATTGCTTCATTACAATTAGATTGCAACTCAAAAAAAAAGTCTTTTTTAGATTTTATATATTTATCGCACAATATTATGTTTGATTGAGCATCTATTTGATTATCTAAAAATCTCCAAAATAGAGCAGGTAATATCTTGCTCTTTGAAAGATTCCCAGTTCCTCCAACTATTATAAACTCACTTGGAACAATATTTGATTTTTCAGGAACCATGACAACTCATTTTAATTTCTTAATAATAATTTATTATATCTCTTATTGTCATAAATTATTGTAAATTATTATAGTTTAAGTTTAATGTTGATTAAATTCTTAGCAATATTATTGGGGGATATTTATGACTGAATCAATTGCCTTTATTGGATTGGGAGCTATGGGTGGGCCTATGGCTCAGAACATAATAAGGAAAGGGTCAAAAGTGTCAGTTTATGATGTAGTAACTGAGAAAATGGATCCTGTGGTAAAAGTCGGCGGAACACCAGGTAATTCTCTTAAAGATACTATTAAAAATGCAGAAATAGTTATAACAATGTTACCCTCAACAGAGAACGTTAAATCAGTTATAACTGACACAGAAGGTGTCTTATCATTCGCTAAACCTAACACTATTATTTTAGACATGAGCACAATAGCTCCAACTGGTACTGACGAAGTCTATAGAAAGTGCAAGGAAAAAAATGTGGCATTCATAGATGCCCCGGTTGGTAGATTAGTAAGCCATGCAATTTCAGGTGACTCACTTTTTATGGTTGGTTGTGATAATGAAGATGCTTTTAAAAAAGTCGAGCCATTATTAAACGCAATGGGCACAACTATAATACGTTGTGGGAAAGTTGGATCTGGGATAAGAGCTAAAGTTGTTAATAACTTTCAGATTTTAAGCATAGCCCAAATTACCGCTGAGGCATTAACACTAGCTCAGAAAATTGGTTTGGATCTTAATACTTTTAAAGAAGTCAATGCAGGAACAACAGCTAACAATGGTCAATTTCATATTAATTTTTTATCTAAGGTCCTTCAAAATGACATAGAACCTGGCTTTACGATTGATCTTGCTCATAAAGATATGGGGTTGGCTATTGAAACTGCTAATAGTTTCAGAGTGGGCTTACCTGTAGGTTCTTCAGTTCAAGCTGTTTATGGCCAGGCTAGATCAGGAAAATTTGCAAAAAAAGATTTCAGTGCTCTACTTGACTATGCCTGTGAACTAGCGGAAGTTAATCCACCAAGAATTAAAAAAAGTTAGTAATTAAAACATAAATTAGACTACAGGACACAATCCTCCATCCAAATTTATAGCTGTTCCTGTAATGTAACCACTTCTATCAGAGGATAGAAAAGCAACTAAATTTGCATAATCAATTTCTTCACCAACTTTACCCATTGGTACCTTTTTAGACATTTCCTTATATAAATCATTTATATCTCCTGAACCAACCTTACGGTCCCATTGAGCACTTTTGATTAATCCGATACATATAGTATTGACTCTAATATTATCTTTGGCATATTCATTGGCTAGAGATTTTGTTAAATTAATGCCAGCTGCTCTTGTAACTGTCGTAGGGAGTGAACCAGCGTTAGGAGCTTTACCTCCACCAATTGTAGCATTAATTATAACTCCCTTATCATTTGATTTCATATAAGGAATAACTAATCTACACATTCTAATAGTCGACATTAATTTTAAATTGATATCATCTTCCCAGTTTTTATCTGAAACATCCTCAAATAAAGCAGCGGCTGATGCTCCAGCGTTGTTAACTAAAATATCAATTTTTTTAAATTTTGAAATGGTCTCTTCGACAAGTCTCTTGCAATCCTCTGCTTTACTAACATCAGCTTGTATAGCTAAGACATTATTATTAGTGTTTTCTGAAATTGTTTTTGCCTTTTCATTCAAATAATCTCCTCTTCTTCCGCAGATTATTACTTTTGCTCCCTCAGAAGATAATAATTCAGCTGAAGCATAACCTAACCCGTCACTGCCACCTGTTATGAGAATTACTTTATCTTTCAAATCCAAATTAAACATTTTATGCTCCTTGTTAATAGTAAATAATCAAACTCTTATCTAAATCTTAATAGTTTGTTCACTTTTTGAAGACTCTAGTATAGATAATGCTACTTTCAAAGTAAGTTCAGCGTCTAAAGCTCCAGTTATTGGTTCGACATCTCTGTTAATGACATCCTTAAAATGACTAATTTGCAATGCATAAGCATCAATTTTATTTGAATCTATTTGAATTGCTTCTATTTCATCTTTCCAATTTTGACCTTTATTTTTGTATTTCCATAATTTAAGATTTGGAAACTCTAAAGACCCTTCAGTGCCTATGATTCTCAAATTATTTTCTTTTAAATGTGGCAAATGAATATTTTCACCAGTCCCAGTCTCCCATGACCAAGGAGATGTCCCACCATCAGTTATTAGGAAATTTCCTATTAATCCACTTTTAAATTTTAAGTTAGCACTAAGTGTATCTTCTTTTTCAAAATTATTTATATTATTAGAAGAAAAGGCTGAAACTGCTTCTATTTCTCCAAAAATAAATCTTAAGTAATCAATATCATGAATTAGGTTAGTTATTACCGGACCAGCGCTAATCTTTTTCCTCCAATCAGGATCAAAATAGTTATTATCTTTTCTTAATGCCCAAACTCCTGAAAGACCAATAATTTTTCCAATTTCCCCATTTTTAACTATTTCTTTTGCCTTTCTTACCAATGGATAAAATCTCCTTTGATGACCTACTAAGACCTTACAATTATTTTCTTCTGCAACTTTAGCAATTGTTCGTGCCTCTAATACATCAGCAGAAATTGGTTTTTCGATTAAAACATCCAGACCAAGTTCTAGAGCGGCCAATGTATTTTCATAATGAAGGATCGTCGGAGTGGATATAATAACACCATCTATTTCTGATTTTTTTCTTAGATCGATTAAGTTTTCATATATAGGTATATTCTTATTATCGCAAAATTGTTTAGCCTCATTGCTTATATCTATAATTCCACTAAGATTTACATTTTGATTTTCATTCATTGCCATTAGATGTCTTTTACCAATTGTTCCAACACCGTGAACAGCAATATTAATTATCTTTTTTTCTAACATTATGATTTGATAGAACTCATAAACCTGTTGATAGAAACTGATCCATCAAAAGAATGAGGGAATACTAGAGGTGTAGCCTTAGCTTGACATTTAACGACTATTAAAGAAGGACCTTCCTCATCATAAATTGTATTCATTATTTTCTCATAATTATTTTCATTGGTAACAGTATAAGAGTTACTAATTCCTGAACCTTTAGCAATTAATTCTAAATCACTCTTTCCAGCAGTGGCCGTTGGCTGGCTACCTGTTTCAACATATGATTCATTATCTAGCACAACTATTGTAAGATTATTAACGGGATGATTTGCAACTGTCGCCATAGAACCTAAACTCATCAATGTGTCGCCATCACCAGTAAATAATAATATTCTTAAATCTGGTTGTGACTTTGCAAGTCCTAATGCAAACGGAATTGACTGACCCATAGCGCCAATAAAACCAAAATTACCTTTATTGTCTCCTGCAGACATTATATCCCAGGTTGATGTTCCAATCCCACTAACAACTCTAAGATTATCTTTCCTATTTTTCAAAATTTTTTGTACAAAAGGTCTTCGATCAATCATAATTATTTATCCATTTTTAAATTGTTTAGCACCAATCATTTTTTGAGATAACAAAACAGCTGCTGAGCGGTTTGTATTAAAAGCAAATCTAGCAGCTGCATCAACAGTTGACCCAACTTCATCTTTATAATCTGCTCTAAATACTTTAATATCCATTGCTTCCAAAACTTTTGGAGTGCCTAAACCCATAGGAACTTGCCAAGGAATAAATTCTCCCCACTCACCTCTCATGGAAACTATCGTTAGAAAAGGTATTCTGCAGATATTTGGTAAAGCAAGAGCATTAATACAGTTTCCAACGCCGCTTGATTGCATTAATAAAGCACTCTTTCTACCACCAGCATATGCTCCACAAGATAAACCAACTCCGTCCTGTTCTGTAGTTAGAGTAACCACATCAATCTCATTGTCTTTTTCACATAAATTAATAAGAGGAGTATGACCAGCGTCTGGAACATGAGATACCATTGTAATATTAAGATCTTTAAAAACTGCATAAATATCATTGCGCCAATCTTTATTTATTCCTGTCATGATTTTGTCCATTCGTTTTTAACACTACATATGTTAAATTGTAATTCAGATATTTCAAGTTTGAAGATTAATTTAGTATTAGTATTTGCTTATTTCATATATGCTAATTACTCATTAGTTATAAACCATAATAAAACAGAAATTCTAGATAAGGTTTACTGAATGAGTGAAAATAAAAATAAAGTCGCAATCGTGACTGGGGCAGCTAAAAATATTGGTAGAGCAACATGTGATAGTTTATCTAAATTAGGTTATAATATACTAGTTCACGCTAATTCTGATAAAGATGGAGCTAATGAAACAATTAAAATTATTCAAAAAAATAATATTTCAACAAGTCGAATTATAGGTGATTTAACAAAACCAGAAACATCTAAAGAACTGATATTTGAAGCATCAAAATTAGGTGATATCTCTGTTTTAGTAAATAATGCATCTCAAAGAGAATTTAATAAATTTGAAGATATGACATTCGATGAATGGAGATTTGTTATGTCGATAAATCTTGATGCATTATTTCACACTTGTAAGGCAGTTCTACCTGAAATGAAAAAGAATAACTGGGGACGAATAGTAAACTTAGGTGGCTTATCTGCTCACATTAGTGCAATTGGTAGAGCGCACGTAATTACTTCAAAAACTGCAGTAGTTGGTTTTACAAGAGCATTAGCTATGGAGTATGCAGAAACAGGAATTACAATTAATACTGTAGTACCTGGTTTAATTGATACTGTTAGAGGTGCTTCAGCTGGAAGTAGTTTAGTTCATCCCTCGCATTCAAACCCACCTGTCGGTAGAAAGGGATATCCAGAAGAAGTTGCAACAATGATATCTAATTTATGTGGTCCAAATTCCGACTTTATTACAGGGCAAACTATACATGTTAATGGTGGTAGTTATTTCCCATAATATTATGCATTTATGACTAGTAAATCTGTCAATGGTTTAGCTGCAACTTTTCTAATAATATTCTCTGTTTTACTTGGATTAAATCAGGTGTTAGTAAAATTAGTTAATGTAGGAATGCATCCTGTTTTTCAAGTGGCTATGAGATCAACATTAGCCATTTTACCAATCTTAATTTATTGTTATGTTACAAAAAAGAAAATAGATTTTTTTGACGGCAGTTTTTTTCCTGGTGTAATTGCAGGTATTTTATTTGCAATTGAATTTATTTTTTTATTTTCAGCTCTAGATTATTCCACTGTAACTCGTGTTTCACTAATCTTTTATACAATGCCAGTATGGCTAACTCTTGGAGCACATTTTTTAATAAAAGATGATAAACTTAACATGAACAAATCTTTGGGTTTAATAATTGCTTTAACCGGGTTAATACTTGCAGTTTACCAACCTATATCAAGCTATAGTCTCAATCAATTTTATGGAGATATATACTCAATTTTAGCAAGTTTTTGTTGGGCTATCATTGCTATAATGCTTAAAACAAGTCGTCTAACAAGATCTTCGCCAGAAACACAATTACTATATCAGCTTATAGTATCTGGAATAATATTATTACCTATATCGTTACTTTTAGACGACTTTATTCGTGATTTAAATACTCAGTTGATACTAATTTTTTCATTTCAAGTAATTATTATAATGTGCATGGGGTTCATAGGTTGGTTATGGGTTATGTCTAGATACTCTGCAAGTAGTACTAGTTCTTTTGCATTCTTAACGCCAATTTTTGGGGTTTTATTCGGATGGTTACTCATGGATGACATAATAAATGAACAAATTTATTTATCATTATTTTTAACATGTCTGGGAATTTATCTTATTAATAAAAAAACCAATAAAATTTAGTTTTCCTTTTTCTTGACTCGTTTATTTACTGTAGTTTTTTTGCTAGTTTCTTGTATTTTCTTAATTTTCAAAGTACCAGATTTCTTTTTGTGTTTAAAGTTTGTGTCCAAGCTTGCAAAATTCTTCTTTTGCTTTTTTCGTCTACTTAGAGGTTCACTATTTACAGAAACTAAATTATCAACACTAAAATCTTTTTCTACAAAATTATCAGCAAATGGAGAAAATTTTGTTTTTCTTTTTTCTGTTTTTTTCCACCGTTCGGATTTCCGTTTACCTTTGAAATGACGGGTATTTTCCTCTTTTGGTCTATTAAAATCTTGATTTCTTCCTCTTTTTCTACTTCTATTGGGAATACTTCTATTAGAAGTAAAATTTTCAGGAGGTTTTTCAAGTAATCGAACCATTATGTGCCGTTCTATAGGTTTTTTGTTAGCTGCCAATTCTTTGAGGGTTGAAGAGGTCTCTTCTGATATCTCGATAAAGGTAACTTTTGGTTGAATTTTTATAGAACCTATATCTCTCTTTGATAAATTGCCAGCCTTGCATAACATAGCAACTAACCATCTAGGTTCAGCTGTATCTTCTTTACCAACTGAAAGTTCAAACCAAATGCTATTTTGGAAACCATTTCCTTTTGATCGCCCTTCACTTTTATCTGATGGATTTCGCAAATCCTCTGGAGCAGATAAATCTTTACCTATTAATCGGTAATAGGCAGCGGCTAATTGTTCTATTGAATTTTTTGAAATTAGTTCATTAACTAATTCTTGTTCTTCATTGGTTATTGGATCTTCTAAAATTTTATTTTCAACAATTCTTTTTTTGTCTTCCTTTAGAATTTCTTCTCGAGAAGGAGGAGAAGCCCAAATGGGCTTTACATTTGCCTGTCCAAACAGACGTTCTGCAATCCTTGATCTATTTTGAGGAACCAGTACAGCACAAACACCTTTTCTACCTGCCCTACCAGTCCTTCCACTTCTGTGAAGCAATGTATCAGAAGTTCTTGGAATATCAGCATGTATTACTAAGTCAAGATTAGGTAAGTCAAGACCTCTTGCCGCAACGTCAGTTGCCACGCATACTCTTGCCTTAGAAGTTCTCATAGCTTGAAGAGCCATATTTCTTTCATTTTGACTTAATTCACCCGAAAGAGCTACAGCAGATATACCTCTGTTTGTTAAACGACTAGTCATATGATTAACAGCAATTCTAGTAGCACAAAATATAATAGCGTTAGTTGCTTCGTAATATCTTAGAGTATTTATTATAGCATTTTCTTGATCACTCATTACAATTTTGAAAGCCCTATATTCAATATCAACATGTTGTGAGTTTGACTTTCCAATAGAGATTCTAACTGCATCTTTTTGATAACGCTTAGCGAGACTAGCAATACTTTTTGGAACAGTTGCTGAAAACATCAAAGTTTGTCTGTCGTCTGGAGTTGTATCTAAAATCGCCTCTAGATCTTCTCGAAAACCCATGTCCAACATTTCATCTGCTTCGTCAAGAACAACAGTTTTAATATTTGACACATTAAAATGGTTTCTTTCAATGTGATCCTTTAAACGACCAGGAGTTCCTACTACAATATTAGGTTTTGTCTCTAAATTTCTTTTTTCTGTTCGTATATCCATACCACCAACACATGAAGTAATTTTTGCTTCAGATGATGCCAAAAGCCAACTAAGTTCGTTTTTGACTTGAAGGGCAAGTTCTCTTGTAGGTACAATAATTAGAGCCTCTGGTGACTTAGGAGTTTTGAAAAAAGAATTATCCGAAAGAATATTTTCTACAATTGCTAATCCAAAAGCAATGGTTTTACCTGAGCCAGTTTGTGCCGATACAAGCAAATCCAGCCCTGAGTAGTCATCTTTAAATACTTCTTCTTGAACAGGGGTTAAATTTTCATATCCCTTGTCTGACATTGCCTTTACGATAGGTGCTGGTATTCCTGATGCTTCTAACATTTTCAACTTTCAAATTAAAAAAGAGGCTTATCTTGAAATTAAAAAAATATTTCAATCTTAACATAAATAACTACTAGACTGATCTTTTAGTCTTCAATATCAATAAAGTAAAGCTTTAGAGCTCTCTAGTTGAAATAATAAAAAAGTCCTTTAAACAACAAAGACTGTAAATAGATGAATAATAAATATGATGTAATAGTAATTGGTGCTGGGGCTGCAGGCTTAATGTGCTCAATAGAAGCTGGCAAAAGAGGTAAAAACGTATGTTTACTAGAACACACCTCGAAAATTGCTGAAAAAATTAGAATCTCAGGGGGTGGAAGGTGTAATTTTACAAACTTGTACAGTGATGATAATAATTTTTTGTCTGCAAATAGACATTTTTGTAAATCTGCATTCTCACAATATACTCAACTCGACTTCATCAATTTAGTCAAAAAACATTCCATAGAATTTCATGAAAAAAAGCTAGGTCAATTATTCTGTAATAAATCTGCAAAAGATATAATAGAAATGTTGATTTTTGAGTGTGAAAAACAAAAAGTAAAAATTAAAATTGAAACTAAAATTAATACCCTCAATAAGACTAAGGATTGTTACGTTATAAAAACTAACACAGGTAATTTATTTTCTTCTTCAATCGTTATTGCAACTGGTGGTTTATCTATACCCAAAATTGGGGCTACTGACTTCGGTTATAAAGTTGCAAAACAATTTAATTTGAAAGTTACTAAACTCTATCCAGCCTTAGTACCTTTAATTTTTGACAGTGAAATATTAGAATTTTGTAAATCACTAGCTGGGGTCTCTGTAAATGCATCAGTTAAAATAAATAAAACAGCCTTTGATGAAGGTTTAATTTTCACACATAGAGGTATTAGTGGTCCATCAATATTACAAATATCTTCTTTTTGGAAAGATGCAAAACCTGTAACAATCAACTTTCTACCTAAGTATGATCTTGATCAAATATTAAAAACAAGAAGGCTAGAAACGCCTAAACAAAATATATCTAGAATTTTGTCAGATTATCTGCCAAATAGATTAGCTGAGGCTATTTGCAATAAGCTTAAAATGAATATAAAGATTGCTGACACTTCGAATGAAAATATTAAAAAAATTTCTGAATTTGTAAATCAATGGACTGTCGTTCCAATCGGTACAGAAGGCTATAAAACAGCTGAGGTTACTTTGGGAGGTGTTGATACCGAAGAAATATCTTCTTCTACGATGGAATGTAAAAAACATTCTGGATTATATTTTATTGGAGAAGTTTTAGACGTTACAGGTCACTTGGGTGGACATAATTTTCAATGGGCATGGTCAAGTGGTTTTTTAGCAGGTCAAAACGTATAATTTAAATTACGGTCCTCTTAGCAGCTTCAGAATTATGGTCACCTGCTTCATCCCAATATGGAACTGGTCCGTAAATTTCAATTAAAAAATCAAGGAATGCTCTTACTTTTGGAGACAAATGTTTGCCGCTTGGGTAAACAGCATAAATTGGAACATCTTCTTGAACATACTCATCTAAAATTGATACCAGAGTTCCTGCAGCTAAATGTCTTCCAACAACAAATCTTGATAACATTGCAAGTCCACCACCATTGATTGCTGACCTTAGAATTGCATCCCCATGATTTAATTGTAATTTCCCTTTTGCATGAATTAATTTGATTTTACCATCTACAAGAAAATGCCAATCATTATAAGGGTTACCATTTCGGAAAGAAATGATTTCATGATCTAGAATTTCGTCAGGATGATTAGGTTTTCCATGCTTTTTAATATATTCTGGTGAGGCGAATAAAGTTCTTGGGTTTTGTGCAAGCTTTCGTGCAATTAAAGATGAATCTTTCATAACAGCAATCCTAATTCCTAGATCTATATTATTATCAATGAGGTCTACTACTTCATCAGAAATAATCATTTCTATTTCTACCTCAGGATAACGCTCTCTAAATTTTGGGAGATGTGGTGCTATATGTCTGTAAGAAAAAGTTCCAGGAGCTGTAATTCGCAAGTGCCCTCTGGGAGCATTCGTAGCACTTGAAATAGCTGCTTCAGCTTCATCAACATCTCCAATAATTCTTCTTGCTCTATCTAAATATGCAAATCCAACCTCTGTAAGTGATACAGACCTAGTCGTTCTATTTAATAATCTTGCACCTAACCTATCTTCTAAAGCTGATATATTTTTTGAGACAACTGAGGGAGATAAATCAAGCTCTTTTCCTGCTTTAGCGAGCGAACCATTATCAGCAATTGAGACAAACACTCTCATTCCAGATATTAAATCCATCAAACACCTTTTAGATAAAAATTATTTATAACATAATCATTTTTATTTTTGTAGGTTGCATTAAAAAAACTTGAAATAATAGGCATATTTGCGTATTACGAAGTTGCATACGGCGTGAATTAGGACATCTAAGACATATAACGAGTCTGCGGAGGGATGGCTGAGTGGCTGAAGGCGCCGGTTTGCTAAATCGTTAAAGGGAGCAATCCCTTTCGGGGGTTCGAATCCCCCTCCCTCCGCCATAATATTCTCATAAGATATTGATTTAATTAATATTAATAATTACAAAATATACTTACCCACCATTCTACCCACCATAAAGTCTCAGATCAAAACAGATCTTATCAACAAGATTTTTCAAACATGCCTTTGGTCACGCTAGTTTCAGCCCTGATTACTTTTCTTGCATCTATGACGACAGTTGAGCTCCAATAATTCCAGTGTTAGCCTTCACCGTATTGGATACTTACCGCTGATGTGTTTGTACCCTAGCAGCTTAAAATATCTCAGGGGCCCGACATATTTGGAAGTAATTCATCTGGTTTGGTATTGAATGCTCTCCACATTGCAAGTAACCCTTCGCATGTCGTTAGCCTTGGACCATGTTTTTGGAAAACGTTTTGTGTTAGATATATTTCAATACTTTATTATTTTTAAAAAAAAATTAATGGAGCGTAGACCAGGGTTCAAAGATTGCTTAATAAATTGAATTAGATATTATTTTGTTATCTTCAAAGGGATAATTTAAAAGAACTTTACAATAATCTTAAAGAAAATATTATATATAGATATTAGAGGTTTAATTTGTGCTTAAAACTTTATTTTATTTGTTATTAATCATCCAGTCGTCGATCTACTCTATTAATTATGTCTTTGCTAAAACTACTTTTAAAGGTGGTATAATAACTAGTAGTAAGTCATTACCAACCTCAAAGCCTAAAATTAGAAAAGACCTTATTTTTGATTTGAACAAATTTGATGATAGTCACTTAGATAAAATTATAACAAAAAAAGAGGCAATCAGGCTAGAGAGAAGAATTGGCATTGGAGCACCAGTTGATAGAATTAAATTACATATGGGCAAAACAAGAAGACAAGCCATAAATGATATTGTTTTAAACTTAAATAAATATAAGGATGATATTATATGGCCTTTATGGACTAAGGAAGCAATTCCTACAAGTTTTATGCAAAGTGCAATTAAAGCTCATCGAATTAATTGCGACGACCAATCCTTCCTTTTATCTCTTAAAACAACATGGTTAGAAAAACTAGTATCCAGCAAAACTCCTCAATATGAAAGATTAGCTATTTTCTGGCTTAATCATTTTTCAGTCAATTTTAACATGTATAAACAAAAACACTCCTTTTTTACACACTTAAAAATAATAAGAGATAATAGCAATAAAAACTTCTTAAGTTTGCTAGAGAATATTCTTAAAGATCCAGCAATGATAGTATACTTGAACAATGAAAAAAGTATTGCTCAAAATCCAAATGAAAATCTAGCCAGAGAATTTTTTGAATTATTTAGTTTAGGCGAAGGTAATTATACTGAAAACGACATAAAAAATTTTGCAAGGTATTTATCTGGAAACTCAATAAACCATATTACTGAACAGTATAAATTATACAGATACAAACAATCAACTGAAACTTATACAGCCTTTGGAAAAAAATATAAAAATGATGAAGAGTTTTTTAAAATTTTAATTAACCATCCATCTTTTGGCGAGTTCATTGCCTTAAAATTTTACCAAGAATATGTGGATTTAAAAAAACCCAAGCCCCAAGATTTATCATTTTTAGTATCTTATTTTAGAAAGCATGATTTTCAAATATCTGAAATGCTTAAAGGCGTATTAATGCTTGAAAGTTTTTGGAGTAATAAATTGTCACTTGTTAAATCGCCACTTGATTTATTTTATGGAACAGCAAGAACACTTAACGTTTCTGGAAAAGATGTTAAAAGCCATTATAGTTTAATTGAATTAATGGAAACAACTGGACAAAAATTATTTAACCCTCCAAATATCGCAGGCTGGCCAGTCGGTAAAGATTGGCTAAGTGGACAAAAGCTAAGTTTAAGAATTAATTCTATATCAAACTCTTTTTCAAATATTTTTAATAAAGAAAAAAAAGATATGGATACAAAATTATTTGAAGATGAACAAAGTGATAAATATAATAATGATTTAAAGAATTTTTTTGATAAAACTAGCAAAGATCAGTTTGCGGTTGAAACGATTTTATTGGGGTATATTCCTAATGATTTTGCAACAAGAGAACATGCTTACATAAAAACATATTTCTACAATGTAAAATTTATGGGAAAAAAATGGAAAGGTATTAATATAAGTTTTGGTACAGATAAAAACCGAAGAAGTGAATGGAAAGCTCTAAATAAATTTACATTTTATGATGGTTACAGTTATCCCAATATCATAACTAATTGGAATAGAAGTTGGTTTTCAGATTATAGAGCAACAAGAGGTATTTCTAGCTCTTTCCCATCTGGCCCTAAAATAGATAGATTTCAGCAACAGAGTAATCAAAGTCAGAAGCTTTTATACCATCTTCTTTTGTCAATGGAGCATGTTTTAGAAAAAGATAAATATTATACTAGATTACAGACAAATCCCTCAGCTAAAACCTTTTTAAGTGAAAGAGTTAACGAAGTAAAAAAAATTCTAAACTACGACTCAAAGAAACAAACTACAAAAATATATTCTTATCCAGCTAATTCCTATAATTTATCTCAAAATGATAACGGATTTAAGTGTGGAATTGAAAGATATGGGTTAAATTATAATGAAATACATAAAATTAAAACATTCGACACTCACTTTGATAATAAAAAAATTAACGATATAAATTTAAAGTTGTCTGATATGTTATTACCTGATTTAGATTTAGATTTTAAAAATGAAGATTACTTAAAAGTATTAAATCACGAAGGATATCAATTAAAATGATTCAAGGTAGAAGAGAGTTTTTGTCGCTAGCAGGTTATACTTTTATATTTTCAGGATTTCCTTCACTTGTTTGGTCAAAATTAAATAGAAAAATTTTAATTTTAGTGGAACTTCAAGGAGCAAATGATGGGCTAAATACAGTGATTCCATTAAATCAGAAATACTATTATCGATTAAGGCCAAATATAGGAATAAAAAAAAATAAAATACTGACAATTTCTAAAGAAAATGGATTGCACTATAGTTTAAAAAATATCGCAAAAAATTACGAAGAAGGAAATGTAAAAATTGTTCAAAATCTGGGATATCCTCATGCTGTTTTGTCACATTTTAGATCAATTGATATATGGGAAACAGGTGGAGACGGCAAAAAGCAATATCGTAATGGCTGGCTTGTAGACTCATTAAACAAATATAGTGATAATTTAATAACAGATGCAAAAGGTATGTTTTTGGATAACTCTAATTCTATTTTCAGAGGTGGACAAAATGGCTTTTTGGGACCAACAGCTATAGGTTTAGAGCCTGAAGAGATAGAGATTAGAGACACTGTTGTTCCAGTAGATACAAGAAAAAGCTTTGGATTATTAAATGAAATAATAAAAAAAAGAAAAGAAAACTCAAGTTTATTAAAAAACTTAACTTATAAATTTAGTAAAGTTAAAAACAAATACTCTTTTGGAGGTGGCCAGTTAGGCAAACAATTAACCAATGTATGTAATTTAATTGCTTCTGATATATATATTCCTGTTTACAAAGTAGCACTTGGTAGTTTTGATACGCATAATAATCAATCAAATACTCATAGAAATTTATTAAGAGATTTAGATACCTCTCTTTCATCTACAATAAATGCTCTCAGGGATATTGGAGTTTGGAAAGATACTCTTATTATGACCTATTCTGAATTTGGAAGAAGAGCAAATGAAAATGGATCTAGAGGTACTGACCATGGTATGGCAGCTCCCCATTTTATTTTAGGTGGAAGTGTTGAAGGAGGTATCACAGGTCAGTATGACGATTTAAGTAATTTGTGGAATAATAATATTAATTATAAAGTTGATTATAGGTCCCTATATGAATTTGTTTTAAGGAAACATTTTAATATTGACGACAATCCTTTTACTAAATTTAAAAATTCTGAAATTATTTAGGTATAAAAAAAAATATTTCAACCTAATAAAATACAACTTTACACCAGCCTTAGTAAGGTCACAGATGAACATTGGTCTATGGTTCTTGTACCATGGGTAAAGGATAATGAAAGGATTGTTCATGGTCCACCGACCTTGGCAATGTTTTTAAGTAAACTCTAGTGATAAGTGTATTATTTTATAGTATGATAAACTTTACTATCGGTAAACAAAATGACAAAAAACAATCTCTTAAAAAGTATACCTTGGCGTTTTGGACCCAATTATCCCGGACCAAGATGCGAGGCGCGCACACGCAAAGGTACCGCCTGTCAGAAACCTCCACTTAAGGGCAAGAGCCGCTGCAGATTACACGGCGGTCTATCTACCGGCCCTAAAACACCTGAGGGCAAAGCGCGAATAGCGGCTGCGCATTGGAAGCACGGGCGTCGATCTAAGGCGTTCACTGAGACCCGAAAGCAGATATGGGCGGATCTGCGAGCAGTAGAGGCTCGGATGCGCGCTGACGGGTTTATTTAAATAGTTAAACCTTACTGTGGGGCAAACGACAGGCTAAATAAATAGATGACGTAAGAGCCTATGTAAGGGGCCGAGACCGTGGGGCTAACTTCATGCTGTAGCGGCAGATTGCTTGTTGTTCAAAGGCAGTGGCCTGTATCTAACAATATGACGGGTAGTGAACGTAGTGTACCAAAAAACATGACAAATTATTTTAAATTTATATTTAATAACTGATTAGTTAATTTAATGAAGAAAGCTTAACTTTTTTCGTTCACTAGCTACACTAGAGTATTCTTGCAAATTATTAGACCACTAGCGTGCCGTTCGATCCGCCAATCAATGTCCGTTTCAACTAGGGCTTTGATTTGTGCTATAAAACGCCGTTTGCCCGGCAAATAGTTAGCATCTTCAAATTCACGTATATCTTCACAGAAATTCTTGTAGAGTTCTTTGAGAAGTTTAGGCTTACGACCAACGTGACGTCCCATTTCGCCTTCGGCATACCATTCACGCACTGGATCAGAATCCTTAAACCACTGCTGGGTAGCATCTTTACATGAAGCTGGAATGTTAAATGTTCCTCGTTGATACGCCCTGCCACCTATTGAAATAGCAGCGCTCACAAGTAAAGAAGCTTCCTTGTCTGCTATCAGCTCTTCAAGATTTGTTATTCGCTTTTCCTCTGGGATGGTTTTGTTGAACGGGATCACTAACATCCTTCTTTCAACACCTGCGTCTACGCCACCTTTGAAGTTTGGTAATTCGTTGGTAGCAAAAATGTGAGTTGCTATTGGTTTGAAATTAAAAACTGGCTGGTAAATTACTTTTGCTGCAACAATATCGCCCGTAATCAACGACTTCATTTTATCGGAAGCTATAGACTTATGGTTGGAGATTTCGTCAGTAAGGTTTGCTGTTTTTCCTACTAAAATTGCTAAACTTTGTTCCCTCTCGAAGTCACTTGGTGGGATACTGCAGGTTGCTGACTGCGGTAAAATCAACCTTATAAGGCTTAAAATTGTCGATTTGCCATTTGATGCTGTTGCGCCAAAGAATACAATTCCTTTGGGTGCTTTCATGCGTGTTGATACTCCAAGGATTGCAACACCGATTATCTCTAAAAGGAGGTTTTGTAATTCCATATCAGATTCCCCAAAACAGCCGTCCAAAAGTACTCGCGTGTATCCAGTAAACTCTTCTGTAATGTCGGGTAGCCAATTGCACTTTATTACATTGCGCTGCAGATGCCGGGGAGAATGATCCTCCAAAACAAGTGAGCCGTCGTCATTCAACCGAACAAATCCATTCTGTAGATTCGCTCCACATGGTCCCTGACTAAAAAAATCTGGGTTTGCGCACATCGCAGCCATCTCTTTTAGGACACCATCAATAAAACTACTGGTTGCGTTGAGAGCTTTTTTGGATTGTTTGACTTTTATTCCGTCAAGTTTGTGTCCTAATTTTCGTAGGTCATGGTTAGGTATTTGTACCCAACAATTCCCTTGATATTGCCAAAATGCTCCTTCAGAAAAAACTGGCTCTGGGGCATTTAAGGACATTTTGGACAGAAGATATTCGGCGCACTCTACTATTGTACCCCGTTCGAGCAGATAGCTATCGCACGGTAGTTCATAGCCGTTTTTTTCTGCTGCTTTAAAGAGGAAACTGATGGAGGTTCTTTTAGGATCAAACTCTTCCCATTTTAAGTACACATCTTCGTCGCTTATGAAACTGGTTGGAGTGATTCCAGTTAAATCTCCACGAGACCATTCGATATATGGTTCTCGCAAACTTTCTCCTTTAGACTTCATTTCATGTCCCACATTTATCCATACTTCGCGGTTGCTGGGATCAAGATAAGTTAATGCGCGTTTAATTTCATTTATATCAAGATGTTTGGAGTCTTTAGGCTCTTCGCTTGTTTTTCTCAGTAAAGGTTTTTTGAAAGCAGCGATAACTTCTTCGGCGTTATATTTGTGGACTGCCATCTTTAGTACCCCGGAATTTGTTTGATGCGTGTTTGGAAAGGTTTAAGAGTTCTTCCAATACCACATTTTAAGTGATAGAACCCTGGAAGTCGCATGACCCTCGGTAAGTCATCAACCGAGGTATCCCCATTGAACTTCTCTGCTAGACCTAATTGGACGGCCGAAAACTCTTCGCACGGCAACTCGCAAAGCCAATATACATGCCAACGAGAAGATGATGACTCTATGATTATATGTGGTTCCAAGGAATGATCTAAAACTGGCTCTAATGGACTGCTATCTAAATCAAGAAACACGGCTCTAACCCTAACAATATCGGTTGCTTTACGACCCTTTAAGTTAGTTTTGTTCACTGTAACAAATATTCCCGCTCCTTTCTGATTGAGAGTTGTTAAGGTTGTGGCATGTTTGTTTAACGTCCCGTGAAGCACACGAACTAAATTCTTGTTGTTGCGGCTTTGGTCATCGTCAAAAGTTTGAAAAGTGAATTCGCCTTGTGGTTCCAAAGTATCAAGGAAATTTGTAGCCGTGGAGAGACTTGGTGTTATAATGCTATTCATTTTAATGCCTTACGCTTGCTGCGCATGACCAAATCGGTTATAATTTAACGGTAAATCTTAGATTGCACGCTAAGTAAAACTCATGGTCATCGCGTCGTGAGTTTTACTTTGTGCTGTTGTGTTGGCTGTCGTCATTTCGTGACGCGATCCAATCATCGATCGTAGCTTCAAGCCATCCAGCTGCTCTTCCCCCTGGCATTAGCTTAAAGGGCCGTGGGAATTTGCCTTTAGCAATCAGCTCGTAAATAGTTGAAGGTCGAAACCCAATTCTATCAGGTAAATCTTGCATACGTAGAATACGTTGTCTTTTAATTTCTATTGCCATTTTAACCAACTCCAATCATAAATTAATGGGTATTATTAGATTGATACCAATAACCAAGAAGTTGGTCGAAGGACTTAAATCAAGATTTTAATCCGTTTTTATTTCAAAATCTCTTTCTTGAGTATTTTTTACGTCGTTCCAATAACGTCGTAGAGTTTGTTCCGAGGGAAGCTTACCCCACTCTGCTTTTACCATTGCAACTGCATCTTGCAAAGTAAGCCCAAGTCCGCCCTCACTTTTTGGTGCTTTAGCTGTTGCAAGCAATACCATCACCAGCGCTTTATTGATTTTTGCGACTCTTGTTTGGCGGCTTTTACGCTCACCTTTTTTAAATTTCACAGCCAAAGCGGTTTCTGCATCTTCACCATCAGAGATTTCAATCAACGCTTTAACCAAGAATTCTTTATCTTCAGGGCTCAGTTGTTTGTCTTGAGATATCTGACTGGCTATTTCTTTTAGCCGAGTTTGACCTTTTCTAGCGCTCATCTTCTTAATCCTTAGATCGAGAATGCTGATTAGTATAATAGTCCCAAGCAGACATTAGTTCTCTACGTCTTTCTAACTGATCTCCCCGTCTATAGGCAGCTTCGGCTTTGTTCTTGATTGTATGGGCGAGTGCTAACTCAATTGTTTCGTTTGCGAATGTGTGGGCTTCCTCAGCTGCCCAATCTCTGAAAGTACTTCGAAATCCATGAACTGTTATATTTGATCGACCCATCTTCTTGAGTAAGGTTAGTAAAGCGTTATTGCTAAGACCTTTGTTTTGTTTCCACCCAGAGAAAACATATTCTTCAGGATTTCTATTAGATGTAATATTTGAGAGGATTTTGATTGCTCGTATGCATAAGGGAACTCGATGTTCTTTTCCCACTTTCATGCGACCAGCAGGCACCGTCCAAATTTTCTTTTCAAGATCAATCTCAGCCCACTTTGCACCAATAATTTCGCTGGTACGAGCTGCAGTCAGGATAAGAAATTCTAAAGCCAAGGCAGAGTACCCTTTAAGTTGACGCAGTTCTTGTAAGAAAACACCAATGTCGTTGTAGGGTAGAGCAGAAAAGTGCTTTACCCGCTTCACTTTGACGGTCTTCGATAGAATTTTATCAGTGGTTCAAAGAAGGAAAATTTTGTACTCGAAGTAAATGCTTTGATATTGGCAACACTGTATATGACGCATTAAGTAGTTACTCCGAAAGCATAAAAACCAATAAACTTCACCAGCCTTACAGAGGGAGAATTGCTGAAAACACATCAGGAAATGGCGCCTTAATGCGGATGGCACCTGTTGTGGTTGTTTCGAAAGACAGAGATGAATCGATAAGGTTAGCATTACAGCAAACTCTGTTGACACATGGCAGCCAATTATGTGTTCAATATTCAGTGATGTTCGCTGAAGAACTGTTTTTAGGGAAAGCTATACCAAAATATTCCACATATAAATTGCCAGATAACATCAGACGAGAAGATGTAATGTCTGGAGGATTTGTAAAAGAAACATATGAAGCAGCCTGGTGGGCTTTTTCAACAACTAACAATTTTGAAGATTGTGTAATAAAGGCTGTTAACAGAGGGCATGACGCAGACACTACTGGCGCTGTAGCTGGTATGATTGCTGGTAGATTTTACGGCTTGTCAGGTATACCAGATTATTTCAAAAATAATCTAATGATGTATGACGAAATTTACGAATATGCTTTGAAATTATCAGATACTAATGTGAAAACATTTTAATTTATCTAAACAATTTATATAAACTTAAATTATAGTATGTTGCCTTGGTAAAAATTAGTTAGTAACTTCCCACCTCTTTTTTAAATACTGACATGTGTCACACGTCTTAGAGCCCTGAGGATATTCGTCGCTTTCAAGAAGGGCTTTAGCTTTGACTAGAGTTTCATCTACCCACCTGTCATCACATTTAAGTTCTACAAGGTGAAGATCAAATTTTAAAACTTGGTTAAACATTGGCTCATCTTTTAGACCGTTGTAATAAACCAGGTAACCTGTATCAGATACGTTAAATCCATTTTTTCTAAATATCCATTGATACATTTCAAGCTGTCTTCGATATCCTTTAGGATATTCATATCTGCTCCATGTATCATCCCAATCAAAAACTTTTTTTGCAGTACTTTTGACGTCTGAGATAATCAATTCGCCATCAGGTTTAATCCACACGTCATCAACTGCGCCATAAAAATTCAACCCAAGATTTTCATCAATATATGAAATACCTTGAAAATTATTTCGCCATCTATTCATTTCAGGATGCTTAAATGGAACAGCGTCTATGTTGTGCTTCAAAAATAAGGGATGTGGTTCTTGTCTCTCTCTGTAGTAATCAAATTCATTTTTACATAAATTGTCGACAGCAATATTTAATGTAAATGGCAACATGTTCGGTCTTACTTTATGTTTATATACTAAAACAAAACAACGTTTACAGTTTAGGTATTGTTCTACAGCCGATCTACTTAATTTTAACATAAAATTTATCCTCACTATCAAATCTACAAATTAAAATATTTGATGAGATTTCACATAAATAATCTTTTTAAGAACATATAGTTGACTATTTCATGTCTTAATTCAATGTTATTAAAGATAATTGAAGGAGAATTATCATGGCTAACAGCGGTATATACTGGATAGATCAAACTTTCAATTTTTGTGTTTATCTTCTGTACGACTTAGCAAATATTCTTGGTATAACTTACGAAGAAATTAACGTCTGGGTATTTTGTGTAATTTGGCCTATCGCAAGTTTGATTTTATTTGCAGAAGTAATCAGGCTAAGACTTAAATTAACATACAGAAATTAATATATCTTGTGTCTGATTTAACACAAATTTGACTAATTAGATAAAAATTGCTATTTTTAAATTCGCTAGAGGTTTTTCTAGCTTTTTTTTTGAAAAAACACTTCTTAATTTTTTTAATTTTTTCTCATGAATTTGCGAGAGAAAAAATTAAAAAAATTAAGGAGTAATTATGAAAAATAATTTTAAAAATCAAATCAAAGTTTCTTTATCAAACCTAAACAGCATCCAATCATTACTTTCAAAGTCAAAATTTGAACTTGTTGAAATATGGACACCAGATGATGGAAATGAAAAACAAGTTTGGTTTAACAAATACATAAATATAAAAATCACTTTACTTATAACTGAGATTAATACTTGTTCCGACAATGATGAGTTAGTAAATGAAGTAAGAGATCTGTGGTTTGAATTAAGGGCTATACGAGATGTTATGGAGGAATATTATCTGGAACCACATGTCGAATTTAAAGATAAATCCATAAATTCATTTTCGCGTTACCAAGATCAAGTAAAAGAATATGAAGGTGAGTGGAAAGAAAATAAAACTTACTGGACTAAGCTATTTAATAAAAACATTGACCCGTCTACGTTAGCTTTTCTAAACTTAGATGACGAAGACAAACAAAATTTAACTAATTAGGGGATAAGATTTATGAAAAAAAAATATAATCCCAAATTTAATTTTTACAAGAAACCTTCAAAAAAAGAAGATGTTCCTGATCTAAAAATAGATTTTGTTGGCGTAATCGACAAAGAAAAGAATCTTGGTCAAAGTGTTTTATATGGAAAAATAGATTTCCCTAAAAATAAAAAATTTAAGAGTGGTTGGTATGCTGTAGACGCTAAGCAAGTAATAAAAAAAGTAGTTACGCAAGATGCTAACCTTCTATATTTAGGAAATGCTCCCTTGAAAGGCCTTAAACTATTTCTTTCAGGTTGGCATTTTAGAGGTGTTGGCGAAGTTTTAGCTGATAAAATTGTTAACCGTGGCAATATGAACACCCTTAGAACTATCAAAGGGTCATCATCACACATACAAGAAAAGTTTGATATTACTGAAGACCAAGCTAAGAGTATAAATAATGGTTGGGCAAAGACTAATGATTTAGCTCACTACGATATTTTACTTAACGAGCTTGGCTTCACAAATGTTCAAAAAAAACATCTTCGTGAAGATTATGGACTGTCTATTCTTCACAAACTTATTACAAACCCTATTTCTCTGCTTGGAACAATTCCTTATTTGTCGTTGGACGAAATAAAGAAAGTTTGTAAAAGATTAGATTTTAAAATTTCAGATGAACAAATTATAATTGCTGCAACCAACCATGTGATTAAGAAAAAAGAAACAACCAACGGACACACATGTTACCCTTTTGACCGTGTCTTAGATGAGGTGATCAAGCTTGAAGAATTTGAGAAAGATTTTGTTTCAGAAGTTATTAAAAAATCTAATTCGGAATTTAAGTTCACCAAAAAAAATGACAAGGAGATCATCCAATCAGAAGCCTCGGAACTTAGAGACAAGAAAATAACCCAAGAGATAAATAGAATAATAAGTAAATTTGAACGAGGAGAAAATAAAAAATCATTTACCAAATCAGAATTAAAAACACAAAAAACTGTAGATTTGTCTGATGAACAAATAGAAGCTGTCAACACAGCTGTTAGTAGCCCTATTTCTATTATTACAGGTGGTCCTGGCGCAGGAAAAACTACAATGGTTAAAGCCTTGGTGAGTGCTGTATCAGATTTAAAATTAAAATTAAAATTGACCGCACCAACTGGCAAGGCAGCCACACGTATATCAACAGAGGGTCTGAAAAAATATAATCCTGGAACTATACATTCATATCTTGGGGCAAATGAACCAAAGTCTGAAGATAAATTTGACATAATGATTGTAGATGAATCTTCAATGATTGACATAGACTTGATGAGTTCTCTCCTTAATTCAATACCAGACAAAGCGTCAGTCGTTTTCATAGGTGACGCAGATCAACTACCTCCTGTAGGTCCAGGACAAGTTTTTAAAGATTTAATTAGATCCAATAAAATTAAAGTTTCAAAGTTAACTGGTAACTACAGACAAGCATCGATGAGTGGTATAGCAAAAGCGGCACGCGAAATCGTACGAGGTAAAATTCCAACTTTGGATAATGATTTTAGAAATGACATTGTTTTAAATGATGTTCCACGAGGAAGACAGGCAGATAAAGTATTGGAACTCTATTTTGATACGTTACCAAAATCTGGCATTAAGCAAGATGACATCCAAATCCTAACACCCCAGAGAGAAGGTGAAGTTGGTCTTTATAATCTCAATAGGTTAATCCAACAAAGAACAACTGCTGGACGTAACCCAGTATTCACCAACAAAATAAAAGGTAAAGGTGGTGAATTTGAGATGAACTTTTATTCGGGTGACAAAGTTATTATGAGAAAAAATAAAGTTAAAGAACTTGGTTTGGTTAACGGTGACATAGGAAGAGTATTAAGAAAAAGCGGTAACCTAATAGTAACGGAATTTAATTCGAAAGAAATAGATTTTTCAACTAAGGACGCGTTTGATTTACAACTTGCATACGCAATTACCATACACCTAAGCCAAGGTTCTGACTACAAAGGGGTAATAATTACATGTTCAAGTGAACATAAATTTATGCTTAGGAGAAATTTAATTTATACAGCTCTTACAAGGGCGAAAGATAAGGCCCTTTTAGTTGGAGAAGAAAGTTCGTTAAATGAGGGAATACAAAAATTACCTGATTTAAGATATACAAACTTAATTGAAACACTTCAAACAGAGATTAAGGATGACTGAAACTGTTTGCCGTGTATGTAGTTCTGAAGGTTATTTTGATGGTTTGCTATTCAAATGTTCCCAATGTACAGCAGTACACTGGGATAAATGGAAGATAAAAAAATCTTTTAGTAAATTAAAAAAAGATAGTGAAGAATTTAAAACTCTAAAAAAACAAATTCTTTCAGAAGCTAAAGTTCCGAAATCTCAAGGAAATTATTGTTATAAGATTAGATTGAGAAAACAAAAAAAATATAAATTAGATAACGACTTTTATATAGGTAGAACAGGTTTGCATCCATATGAAAGATACTTAAACCACTTGTTGGGGAAGTATTCCAGCAAACATGCAAAAAATTATGGAACCGCAATGATTGAATTTGAAGGACCTATGAAATTAGAAACTTCTAAATTAAGAGAGCCAGCATGGGGTAAAGAAGAGGAAGAAAAAGGGTTTAAAGTCATAGGACCCAGAGAAAATGAAGAAATGAATATAAAAAGTAACAAAACACCAGACTTATAAGAAAGTTAATCCCAATTTTTCTAAGCAATTAGTTAAATGAATAATCAAATCCACTAAAATTTGAATTATCTAACTCAAATGCTTCAATACCTTGAATGTTTTTTTTAGATTGTAATTGTATATTAAGCCAGTCAGGTAATTTTATGTTATACTTTGAGAAATCAAATTTGGAATAATCTTGATATTCATAAGTCTTTAAATAAAAGTCATGAAAATGAATTGTGTCATTGACTAACTCTGGTGGTCTGAAACCATACTCAATCAATTGCTCAACAATAATATACATGTACCTACCATCCATTGTGCTGAACCTAGTAAGCCTGCCGTCATCATCGTCAGACATTTCGTCATTAAGCCACCCTACCCAACCGTTTGGATACTTAGCTCTAACTATGTCTTTGGTAGTAAATAAACTTTCAAAAAGGCTTCTCATAAAATAAAATCACTTATAACTTTTTGTAACGATTTTTGTATTTTGTAATTTCTTTCTGATACGAAGGACAAGAAAAATTTCCCATACCAAACATTTCTTCGATAAAGTTTTGCCATCTAAAATTTATTTTTGATAAAAAATTCAAAGTTTACCATCCTCTGGGGTTGTCTAACTCATAAAGTCAATTTAATTTTGATAATAGTATAAAAAATATTGAAAATCAAAAATGATGAACACCAATTCCTTTAAACTTGGTTGGTACAAAATGTTATTAATATTCATGACAGTTGGAATGATATTAGATTTTGCTTTTATGAGCTTGATATTCTTTTCTTTGATTTTAATTTTTGGAGATTAATAAAAAAGTAATCTCTGGTGACCTTTTTTAGAATAATATTTTAGAAAATTTATGCAAGTTCATGAATATATTAGAGGTGAAATAGTTTGAGAAAAACTACCTTTTCTTAGGAAATTCAATGATGTTCTTTCTTTCAATATCTTTTAAAACAGTTTCTATTGCTTTATCATCAAAACCTGATTTTCTTAGATTTTGTTTTGCCTCCTCTAAATTTTTATAACCCTTGGTGTATTCAATAATTGAATTAAGATTTTCATTTAGAAGTTTTTCAATTTCATCATCTTTTTTCATTATAGTTAACCTTAAACTAAGATAATAAGTTGCTAGAAAAAATATAGTACAAATTATACAATTAATTATACATAATTAATTTAACTTTCAGATGACAAATCAAAGCAACTGAATAATTTAAAATAGAATGACCTTGATTAGGAATGAATATGATAAATCATCTTCAAAATAAAATTAAAGAACAACTAATCAATGAACTAAATCAGAATTTATATCGTGAACTGAATTTAAGTTTATATGAAGCAGATCATTACTTTGGTTATTACAATGGTTACATCTATAAACTTGTTGACAGAGTATATAAAAAATACGGGCCGACAGGTCTAAGATCTGAAATTAAATATATAACAAAATATTTGTTGTTTCTATTCAACAAACTTGAAAGCAACTCAACTTTCCCAGACTACATTCTAGTAGTTTTTTATTTTCGAATTTTCTACAGACATTTTTCATCGAGAAAAATTAGATCATCTAATCAACTTAGCTTTAGATTTTAAATTACTTAAAATTCTTAACTGAATTTAGGTAACAATTCGTAAATCACCCATCCAGAACCCTTTTTTTATACTTCCATCTGAGTAAGTGTAAGTACCTTCACCAAAACGTAAACCATCTTTAAATCCACCCTCATACTTATCACCATAAGTAAACGTGTAAATACCTTTGCCATTGAAAATATCATTCTTAAATTCACCCTCGTACATATCTCCATCTGACCAAGTAAAAATACCTTGCCCACTCATTTCACCATTGATGTATTCACCTGTATATTGATCTCCGTTTGCCCATGTATAAGTTCCTTGGCCGTGTCTGGTGTCATTTTTAAATGAACCTACATATTGATCTCCACTTAAATATTGAGAGATACCATGTCCACACTTCTTGTAATTTTTAAATTCGCCAACGTACCTGTCTCCATTAGAATGAATATATGTACCATATCCATCATCAAGGAAGTCGTTAAAGCCTTCTTTATACTCATTGTCGTTAATCATCTTTTTAAACTTAAAACACCTTATATTTTTCAAACAAGTCTCTAATATTTTTTCCTGCAGAAAGTTCATCTCTTACAATATCTTCTTTACCCTTTACTATCTCTGCTTCATTTATCACTTCATCTATAATTTCTTTAGGAACACATACAACTCCATCAATGTCTCCAAATACATAGTCTCCTGGATTAATTTTAACCTCACCAATTGTAATAGGTTTGTTGAAATCTATTATATTATATCTATACACAGCAGTTAGAGGAGAGTAGTAGCAAGCAAAAACTGGAAATTTATGTTTAATTATTTCGTCAGTATCTCTTATGCCTCCATGAATTAATGCGCCTTTAGCACCTTTTTCCATTGAAGTTTTACTCATTAATTCGCCCCAATGCGCAGCAGATTTTTCATCTCCAGAGTCCATTACTATTATGCTTCCAGGAAAAATTCCGTCCAACATATCCATTTGTTTATACCTCGGATCTTCTCCGTCATCATAGAATCTTTTGTTACCGCGAACTGTATATACAGGTCCTGCTATCTTCATATCTGGGGTAAGAGGGCGTAAATCACTTGGCAGAGTTTGGTTCCTGTAATCAGGACTAAGTGCATCCATTATATCAGTAATAGCACCAGAATATAAATTAAGTAATTTTTCTGATCTTTCTTCATCATAATTTTTCATAAATCTATCTCCTTGAGTAACTTAAACGTCTATAAAATGAATGTTTAGATAACTGTTTTCATTAAAGCATTTTGATTTACTAAGTCTATGAATATAATCATATGAAATGATGAATGATTATACAAATCTAATTATAGAAGGCATAAAGATAGGCGACCAAATTGGAGGTCCGTCTGAGTTAGCTAAAATATTAACTGACAGCCTTACTGCAAATAAACAATTTAACGAAGATGACTTAAGACTAAGATATTTAAATTGGTGGCAAAGTGATGCATTTGATACGGGCCCAACATATGCAAGTGTTTTTAACAAAATTGATAAAGGGATGGATCCTAAATTAGCTGTAAAAAAAGTACATGAAGAGTTTGGCTTTAATACAGCTGGATGTGGCCCAGCTCACAGGGCAACACCTTTAGCTGGTATGTTAGCTATACCGACCAATAAACTTATAACCTTGGCAAAACTGGAAGCCAAAATTACACATTTTGATGATGATGCAGGAAATGGATCTGCTATTGTAATTATGCTTTGTAGATACTTGCTGGAAGGTAAAAGTTTTGACGATGCTGAAAATCTTATTTCTAACAACAAAGACTTAAAAGAAAGTTGGACAAAATTACAAAATGCCAAGTTAAAGTCAGATGGGTATGTATATAATGTTATCTTTTCTGCACTTCACTTTATAAAAGAAAATAAATCACTTGAAGATGCAATAAAATTTTCAGGAAAAGCTAATTACTGTTCTATAATTTATGGAGTAGTAACAAATTGTATGGCAGCGAATTAACTATTTATTGATATATTAAAATTCTCATGAAAGGACACCTGATGAGTGTATATAAAATAAAAGATAATAACGGTAATGATTATATAATCAAAGACATCTCTTCTTTTTATCAACATATTATAGAATACCATTCATCAGGCACATCCCTTCATGAGGAAAACGGTCATTATTTTACAGTTAATGACGTATTTAGATCTGAAGTTAAAAAATTATACCAAGACAACAGTTAATCTTTCTTAAAATCTATTATTTTGGCATTGTTGATAACATTTCCATTCCATCCAAATTTTCTTAGATCATTAAAGGTTATATGTTTCCCAATAAAATATTGGCACAACATATCAGGCACATCATCTTCGACACATTTATCTAACTCAATAGAGTAGCGACGTGAATCATCAATATCATATTTATCATATGTTATTAACGACCACATTCTTACCCCGCCGATTATACCGTGACGTTTTAAAAAGAGTTCTGTAACATCCTGGCAAAGTTGAGGACCAGTATAAACTACCCCTAGGTAAAAAACGCGTTGTCTAGGTGAAGGATCTACATATTTTAGAAGAATACAAATATTTCTTGGAAGTTTAATTACTGTCATTTTTGTCTCCAGTAATTTTCCAGCCATTTTTTATCAAAACTTTAATAAGTTTTTGAACTATTTCCTCTCTCGATGAATTGCTATCTCCAACTGGTTCTAGAAAAAGATTTTTCTTATTTTCAGTTTTTTCTCGATGCTTAATATAATCTTGTCGAGTTTTATTGTTAGTAGATATTCTGAAGCCCTGCTTAAAGACAGGATCATCTTCCTTAAGTTCTTTCCAAATTATTTTTTTCATTGAAGCCTCCGCTTTAGTACTTTAGGCGGGATGCCAAGGCGTACAAGTTGGTAATTAAATGCCTTTTATATACGTAAGATATTTAAATTATGATTTCAATAGTAACTAAATATATTCCTACAACTAATTTTTTAACCATGGTTCTTTTGAAAGTTTTTTCAATAAGTTTTCCAAATCGTCTGGCAAAATTGAAATATCTTTACCTCCAAATTTTTGTAAACAATATTCACCTTTACTTGGAAGAGAACCAGTGTTTTTAGTTTTAATTAAGAATTTATTAATTCTATTCAAATATTTCTTGTTGAATGTTATGGATTTTATTAATTGACCACCTTGTCTTCGCCTTAAGGACTCTGAACCTAAAACAAATACCCACGGATAAGCATGATTTTCAGAAAAGCCAATATGGTGACTGCCTTTTAAAAAATCATTTTCCTTTTCATTTAAAAAATATTTATCTAATGGATGACCATGTCTCCAAAGACATTTTAAATTACAAGATGAAGCTAGATTAACGATACTTTTTATTTGTTCGTTAATCCTCCAGTTTCTAGCAATGTATGTTTTATCATTCTGTGTTATTTTAATACCTAAATATTTTCCTTGTTTGTCTTCTACTTCTTCAAAAACTGTATTTAACTCCCTAAAATACCAATGATTTGAAGTGCGAGTTTCATAATCATACAATGTTATTTGATCAGTCTTTTTTATTCCCTCTGATAAAGTAGTACTTTTATTATGTCTATATTCTCTGAGATATTTTTGTAATTTTAAAAATAAGTCAGGATCCATAGAAAGTAGTTCTTCATCAGAAATCTCTATTCCCATTTTATCTCCTTTAAATTAAGAAAATATAATAATATTAAAAATATTACAATAAATAAATTGACTTATCTTAATTTATTTCTAACTTTAAATAAGATATTTATTAAGAAAGGATAAATTATGAACAAAAAAGAAATATTAAATTTGAAAATATTGTTAAAAGATTTGGGTATAGCTAATACATCTGGTTCTTTTAATTACTCCTCATTTGAAAATAGTACTAAGTCTCCTATTTATTTTTTGGGCTCAAGTCCAGGTGGAAACCCTTTTAAAGAAAAACAAACTATAATTGAACATTTAAATTTTATGTTAAAAAATCCAGGATTTAATGAATATTATGACGGCTCCTGGAGTCCAAGAGGTAAACCAAATCCAATTGGACAAAGTCCTCTTCAAAAAAGAGTGCAGTATTTATTATCTTCATTAATGGTTAATCCAAGGAATGCTTTTTCAACCAATTTAATTTTTGCAAGATTTCACTCAGAAAGTAATATTCAAAACTATAATCACTTAGCAACTAAATGTTGGCCTGTTCATTCATATTTAATTGAAAAAATTAACCCTAATTTAATAATAGTATTAGGAAATAAGTGTTTTGAATTTGTTTGTAGCCAAATGACTGATTTGTCAAATATAAAGCAATTTAAGATTGATCATGGACAAGGTTGGACTTGTAAACAATCATCTGGACTTCTGAAGGGAAAAAGAAAAAATTTAATAATGCTTCCTCATCTCTCTAGATTTGCGATAAATCAAAATAAACACAAACCTATTATAGAATGGATTAGATGCTTTTTAGGAAATGGTAAAGATTTTAAACCTGTTATGGGGTGACAAATATACCTTTAAAGGTCGTTGGTAAGTTGCGTCCTTAATGCTTGGTATGTCTATTTATCAAATACCCCAAAACATAAGATTGATAAAATGATTAAAATGATATAACGAGGAGGAGGTTCTCTGGTTTGATTTAAAGATCAGAAAATAATTGTGATCCATATTAGGGGATTAGAGCGGGGAATAGGAAGTCATTATTTCAAATTATTTAAAATAATCAGTAACTTAGTAAGATAATTGACATCCCCTCCCTCCGCCATTAAGATAACTTCCTTATGTCATACTATGTCATAAACCTAAGGAAACACGGGAAGTTGTTGACGAAGGCTCTTCATACTATTTCATTATAAATCATCTTTAATCAACCCAACTTGTGGGCCAAGTTGTAGACTGGAGATGACATGAAAAGATTAAATGCAAAACAAATATTAGCTTTACCAATAGGCAAATATCATGATGGAAATGGGCTTTATCTTTCAATTAATAGCCCTGGAAGAGGCAAATGGAGTTTTCGCTATACAATTAACAAAAAATCAAGAGAAATGGGTTTAGGAGGCTTCCCAGATGTATCGCTTTTTCAAGCTAGACAACATGCACTAAGCAATAAGCAATTACTAGGTAAAAAGATTGACCCTATAGATGAAAAGAATAGAGCCCAAATACTTAGGCAACAGCAAAATAAGAAATTCTCAGATATTGCAGATATCTATATTTCAACAAAAAAGAAAGATGAATGGACTAATCCTAAAAGTGAACAACAATGGCGAAATACAATTGCTACCTACGCCTCCCCTGTTTTAGATAAGAAACCATTTATTGATATAAATAATGACGACATTGTTGAGGTTTTATTACCTATTTGGACTACTAAAACAGAGACTGCAAGACGTCTTCAACAACGATTATTCCGAATAATAACTTTTGCCAAAGTAAAGAAATGGTACTTAAAAGAAAATCCTGCCTCTTGGCATGAACATCTTTACCATATTCTTCCAAACCCCTTTAAAATCAGAAAGGTCAAGCATCATCCCTATTTAATTCATGACAATATTAGTAGATTTTATATTGAATTATGTGAATTAAATTTACTTTCAACTTATGCATTAAGGTTATTAATCTTAACTATAACAAGAACAAGTGAGGTTATTAAATCAAAGTTTGAACAATTTGATTTAGATAAAAAGATTTGGACTTTGCCTTATTATAATATGAAAGGAAGAAAGGAGCACACAGTTCCTTTATCGAATGAGGTCATATCTATTATCGAATTAATGAGAAAAAAACATAACCACGACTATGTATTTACAAACCCTGCTACTGGGAGACATATATCTAATGGAGTTATGCTTGTATTTATAAAAAAAAAATTTCCTCATTTAAAAATAACTGTTCACGGATTTAGAGCAACGTTTAGAACCTGGGCAGAAGAAACAGGCAATTACTCGCATCATGCAATAGAGTTTTGTTTAGCACACGAGCTACCCAACAAAGTTGAAGAAGCATACTTAAGATCAAATTTGATTGAACAAAGAACAGTAATTTTAAAAGATTGGGAAAAGTATGTGATCAATTGACGAAACATGTTTTTTTAAGTGTTAAAATGTGCTAATATATAGATACAAAAATTGGAGATCATGGGCGTAAAACGTTAACTCCTCAGCTGAGGAATTTTGAGGTTTTTATCATGTTCAAAAATAGGTTTATCTCTAAGAAAGAAGTTTCAAGAATATTAAATATTAGTTCATCTACAGTATTTAGGTGGTCAAAGAATATAGATAATTTTCCGAAACCCTTCCTGTTAGGTCCCAATAAAGTTATGTGGGACATGGATGAAATCAATAAGTATATTAATGACCAAAAAAAAATAAGAGGTTTTTTAGGGCATAAACCTCATATAAAAAATGTCAACAAAACTCAATAAAAATCAACTTATTGCAGTTCATTTACTTGCCTCTGGCGTTAAAGCCTCAATTATTGCTAAAGAGCTTGATTTAAGAGAAGAAACATTATCACGTTGGAGGCAAATTGATGAATTTAAAAAGGCATTAGAGGATGCAACAGAAGCTATTTTAAGAGAAATTGATGAGACACATAAAAATCTATTAATTAGTTCTCAAAACGTAATAAATGAAGCTCTAAATAATGTAGAATTGGATTTATTTAAAAAAGCTAATCTAGCAATTAGGTATTTAAGTCTATTAAAAGGTAAAGAGGATATTATGCAAAAATCATCGGATAATCTATTTAAACATACTCTTTAAGAGATTAGTTAAAGAACCAAGAAAAGCATATGTAAAAATTATTTAGTAGCATTTATTTCTTCAATATCTAAATTCTTTATCTGCTCATAAAGGTAACTTTTTAATTTATCAAATTGGGACCAACATAACATTTCAGTATCCCCTTTGAATCTTTTTTTATTTCTTAATCCGGAAAGAAATATTCTAGTGTCTATATTATTTCTAAAATGCTCTAGTAAATCTTTTTCAATTTTATATGCATAAACTTCATATAACTTTTTATGAAAATATATTTCTTTCAAATATTTACCATATCTCTCTTTTAACGTTCTTGTTGTTACTCCAATTTTAAGAGCTTCTATGTCATTA
>CABZSR010000012.1 GCA_902528415.1 uncultured SAR116 cluster alpha proteobacterium | reverse complement strand
AAATTTTATTAATATTACATAGTGATATTGAATATTAATTTAAAAAGATTAAATAATTATTATGTCAATAATACAAAAAATCATAGTTATACCAATATTAAGATCACAAGTCAGACTTTATGTTTTCTTTGGTATTCTTTTTGGTTTTTATCAATTTATTTCATGGATTGAAAATTAGGAGATTAAAATGTTTGCAATAGGAATAATTAAAGGAACTATTATAGGAATGGGTATAGGAGTAATGGCAGGCTTGGCTTTAAAAGAAGTTTGCAAGATGAAAAAGAAAAAAGATCAAGTTAGTAAAACTGAAAATGATATTGTTGATACAGAAAATAGTTAATAAATCATTAAACAATGGATTTAACAAAATACAAATGGAAATGTAGGGTACTTTTGTTAAGTACCACTTGTTATAGAGATAGTAACTATAAAAAATCAAAAGAACTTTATCAAAAACATATAAAAGAGTTTCATAAAAGACATGTCAAATTAATGTCTTTTAGAAAAAAGGGTCTTAAGTTTTCCATCAAACTAATTGGTTACGATGGTGCTTTAAAAAAAGAATATTTAACATTAGAACCTCATAACATTTTTGATCTTATAGATTCTATGCCAATGAGTAAGTTTAACTATGGGGGAAAGTTAAAACCTCTTAATCTATCTCTATATTCAGACTATAAGCCTGAGACAACTTTAAAAGGGCTTGGATTTAAGAATAAAGAAAAAGCAACTTATACTATAGATGCAATAAAAGACAGAGACAAAAAATATCAAGTAAATGTTGTATCCACTATGTTAGGTAGAGCAAAAAAACATCCAAACAAAACTGCTGATATGGACGAAGCGATATTAGTTTTTGAGAAATGGATGCTAGATTATAAAAAGAGCAAGTTTTTAGTATAATTTAATTATTCTACTTTGGTATATTTTTGCAATATGGAAGGATCAGAATATATAACTTCTGTATCTCCACCTACAATCACTACATTAACTCCCATTTCTTTAACTTGTTTTACAAAATCAGTGTATTGTGAATGAGCTTTATCCGAGGTTTTTTCATCTTTCCATGTGTTGATTACATAAAGGTTTGTGTCATTAACATCAACAAAGGTTGAACTATATAGTCCTCTTTTCAATAATTTATCATTTATTAGCCTACAGGTATTTTTTAAGCTGTCTTTTGCAACTTTGTTTTGAAATTTCAAAACATGAATTCTTGTAAACATAATAAATTCAAACCTATAAAATTAAAATTTATAAAATTTTAACATAAATTAAAACTGACTTAAAAATAATTATAAATTGTTAAATTTATATTTATGATTTTTGTGTTATGGAATTGGAGCGGGCGAAGAGATTCGAACTCTCGACATTCTCGTTGGCAACGAGATGCTCTACCACTGAGCTACTGCCATTTTTATCAAAAATACAACCATAAGTTCAACCTTAGAATAGATTGAAAATGGAGTAAAGATGCTCATCTTTTGTCTACCTTTTTGTATTCTGCTTTTTATAATTTACGATAAGAAATACCCTGCAAGGGCCACCCGGGGGGTGTATGCATAGGCACGTAATTTAGATCTCATTTTATGTTGCACCGTTAGTTGTACAAGTAACTAATCTACTTCTAATTCAGCTTCAACAGAATGTATTAAACTTTATTATCTTTGTAATAAAACTGTAATAAATCTGTAATTAAATAAAATCGTAAAACGTAAACTTTTAAGGAGAAAAAGATAATGGATTGGCTATCAAAAATTATAGAACAGTTTGTCGATACATATTTTGAACAAAAAGCAGTACCAAAGTATCTGTCAGGCAAAGGAAAAGTATAAGCCAAATAAATTTTCAAGTCGGATTGGCTTAACATACAACCTCAACTGCAGATGCACATTATTTGTATAGAAATAAAAAACCCCACGTAGCTATACATGGGGTTAATTCGTAGACTATCAAATTTATGATCAGTGCTTAGTTGTATTCCCGAAATGCTTTTTTTTATTTTTAACCTTCTCTGTGTTTACAAGTTGTACATAATCACTCATTGCCCTAACAAGACTAAAACATTCTGCAGATCCATCACTCATAGAATCTACAACTGAAGTGATGTTAATATCATATTCTTTATCTAACTCAGTTATTTTAATGTCTGTAGGTAACCCTCGATAATCTTTGTAGTTAGTTCTCATACGAACAAAAATTATGTATGACTCTAAAAGTAAAGTTAACCTGTGCAAGAGATCATTATTTCTTAAATGAAGGTACTCCAGCAAGTTAAACATCCCATAGATGAATATTGACTCTCTATCAATATCCTCATCATCAAGTCGATCAATTAGCTTACCAAACTCACTGTCAATTCTAGCAAGTTTGGTATTTTCTTCAGGAGTTTCGCCCTTAACCCATTTTTTGAAATCAAATTCCATCAGCAACTCCATCAAATAAAGATAGTTGTGATTTTTGCCATGCATGAGCACTATTAAAGTTTGGTTTCTCAATTAATTTTGATTTAAATCTATATGAAGTTCCAAGTTTACTATTATTGCTCTTAGACATTAGGCTTGCATAACCATCATCTAAGAAGGTTTTATGGTATGCCCTGAACTTGTCCAATATATTTAAGTCTTTAAACACCAGCTGCTGGTTTACTGAAATTTCAAGAAGATTTTTATCAACCTCAATGCAGTTGCTTCTCAAGAAAGTCTCAACAATTTTGTTAAACTCATATGGATGGTCGTGGTTTAGAGTAAGGTTTGATCTATCACAAGGAGCCTTACCTTTCATACAAAACAATCCATATTGTTTTATCAAACTCTCCTTTTTCTGACTGACATCATGCGACACAAAATCTCTTAGGATCTTATTTATTTCAGCCGATAAATTGAACGGTTTGACGGCTACATTCTGGATTGAAAAAAGTATGATTTCTTTCGTACTATCTATTATTCCAAAACATTTTGACTGTTTGCCATATTGTGGGTTGTGTGTCACCACAACCTCACACGGCGGCAAAGCAGTTTTGTAGGGATGATTTTGAAATACCTCTAGGATGTCCTTCTTAAAATGATCATCTTCTACAACAGTACCTACTTTGTATAATGCCAAGATACCTCGCAAATAAGCTGAGCTATCTCTAACTTCTGTGCCCCAAATTGATTTAGTAGCCATGTCTTTGCTCCCAAAATCTTTTTGGATTAGCTTTGAAGGCTTCCAAACGAACTTTGTAGTCGTCTAGAATATCTCTTTGTCTATCAGACAAAACCCTTTTGCCATTTTTTACATCTTGTTTTATTTGATCAAATTCTTCGTAACAAGAAGCATAAGTAACGCGAGATGTGTTTTTATCGTCAAGAAATTCGTCCCTTATCTCTTCAAACATGCAATCCCATTCTGCTTGTGAGAGTACCTCCGGGTGCTTATTGAATAGAAATAACTTAGCGTTTTTACGGATACCTTTATTTTCAAAAGATTGAATAATTTCCCTCTTTTTTTCTGGTATCGCTTGATGAAAAAACTTCATTCTATCCGAATCTTTATCAAAAAAACCATCACCGTCACGATAATGTCCCTCATAATCTGAGACAGGTTTTTTGGACTTCCTCCTGCTTTCATCAACAGAAATTTGACATTGATTGATAAACTCTCGGTCTTCTCTTAGTAGCTTAACAACAGACCTCAAGTATTGTACTGTTATTGGCAATTTATTTAAAAAATTTTCACCAATATCAGACATTTTATCTTGCATATCTACAGGATAGACAAATTCCTTTTTAGAAGATATCGAGCTCGGACTTGATATTGACTTAATCTGGTTAGCTACTGCCTCAGCATCATTTCCACTCCAGTCAATTTTATCCTTATGAAATGGAATGACAATTTTATAGCCTTTCCAACTTTTACAATCTGACAAAGGAATTACTGATTCAAACACTCCTTTATTATTTGGCTTTAAAATTAAAGAATTACTAAAAACGTTTTTTCTATTAATTTCACTGCTATACCATTGTAATATTTCAACTAAGTTTTTACCTTTAAGCAGTCTAAGTTTTTTGTCTGTAAATTCAATGAGTGTAAAAACATCTTTAACGTCTTCTGGTGCACCATGAAGCTGGGTGTAGGATTCTCCCAAAAAAAATTTCATAAGTGTTTCCAATCTAAAATTTTGAAATTTAAAATGATCACCACTGATGGCTTTTGCGAACCTAGCCACAGGAATAGTGTCAATTAGATAATTTCCAAACTTTTTTTGAAATGGATAAGGATCATAAAGAGCTTTGTTGAACCAAACATTTAACTGCTTTGTATCAAATCCGTTTATGTTATGGCCACAGATGATTTTTCCTCTAAGTTTAGAACTAATAAAGTTTTTTACTTTTGCCATAGCATCATAGAATTCAAGGTTATCTTTACTGTTAATTTGACTGTAAAATTTATCTTGAACAATCATTGACCCCGGTGATGGAAAATGACCAAAAGGTAGTCTTATGGATATATCCAAATTTAAATAGTTTTTAAAATCACTATTATATTTTAGGAATGCAACACCAGTTGGTCTTGTATCTGGAAATTTGTCCAATCCAGTTGTTTCAGTATCAAAACCGAAAAGATCATCATAAAAAGATTGGATTTTTGAAGACTTACTATTTAGTTCCATTATAGTCTCCTCTTTGCCTTTTTTTCTTTAGCATTTATTTTCTCCTTTGCTAAAAAGACCAAGAAAAGCTATACTAGTTGTATGACGCTAGGACTAAGTTTTCTTGGTCATAGAGTTGAGGCATGTGTTACAGCACATGCCTTTTTTAATAGAAATTAGCTGCTGCTATCTGCAGTTGGATCTATTGAACTCTCTCTAGTAAAAAATTTTTTTACAAATTCATCAGTTACTAAAAATTGATCATAATTTTTTAGATTCATCATTATAAATGGAGCATCTTTTTCATTAGCTGAGTATCCCCACAATCGATAAACTTGACCATTTTGATCAATGTATAAAGATGACTTGTAAGGGTAATTATTTTTTTTAATGAAGTCATTTAAGGCATCTTCTTCAGATGCTCTTGCACCATTTAAAAAAAGTTCGACAGTAAATGTTCCTATATTGCCATCTTCTGAAACATCAGATGTAATTCTTGAAAATGTACAATTAGGCGCAGCAGCAGTTTGAGCAACATAAACTAATGTATCACAAACCAATTTTCTATCCACTTTGTTTAAGAAATTAGAGATTGGTTTTGACAACTCTATCACCACAAAAGCTAGGTAATCTCATACTCTCATTTTTAATATGCAATAGAAATTCTTTATGATGATTTCTAAATCCAAATTTTGATCTAGAAAGTTGCATTTCATAGCAGTTGAAAAGATTACTTAAATCTTTATTAAAATTTAGGTTATTTTTCATTATTTAACTCCTTTGTTAAATTAATATTTCAATTTATTTAACAACTGCTATACTGGGATTGCATTAGACTGTATAACAGTTGAAATTACGACTTAGTTCAAATTGGACTAAGTCGTTTTTTTTTGTCTACACTTTTAGTAGACATATCTATATTTGATGATACTATATTATTATTATAATTACTGTCAAATAATAAATGGTATGTATTTTAAAATAATCGTCTCACATTTTGTAATTTGTACATAATAAAATATTTAATAGGATAAAAAGTGGCTGTATTTAGAGGAGTTTTTGGAACTAGTAAGGGTCTTGATCCTAACTATTTTACTTTTAAAAAATCTCAACAAGTCATAGCATCTTCAGTAACTGATATTGACCAAGATACTCACGAAATAAAAACCTCAATTGATTTTGAGATCAAAAAATCAAAATCAAATAATTTTAAATCTTTACCTTCTTTTCCGTTAGATATGAGAAATTGTTATCAATTTTCTGACACGTTCATTGGCTCGAAAGAAATAGAAACACAAACATTTGATAATACAGAAAATCAAACATTATTTTTAGAATTTGCAGATTTAATTATATCTAGGTCAGATTATTTAAATTGGTTTTTAGAGAATTTTGGTTTTCTATCAAATGTACAAAGTCTACATCATCAACAAGTTAATTATTATAATATAATTGATCCCTTTCATAAAAAAAATAGTGAAACAATTAATGAAGATTTAAAATTATATTCAGAACCTATCTCTCTTTGGGTTTTGGCCCAAGTTCGCATTAGAACTTTGATAAGATTATGGAGATACCTGAAAGCATCTGATTTTGATACAGAGAACTCTTATTTTCATCTTTTATTTAAAAAAGAAAATAATAAAATTTTATTAAGCGACGAAGAAAACAATCAATATTTAGAAATAAATTTTTTACATGATTCTTATTTAAGGTTTTTAGAAAACGATTTTAAGGAAGAATTAAAATTTAATATATCCCCTGTGATAGAATTTAATATGAGTAATATTAATTTAGGAATAGGTTTATTAGTTAAATCTTCAATTCCTGCAGCAAATCCTTATTTAACATTTGCTAATAACTTAATTCAAAATTTTATTAATAATATATTTTCACCTGAAGGATTATCTCCAAATATTGAATTTACTTCTGGTTTATATAGATCAGGGCTTTTAACAAATCAGAAAAGTGAAATGAATTTGTCTTATAATTCAATGTTACAAAAAATATTTTACCAGTTCATGGATGCTATTATAAATGATAAAGATTATACAAGATGCTTAGAGTGCCAAAAGTGGGTAGAGAAACTTGAACAGGGCAAAAAAGGAAAAGTCTACTGCAGCAGTAGTTGTAGAAATAAAGCTTACAGAAGAAGAAAAGATATCAGATTAATATATGGATACGAAGATCCTAATGGTAAAATGTCAATTAATAATCTGATTTTAGAATGGTACAAGATATTACAAACTGGTGACGAAAAAAAATTATATAGCTACAATAGAGATATAGAAAAAATGTTACCTAATAAGGAAATAAGTAAAACACTCTCAAACATAAAAGAAAATACATTAGAAAATATCATAAAGTGGACGACAAATAAAACTATCGCAGAACATTTAGGCATAGATTTTAAATTGTTCAAAAACCTTGATGAAATAAGAGAGGCAATTGTAAGAGATGGAGAACCAGAAGCTTCCATGACATATATTGATTGGGATCCAAATCATAAATGGTAAAATATAAACTATAACTATTTATGCTAGATTAAATATTTCGATATAATTAAGAGTTGGTAAAAAGAATTTTTATTTATGAAATATCTTTCTCAATTTTGTTGTTTTATAAGCTTTATTTCTCCAAATGAAATTCTCAAAACCGTCTCCAGTATTCATAAATTGATAAACTTCATCAAGAGTTAGATAATCTATAAACATTTTAGATGGATACTCATATATAGGTGTAGAAATTTCTGTTCTAGAAAATGGCTCATAAGAAATATCATCAATTATATATACAGAATTAACTTGTGCATAATGGCATGGACTTCCACAATTAACTAAATCATGAGTACTAACTTTTATTGCATTTAAATCTTCCATCAAGAAGGGAGTATAATAATCATAAGTTTCTACTAAAATTATAAGAGGAGTATTATACCAGCTTCTGCAGTCAATAATTGATTGATTTTTCCAATTAAACTGAAGACCATAAAAATTTTGGATTTCTTTATTTTCAATTTTTACTGCTTTTATATTAACTTTGTCTACGCCTTCCCTTTTTAAAATTGTTGATGGTACATAAATATGTTCATCTTCTTTTATAATTTGAAAGTCTTCAAACTTGATATTTTTATTTCCAAAGAAGGCTGAAGCATGTTCATAGCATTCATCTGTAAGGTGGTTTCTAGTTTTTGCATTAGCAGCAGTAACTGCTAATGCAACTAGGAGGTTTATAAATGAAACGTAAAATACTTTTAGGTTCATAATGATTATTATGAATTTAATTAAGTCTTGATTATGTATGAAATGAGGTAAGTTTGTGACAACTTACTTAAAATAATATTTAGTAAACATAAGACTGACTGCCAAAAAAATATCTAAGTGTATTTACTAAAAATAAGTAAACAGGAAATAAATATGGCGTTAAATTTTGAGCGATCGGTTCAATAATAGGAAATAAAGGTAAATAAAAACCTTTATCTAAAACTAACTTTAATAAAGGTATAAATCCTAAAATCGCGACAATAGGACATAAGAAAACAGCAGTATTCAAAGTATATTTTTTAAATCTAAATTTTGATGATGTAATTTCTGATGATATTTTAATAACTCGAAAAGCATTTACGTTACACCACAAAACCATAAGCATTACCAAACCAAGAGTTACGAAAAACAAAAGCTCACCCATGTAAAGTATAGTAATAGAAGGATTAGAGATTAAACCTATTTGAATGTACTCAGCTACAAAGTTTAGGCACATAAAATAAGATATTAATAAGGGTAAAACTCCAAAGTACCAAAACCACCTTTTCAATTTATTCATAATCAATATTTGATCAGTCATAATATACACACTATCATGAATGTGTTGTTTGAAAAAGTCTAAGGATTTTAACATGAGAAGTTTATTTGAAAGTTTGTTCACTACTAAACATATTGTTAGAGCAAAATATCCAAATGGTTGGGTGGGATGGCTTAATGATAAAATGTCCGACGACGATGATGGTAGATTAACTCGATTTACCACAATGGATGTAAGGTACATGTATATTATAGTTGAGCGACTTATTGATTATGGTTTTAGACCTCCAGAATTGATAGATGATACAATTCATTTTCACGATTTTTATTTAAATGTTTATGAATACCGTGATTATTCAAAATATGATTGTTCAAAATACTACTCTAAAGTACCAGAATGGCTTAATATACAACCTCAACCCGAAAAAAAACTTCAAGAAATTGCTGAACTTGGATTAGATGCATATGCTTTTAATGGATTGGATTATTCAGTGAATGTTTAGATAAGTTGCTTACAATAAGTTTTATCTTGAACTAACTAAATATTTTTTAAGTATATGTTTCTAGTACAATTAATGAAATTGGGCTTTGGGTACAGTCAACTAAAGTTCATCTATTTTTGCTAAACCATAAGTCGTTTCTCTTATTGTATAAAGAATATGGTCCGTCTGCTTTGAATACATCAGATAAGTCCTCGTTTTTATTTATCTCAGATATACTGTGTGTTGTAACTAACTCTCTTGATATACCAATATCTCTATTAAACCTCTCATAAAAAGCACGCCTCATGGCTTCTTCAAGTTCGCCAGAATTACCAAAAGCATGATGCATTATGAAGCTATCGTGAATGGGTAGTGCAGGATAATCCATTTTTGCAAATTGCAACATTATGCTTTCTGCAATAATACTATCCTCAAATTGCAATCTATTTCCTAACCCAGTGAAGAATAGATTTCTTATAGGTTTATGAGCATTTAATATTGCTTCTCTTAATTCTCTCCAAGACATCCCTACTTCATCAAGGTTTAGTTTAGATGGTTTACTGTTCAATTCTGTATTAGCTTGAAACATTGCATTAAATGCTTCTTTAACAGTCTCACGATGTTCTGGACCTAGAACTCTAGTATAGGCATCCTCACTTCCCAATTCGTGATTATAAAGTGAGTAAATCATATTTGGGTTTAGCTGGGAGTAATCATGTTCTTGTGTTAGTTTTGAATTAATAGTTATGTATGGTCTATATTCACTTGGAACGTTTTGCCACCATCCTCTATAGAATCTACCACCATCTGCAAATGAATTATTAATAAAAATACGAACTAAGACTTTTTGCGTAAGATCAATTGGTTCTTTATCATTGTCCATTAATAATCTTTCTTGTAAAGATTGATATTCTTCATCTTTAATTCTTAGATCAATCATATGTTGTGAAAAGCATGTGTTTATTTTTTTAAGGTTGTCTCTCCAAAGTTCTGTGTCTTTATCCTCTTGGTAGGTTACTAATGTCCTTCTTCCGTCAACAATGTTTCTTAGCAAGATAGTGTTTGCATTTATATTAGGGTTTAAAGTAACTGCAGGATGACTATCTAATTCATCAAACAGCTCTGATAAATCATCTGTTGCTTTAAAGCGTGTTAAGCTTCCTTCCATTTTAATACGATCATAATGTCCTTCTTTTGTAACTAGAATTAGATTGAGTTTCTGAAGACCATCAAAGGCTTGTATGATCATTCGATAAGTAAGGTTTGGATCATGATATATTTGAAGCGCGGAGTAGTAGTTTTTATTCTTTTGTATAGAGGAATGATTATCTCTATGTGTAAAATGTTTTTTCCATAGATCGGTTAAAAGATAGGTTACAGCGTAATTAAACCTCACTTGTTCTTGTTCAGTTCGTGATCTTATCCTTTGTTCTTTTGCATCAATGTTATGTGATACTTTTAGGCATAATTCTTCGAATGAGTTCATACGCACTATCTACAATAAAGAGTAATTTTTAACAATAAGGATTGTTATATTGATTAATAGAAGAACCCGGCGAGTCTATACTAAGAACAGTTAAAAATTAAATATACTTAAATATTTTTTCTCTTTCTAACAAGTTTAAGCTAACATTTATTATATCTTAATTAAATACAGTAGAGATTTAGGTTTTGATTGATAAATATTTAAAAGATTTAAGAAATAGAAATAGATTTAAAAAAATTTTATCAATGGCTCAATTAGGAAGTCAAACTGCCTACGACTCCATTGTTCATAACTATGTAAATTATTTAGAGGAATATGATTCCTTAAAAACCGATCAAGAATGTTTATCTTATGAACATCAATTCTATCCAGAAGATAAAATAAAAAAGATTTATAATGATGCTAAAGATATGCATCCATTAGGAATTTTTCTAAAGGCCTTATCTAAAGAATCCAAATTTTATAATGAACAATTATTTAATGATACTCTTAATGATTTTATTTTCACCCCAAGAATGTATCCTTTTTTTGCACGTGATCTAATCATTAATGATGTTATTTCTGATCAAGAGCTTGTTAATGTTACAAAACAGATTAGGAGTTTTATATTTGAAACTTTTCATACAGAAAATTTAATAGATCATATTATTTCAAGAAGAAATACTTATAGAAGAATATATAAAATAGACCATCCAAATAAGAAGAATAAATATTTTGAATTACATGGCAGGGGAACTTTTGCTAATAAAATTAAAAATTATTTGTTTGCAATAGTATGTGGTAATTTTGAACTTAAGGATAATTATTGGAGCCTAAAACCACATCAAGATCCGATATTTTTTAAACCATTAAATTATGTCTATGGCTTTTTTAAAAATCTTAACAGGTTATCAGAATATCAAAAAAAATATTGAAATTAAAGATCTACCGTTTACTCTAAAAGACACATTTAATGAATTTTTTGAAGAAATAGACTACCCCGATAATTTTTTTCAAAATGATAAGTTATATAATGATGATCTGTTTTTTAAAATTGGATATTTTTCAAATGATCACCCTATTAAAGAAATCAGAGACTTAGCTCAGGTTCAATTACGATTAAATCATTTGAATGATTTTCAAACAATGATCGAAGAACCATCTGATGACATTCGACTTACATTTGAAGGAAAACATTTTATCTCCTCCACAATTGCAATTGGTATTGTTTTAAATGATTTCTTTAATAAATTTGGTTTTAACTCACTTGGGTTTGAGACTGAACCTATTTTAAAGGAAAATAAAAATCTTAATAGCTTTGTTAAAAGTTTTATTTTTACAGCTGGACTAAAAAGAGATGAAATTTTATTAAAATTACCTGATCTTGACGTATTTGTTAAAAAATATTTGAAGATTTATGCTCAGCCCGTTGAAGAAGTAATCCCTTATGAAAATTTCGACGAAGTTGAATTGTGAAAACAATAATTTAGTCTTAACCCATGAATAGTAATAAATTAACATATATATTTCGTTTCATGCTTCTAATTATAGGTAGTTTTAGTGTTTACTATTTTGGAGACAATCCAAATGATCATAAAAACTTAGTGACGCTTTTTTCATCTGCTATCCTATTATTTATTTTTTATGTAATTGGAATGCAAATTATTAGAAAAATAATTAGAAATACCTCAAGTATGTGGGTGCGAGACGAATTGTCAGGGGCGCTTAATAGAGCAAATAAATTAGCTCTAGGCGTGATGAAAACAATTTTTTGGTCTTATTGGTGGATTACTTCTTTGTTATTTTTTTTAATGTATCCTTTAGCATCTGCTCTAGGAACAGTTTTAATTTTACAAGTTTACCTCATATCTTTTTTAATTATAGATTTTTCTACTAGACAAATTTCATTAAACTGGTTTTGGAAAAATCGTGAAGATCACATGTGGAAATATAATATAAAAGACCAACTTATAAGTATTTTTAAGCATTTAGTATTATCACCATTAATTATAATATTATTGCATATTTATGATGTTAGCATATATGAAGTTGAAGAAAATATTCTTGAAGGTAGAGATGGCTGGTTATGGTATGTATTTTCAGTTTTAGGTGTTGGTGCAATTTTACTTCCCATAGCATATTTTTTAAGATCTATATTTGATCCAGAAGACTCAATTACACAGTTAACTGAAGATACATATGAAGACGGAAACCCACCATTTGAAACTCATTGAAAATTTTGAGAAATAAGTTTTAGTTTTTTCTTTAATTCAATTAAATTATAACCTTTACCATACTTAGATCCAACGTTTGTATTTGACCATCCACCAATCTGATCAATCATTTCAGTTGGACAGTTAATAGATCGTAATCTATCTCTCATACTATGTCTAAAACTGTGCATTACGAAGTTTTTTGAAATTTTAGTTTTAAGCCATTTATTTAATGCAGCACTTGCTGAATTTGTATAGCAATAGCTTTTAATTGTATAATGTGGAAAAGCAAACTCACCTTTTACATTCACAAGTATTTGTCTAGCAGCCCATAGTGATGATCCAACAAGAGGTATCTGTCTTTCACTAGATTTTGTTTTAAGTCTTCTTGCTGAATTTGGTGTGATGTTTAAATAAGGTATTTCTTTATCTAATTTCAAATCATTAATCTTCAAACCAAGAGCTTCAGATAATCTCATGCCAGTATCTGATATAAGTGCAATTAACCATCTATTAGGATCATTGATCTTTATGCATTCTTTTTGAATGTCTCTGATAATGTCTATTGGTATTGGATGACGTTTTATAGAGTCTTCAAGATCTGGAATGTAGGTTCTAGCAAAAGCATTTTTGCAACTTAATCCGTATTCCTGTATCGATAAATTTATGATGGCTCGTATAATTGCAAATACTCTTTTAACGGTTGAAGAGACAAGACCCCTATCTAGTAAATGATCTCTAAAATGAGCCGCATCAGTTGTAGAATAATCATTTAAATATCTGTCCTTTAATAGGGCAATAACGTCCCTTACAGCCCTTCTGGTGGCTCTAAAAAAGATCTCACCTTTACCTTTTCCTTTTAATTTAAAATACGTTTGAAGGGCATTTGAGAGCTTTGGATTTTGCGCTCTTTCTTGTGTTATTTGCTGGGTAAATTGATAAGGAAATAGGAGTATATTTTCATCTTTTACTCGCAAGTAAAACCAGTGTTGATTTAATTTGTGTAACAGATTTTGGCTTTGATAAAATGCATCTTTTACAGATTTAGTTTTCAAGCTTTGCACAATACGATTTCGCGAATAATGTTGGCGTACATCTTTGGGAATCTGTTTTGAGAAATAATACACACCTCTTTTTTGAAAGAGATATTTCCCCTTAACCTTGTCTACCATTTTGTCTACCCATCAAAAGTTAACACTTCTAAAAGGTTGAATATTTAAGGAAAACTTGGCATCTCGCCGAAGGCGAATGGAGCGGGCGAAGAGATTCGAACTCTCGACATTCTCGTTGGCAACGAGATGCTCTACCACTGAGCTACGCCCGCTTAATTTAGATGGAATATAACATTCTAATTCATAGTATCAAGAAAAATCAAAAATTAATTATTCTTAATTATTTTTAAAAGCTTTATGAATATTTTTTGAAATATTGATAATGTCATCCTCGGTTAAATATGGATGCATAGGTAATGATAAAACGTTTTGTGCTAGGTAATTTGTATTTGCTAGTCCACTTTTAGATATTGGGAAGTTCTTGTAAGGTTCGTGTTCATTAAGTGGAATGGGATAATATACTGCGGTCGGAATATCGTTAGATTTCAACTCTTCTTGAAACTTAGATCTATCAATGTTTTCAGGTAATATTATAGTATATTGGGCCCAACTACTTACACATTCATTTTTAATTAAAGGTAATTTTATATTAAGCTTCAAATCATTAAGATGTTTATTATAATTATTGGCAATGTCCTGTCTTTTTCTTAACTCTGATGGAAAAATTTCAAGTTTTTCTAATAATATTGCAGCTTGAATAGTTGATATGCGAGCATTCATCCCAATTCTATCATATTCATATCTATTTTTCCCCATTCCATGAACGTGAGAAGAGTTGGCTATTTCATATATTTCAGGATCATTTGTAAAAATTGCTCCTCCATCACCATAACATCCCAGCGGTTTTGCTGGGAAAAATGAAGTTGCAGATACTTCACAAAGGTTTCCAACATTATTCCCATAATATTTTCCTCCAAATGACTGGGCTGCATCATCAAGAACCCATAAATTATTATTTTTAGCAAATTTATTAATTGGCTTCATATCAGCAGGTTGACCAAATAACCCAACAGACATTATACCTTTTACTTTAATTCCCATTTCTGTGGCTGTTTTTAAAGCATCAGCTAGCTTACTTGGATCTAAATTAAACGTTTCATTTTCTATATCTATAAAGATTGGAATGGCACCTAGCAGAGGCATAACTTCTGCAGATGATGCAAATGAAAACGCAGGTACTATGACGCCCTCACCTGCTTTGAGTTTTAGTCCTAAAAGAGCTAGTAATAACGCATCTGTGCCGCTCGAACAACATAATACATATTTCGCACCAGTGTAAATACTAAGCTTTTTTTCAAGTTCCTTTACTTCTGGTCCTAAAATATATTGTCCATGATCCAAAACTGCTTTTATACGCTCTTCAATTTTGTTGCGAATAAGGTTTTGTTGAGCTTTTAAATCAATGAATGGAATCATGGGGAACTAATTTCTTTGTAATTTTTCTTCTATTATTTGCATTACATTTTGTACATTAACTGCTTCTAGATGATCTGTTAAAGGTTTTTTTCTTGATTGTATACAGTTAATAAATTCTTCTAACTCATTCCTAAGAGGTTCATTTTCTGTAAGGCTAATTTTTTCAATGGGTAGTAAATTAATAGAATTATCGGAGTTAATAGTTGACGGATTATAATAAAGTTTTTTTGACCAATCTTGTGTATCATCAAATACTAAAGATCCTTTAGAACCAATAACTGAAAACTTGTGTTCTTTATAAGGACACATCCAATCGCAACTTATTAAAGCTGTAGCACCTGTTTTGAAAGTGAGTTTAACACTTACTGCATCTGGTCCAATGTTGGTATTATGATGTATTGAATGAGCATTTATATTCACAGGCAATTCTTGCATTATAGCAAGTATCATAGAGACATCATGTACAGCTAAGTCATGTATAACAGACTCATGAGAACGTATGGCGCCTAAGGCTAACCGTTGAGCACGGATATTTTTGGTTTCTCCTATTTTACCTTCTCTAATAAGATCCCGCATTTTGATAAAAGCATTATGATAATTTAATAGATGTCCAGCCATTAAAACTTTATTTTTTTTTATGGCTAATCTTGAGAGAGTAATAGCGTCATTTAAAGATAAGCAAAATGGTTTTTCTATCAAAACGTCTTTATTATTTTTTAGAGCCTCTTTGGCTATATCTCTATGCGTTTTAGCTGATGACGCTATTACCAAAGCTTGTATATTTTCATTTTTAAAAATATCATTAATTGTATAGTCATGTAATTTAAAATCATGATTAAGTTTTTTTGATAAACTTTGGTTTGAATCATATATGCAAGCTAATGCTCCAATTTGATGCAAGTTTCTGGCTATATTTTTCCCCCAGGCACCACACCCGATTAGAGCAATATTCAATTTTTTGGTCATTTCAAAGTATCAATTTTATAATGATTTAAATATAACGATAACATTTTAAATATACAGACTTTCAAGATTGGTCAATTGTAGTATTTTGTAATATATTGTTGAATAAACATTCAAGTACAACAATGTAAATATTTTATAATAAGGAGAGCGTTTAAATAATGAATAATATTGACAATGACAGCATGATCTCAAAAACAAATATTATTGATGTTAATGCCGACACATTTATGACAGAAGTAATTGAAGCTTCAAAGGAAAAACCAATAATTGTCGATTTTTGGGCTCCTTGGTGTGAGCCATGTAAACAGCTGACTCCAATATTAGAAAATGCTGTAAAAGATCAAAGGGGAAAAATTACCTTAGCTAAAATTGATATAGATCAAAATCAAGATATTGCTGCTCAATTAAGAATTCAATCAATACCTACAGTTTACACATTTTTTGAAGGCAAAGTAGCAGATGGGTTCCAAGGTGTTAAAAGTAATAGTGAAATATTAGAGTTTGTTAAAAAATCAGCAAATTTATCAGGACCTGGTGAAGAAGTTGAAGCCTTGCTCTCAAGTTCTCAACAAAAAATTGAAGAAAGGAATTGGGCTGTGGCGTCTGAAATTTCACAAAAAATATTACAAATAGATCCTGAAAACCAAATAGGTTTTGGAACTCTTATTAGATCAATGATAGGACTTAACAAGTTCAACGAAGTAAAAGAAATAATTGATGCATTATCTGTTGAAATAAGAAATTCTAAACCTGTTTTAAATGCTTTATCTACACTAGATGCTACTGAAAAGGCATTTAAAGCGAGAGAAAATATTGAAGCATTAAAAGAACATTTGAAAAAAGATCCAGAGAATTTAGATTATTTATTAGATATGTCTATAGCATTGTTTGGTAACAATGAAATAGAAGCTTCTTTTGAAATGCTATTAAAATCAATTAAAATAAATAGAGAATGGAAAGATCAAGCAGCCAGAAAACAATTATTAGAATTTTTTAAATCAGCAGGTTTTGAGGCTGAAGAAACAATTAACGCAAGAAGAAAACTTGCTACTTTATTATTTTCATAAAAGTAAGTATAGGTATTAAATGAATATGAATAACAATTCTAACAATAATTTTCCAGAGATTATACCAATATTTCCTCTTAAAGGTGTGGTAATGTTTCCAGATACATATCTTCCATTAAATATTTTTGAACCGCGTTATTTAGAAATGATAAACAAAGCTATTTCTTCAAAAAGTAGATTAGTTGGAATGATACAACCGAACAATTCAAATCATAACAATTTTTGTGATGTTGGTTGTGCAGGCAAAATTGTAAAGTTTGAAGAAACCTCAGATAGAAGGTATTTAATAACCTTAAAAGGTCTAAGTAGATTTGAGTTAATATCTGAAAAAACTAACAGAAAAAATTTTAAAGAAGCCCAAGTTAAATGGGATAAATATAGGGAAGACTTACAAAAGAAAGACATAAAGGAAAAATTTACAAATCTAAAAGTATCTTTGAAAGAATATTTTAAGATTAAAAATATTAAAGTTAACTTTGAAGTAATTGACAAATGTAATGACTATAACTTTGTTGATCAAATAACAATGATTTGTCCACTTGCATTTGAAGAAAAACAATTGTTGCTGGAAACAATATCAATATCTAAGAGAGGTAATTTATTAAAATCAATTATAGAAAGTTATGCCAGTGAAGAAAATATTGCAAAAGTGGTTAAACATTAAAGTTAAGGCTTTCAGCTGTGACCATTAAAAATGAATTAACATCTAATTTCTAATTATATAATTTTATTAGAACCAGAAATATTTTTTTGAAAAAGGAAATCTAATATGGAAGTTTGGCCGGTTTCAATTGAAAAATTGGATAACGGAAAAAGTTTAAATATATCATTCGATGACAAATCTGAGTTTAAAATTTCTGCTTAATTACTTAGAGTAGAATGTCCTTCTGCAGATGTTCAAGGTCATGGAGGTCCTAAAATAATTGTAAAAAATAAAAAAAATGTATTAATAAATAAAATTGAAGAAGTTGGAGATTATGCAATAAGGATAATTTTTTCTGATGACCACAGCTCGGGCATTTTTAGTTAGGATTTATTATATGATTTTGGGAAAAATCAAAAAAAATATATAACGGATTATTATAATTCTTTATAATTAGGCGGAAGCAATATCTCTAAATATGTTTTTTAGATTACTTTTATTTAATGTCTCCATGCCCTTTGTCAAAAATGACTTTGTTTTGTTTGAATTTGATGTAAATCCATAAAAAAGAAAATCTGTTACTGCAGTCATTGCCATAGTTTTAGGTAACCTATCATTTTTATAAAAACTTAAAATAGAATAGTCTCCTAAATCTTGCCCAAACTTTAAATTAGTTTTTAATGATTTTATTACAGAAGTACAATCTCTTAAAGCTAAGTTGAGTCCTTGTCCTGCGAGAGGATGTATAGAATGTGCAGCATCACCAATTAATATTGTCCTATAGGCAGTTGGATTGACTATAAAGTTTAAATCTAGTTTCCAACTAGATAATTTATGTTTAAATTGATTTACTTTTTGTAAAGGTTGAAATTTGAGATCAACGTTAGAAAAAAAACTATTTAAATGATCACATATATAATTTTCAGGCCTAGTCTTTGATAGAATTTGTTTATATTTATTTTCTTCAATACTTTGAACAAAATTAACAATATTCTTGTCTTGGAAAGGTAAAAGACCTATTGGACCTAGATTTGTAAAAGCTTGTATAGCAGTAGAGTTATGATTTTTTGACTGTTGCAAAAATCCGGAAACAGCTATGTGATTAACTTTTTTTTTCATTGTTTTGATAGATAATAATTTTCTTAGGTTAGAATTTTTACCATCTGCCGCTAAAACCATGTGAGTTTTTATAAGAACTTTATCACTTAAATAAAGAGTTCTTTCAAAGTCGTCATGGTGAGTGTTAGTGACTAAACTCTCGTATTGTTTTATATCATTTAATTGTTCAGTAGCAGATTTTAAGATTATATTGTTTTTAATAACGGCTCCAAAATTTAATTTTGAACCGGAATAATCCCACTCTAAAGGAGAAGAGTTATTCATTCCAAAAACCTGAATTTTATTTATAAATGTATAATCTTTTTTACTAAGATTTTTTAATAAACCTAAACTTTCAAGCAATTCTAAACTGTTTTTGTTATAAAAAGTAGTTCGTAGATCATCAGGTGCTACAATTTTAGGTTTAATCCATCCAATTTCATGTGATTTAAACAAATTAGAGTTTTTAAGTAGTAAGCTCATAATAGCTCCAGTTAAACCTCCACCTACAACACAAATTTTATGAAAAAATTCTTGTGATGAATTTTTAGTAATTTCTGCTGATTTCATGCTCTTTTCCAAATTTAATTATCATGTTTTAGTTTTAATATTTAATATTATAATATAAAAAATAAATAAATATTATAAATATATTGAAGGTCTTAAATGGTTAATCCTGATTATAATATACTTAAAGATTGGATGTTCGGTAAGTTAACATCTCTCTTGGAAAACATATCACCAAATCCTGAATATCCAATTTTAAAAATGTCATTGGGTGAGCCTACATTAAATATTCCAAATTTTGCAAAAAATATTTTAGAAGATAATTTTAATGACTGGGGTAAATATCCTCCAAGTATTGCTATACCAAGTCTTGGCAATAGTATAACAAAATATATAGAACGAAGATACCCAAATGCTAAAAATCTTTTAACACTAGATAATAATATTTTACCTGTTCCAGGTACTAGAGAGCCATTACACTTAGTTGGTTTGTTAGCAAAAAATTTGAAAGGTGAAAAAACAACCGCCCTTGTAACCAATCCTTTTTACCATGCATGGAGAGCTGGCAGCATTTCAAGTGGGTCTGATATATATTGGTTAAATGCATTGCCAGATAACAACTATATTCCTAATATATCTAACATTTCTGAAAAAATACTAAATTCGTCGGTGATAATGTATATTTGCTCACCATCTAATCCACATGGAAGTGTAGCAAGTCTTGATTATTTAAAAGAAGCAATATTATTAGCAAGAAAATATAACTTTATTTTAGCTGTTGATGAATGTTATTGCGATATATTTAGGATGAACAGACCTAAACCACCCGGTGCATTGGAAGCTGCTGCAAGTTTAGGAAAGGGATTAGACAAATTAATAATTTTTAATTCTCTTTCGAAGAGAAGTAATGCTAGTGGAATGAGAGCAGGTTTTATAGCAGGTGACAAAAACATAATAGAAAGTTATAAGTTGTTAGTATCTAATGGTGCATCACCAGTTCCAATACCAATACAAAAAGTAGCGGCATCTTTGTATGCGGACGAAGAACACCATACAAAAGCATGTATACATTACGATAAAAATTTTTCTATTGTTGAGAAATACTTAAAACCTTTTTACAAAGATTTTAAGTTACCAGATGCAGGTTTTTTCTTATGGTTAAAAGTGAGAGATGATCAGCAGGCAGCAAAAATTTTATGGAATAAATTTTCATTGAGAGTAATGCCAGGAAGTTTTATGGGGATAAAGGTTCAAGGATTTAATCCTGGTAAAGGTTTTTTAAGAATTTCTTTAGTTGATAATAAAGAGGTAATTGAGGAAGCAATGAAAAGAATTCAATTATTTTTACAATCGGAAATTTCTTAATGGTTAAAAAAGACCAAGAAATAGTTGGAACCCCAATTTTATCTGAAATAATAAAAAAAAGTTTAGCAATTTTACTTTTATTTTCTTCAATATCACTTGTTTTAATTTTGATTACTTTTAATCCTCTTGATACTGGTTGGGGAATTGTTTCTGAGACCCTCCCGACTAACTTATATAAAGAAATAGGAGCTTGGTTATCAGGCTTCATAATTAAAGAGTTTGGAATTTTTCCAGGATTATTATCATCTTTAATTTTATTTATCTGGTCTTTAAAATTTTTTAATAGTTCAAATATAAATCATCTTAAAACAAAATTATTAATGATTTTTATAATGATTTTTTTAAGTTCCCTAGGTGGTACTTATATAGAAAATATTTTGATTAACAGTTTAAAACTTAATTTTTCAATTATAAATCAAACTGGCTTATCAGAATGGTTTTTATTATATTTTTCAAGTGAAATATCTAAGATTTTAGGTTTTGATTTAAGTATGAGTGAATTAATACTAGGTGCTAGTTCGTTCATTATTTCAATAATATTATTTATTTGGATATTATCTCTTGATACTGCTGAAATCAAATTTATTAAAATTATAACTAGGCCAATAGTTATGCCCTTCATTTGGGTTTTAAGTATGTTTTATAGTTTATTTTTCGTTATTCAAAAAAATAACGAAAACGTTGATATTAAAGCTGAAATCGAACCTAATTTATTACATTATTTAAAAAATAAATTATTAAATTTAAATAGAAATTTTATACCAAGAAAGAAACCAAAAATAAGAAAAAATCCAATTCTGATAAAAAATGTTGAAAAGAATGACAGTTTAAAAAGTAAATCAAATAACAAAGATTTTTTTCAAGACACACTACCTTTAAGTTCAGAAAGTGGCTTCATATTGCCTTCTCTAAAATTATTAAAAAATGTTACTGAGGATATTAAACCTCCTAGTAAGGAAGCTTTGGATTTAAATGCAAAAGTTCTTGAAGGTGTTTTGTCAGATTTTTCAATAAATGGAAATATTGACTCAGTAAGATATGGTCCTGTGGTTACAAGGTATGATTTACAACCCGCACCCGGCTTAAGAAGTCAAAGAGTTATATCTTTAGCAGATGATATTGCGAGGTCAATGTCAGTAGAAGCTGTAAGAGTAGCTATGGTACTGGGTCAAAACGTTATTGGTATAGAATTGCCTAATAAAGTGCGAGAGACAGTAATATTAAGAAATATTTTGGAACATCAAGAATTTCAAAGTTCAAGTTTCAATTTACCAGTGTGCTTAGGAAAAAACATCGCAGGGTATCCCGTGGTAGTTGACTTAGCTAAAATGCCACATCTATTAGTTGCAGGAACTACTGGATCTGGTAAATCAGTTGGTATAAACGCAATGATTTTATCACTTTTATTTAAACATACACCAGAAACGTGTAGATTAATAATGATTGATCCTAAAATGTTGGAACTATCTGTTTACGATGGTATACCTCATTTACTAACACCAGTTGTAACTGAACCAAAAAAAGCAATTGTTGCATTGAAATGGGCTGTCAGAGAAATGGAAACTAGATATATGTCCATGAGTAAACTAGGTGTAAGAAATATCGATAGTTATAATGAAAGACTGATTGAAGCAAGAAAAAAAGGAGAGATACTCTCAAAAAATATTCAGGTTGGCTTTGATCCTGATACTGGTCAGCCAATTTTTGAAGATCAACAAATAAGTCTAACACCGTTACCTTTTATCGTAGTTGTCATAGACGAAGTGGCAGATTTAATGTTAGTAGCTGGAAAAGATATTGAAGCAGCTGTTCAAAGGTTGGCCCAAATGGCAAGAGCAGCTGGTATTCACGTTGTAATGGCTACCCAAAGACCATCTGTTGATGTTATTACCGGAACAATTAAAGCCAATTTTCCAACAAGAATATCTTTTCAAGTAACAAGTAAAATTGACAGTAGAACCATACTAGGTGAACAAGGTGCCGAACAACTTCTTGGACGTGGAGATATGCTATATATGGCAGGTGGTGGTAAAGTTACTAGAGTACATGGTCCATTTGTTGAAGATAGTGAAGTTGAAAAAGTTACTAAATTTCTTTCTGATCAATCAGTTCCAGATTATGATGAAAGTATTACAGAAGAGCCAGAAAATTTAAATGATGAAAACTTTAATAATCTAACATCCAATAATAAACATGAAGATGAATTATATGATCAAGCAGTAACTCTAATTGCAAGAGAAAGAAGAGCAAGCACATCTTTTATTCAAAGACACTTTAAAATAGGTTATAATAGAGCTGCTACTATAATTGAAAAAATGGAAGAAAATAATGTTGTGTCAAAACCGGGTAGAGCAGGGAAAAGAGAAGTTTTAATTGAGGATAATTAACGAAAATAATGAAAATTATTTCAATTTTTTTTTGGTGTCTTTGTGGGTTTTTATTTTATTATTTTTTAATGTTAAAATATTAAAGGCTTCCGACAAAGTTAATGAATCGCAAATAAAAGTAGAAAAATTTTTCAAGTCATTAAACAGTATGCAAGCAAACTTTATACAAGTAGGACCATCTGGTGAAGTTAGCAATGGAAAAATATATCTAGACTTACCAGGAAAATTGCGAATTGACTATGAAAAACCTAATGACATCCTCATAACAAGTAAGGGGTTTTGGTTAACAATTCAAAATAGAAATTCAAAAACTACAAATAACATACCCCTCGATAGCTCACCATTTTCCATTTTAATTAAAAAAAAGTTAGATTTTGATAGTGAATATTTAACTACTGATTTGAAGAATAAATCAGGAATAATTTCTTTGAAAATTATAAGAAGTGAAAATAATAATGCTGAGGGATTAACATTAGAATTTTCAGAAAACCCATTTAATTTAAAAAAATGGATTATAGAAGATACTTTTGGGGAATCCACCACAGTCTTAATTCAAAAAGCAATATATAATGAAAGTTTATCACACTTATTATTTTTTCCTGATGATTTTCCAGAACCAAATAATTCTGATTAAGACAAATACAAAAATATAAGCATGATTGAGCTTGAATATAAAGAATATAATAATAATGATAAAAAAATTAGTTTATTGATTAATTGAAATAAATTTTCATTAGGTCTATTGAAGTGGGGACTATGCGTTCATTTAAAATTTATTATCATATTAATTAGGTTTTTTATATAAATGAGAATTGCAACTTGGAATATAAATTCTGTAAGACTAAGATTGAAACAGGTCCTAAGATTAATAAAGGATCAAAATATTAATATCATATGTCTGCAAGAAACAAAAACTCAAGACGAATACTTTCCTTATGATTCGTTTAAAAAAATTGGTATGAATTACCAATATTATAGAGGTGAAAAATCATACAATGGTGTAGCAATTTTATCCAATTTCAAACTTGAAGATGAAAACTTTATCAATTGGTGCGGGAAAAATGATACTAGACATATTTCAGTAAAATTAAACAAAAATATTGAACTTCACAATTTTTATATTCCAGCAGGAGGTGATGAACCTGATATTGTAAACAATCCAAAATTTGGTCATAAAATTTCTTTTTTAAACGAAATGAAACAATATTTTCTAAAAGACAAAACAACAAATAAAATTTTAGTCGGAGACTTAAACATAGCACCTTTAGAACATGATGTTTGGTCACATAAACAGTTGTTAAATGTCGTTTCCCATACACCAATTGAAACAGATACTTTATTAGGTATTATTCAAAGTGGTGAATGGGCGGATGTAATGAGAGAGATTGTTCCATCTAGTGAAAAATTATATTCTTGGTGGTCTTACAGAAACAGGAACTGGGAGGTTTCAAATAGAGGAAGAAGATTAGATCATTTTTGGGTTTCTAAAAAATTATTTTCACAAGTTAAATCAGGTGTTATCTATAAAGATACTAGAGCATGGGAAAGACCCTCTGATCATGTTCCAATTATTGTAGACATTGATATTTGAAGGAAAATTTATTTGAAAATACCATTTATTAAAATGCATGGGTTAGGCAATGATTTTATTATTTTTGATAATATCGAAGACTTAAATATTCATGAAATTAAGTTTATAAAAAAAATTAGTAACAGACGAATTGGAATTGGCTGTGATCAAGTTTTAATGATTAGAGATACTGCGAAGTCAAACACTTATAAGGTTACTATGTACAATTCTGACGGTTCAGAAACTGGAGCATGTGGAAATGGTACAAGATGTGTTGCAGATTATTTAATGAAAAGAGATAATTTGAACTCTCTAACTATTGAAAGTATTAATGGTAATTTGCTATGTACTAGGGATGATAATGTTGTAACTGTAAATATGGGTAAACCTAAATTTGATTGGAAGGATATCCCATTAGCTAGCAAACAAAATACTCAAAAGGTTTTTTTGGATGAGTTTGAAGCTTTCTGTTTATCTATGGGTAATCCGCATGCTGTTATTTTTATGCAAAACTTAGATGAACTTGAAAGTTTAAATCTGAATGTAGTTGGTCCTCGTCTAGAAAAAAATGTAAATTTTCCTGAATTTGCAAATATAGAGTTTGTATGTGTTTTAAAGGATAATACAATAAGAATGCGTGTATGGGAAAGAGGCGTAGGTGTCACTAAAGCCTGTGGCTCAGGAGCATGTGCTACACTAGTTGCAGCTTTTAAAAAAAATAAAAGTTCTAAATCAAATAAAATTATCCTAGACGGTGGAAGCTTGTCTGTTGAGTGGCTAAATAATGGAACCGTAACACTCTCTGGTGAAACTGAAAAAGTTTACGAAGGAATAATAGGTGCTTAATTGGCAATAACATTTAGAAATAAGAATTCATCACCAGAAATTAAAACATTTGGTTGTAGATTAAATATTTGGGAAAGTCAGGTTATCAGTGATCATGTTAGTAAGCATGGGCATAGTGATTTAATAATCTTTAATACTTGTGCGGTTACCAGTGAAGCGGAGCGTCAAGCAAGACAGGCAATAAGGTCGGCAAAAAATAACAGACCCGATGCAAAAATATTAGTAACTGGTTGTGCGGCTCAAATTAATCCAGAAAAATGGAGTTCCATGTCTGAAGTTAACTTTGTTATTGGTAATAAAGAAAAACTTGACGATAAATTTTGGGCTAGTTTTAATCTAGATGTAAATCTTGAAAATAACGATAAAGTTTTTGTTCAAAACATTATGCAAGTAAAGAAAACATCAGAACATCTTTTAGAATCATTTAATAAACACACTCGAGGCTTCGTCCAAGTTCAGAACGGTTGTGACCACAGGTGTACGTTTTGTGTTATTCCATTTGGAAGAGGTCCAAGCAGATCAGTTTCAACGCAAAATGTGATAAATTCTATAAATTCGCTTATAGATAATGGCATAAAAGAAGTTGTTCTTACAGGAGTAGATCTAACTTCATGGGGCAACGATATCTTTGGCAAGCCCAGTTTAGGTTTATTGGTAAAAAAAATACTGAAAAACATACCTGATCTTCCTAGACTTAGACTTTCATCTCTTGATCCTGCTGAAGTTGATTTTGAATTAATGGATGCTTTTCAGAATGAAAAAAGATTAATGCCTCACATACATTTATCTATTCAACATGGTGATGACTTAATTCTAAAAAGAATGAAAAGAAGACATTTACATAGAGACGTTATCAATTTTGTAAATGAAGCCAGAAGAAGGCGCAGCGATATTGTGTTTGGCGGTGACTTTATAGCTGGGTTTCCAACTGAAGATATAAATGCTCATAATAAAAGTATAAAACTTATAAAAGAAGCTAACATTACTTATGTCCATGTTTTTCCGTATTCAAAAAGAGATAAAACTGCAGCCTCAAAAATGCCTGAAGTGTTAAGTACTGACATCAAGAAAAGAGCAAAAGATTTGAGAAATTTAGCAGAAAAACAACGTGAAACCTTTCTGCAAAGTCAAATCGGTACTATACAAAATGTTCTAATAGAAAAAAATTCGGTTGGTTATTCGTCAAATTTTTCTAAGGTTAAGTTGAACGATGATGTAAAGGCTAGTTCAATTATATCAACAAAAATAGTAGATATAAATTCTGAAGGTTTGGTTGGTAATGTTTTCAATTGAATCATAAGTGAAGTTTTATGGCATTAAATTGGTTTAAAAAATTAAAAACAGGATTAAGTAAATCAGCATCAAAGGTAGAAGGTGCTATAGCTTCAATAGCTGGAAAAAAAACTATCGATCAGGAAACAATTGATAACATAGAAGATGAATTGATTTTAGCTGATCTAGGAATTGAAGTTGCGGCTAGAATAACCAAAAAAATTAAAAATCAAAAATTTGAATTAAATAAAAATAAAGAAATAGAAAAATTAGATATTGCAAAAACATTAGCGTCTGAAATTGAACAAATTTTATTGCCATCTGAAAAAAATCTTTTTGAAAATGTGTTTTCTAAACCACACGTAATATTTTTGGCTGGTGTAAATGGCTCTGGGAAGACAACTACTGCTGGTAAAATAGCCGAACAATTTAGAGTTCAAAATAAAACAGTAGTATTGGCAGCATCAGATACATTTAGAGCTGCAGCTGTTGAGCAATTAAAAACATGGGGCAAAAGAGTAGGTGCACAAGTTGTTTCTGGTGTAGATGGAGGAGACTCAGCTGCAGTTGCTTTTAAAGCCCTGCAATTAGCAAAAAATGAAGGTTTAGATATTGTCATAATAGATACAGCTGGAAGGTTACAAAATAAAAAAGACCTAATGGAAGAACTTACTAAAACATGCAGAGTTCTTAGTAAATTAGATGAAAATGCCCCTCATCAAAAAGTTGTTGTTTTAGATGGAACTGTTGGGCAAAACGCACATTCCCAACTGAAAAGCTTTGATGAAGCAATAGGTTTAACGGGAATGATAATAACTAAACTAGATGGTAGTGCCAAAGGCGGAGTTGTTGTTTCATTAGCTGAAAGTTATAAAATTCCAATACATGCTGTTGGCGTTGGAGAAGGGTTAGATGATCTTCAAACTTTTAAAGCCACTTCTTTTTCTAGAGCATTAGCTGGCTTAGATGAAATATAGAGGTTACTTTAACTTGACTTAAATACTAAATTTCTATAAGTGATCCTTATATTTATTTATTAAGATAATCAGCGCGCGTCCTTGAGTTTCAAGCACGGGCGCATATGTGGTTTAAATATAAGATCTGGTATTAATATGTTTGAAAACCTAACAGATAAACTTGGAAATGTTTTTAAAGGGCTTACCAAAAGGGGTGCTCTCTCTGAAGGTGATGTTGACACAGCCTTAAAAGAAGTTCGTTCAGCCCTTTTAGAGGCTGATGTTGCTTTATCAGTGGTTAGAGATTTCGTTGAAAAGGTCAGAATTAGAGCAGTAGGTGAAGAGGTATTAAGATCTGTAACTCCTGGTCAACAAGTTATAAAGATAGTAAATGACGTATTAATTGAAGTTCTTGGATCAAATGAATCAGAACTTCTAATAGATCATGCTCCACCAGCAGTTATTTTATTAGTTGGCCTTCAAGGTTCAGGAAAAACAACAACAGCAGGTAAGTTAGCATTACATTTAAAATCTAAAAAAAGAAAGAAAGTAATGCTTGCTTCTCTTGATATTTATAGACCAGCAGCAAGAGAACAACTTAGAATTCTAGGTGAGCAAGCTGAGGTTTTAGTGCTACCTGAGATAGACGGAGAGAGTCCAGAAAAAATAGCAAAAAGGGCAATGGCGTCTTCAAAAATTCAAGCAATAGATGTGTTGATTCTTGATACTGCTGGAAGGACGACTTTGGACGCAGCCATGATGTCAGAGGCTAAAGAAGTTTTTAAAATATCAAATCCATCGGAAACGTTATTGGTTGCTGATGCAATGACAGGTCAGGATGCTGTTCAAACTGCAAAAGCATTTTCAGAATTGATTAAGATATCAGGTGTTGTGTTAACTCGTTCTGATGGTGATGCAAGAGGTGGTGCAGCGTTATCTATGAGGTCGGTTACGGGTTGTCCCATAAAATTTGTTGGTGTTTCTGAAAAATTAGATGGATTAGAGCCATTTTATCCAGACAGAGCAGCTGGTAGGATTTTAGACATGGGTGATGTCGTTTCATTAGTTGAGAAAGCAGCCGAAACTATTGCCGAAGAAGATGCTGCCCACATGATGAAAAGAATGTCTCAAGGCAGTTTTGATATGAATGATATGTTAAAGCAAATAGGCCAACTTAAAAAAATGGGTGGTTTAGGCGGTGTTATGTCAATGCTACCTGGCATAGGTAAACTGCAGAAACAAATGGCAGCAAATAATTTCAACGATAAAGCTATTTCAAAACAAGAAGCTATCATTTACTCAATGACTAAGAAGGAAAGAATTAATGTCGCCCTTTTAAATGCTTCACGTAGAAAGAGAATTGCGTTTGGATCAGGGACCGCTGTTTCTGATGTAAATAGACTTGTAAAACAGCAACAAGATATGGCCCGTATGATGAAAAAAATGGGTAAAATGGGTGGCCTAGGTGGTTTAAAAAATATGATGTCTTCATTAGGTGGGGGAAGCTCGAATTCAGAAAAAGTTTCAGAAAGTCAACCGCCAGTTATGGATGCAAATAAGATGTCTGAATTGCAAAAAATGATGGGTGGAAATATCCCTAATTTAGGAAACATGGCAAATAGGTTTGGTGGTGCTGGTTTACCTGGTTTAGGCGGAAAACCATCAAAGAAACGACGATAAACTTAATTAATTTTATATAAGGAAAAAAAATGGCTTTAAAAATTAGATTGTCTAGAGGTGGAGCTAAAAAAAGACCTTTTTACAAAATTGTAGTTGCCGAGGCTTTATCTCCACGAGATGGAAAGTTTATTGAAAGATTAGGTTCTTACAATCCAATGGTGGCTAAAGATCATGCAGAAAGACTGGTATTGGATGTAGAAAGAGTAAAATACTGGATATCAAAAGGAGCTCAGCCTACTCTAAGGGTTGCTAAAATGTTGTCCTCAGATGGTTTGGTAAAAGCACCAGTTATTAGAGACCAGCCTATCAAAAGTGCTCCAGGAAAGAAAAGAAAAGAAAGAGAGGCAGAGGCAGCTGAAAAATTAGCTTCAGCAGCAGAAGCACCAGCTGAAGAGGCACCAGCAGCAGAAGCACCAGCAGCAGAAGCACCAGCAGCGAAAGCACCAGCTGAAGTGGATAAAAAAGAATAAATAAATTTTGTCTAATAAAAATTTTTTAGAAATAGGGCTCTTTGTAGGAGTTAGAGGTGTTAAAGGAGAAGTGAAGCTAAAGAGTTACACCGAAGTTCCTGAAAATCTTTTTTCTTATAAGGAGTTTTATTTAGACAATTCTAGTAAACCAATAAATTTAATATTTATTAGAAAAGTTAAACAAAATCTTATTTGTAAAATTGAAAATATTACCACACGAAATGATGCAGAAAAATTAAGAGGTTTAAAATTACTTATTAAGAGAGATCAATTATCAAAGCTTGCTGATGATGAGTTCTATCAAGTAGATTTATTAGGTTTTCAAGTTTATAACTTAAATCGAGACAGTTTAGGTGAAATTATTACGTTCAACGACTTTGGTGGTGGTTTGTTAATAGAGGTAAAAAAAAATGATAAAAAATTTTATTTGCCGATGAGTTCAGATTTTTTGGAAGATATTAATTATGTGGAACGAGAGGTAGTATTAAACATAGATCTTAATTTTATAAAAGATTAACAAGAGGAGTTTTTTGTGTGGAATGCAACTGTTCTAACATTGTTTCCAGAAATGTTTCCTGGAACCTTAGGTTGTTCTTTGGCAGGTAAGGCCCTAGAAAATGGTTTATGGAACCTTAATAAAATCAATATCAGGGACTTTGCAAACAATAAAAATGGTAAAGTTGATGACGTTCAATTTGGTGGTGGGCCAGGAATGGTTATAAATGCTGAAGTTCTTGACAAAGCTTTGTCATCAGCCTCCGCAGAAGAAGGACCAAGAATATATCTGTCACCAAGAGGAATAAAATTCGACCAGGCATTTGCAAAAGATTTGTCTAAAGAACAAGGTGCCATATTTATTTGTGGTAGGTATGAAGGAGTAGATGAAAGATTTTTAATATATAATAATGTCATTGAGGTAAGTGTAGGTGACTTCATTTTGTCTGGTGGCGAAATAGGTGCTCAATTAATGATTGATGCCACAGTTAGACTTCTTCCAAATGTGATTGGAAATTCCATAGGGTTAGTTGAGGAAAGTTTTGAAAATAATTTGTTAGAGTATCCATTATATACCTACCCTAGAGTTTGGAATGAGCTTGAAGTTCCAGAGGTGTTGCTCTCAGGGGACCACAAAAGAATAAAAAAGTGGAAAACCGAAATGTCAGAAAAATTAACTAAATCTAAGAGGCCAGACCTTTGGTCTAAATATATAAAATCTTAACTAGAAAAAAAATTATTAATTTGCTATGAAGATGTTTCACGAAAGGGTAATAAAATGAATGTTATTGATAAAATTGAAAAAGATCAGATGGACAAAATTACTTCAGAAAGATCTATCCCAGAATTTGGTGCAGGTGATACTATAAAAGTTGACGTCAAAATTGTAGAAGGTGATAAGGAGAGAATACAAGCCTTTGAGGGATTATGCATTGCTCGAAGTGGTGGAGGATTGAACGAAAGCTTTACAGTTAGGAAAATTTCATATGGCGAGGGTGTTGAAAGAATATTTCCAATTTTCTCACCAAAGATTGCAGCAATCACAGTCCTTAAAAGAGGAAAAGTTAGGAGAGCTAAACTATACTATCTTAGAGATAGAAGGGGTAAATCAGCACGTATTGTTGAGAAAATTCAAGTTAATAAAAAGGATAATAGTTCAAAGGTTGAAAAGTCCGAAATCAAAGAAACTTCAGACAAAAAAACTTTATAAATCGCTAACTAGAAATTTTTTTCACTTATTCAACGTCTTTAAATTGATTTCCAACTTTATGGAGATAAAAAATGAAACCTAAAACACTTTTTGACAAGATTTGGGATCACCATCTTATTGATACCCAGGAAGATGGTGCGTCATTAATATATATAGATAGGCATTTAGTTCACGAAGTAACTAGTCCACAAGCCTTCGAAGGATTAAGATTATCTGGAAGAACTGTTAACTCACCAAAAAGAACCCTTGCAGTAGCTGATCATAATGTCCCTACTACTGATAGAGCTGGTGGAATAGATGAAGAAGAATCACGAATCCAAGTTGAAGCATTAGACAAAAATGTTGAAGATTTTGGCATTCCATATTTTAATATGATGGACAAAAGACAGGGCATTGTTCACGTTATAGGACCTGAGCAAGGTTTTACTCAGCCAGGAATGACAATAGTTTGTGGAGATAGCCATACTGCTACGCATGGAGCCTTTGGTGCTCTTGCTTTCGGAATTGGAACATCAGAGGTTGAACACGTTTTAGCTACACAAACTTTAATACAAAAGCCAGCCAAGAATATGCTTATTAATTTAGAGGGAGAGCTTCAAACTGGTGTTTCTCCTAAAGACCTGGTTCTCGCCATTATTGGTGAAATAGGAACAGCTGGTGGAACAGGTCATGTCATAGAATATTCGGGAGAGGCAATAAAAAAACTCTCTATGGAGGGTAGAATGACAGTATGCAATATGTCAATAGAGGCAGGTGCCAGAGCTGGTATGATAGCACCTGACCAAGTTACTTTTGATTATTTAAAAGATAAGCCTATGTCACCTAAAGGCAATGATTGGGACCTTGCAATTGAATGGTGGAAGTCATTGCCTTCAGACGAAGGTGCTTTTTATGATAAAAGAATAACCATTGACGCTACTAAAATTAAACCTACTGTAACTTGGGGGACAAGCCCTGAAGACGTTGTATCTATTGATGGTTTCATCCCTGATCCAAATAAAATTCAAGACGACGATGCTCGACTAAAAGTTGAAAGATCGCTTGAGTATATGGGTTTGAAAGGTGGCCAAAAGATTTCGGATGTTGAAATTAACACAGTATTTATTGGTTCTTGTACTAATTCTAGGATAGAGGACTTGAGATCAGCAGCTAGAATTATTGAAGGTAAAAAAGTGAAACAAGGTATAAGAGCTATGGTTGTTCCTGGCTCAGGATTAGTTAAAGCTCAAGCTGAAGAAGAAGGTCTTAACTTAATGTTTACAGAAGCAGGTTTTGAATGGAGAGAGCCTGGTTGTTCAATGTGTTTGGCGATGAATGAAGATAAATTACAGCCTGGAGAAAGATGCGCCAGTACTTCAAATAGAAATTTTGAAGGTAGACAAGGAAAAGGTGGAAGAACTCATTTAGTCAGTCCACAGATAGCCGCTGCTTCTGCAATAACTGGAAAATTAACAGACTGTGATTCATTAAGCTAAATTATTTAAGAGGGTATATCATGGAAAAATTTACTAATCTCAAAGGTATAGCTGCTCCTTTTAACTTCATAAATGTTGATACCGACAAAATAATACCTAAACAATTCTTAAAAACTATTAAGAGAACAGGTTTAGGTAAACATTTATTCGATGAGATGAGATTTAATGACGATGGCACTGAAAAGAAAGATTTTGTATTAAACGAAGAACCTTACAGGTCTAGCAATATTATTGTTGCGGGTGATAACTTTGGATGTGGCTCAAGTAGAGAGCATGCGCCTTGGGCGTTATCTGATTTTGGTATAAAATGTATTATATCAACTTCATTTGCAGATATTTTTTATAATAATTCCTTCAAAAACGGTCTTCTACCTATAAAAGTAACTCCCGAACAAAGAGAAGCTTTAATGGCTGATGCTAGAGATAAAGAAAACCCTGAACTAGAAATAGATTTACCATCACAAGAAATTAGGAGGCCAAATGGATCTGTGATAAAATTTGATATAGATCCATTTAGAAAAAAATGTCTTCTCGAAGGTTTAGATGATATTGGTTTAACCATGCAAAAATCGAGTGAAATTCAAAACTTTGAAACAAAAATGTCTTCTGAAAGACCTTGGTTATAATAAAAAATAAAACTAGGAAATGTAATGTCGTCAAATAGAACATTAATGGTGCTACCTGGAGACGGAGTTGGTCCAGAGGTAGTAACTGAAACATTAAGAGTGGTCGATTGGTTGGCTAAAAACAAAAATATTAGTTTTAATATCAAAGAAGGGTTAGTTGGTGGAGCTTCTTTTGATAAATTTGGAACACCACTTTCGGATGAAACTTTGGCAGATACTATGGATGCAGACGCTGTTTTATTTGGAGCTGTTGGAGGACCAAAATATGATGGTGTAGAATTCGAAAAAAGACCAGAGAACGGACTCTTAAGATTAAGAAAAGAAATGGATTTGTTTGCCAATCTTAGACCGGCAATGGTTTTTCCAGCTTTAGTTGATGCCTCTTCACTTAAGCCAGAAATAATTTCTGGTTTAGATATATTAATTTTGAGAGAATTGACAGGTGGTATTTATTTTGCTGAGCCACGTGGAATTGATGAAATTAATGTACAGCTAAAAAAAGGATATGATACCAACTTATATACCACTCCTGAAATTGAAAGAATTGGAAGGGTAGCTTTTGATATGGCAAGGGCAAGAAATGGAAAAGTTACTTCCGTTGAAAAGGCGAATGTTATGATGTCAGGCGTTTTGTGGCGAGAAGTAATGGTAAACCTTCATAAAAAAGAAGGTGCCGGTATTGATATAAATCATATGTATGCAGATAATTGTGCAATGCAATTAGTAAGAGACCCTAATCAATTTGACGTAATAGTAACTGATAACTTATTTGGAGATATTTTGTCTGATTGTGCAGCTATGTTAACTGGTTCACTTGGCATGCTCCCATCTGCAAGTTTAGGTTCAGTTGATAAAAACACTGGAAAGAGATATGCCATGTATGAGCCAGTTCATGGTTCAGCTCCTGACATAGCAGGTAAAGGATTGGCCAACCCTTTAGCTGAATTACTAAGTTTATCAATGTTATTGAGATATTCCTTTGATATGAAAGAAGAAGCTGACTTAATCGACAAAGCTGTCTCAAAAGCGTTAGACGCAGGGCCAAGGACGCCAGATATAATGGCCAAAGGAAGAGAAAAAGTTGGAACTACAGGAATGATGGACTTAGTTATACATAAATTAGAGGAATTAACTAAATAAATGGCTTATAATGTTGCTGTAGTTGGTGCAACTGGCGCCGTTGGAAGAGAAATGCTTCAAACTTTGTTTGAAAGAAAGTTTCCGGTAAAAAATATTTATGCGTTAGCCTCTAAATCATCCATTGGAAAAGAAGTCTCTTATGGAGATGACAAAGTTTTAAAAGTAAAGTCTGTTGATGATTTTAATTTTGAAAATGTGGATATAGCTCTTTTTTCAGCAGGTTCCAATATTGCTAAAAAATTTGGTCCAGTTGCAGGAAACAAAGGTTGCATAGTTATTGATAATTCTTCTTGCTTCAGAATGGATGATGAGGTTCCCTTAATAGTTCCTGAAGTTAATCCCGAGGCTATCAATAATTATAATAAAAAAAATATCATAGCTAATCCTAATTGTTCTACTATTCAGCTAGTTGTTGCGTTAAAGCCAATTCATAAAAAATTTGAAATATCAAGAGTAGTTGTTTCGACTTATCAGGCTGTTTCTGGTGCCGGAAAACCAGCTATGGATGAATTATTTAATCAGACAAAAGGTGTATTTGTGCATGATCAGGCAATACCTGAACAATTTACAAAAAAAATAGCCTTCAACGTTATACCACATATTGATATTTTTATGGATGATGGATTTACAAAAGAAGAATGGAAGATGAATGTTGAAACTAAAAAAATACTAGACCCCAGTATAAATTTAGTTGCGCATTGTGTTAGAGTTCCTGTCTTTATAGGTCATAGCGAAGCTGTTTTTGTCGAATGTAAAAAGGATATTGATGAAAGACAAGTTAGAAACTTATTACGGGATGCTAATGGAATTACAGTTGTTGACCATAGGGCTGATGAGGGTTATGTGACACCTGTAGAGGTTGCTGGTGAGGACGATGTTTATATAAGTCGTATAAGAAAAGATCCATCAGTTAAAAATGGAATAGCTTTTTGGTGTGTAGGAGATAATTTAAGAAAAGGTGCAGCGTTAAACACAGTTCAGATTGCTGAGTTATTGGCCAGTAAAAAACTTAAGGGAGCTTCACTCTAATGCTCTGTTTGATTAATTTTTTGTCGGAATAAATGGAATACGTATGGATTGTAGCAGCAATTTTTGCTGCGGGTTGTCAAACCGCCCGATCAGCTTTTCAGAAAAATATGATATCTAAACTTGGTGATTACGGTGCTGCTTACATAAGATTTTGTTATGCGCTTCCGTTTACTTCTCTTGTATGGTTTGTCTGGATTAATATTCCTGGTAATTCAATACCTATTTTATCAAACTATTCTATCATGCTTTGTTTTTTAGGATCTATTTTTCAGGTTCTTTTTACTTACGTTCTCATGAAAGTTTTCTCTCATAAAAGTTTTGCTGCAGGAATTGCTTTCTCTAAAACAGAAGTAATATTGATAGCATTTTTGGAGATGTTGATATTAAGTGAAATTTTTTCTTTGCCGATAACTCTTGGAATACTATTAGGTGTAATATCTGTTTTGTTATTGTCATATGCAAAAAAAGCAGAAAGTTTCCTGGATACAATAAAACTTTTATTTAAGTCTGTAACGTCAATTGGAACTTTGATTGGTCTTTTGTCAGGCCTACTTTTAGCTGCATCAGTTGTAACTTTTAGAATGTCTATAATTTCGGTAGATGGTCCACTTTTAGATAGATCAATATTCATTTCTTTTATCGCGATAATCTTTCAAACAATTATTGTTGGTATATATATGTTTGTATTTAAAAGAGACCAACTAAAAGCTGTTTTTAAATTTTGGAAACCTAGTTTGCCCGCTGGGCTGTGTGGAACTGGTGCAACTTTTGGATGGTTTGTAGCTTTTGGGTTGGCTACAGCTGCAGAAGTCAGGGCAGTAGGACAAATTGAGTTAATTTTTTCAATTTTAATATCAATGATTTTTTTCAAAGAAAAAATTAAACAAACTGAATTTATTGGTATTATGCTACTTGGAATGTCAATTTTAATAATTATTAACCAATAAGTTAGAATTTTCCTTATTTGTAATTGAAATTTTTATGTTATTAGTTCATTTATTAAATATTAAAAATCATGGGTAAAATAATGAGTAGACAAAGACCACTATCACCTCATCTCCAAATTTATAAGCCACAACTTACCTCAATTCTGTCAATTCTGCATAGAGGTACAGGTATTGTTTTATCAATGGGGAGTATAATTTTAGTAGTATGGATAATATCACTTACACTTGGCAAAGAAACATATCTTTTATACTCTAAAGTTGTAAATCATTGGTTTAGTCACATAGTTCTTCTTGGCTTCACTTTTGGTCTTTTTTATCATTTATCAAATGGCATAAGACATTTATTTTGGGATGCCGGCTATGGCTATGATTTGAAGCATGCTTATATTACGGGCGGGGCAGTAGTTTTTTGCTCTTTGCTTTTAACTATTTTAACTTGGTCAATAATTTACCTTAGTGTGATTTAAGTGGATGAATAGTAATATTGATGAAAAGTTTATTAAGGTCTAAGATATGAAAACTCTAAAAACACATGGAGTTGGTCACTGGAAATTGCAGAGAATTTCTGCTATTGCTATGATACCTTTGGTGATATGGTTCACAACTTCACTTATGTTAACATTAATGGATGGTTACGAGCAGTCAATTGAATGGTTGCAGAGTCCTTTTAATGCCACAGGATTAATACTTCTTTTTGGTACTCTTTACTTTCATGCGGCTTCAGGATTACAAGTGGTGATAGAGGATTATGTTCATCATGAGGGGTTGAAAATTGTATCTTTAATACTTATAAAATTAATAGCGACAGTTTTAGGTGTCCTATCAATTCTATGTGTATTAAAAATTTTTTTATAATTATGAAAGTTTACTAATGTCTGAATACGAAATTATAGATCATGAACACGATGTTGTAGTAGTAGGTGCTGGTGGTGCAGGTTTAAGGGCAACTTTAGGTATGGTATCTGGTGGCTTAAAGACAGCCTGTATTACCAAAGTTTTCCCAACTAGAAGTCACACCGTAGCAGCACAAGGTGGAATTGGTGCTGCACTGAATAACATGGGTGAAAATGATAGTTGGCAATTTCATATGTATGACACTGTAAAAGGATCTGATTGGCTAGGTGATCAAGATGCGATTGAATATATGTGTAAAGAAGCTATACCTTCTGTCACAGAATTAGAAAACTTCGGAGTCCCGTTTTCTCGAACAGAAGAAGGTGAAGTTTATCAGCGACCTTTTGGTGGACACACCCTAGATTATGGAAAAAAAATGGCTAGAAGAGCATGTGCGGCAGCTGACAGAACTGGTCACGCAATTTTGCATACTCTTTATCAACAATGTTTAAAACACAAAGCTGAATTTTTTGTCGAGTATATAGCTCTTGATTTGTTAATGGATGATAATGGTAAATGTGTTGGTGTTTTAGCTTTGTGTATGGATGATGGGAAAATTCATAGGTTTCGCGGTCATCAAACTGTATTAGCTACTGGTGGTTATGGACGTGTTTACTTTTCTTGCACCTCAGCACATACATGTACGGGAGACGGTAACGCTATGGTTTTGAGAGCCGGTTTACCACTCCAAGATATGGAATTTGTGCAATTTCATCCAACAGGTGTTTATGGTGCTGGAGTTCTAATTACGGAAGGCTCACGAGGAGAAGGTGGTTATCTAACAAATTCTGAAGGCGAAAGGTTTATGGAAAGATATGCCCCTACAGCTAAAGATTTAGCAAGTAGAGATGTTGTATCTAGGTCAATGACAATTGAAATTAATGAAGGTAGAGGTGTAGGACCTAATAAAGATCATATTTTTATGCATCTTGAACATATTGATCCTGCAACCTTACATATGCGATTGCCAGGAATAAGTGAAACTGCAAAAATATTTTGTGGTGTCGATGTAACTAAGGAGCCTATTCCTGTTTTACCAACTGTGCATTACAATATGGGTGGTATACCAACTAATTATAATGGTGAAGTTGTCACCAGAAAGGGTAATGATCAAAACGCAGTAGTATCAGGATTAATGGCTATTGGTGAGGCTGCATGTGTATCTGTTCATGGAGCTAATAGGTTGGGCACAAACTCATTACTGGATATAGTTGTGTTTGGAAGAGCTGCAGCCCAAAGAGCATTAAAAACAGTTGAAAAAGGTGCTTCACACGCTCCCTTATCAAAGCATGTGACAGATAAGATTTTGGCAAGACTAGATAAAATGAGATATGCTAAAGGTGACGTCTCTGTTGGTGAGATAAGAAATTCAATGCAAAATGCAATGCAAAAACATGCAGCTGTGTTCAGGTCTAATTCATCAATGAATGAAGGTGTGAAAAAAGTTGATAAAATCGCGAATAGTTTAGATGGGGTTGGTATTAAAGATAGGTCATTGATATTTAATACTGACTTAGTTGAGGCATTAGAACTTGAAAATTTAATGCAACAAGCAATAGTTACAATTAAATCTGCTGATCAAAGAAAAGAATCTCGAGGTGCTCATTCTCATGAGGATTATCCAGATAGGGATGATAAAGATTGGATGAAGCATACAATCATGTGGTTAAATGAGAAAAATAAGACTAAACTTGATTATAGAGATGTTCATTTAAATACCTTAACTAACGAGGTTGCTTCAATTCCTCCAGCAGCAAGAGTATACTAATTTAAAAGGAGTTATTTGTGGCTGAATTTGCCCTTCCAAAACATTCAAAAATTGTTAAAGGTATTGATTATCCTTTACAGAGAGAGTCTAAGAACCCAAAAAAAGTTAACGTTTATAGATGGTCTCCGGACGATGACGAAAATCCTAGGATTGATAGTTATACTATTGACTTAGATGATTGTGGACCTATGGTTTTAGATGCATTGATAAAAATTAAACAAGAAGTTGACTCAAGCCTTACTTTTAGACGTTCATGTAGAGAAGGTATATGTGGTTCGTGTTCAATGAATATTGACGGTACTAATACATTAGCATGTTTAAAGTCAATTGACGATATTAAGGGCGATATTAATATTTATCCTTTACCACATATGGATGTTGTAAAAGATCTTGTGCCCGATTTATCAAAAGCTTATGCTCAGTTAACATCTGTTAAACCCTGGCTGCAATCTGATAGCAGGCCAGAAGAAGGGAAGTCTCGTAAACAATCTCCAGAACAAAGAGAAAAGATTGATGGTTTGTGGGAATGTGTTTTATGTTTTTCTTGCACTACCTCTTGCCCTTCATATTGGTGGAATGGTGATAAATATTTAGGCCCAGCTGTCTTACTGCAAGCATATAGATGGATAGCAGATAGTAGAGACGAAAACACAGAAGAAAGATTAAATGACTTAGAGGACACCTTCAAACTATATAGGTGTCATACAATTATGAACTGTACAAAAACCTGTCCAAAAGGGCTAAATCCTGCAAAGGCTATTGGAGAGATTAAAAAGCTTCAGCTTGAAAGAAAATAATTTTAAATAGTTTCCTTTAAAATGGCTAACTGGTTTGGAAAAAGTAATAGAACAAAACCTGCAAAATATAGCATTAAGTAATTCCATAAATTTAGATAAAGGTCAGCTGATTGTTGCTTCCTACTTTGATAAACTTAATGAAAAATTAGTTAAATTAAACACCAAAAAAAATTTTATAAATAAAATATTTTCAAAAAAAAACTCCGATTATATAAAAGGTATCTACTTGTTTGGGGGTGTTGGAAGGGGTAAATCCATGATCATGGATTTATTTTTCCAACATGTCCCTATTAAAGAAAAAAGAAGATTACACTTTCACGATTTCATGAAAGAAGTTCATCAACGTATTTTACAGAAGAGTAAAGTTGAAAAAAACAAAGATTGTGTTCTTTTAGTTGGTAAAGATTTAGCAAGTTCAGCAAAATTACTTTGCTTCGATGAAATGGAAGTTAGAGATATTGCTGACGCTATGATCTTATCACGTCTGTTTAATGTAATGTTTACTGAAGGAACAACTTTAGTAACAACGTCAAATCAACCTGACTACTAATGGTTTTGTTAATGACAAGGCTTTTGCCGCTGCTACAACTCCTTCTGCAATAATGTCACATCGCATTATTCCTCCAAAAATATTTACTAAAATTCCTTCAACAGCTTCATCAGATAGTATGATTTTGAATGCTTCTGTAACTTTTTCTTTTGTAGCACTCCCACCAACGTCTAAGAAATTGGCAGGGGACGAACCTTTTAATTTAATAATGTCCATAGTTGCCATTGCAAGACCAGCACCATTTACCAAACACCCAATAGTCCCATCTAGTTTGATATAAGCTAGATCATATTTACTGGCTAAAATTTCCGCGGGATCTTCTTCAGTTTCATCTCTTAAAGCCATTATTTTTGGATGTCTATAAAGTGCGTTATTATCAAATGACATTTTTGCATCTAAGGCTATCAAGTTATTTTCAGAAGTTAAAACTAGGGGGTTTATCTCTAATAGACTTGCATCATTTTCAGTAAAAAGCTTATACAACTGACTAAAAAAATCTCCAGCTTGTTTAAAACTTGTTCCAGTTAAGTTAAGACTATTTGCTATCAATCTAGAATGAAAAGGTTGAAAGCCTATTGTAGGATCAATATTAAAAGATAATATTTTTTCTGGATTTTCTTCGGCAACTTTTTCAATATCCATTCCACCTTCTGTTGAAGCTATTAGTGAAATTCTACTGCTGACTCTATCAATGACCATTGAAAAATAATATTCTGAATCTATATCACATCCGTCTTCTATGTATAATCTCTGAACAAGCTTTCCTTCACTACTAGTTTGATGTGTTATTAACTTTTGGCCAAGGATTGTTTTAGCTGCATTTTTTAATGCTTCTAAATCCTTTACAACTTTTACACCACCAGCTTTGCCCCTGCCACCTGCATGAATTTGTGCTTTCACGACATAAACTGGACCAGGTAATTCTTTTGCTGCAATTAAAGCCTCCTCAACTGAAAAAACAGCTTTTCCTTTTGGAGTTGGAATATTATATTCCTTCAACAGCTCTTTAGCTTGATGTTCATGAATATCCAAAACTTATACCTCTCTATGATATTTATTGGGCTTCAAATTTTGAAGCAAGATCATTCAATTGTTTTACAGCTGAGACTGAATGATCAAACATTTCTTTTTCGCCAGAAGTAAGATTTATTTCTACAATGCGCTCTACCCCTTTTTTACCAATGATAACAGGAACTCCTACGTACAAACCATTAAGATTGTAATATCCATCAACATAAGCGGCACAAGGAAGTAATTTTTTCTTATCTTTTAAGAAGGATTCTGCCATTTCAATAGCAGAGGAAGCTGGAGCATAAAACGCTGAGCCAGTTTTTAATAGACCAACAATTTCTGCACCTCCATCTCGAGTTCTTTGAACTATTTGGTCAATCTTTTCTTGGTTGCTCCAACCCATTTTAATTAGGTCTGGAACTGGAATTCCTGCAACAGCTGAATACCTTGATAAAGGAACCATCGTATCACCATGCCCCCCAAGAACAAAAGCTGTGACATCGCTAACTGAAACATCAAATTCATCAGCTAAAAAACTTCTAAACCTAGCTGAATCTAAAACACCAGCCATTCCTACAACCATATTTGTTGGCAATCCCGAAGCTCTCTGTAAAACCCCAACCATGGCATCGAGTGGGTTTGTTATACATATGACAAAAGCGTTAGGGCAATTTTCCTTAATGCCTTCACCTACCTGCTTCATAACTTTTGTATTAATTTCTACCAAGTCATCTCTGCTCATACCAGGTTTTCTTGCAACGCCTGCAGTAACTATCACCACATCACTTTCTGAAAGTGCCGAATAATCATTAGAACCTGAAATATTACAATCAAATCCCTCTACAGGTCCTGATTGAGCTAGGTCGAGAGCTTTCCCTTGAGGAATTCCTTCTGCAATATCAAATAAAGTAACATCTCCTAACTCTTTAATAGCTGCTAAATGAGCCAGGGTACCACCAATATTACCAGATCCTATTAAAGCTATTTTATTTCTCATTTTTATAATCCTGTTTAATTCAAAGTATTAAAGAAAGTTAGTTTAATCATTATTTAAAATTGACTATACTTTTATGATTTCTGGTTTATCTTTTAAACTTTTTTTTCTTTGCTATCAAGGTAAGATTAATTATTAGATGTTTGTCAAACTTGAGACATTTCTACTATCCTAGAAATAGTTCTTTGAAATTCAAATTCCCATTCTTCTCCTTGATATATTTTTCTAAAATCAGCCTCTGCATTAGCTATTAAAAAGCAATTTTTGTCATATAATGCATCTATTAACCAAATGAACCTTC
>CABZSR010000011.1 GCA_902528415.1 uncultured SAR116 cluster alpha proteobacterium | reverse complement strand
ATAGAGGCGAAAAAAGAGTTCTTTTAAGCGTTGTAATAGAAGTTGAGGATTTTGATCATAAAGGAATAGCAATTACTAAATTACATTCAAAGATTAAAAATAAGACTGAATTTATTAAAAATTGCTTGTTTGATAGTGGTTTATGGACTTCATTTCTAACAAGGCCTTATTCAAAGGTTCCAGCAAGTGATTCAAAACCTTCTTCAATTTTTGTTACGGCTATGGACACTGAGCCGTTATGCCCAGACGCAGAATTAATTATTAGTAATGATTTAAAAGCTTTTAATGAAGGCGTCAAAAAGATTTCATCCCTCACAGATGGTAAGGTTTTCGTTTGTAAAAAAGAAAATAGCAGTATTAAATTTAGTGAATTTGAAACATATGAATTTGCTGGTCCACACCCAGCTGGTTTGCCTGGAACGCACATGCACTTTCTTGATCCTCCAAACTCTGACAAAACTGTATGGTCAATTGGTTATCAAGACGTTATAGCTATAGGTAAATTATTTTTAACAGGCTTCATTAATATTAATCGCATTGTATCGATTGCTGGACCCCTTGCCAACAACCCAAGATTAGTTAAAACAGTTTTAGGTGCATCTTTAGATGATATACTTGAAGGTGAATACCCAAAAATTGAAAATTGCAGAGTAATTTCAGGTTCTGTCTTGTCTGGGTTTCATGCTGTTGATGATTTGGCTTTTTTAGGAAAATATTCTCGTCAAATAACTATCATAAAAGAAGATAAAGAAAAACATTTTTTTGGTTGGATTAAACCACAACCTAGCAAATTTTCTGTAATGCCAGTTTTACTATCAGCGTTTAGTTTTTTTAAGTTATTTAATTTAACATCAAATCTAAATGGTGGTAGAAGGGCAATGGTCCCTACAGGTGTCTTTGAAACTTTAATGCCACAAGACCTTTTACCTACCCAATTATTAAGATCATTGTTGGTTATGGATACTGACGTTGCTCAGTCTTTAGGTGCTTTAGAATTAGACGAAGAAGACGTCGCTTTATGTACTTTTGCTTGTCCTGCTAAATATGAATATGGTGTAGCTTTGAGAGAAAGTCTTCAAAAAATTGAGAAAGAAGGTTAATTAATGTCATTACGTAGTTATTTCAATTCTATTGAACCTCATTTTGGAAGAGGTGGAAAATATGAAAAATATTATCCGATCTTTGAAATGGTTGAGACAATATTTTTTACGAGTAATACTGTAACAAAAGTAGCTCCTCACGCTAGAAGTTTTGTTGATATGAAAAGGGTGATGACTTATGTCGTTATATCAACTATACCTTGTATATTGTGGGCTCTATATAATACAGGTTTTCAAACCAACTCAGCTTTAGCATCAGTTGGATCAAGTGGTGACATAGGTTGGAGAATTGCTCTTTTAGAATTAACAGGAATTGGACTTGATCCACAAAGTCTATTATCAAATATTTCGCATGGCTTATTATATTTTCTTCCTATTTATCTAATAACACTAATTGCAGGTGGTTTATGTGAAGTAACGTTTGCTACAATAAGAGGACACGAGGTTAATGAAGGTTTTTTAGTTTCTTCTATGCTTTTTGCGCTAACTTTACCCGCATCTACTCCCTTATGGCAAGTTGCTCTCGGAATAGCCTTTGGAGTAGTTGTTGGAAAAGAAGTGTTTGGGGGGACTGGTAAAAATTTTCTTAATCCTGCCCTTACAGGTCGTGCTTTTTTATATTTTGCTTATCCAGCTTACATGTCAGGTGACTCAATTTGGACACCAGTTGACGGTTACTCTGCTGCCACTTCCTTAAGTATCTCTGCTTCTGAAGGCTATGAAAGTCTTAGTAATTACGGAATAACTTGGCTAGACGCATTCTTGGGTAATATTCAAGGATCATTAGGCGAAACTTCAACGCTAGCCATAGGTATGGGCTTAGTTTTTCTTTTGATGACAAAAATAGCTAACTATAGAATGATAGTTGGCTGTTTATTAGGTATGATAGTCTTTTCTTCTTTTTTAAATTGGGTTGGTTCTGATACCAACCCTATGTTTAGCATGCCGTGGTATTGGCATTTAGTAATTGGTAGTTACGCCTTTGGTTTAGTATTTATGGTCACAGAGCCAGTCTCTGCTAGTCACACTAATATGGGTCGTTATATATATGGAGCTTTGATTGGTTTCATGGTTGTGATGATAAGAGTTTTAAACCCAGCATTTCCAGAGGGAATGATGTTAGCGATTTTATTTGGAAATATTTTTGCCCCATTGATAGATCATTTTGTAGTAATGGCGAACATCAAAAGAAGGGCTAAATTAAGTGTATGATTCAAATAATATATTTACTAAATTTAAAAATATGCCTGTCGATGGTATTGTTAAAACAGTTATAGTTGCAACTGCTTTATGCTTTGTTTGTTCTATGGTTGTCTCTTTTGCTGCTGTAAACCTTAAGTCTATACAGGAAGTTAATAAAGCAATTGATAAGCAAAAAAATATTCTACAAGTAGCAGGTGTTTATCATGAGGGTATTGACGTAAATAAAACATTTTCTTCCTTCCAACCATTAGTAGTGGACCTTAATAGTGGTAAGTTTACTGATAAATTTGACCCATCTATTTTTGATGATAAAAAAGCAGCTCAGGATCCATTACTAAGTGTTTCTCTAGAAAATGATCCTGCTTCTATTGGAAGAAGAACTAACTATGCAACTATTTATCTTTTAAAAAAAGATGATGGATCTCTTGATAAAATTATTCTACCTATCCATGGATATGGTTTATGGTCTACATTATATGGCTTTATTGCATTAGAGGATAACCTTAATGATATTTTCGGTCTTCAATTTTATCAACATGCTGAAACACCTGGTTTAGGTGCTGAAGTTGATAATCCTAAATGGAAAGCTCAGTGGAAAGGTAAAAAATTAAATAATGAAAATGGCGAATTAATGATACAAGTTGCTAAAACCCAAAAATATAAAGAACACCATATTGATGCATTAGCAGGTGCTACACTTACTTCCAATGGCGTAGATAATCTAGTAAAGTTTTGGATGGGTAAAGATGGCTTTAAAAAATTTCTTAATAATTTAAAAAATGGAGCAGCTTAATGTCTCAGACTAGAAAACAATTACTAGTCGATCCTTTAGTTGACAATAATCCTATAACTCTTCAGGTTTTGGGTATTTGTTCTGCTTTAGCAGTAACCTCTTCTTTGAATGTAGCTTTCGTCATGTCTTTAGCTGTTATTGCTGTTACGGGATTTTCCTCGTTATTTATTTCTTTTCTTAGAAATTATATTCCAAACTCTATAAGGATAATTGTCCAGATGGTTATTATAGCTTCTCTTGTTATCCTTGTTGATCAAATAATAAAAGCATATGCTTATGAAATATCTAAGACGTTATCCGTGTTTGTTGGATTAATAATAACTAACTGTATTGTTATGGGAAGAGCAGAAGCTTTTGCTATGAAAAACACTCCTTTCAATTCTTTTGTAGATGGAGTTGGAAATGGATTAGGTTACAGCTTGTTATTAATGTGCGTAGGGGTAGTAAGAGAACTTTTTGGTTCAGGTACATTATTTGGAATAACCATTTTAGACCCAGTTAACAATGGTGGATGGTATGTTCCAAATGGTTTATTATTATTGCCGCCATCTGCGTTTTTTATAATTGGTTTTTTAATTTGGGGTGTGCGTTCCTGGAAGAAATCACAAGTCGAAGAACGTGAATATAAAATACAGTCACTAGAGATTCATTAATGGAAGCTTTAATTTCATTAGCCGTAAAAGCAATATTTGTTGAAAATCTTGCACTGTCATTCTTTCTTGGTATGTGTACGTTTATTGCGGTATCAAAAAAAATTTCTACAGCTATTGGTCTAGGCATTTCAGTAATGATAGTGCAATCTATAACCGTTCCAGCTAATAATATTATATTATCATATTTGCTTAAGCCTGGAGCACTTGCGTGGGCAGGTTTTCCTGATGTTGATTTGACATTTTTAGGATTGATATCCTATATTGGTGTTATTGCAGCATTAGTTCAAATTTTAGAAATGATTTTAGACAAGTATTTTCCACCTTTATACAACGCACTAGGTATTTTTTTACCTTTAATAACAGTTAATTGCGCAATTTTAGGTGGTTCATTATTCATGGTTGAAAGAGATTATAATTTTTCTGAAGCAACAACCTATGGAATAGCATCTGGTTTTGGTTGGGCTTTAGCTATAGCTACAATGGCTGGTGTAAGAGAAAAGCTAAAATATAGTGATATTCCCGATGGACTGCAAGGCCTGGGTATCACATTCATTACTGCAGGATTAATGGCTATGGCTTTTATGTGTTTTTCTGGTGTTAAACTTTAAGGATTTAAATAAATGGACACTTTTATTCTCGGTATAACTCTTTTTACAATGATCGTACTAACTTTAGTTTCGATAATAGTACTAGCTCGAAGTAAATTAGTTTCTTCTGGAGATGTTAATATCACTATTAATGGTGAAAAGACTGTCACAGTTCCTGCAGGTGGTAAATTATTACAAACATTAGCATCTGAAAAACTTTTTGTACCTTCAGCATGTGGTGGTGGAGGCACATGTGCTCAATGCAGAGTTAAAGTTCACGCTGGTGGTGGGTCGATACTTCCAACCGAACTAGGGCATATTAATAAAAGGGAAGCATCTTGCGGTGACAGGTTATCTTGTCAAGTTGCAGTTAAACAAGATATGCAAATTGAGGTTCCAGAAGAAGTTTTTGGTGTAAAAAAATGGAGATGTAAAGTTCGTAGTAATGATAACGTGGCTACATTTATAAAAGAATTAATATTAGAGTTGCCAGAGGGTGAAGATGTAAATTTTCGTGCAGGGGGTTATATACAAATTGAGGCTCCAAAATATTCTTTGTCTTATAAAGATTTTGATGTTGATAAAGAATATCATGAAGATTGGGACAGATTTAAAATATGGGATTTCAATGCCGAAAGTAATGAACCTATTGAAAGAGCTTATTCAATGGCTAATTGTCCTGCCGAAAAAGGCATTGTAATGTTAAATGTAAGAATAGCTTCACCTCCACCGGGTTCTTCAGGTATTCCTGCAGGTAAAATGTCATCATACATTTTTAACTTAAAAGCGGGTGATGAAGTTGTAATATCTGGTCCTTTTGGTGAGTTTTATGCGAGGGAAACTGATAAAGAGATGGTTTTTATTGGGGGTGGAGCTGGTATGGCTCCGATGAGAAGTCATCTTTTTGATCAATTCAATAGAATTAAGACAAATCGTAAAGTAACTTTTTGGTACGGTGCCAGATCAAAGAAAGAGATGTTTTACGTAGAAGATTTTAACAAATTAGATAAAGACAATCCAAACTTTAGCTGGCATGTTGCTCTTTCAGACGCAATGCCTGAAGATAAATGGGAAGGTCATACTGGATTTATACACAATGTGTTGTACGAACAATATTTAAAAGATCATCCAGCTCCTGAGGACTGTGAGTTTTATATGTGTGGTCCTCCAATGATGAACCAATCGGTTATTAATATGCTTCTTGACTTAGGTGTTGATAGAGAAGATATTATGCTTGACGATTTTGGTGGATAATCATTAATCTAACTATTTATTAATTATTTAAATTAGCTAGTAGCTGTTTTATTATATTTTGATATTAAATTGTTAGAGTTATAATTTGGAAATATTATTGTTTGTTTTTCCCTTGCTGAGTTTTTTAATTTTTCAGTTTTTGGAAAATATTAAAAAAACAAAATTTTTGTTTATTTTGCACTCAGCTTTTATGGGTTCAATATTTATAATAAGTATATTTATATTTTTAAAATTATTAAATTTTGATAATGATCTGCCACTTTATTTTTATTCAATTTTAAAATTCGAACACTTTTTAATAGATTGGTCTTTAAGATTAGATTTATTTGTATCGGGATTAATTATATTTATAACCTTCTTTGCAACTATCTTCACTATTTATTTAATAAGTATATATAAAGAAAATAAACTTGATCTAAAAATAATTAAAAACTCATCTCTATCAATATTCGGTATATTAACACTGGTGTCTTCAAATAATTTAATTCAATTATTTGTAGGTTGGCAAATAATTATAATGTCTTCCTATTTTTTAATAAATCATTCAAAAAAACAAATGGATTCAAATGACAAAAATCTAGTTTTTCTATATAACAGACTATCAGATTTAGGTATTTTTTTATGTTTATTCTTTCTTTACTCATACACAAATTCAGTCAATTTTGACGTCATATTTGAAAGTAATTACTTTGAAACAAACAAGAAACTAATATTGTTTGATTTAGAAATTAGTAATTTTGAGTTAATTTTATTTATTTTATTTTTATCTTTTTTATTGAGATGCAGACAATTTTTTAAACAGGGTTCAAAATATTACTTTTTGAAAAATAAACATTCCACATTTGCTTTGTTATTTTCAGTAGTATTTTTACCCGCTGGAATATATTTTCTTTTGAGGTTTTTACCATTAATTCAGTTCTCTTACAATTTTTTCAATATTATTACTCTACTAGGACTTATTATAACAATAATTTTCACTTTATTATTTTGCATTTCAAGAGACTTAAAAAGTTTAGCATTTTATGTTGCTTCTTCTCAATTCGGAATAATAATCTTTTTAATTGGACTAAAAGCATATAATGGTGCTTTATTTTATTTGCTGACATCAACATTATCCTTAACAATGCTTTTCTTATGCTTTGCAATTATAATGATTAAACTTAATGGTGAACATCAAATAAATAGAATGGGATCGCTTTTAATTAAGACTCCATCTACATTTTTATTCACATTAATTAGTTCTTTGTCATTAATCGGATTTCCTTTTTTCTCGGGGTTTTATTCTAAAAAGTTAATTTTTTCTTTAATCTTACCATTTAATGAAATATTTATCTTTTTTCTTATAATAATATATGTTTGTTATATTTTTTTATTATCATATACTCTGTTTAAAAATATTTTTATTGTATTTTTGTGTCAAAATAATTGTAATATCCATTTATATAATAAAATTGATGAAAAAATGTTTTTGACTAAAACAATTCTATTTATACTGGCAATATTTTTAATTTTTTCGGGTTGGTTTTTTAATAATTTATTTTTTGGTTCAAATTCAGAATATTTATGGAATTTAGCATTAAATAATAATGAAGATTTTTCTATCCAATACGAATATCAAACACATAATTGGTTTACAAAGCTAATAAATATTATCTGTATATCAAGTTTACTGTTATCTATTTTTAATTACGTCGTAATTCCAAAAATGGGAAATTATGTTAGAATAAAACGTAATAAGCTTTTTAAAAAATACTCATCATATCTCGCTTTAAAAAGTTAAAGTTTATCAATTTAAATATAAAAGGTAATATTTTTGATTAATATTGATTTAAATGTTTTAGAAACTTGTTCTAGTACTAACGATATTGCTAAAAACGAAGCCATTAAGGGTTCTTTAGAAGGTAGTTCTTATTTATCTTACTCACAAAGTAATGGAAGAGGCAGGAATAAAAATAAATGGAAATCGTTAGAAGGAAATTTATTTTTATCGACTATTTTTAGACCAAAAAAAGACAAAAAAGATTGGCACCAATTATCATTGTTAATAGGATATACAATATTGGAAACTTTAATAGATTTTGGTATTAATAGAAATCTTATTGAATTGAAGTGGCCAAATGATGTATTAATTAACAATAAAAAAATTTCTGGTGTTTTATTAGAGGGTTTTGATAATTTTATTATTTTAGGTATAGGTTTAAATATTTTAAAAACGCCCAAAAATGAAATGAAATGGAAAACAACTAAACTCAATGATTATATTAAAAATAAAATGTCTTTAGAGCAAATTTCATACAAAATTTTAAATAAAATTTTTCATAATTATTTTATTTGGCAAGATGAGGGATTTTCTCATTTCAAAAAAAAAATTAATGCACATATTAGGAATAAAGAAAAATCAATTATCTTAACTTTTAATCCATTTAAAAAGCCAATAAAAGGTGTTTTCTTAGGCTTAGGAGATGATGGTTGTTTACAAGTGCAGGTTGGAAATAGTACTTTGGATTATTATTCTGTTGAGTCAATTACTTTTCCAGTTGATGATTTACTATGATTCTAGCTATTGATTGTGGAAACACAAATACCGTCTTTGCATTGTACTCCTATAATAAAGATATACGACAAGAAAGTTGTTGGAGAATTAATAATGACTCCAAAAGAACTGATGATATTTACTACCCTTGGTTATTACAAATGTTAAAATTATCAAATTTTCGGTTGAAAGATATAACAGGTGTATGCATTGCATCAGTAGTTCCTGAAACACTTTTAAACATAAAATCTTTAATAAAAAAATATTTTAATGTTAAGTCACTTGTCGTTGGAGAAAAAAACTTTGACATTGGAATAAAAGTGAATATTGACAATCCAAATGAAGCAGGTGCTGATCGTCTAGTAAATTCTTATGCAGCAGCAAAACTAAATTTATCTCCAGCAATTATAATTGATTTAGGTACAGCTACAACGTTTGATTTAGTTGGTAAAGATGGAAGTTATAACGGAGGTGTAATTGCCCCTGGTGTTAATTTGTCCTTGGAAGCTCTATATTTAGCAGCAGCAAGGCTTCCTAGAATTTCTATAAAATCACTAACTAATATTAAAGAAATAATAGGTAAAAATACTATAAATGCTATGGAGTCAGGAATATTTTGGGGTTATGTTTCAATGATTGATGGCTTAATACATAAAATTAAATCAATTGATCAATTTTCGGATTATAAAGTTATAGCAACAGGTGGATTAAGCCATTTGTTTAAAGATTCTGTAGAAACAATTGATCTTATTATTGACGATTTGATTTTAATTGGATTGGTAAATTTATTTCTAAAAAACAATCATATTTGAGTAATGAGAAAGTAATAAAATGCATTGGAAAAAATCTGATTTATTGTTTCTACCAGTTGGGGGATCCGAAGAAATAGGTATGAATGCAAATCTATATCATTATAAAGATAAATGGATTTTAATAGATTTAGGCATTTCATTTCCTGATGAAACTGACTTAGGCATAGATGTTTTACTACCAGATTTTGAATTTATCAAATCTTTAGGGGATGATTTTTTAGGTATATTTTTAACTCATGGTCATGAAGATCATATCGGAGCAATACCTTATTATGCAGATGATATAAATTGTCCTATTTGGGGTACATCATTTACTATGGCCTTATTAAAAGAAAGCTGAGAGAAACTAATAAGGAAAAAAAATTAAAATTAAATACCCTAACTATCAATGAAAAATTAAAAATTGGTCCTTTTCAAATTAAGGCTGTTCAAACTTCACACTCGATACCTGATCCAGTTTCAATATTAATTTCTACAAAAGAAGGTAACATTTTTCATTCAGGAGATTGGAAATTAGAAAAATCATTTAATCTAAGTGAAAAAACTAATATTGAAAACTTTCGTTCCATAGGTGCAAGTGGAATATTAGCAATGGTTTGTGATTCAACGAATGCATTAATTAATGGAAAAACTCCGTCTGAAAATATCGCATATGCCGGGTTATTCGATACGATTAAAAATAGAAAAGGTACAGTTCTTGTTACTTGTTTTTCTTCAAATATAAGTAGAATTAAATCAATATTAGATATTGCACGGAAAACTGATAGAACAGTATTGGTGGTAGGGAGAGCAATATTGAGAGCCATAGATGCTGCAAAAGAGGTTGGATTTTTAACAGATATTCCAGATTTATTATCTTTAAAGGATTTAAGCCTAATTCCAAGGTCAAATGTTCTTATAATCTCCACAGGTTCACAAGGAGAACCAAATTCGGCATTATCTAGAATTTCTAAGGATACTGATAAATTTATAAAACTTATTAAAGGTGATACAATAATATTTTCTAGTAGAAAAATTCCAGGAAATGAAAATGCAATCTTAAAAGTTCAAAATAGATTTCTAGAAAGAGATATAGAAATAATTACGGATGATGATAAAAATGTTCATGTGTCAGGACACCCATCAAGAGATGAACTAATAGAGATGTACTCATATATTAAACCTAAAATTTCAATCCCTGTTCATGGAACTAGAGAACATATTGAAGCACATGCAGATTTAGCGAGTAATTGTCAAGTGCCAAATGTTATAAAACCAAAAAATGGAGAAATTATTAAATTAAATGCAAACACACCAAATGTAATATCTAAAATTGATTTTACTACACATGTATTTGATGCAGGCGAAATAATACCAATTAATAATGAAAGGTTCACAACTAGAAGACATTCTTTGTGGAATGGATTTGTTACTATTTCTATCGTTATCAATAAAGATGGAAACCTTGTTATTACTCCGCAAATATCTCAAACAGGTGTGTCTGACAGTAGTATAGTTGAAAATGTTTTAATTGATTTATCTCTTAAAATAGAGGATTTTATAGAAAATATATCTTCTTTTAAAGAAATGTTAGATGAAGAACTTGTTAATAAAATTTCAAAATTAGTTAGACGAGAATTCAAGTTTACTTTTTCTAAAAGACCAATAGTTGAAGTACATGTTAATAGAGTTTAGAGATTGTTAAATGAGTACTTTATCTTTTATTTTAGTTCATTTAATGATGTGGTTAATCGTATTTTTTATGTCTCTTCCTTTTGGCGTCGAAGTTTCTGAAAAACCTAGACAAGGAAATGCAAACTCGGCACCAATAAAAACTAACCTTAAACTTAAATTTTTTCTATCATTTATAATCGCATTTATTCCTTCAGTATTTACTTATTGGATTGTAGTGGAAGGTTTATTAAAAAGTTTTGTAATAAATATATAACTATACAAAATTTATCTTATTTATTTATTTTCAAATTGAAGTTTCTACTTTTCTAGGTTAAGTCTATGGTTATAAATTGATAAGTTTATTGGTATTAATTGTATGTTAAAAAAAATCTTTTTGGCTTCAGATCATGGTGGTTATAGACTGAAGGAATTAGTCAAAGATTTCTTAATTAAAAAAAAACAACCAATAGAAGATTTAGGATGCTTTTCCCTTGATGCAGTTGATTATCCAGATTACGCAAAACTTTTATCGGATAAATTAAAAATTGATATAAATTCACAAGGGATATTATTTTGTGGCACTGGTATAGGTATTTCTATGGCTGCGAATAGATACTCGCATATTAGAGCAGCACTATGTACAACTGTCGAAATGGCATCTAAAAGTAGAAAGCATAATAATGCTAATGTACTCGCTTTAGGTGGCAGAATTATAACAGATAGTTTGGCTACGGATATAGTTTATGAATTTTTAAATACAGATTTTGAGGCTGGAAGGCATAGTTTAAGAGTTAATAAAATTTAATTAATGAATAATTAAGATTAAGGAATAATAAATGTTTTATAAAGACGGTTTTTTTAATGATGATATAAATAGCTACGATCCAATTTTATCTAAATTTATAGATCAAGAACTCATTAGGCAGCAAAATCAAATTGAATTAATAGCCTCTGAAAATATTGTTTCTAAATCAGTCTTACAAGCACAAGGGTCAGTTTTGACTAATAAATATGCAGAGGGTTTACCAGGCAAAAGATATTATGGTGGATGTGAATTTGTTGATGAAGTAGAAAAGCTTGCAATCGATAGAGCAAAAAAACTTTTTAACGCTAATTTTGCAAACGTTCAACCTCACTCTGGTGCTCAGGCCAATCAGGCTGTTTTTCTTAGCATATTAAAACCGGGTGACACAATACTTGGTATGAGTTTAGATGCGGGTGGGCACCTGACACATGGAGCAAAACCAAATATTTCAGGTAAGTGGTTTAACGCAATTCAATATGGAGTTAGAAAAGAGGATGCTCTAATAAATTTTGAAGAAATAGAAAAACTGTCAATAGAATATAAGCCAAAATTAATTATAGCTGGTGGATCAGCATATTCTAGAATAATTGATTTTGAAAAATTCAGAGAAATTGCCAATAAAGTTGATGCATTTTTATTGGTAGACATGGCTCATTTTTCAGGTTTAGTAGCGGGTGGAGTTCATCCCAATCCTATTCATTTTGCAGATGTTGTTACTACTACAACTCATAAAACTCTTCGATCTGGAAGAGGAGGAATGATTTTAACGAATCATGAAGAACTTTTTAAAAAAATAAATTCTGCTGTCTTTCCCGGTCTTCAAGGTGGTCCATTGATGCACGTTATAGCAGGTAAAGCTGCAGGTTTTGGTGAAGCTTTAACAGATGAATTCAGAACTTATACTAAAAATATTGTTTTGAATGCTCAGTGTCTCGCTAATACCTTAATTAATAGAGGTTATGATATAGTTTCAGGAGGAACAGACAATCATCTAGTTTTACTAAGTTTGAAAGACAAAAATATAACTGGATCAAGTGCAGAAATAGCTCTTGAGAACGCTGGTTTAACTTGTAACAAAAATGGTATTCCCTTCGATCCCTTACCACCAACTATTACATCAGGAATTAGATTTGGAACTGCTGCTGCTACAACTAGAGGATTTAAAGCGAAAGAATTTGAATTAGTAGGAAATTTTATCGCAGATGTCCTAGATCGATTTATTAATAATAGTTCAAGTGAAAAGCAAGAACAAATAACTTATAATAAAGTAAAGGAATTATGTGAAAAATTTCCAATTTACTAATTTAGGGAGACTATTATGAGATGTCCTTTTTGTGGCAAAGACGATACGCAAGTAAAAGATTCTCGGGCAAGTGAAGATGGAGCTACAATTAGAAGGCGTAGGTTATGTTCAAGTTGTGGCTCAAGGTTTACAACGTTTGAAAGAATACAATTAAGAGATTTAATTGTAATTAAAAGAAATGGAAAAAAAATTCAATTTGAAAGAGATAAAATATTAAAATCTATGCTAATGGCTCTTAGAAAGCGTCAAGCAAACGATGAGTCTATTGAACGCGCAGTAAATGGAATTGTTAGGCAGTTAGAATCAAGAGGTGAAAATGAAATACAATCAAAGTTTATAGGTGAATTAGTAATGAATGCTTTAGCTGAAATTGATAATGTTGCTTATATCAGATATGCTTCTGTTTATAGAAATTTCAGAGAAGCAAGCGATTTTGGTAAATTTGTTGAAACAGAAATCAAAGATTAATTTATTAAGTTTATAAAATGTTATTTAATCATAATAAATGGATGAATTATGCGATTTTGCTTGCAAAAAGGTCTAAAGGGATAACTGGGCAAAATCCTCCGGTAGGTTGTGTAATTGTAAAAAATGATATTTTATTATCTTCAGGAAGAACTTCAAGCTCTGGAAGACCTCACGCTGAAGAGAACGCAATCAATAGTGTAAAAGATAAAAATAATCTCTCTGGTTCAACTATGTACGTTACGTTAGAACCATGTGCTCATAAAAATTTAACTGGAATGTCATGTGCTAAATTAATAGCTGCATCTGGCATATCTGAAATTTTTATTGGCTGCACTGACCCTGATCCAAGAACAGCTGGTAAAGGAATTACAACCTTAGAAAGAAACAGAATTAAAGTTTATCGAAATTATTTGCAAGACGATTGTTTAGATATTTACGATGGCTTTTTTTCTAGAATATTAAATAAAAAACCTTTTATATCATTGAAAATTGCTTGTTCATTGGATGGAAAAATTGCATTGAACAACAATGTATCTAAATGGATTTCAAATGATTTAAGTAGGAATTACTCACATTTAATTAGATCTCAAAATGATGCGATAATGACTACGAGTTCAACTATTATTGCCGATAATCCAGAAATGAATTGTAGATTAGCTGGGTTACAAAACAGAAGTCCTACAAAAGTAATTTTAGATAGATATTTAAAAGTTACTCATGACTTTAAAATATATAATACATCTCCGAATACTGACATTTTGATTTATTCTTTATTAGAAACTGCTAAAAATTTTTCTAAAAACAAAAAATTAAAAAATATTAAAATTGAAAAAGGTCTAAGTAATGAAAAATATTTTAATACTATTTTTAATGATTTAGCTTCTAGAGGTATAAATAATTTATTAATTGAAGCTGGTTCAAAAATAAATACTATATTATTGTCCCTAGGTTTAATTGACAAACTTCTTATATTTCGTTCAGGTAAAATTATTGGAAATGACGGACTTCCAATGATTGATAATTTAAATATTCATTCAATGTATAGTGTTGAAAATCATAAATTATCTTATTTAAGAACTTTCGATGATGATGTGTTAGAAATAAGAAAATTGATTAAATGAGGATAAAATATGTTTACAGGTATTGTAAGCCGCATTGGTAAAATTGAAAATATAAGTCATCCTAATGATTGGGAATTGTCAATATCTATTGTAAAATCTTCACAATCAGACAACCCTTTTGATCTTGACAAATTAATAATAGGTGCTTCAATCGCATGCTCAGGTATCTGTTTAACGTTAAAAAAAATTAACGATAATTTATTATTTTTTGATGTAAGCGATGAAACTGCATCTAAGACTAATTTTCTTAATTGGAAGGTTGGAACAATCATTAATTTAGAAAAATCACTAAGTGTCGGTGATGAATTAGGTGGTCATTTTGTTTATGGTCATGTTGATACTACTGGTAAAATTGAATCCATCGAAAAAATAAATGGATCTTATAAAATAACTTTTTTTATTAAAGATGAATTTATCAAATACTTCGCCCCCAAAGGTTCTGTTTCTGTTGATGGTGTATCTTTAACAGTCAATGAAGTGTCATCTAAAACATTTACTGTAAATATTATTCCACATACATGGGCTAACACAAGTTTTTTAAACTTTAAAGTAAATACAATTGTTAATATTGAAATTGACATTTTGGCTAGATATTTAGAGAGAATTAATGCTAATTAATAAATATGTTAATGTCTCAACATTTTAATTTTTTATCTTGGAGTTGATATGGGTTTGTCTAAAATTGAAGAGGTTATAGAAGATGCTTCAAATGGTAAAATTTTTATCCTTGTAGATGATGAAGATAGGGAAAACGAAGGAGATTTATGTGTGTTAGGTGAACATGCGTCTCCTGAAGCAATTAATTTCATGGCAAAATATGGTAGAGGGCTTATCTGCTTATCTTTAACTCGAATTCAATCTGAAAAATTAGGTTTGTCTCTAATGGAACGAAGAAATGAAGGTAGGTTTGAAACTGCTTTCACAGTTTCTATAGAAGCAAGTGACGGTGTTACTACTGGTATTTCAGCGGGTGATAGATCTTTAACAATTAAAACTGCAATAAATTTAAATGTTTCTAAAAATGAGATAACAACACCTGGGCATGTTTTTCCTCTTATTGCAAAAGATGGTGGAACATTGATAAGAGCTGGTCATACCGAGGCTGTAGTAGACATTGCTAAGCTAGCAAACTCAAACCCTTCTGGGGTTATTTGTGAAATAATGAAAGATAACGGGGAGATGGCAAGACTGCCGGACCTTATAAAATTTTCAAAAAAACATCAAATTAAAATTGCATCTATATCAGATTTAATTTCATATAGACGAAAGAACGAATTTTATATTAAGAGAGTTTCAGAATCTATATTAGAAAGTAAATTCGGAGGTGTGTGGAGAGTAATTGTTTTCAAAAATATTATAGATAATTCTGAACACGTTGCTTTAGTCAAGGGAGTGATTAATAATAAAGACACTATTTTAGTAAGAGTGCATGCATTAGATTTATTATCGGATGTTCTTGGAGATCAGTCAAGTCATAGGACAGGTTCGGAACTATCTTCTGCAATGGAAACTATTTCAAATAACAAAAGTGGAATAATTATTCTTATAAGAGATTTATCATCAGAGTCTTTATCCAAGAAATTTTCTAGAAAAAATAATTCAACTAGAAATTTAAATAGTATTAGAGATTATGGAGTTGGAGCACAAATTCTATTAGATCTAGGCGTTAAAAATATGACCATTTTATCAAATACTAAAGCTACTGCAATAGGTTTGGATGGTTTTGGCCTAAGTATTAAAAGTTGGAAACAATTAGGTTAATTATATGTTTAAAAATAAAAAAGTTCTTTTAGTATGTTCTCCATATTACAAGAAAATCACTCAAAATTTGTTGGATGGAGCAGTAGAAGTTCTTAAATCAAATTCTGTTGAATATAAAATCATTCATGTTCCTGGAGCGTTAGAAATAGCTCCTTCAATTAAAATTTTCTCTGAAAAATCACCACACAATAATTTATTTGACGGTTTTATCGCGTTAGGATGTATAATAAGAGGTGAAACATTTCACTTTGAAATTGTTTCCAATGAGTCAGCTAGAGCCTTGACTGAATTATCAATTAGATATTCTTTGCCAATAGGCAATGGGATTTTAACTGTTGAAAACAAAGATCAAGCTATTGAAAGATCAGATCCTACAAAACTTAATAAAGGAGCAGGTGCTGCATTGGCTTGTTTGTCTTTAATTAATCACAAGAATAATATTTCTTATGAGTAAAGTACAAATTAATATTAAAGATAATGTAAGGCATAATTCAATTTTAAAAAAAACTGCTTCAAGAATATGTTCGACCCAAGTTCTTTATGGTGCATCTTTTGTAGAAAGTGAAATTGATTTATTAATTAAATCTTATGTAGATAATTACTTACCAAGTTTATTAATTGAATTAGGCATAAAGCAAATTGATATTGATTTATTTAATTCAATCACTAAAGGTGTTTACAAAAATATATCAAGTATTGATAATATAATTTCTAAGCACTTGTCAGAAAAATGGAGTTTTAATAGATTAAGTGAAACTGAAAAATCTGTACTCAGGTTAGCCACTTATGAATTGTGTTATGATAAAAAATTTAAAAAAATTATTATTATTAATGAGTACATAAGTATTATTGAATCTTTTGGTGGAAATCCAAATTTTGCCAATGGTATTCTAGAAAATATATCTAAATAACTAATTTAAAAATATACCAAATGAACGAGTTTGATTATATAGAAAAATATTTTAAGCCTCTTACTAATGAAGTGGCTAGGAATTTAACCGATGATGCAGCGGTTTTTAAACAAAGGTCTAAATATGATCTTGTAGTTAGCACTGACACTTTAGTCGAAGGAATACATTTTTTTGGAAATGAAAATCCAAAAGATATTGCAAAAAAAAGTTTAAGAGTAAATTTATCTGATATGGCAGCTATGGGTGCAAAGCCAATTTTCTATAATTTGTCGTTAAGTATTCCCAAAAATAAAGTAAAGTATTTTTTACCAAAATTTGCTAAGGGACTTGATGAAGATCAGATACTATTTGGTTTAAAGTTAATTGGAGGTGATTTAACATCGTCATTACAAGATATTAATATAACTATAACTATCTTTGGTGAAACATTGAATAAGAAATCAATTTCAAGAGGTGGAGCAAAATCAGGAGATTTATTATTTGTTTCAGGTGTTTTGGGGCTTTCAAAAATTGGCCTTGATAATTTTAAAACAAAGTTAAAAGGTTTTTCTCTAGCTAAAAAAAAGTATTTGTTTCCAGAACCACGAGTTGATCTTGGTTTATCTTTAAATAAAATAGCAAATTCTATGATTGATATATCAGACGGTCTAGTTCAGGATGCATCTCATTTAGCTAAAAATTCAAGATTATCAATTGTACTTGATACTGAAAAGATACCTTTGCCTTTTTTTATTAATATAGAAAAAAATATTCTCTTGAATGCTGCGTTATATGGTGGGGATGATTATGAATTATTATTTTCTTGCAAACCCATTCATGAAAATTTTTTAAAAAAAATATCATTAGAACAAAACATAAAATTGACACGTATAGGTTTTTTTCAAAAATTTAAAAAAGAACATATTTTATTCCAAAATCAACATCAATCTTTTCAAAATAAATCATACTTACATTTTTAATTTTGAATGTTATTTTTTCTCATGTTGTTCAAAAGTTCTTTCCAAATAAATACGCTGTCCTTTTCGTGTTCACTTCCCTTATCTGAGATTGAAATATTGAAGGAATCTTTTTCGGAGAACTTTTTAAAATTATCTACAATATTTTTATCATTTAGTGTGATTTCATAAACTAATAATTTTTTTGTTTTTACTTTATCTAATAATTTATAACTCGTTTTATGTGATACATAATATATTACATTTTCATTGAACACACCTTCAAAAACAGGGGGTCCATATTTCTTTATTAATTCGTTTTTAGAGGTTTTTCCAATTTCGATCACAATTTTTTTTAATTTATTTTCCGATATACCATTGTTTTGAATTGTAGGAGAGCAGGATGTTAAAATAACTGAAAAAATGCAAATTAAAATAGATTGATAGTACATAAATGTTCCAAGTTAGAAATTTTTGTTATATAGATATATTTAAATTTAATAGAAGTAATATGTAAATGTTTTTCAATTCTTATACAAGTTCTCAATTACAAAAAAGAGATTTAATAGATAGCTTTTATTCTAAAATTGTTAATGTATCAAGAAATAGAGCTTTCTATGATGATCTTTTAGTACCTGATACAATTGACGGTAGATTTGATTTATTGGTTTTGTTTTCAATTTTTTTGACATATTATCTTTCAAGGTGTGGGTCTAAAGGACAAGAATTATCACAAAATTTGTTTGACAAGATTTTTTTGGATTTAGACTTAAGCCTTAGAGAATTAGGAGCAGGAGATGCGGGTGTTCATATTAAAATAAAGCAGATGATTAATTCATATATGGGACGGCAACAAGCGTATTGTGATTGTTTAAATAATAAAGATTTAAAAAAATTAAAAAAACATATTATTAAAAACGTTTATAGAAATGTTTTTGATTTTGGTAATGCTCCAAATTTATTAGTAAAATATTGTGAAAAAATTTTCTTAGAGTTTGACAGTAAAAAGGAACAATACTTTTTATCAAATGAATTCAAGTTCCCTAAATATGAGTAATATTTTTAGAGTATTATAATACTTATTACTTTGCTCTAGTTATGTGCTATTAATGATATATAATTTTATACCTTAAATTCAGTTAACTTTTATTGGAGTTATTTTTGACAAAATCTATTCACTTATCTTTGGATGCTATGGGTGGTGATAATGCTCCTGAAATAATAGTTGACGGTGCAACTCAAACAAAAATAAGACATCCTTATGTAAAATTTTCTTTTTATGGAAATAAAATAAAATTATTGCCATTAATAGGTTCTTCAGAAGTACTTAAAGAATCTGAAATTATTCATACTGACGAATTTATTGATCCAAACGAAAAACCGAGTATTGCAGTACGAAAAGGTAGAAACTCTTCTATGGGAATGGCTATTCAATCTGTTAAATCAGGTAAAGCTGATGCTATAGTTTCTGCTGGAAATACAGGTGCATTGATGGCAATGGCAAAATTATTTCTTAGGCCAATTGAAGGCATAAATAGGCCAGCAATTGCAGCGTATTTTCCAACAATAACAGGTGAAAGTTGCATGCTAGATTTAGGTGCAAATATAGATTGTGATGCTAAAAACTTAGTTCAATTTGCTTTTATGGGACAGGCTTTTGCAAATATTGTAATGGGAGTTGATAATCCTTCAATATCACTTCTAAATATTGGCGAAGAGGAACAAAAAGGTCTTGATTATATAAAAGAAGCCTCGCAAATTTTGACTGACTTAAAAAGTCAAATTAATTATACTGGCTTTATTGAAGGTGATAAAATAGCTCGTGGTATTTCAGATGTGATTATTGCTGACGGCTTCAGTGGTAATGTATCTTTAAAAACAGCTGAAGGAACGGCTTTATTAGTTACATCTTATTTGAAAAAAGCATTATCTAGCTCTTTGAGTTCTAAAATAGGATATTTATTTGCTAAGAAAGCTATCAATGATTTTAGATTACAAATGGATCCACGAAAATATAATGGAGCTGTTTTTTTAGGTTTAAATGCTGTAGCTGTAAAAAGTCATGGTGGAACAGATGCTTTTGGTTTTGCCAATGCCATTTGCGTTGCGGTAGATATGGTAAAATATAATTTCATTCATGATTTAAAAAATAAAATTAGTAAAATTAACCTAAGCTTGTAAATTTAAATATTAACGGAGAAATTATTATTTCTAGCAAAATATTATTGACGGGAGTTGGTTCCTACTTACCAAAAAATAAATATTCAAATGAAGATCTCACTAAATTCATAGATACTTCTGACGAATGGATAACGAAACGATCAGGCATAAAATTTCGACATTTTGTTTCCAAAAATGAAACAACTTCAGATATGGCTGTAAATGCTGCGTTAAATGCCATAATAAATGCTAAAATCAAAAAAGAAGTTATTGATTTAATTATTGTTGCAACAACTACACCCGATAATACTTTCCCAGCTACAGCTACTCTTGTTCAAAAAAAATTAGGAATAAATTCAGTTTCTTTTGACGTTCAAGCTGTATGTGCTGGTTTTGTTTTTGCTCTATCCGTAGCTAAATCTATGATGAAAGAGAATCATTATAGCAATTGTTTAGTTATTGGGGCTGATTCAATGTCAAAACTTTTAAATTGGAAAGATCGTACAACTTCAGTATTATTTGGTGATGGTGCTGGAGCTGTTATACTGCAAAAATTTGAAAATATTGATAAAAAATTAAATGATTGGGGAATTTTATCTAATGTAATTTATTCAGATGGTAACTTATATGATTTATTAAAAACTAACGGAGGTGTTTCTAACAACCAAATTTCTGGTTTTATAGAAATGTCTGGTAAAGAAATTTTTAAACACGCTATTGATAAATTATCTTTATCTTTAGAGGAAGCCTTATTACTTTCAAATAAAGTGATTAACCAAATTGATTGGTTGGTACCACATCAAGCTAATCAAAGGATTATATTAGCAGTAGCTGAAAAATTGAAAATGAATTCAAAAAAAATAATTTCAACTGTCAAACATCATGGCAACACTTCTGCAGCCTCAATACCATTAGCATTAGATAATGCAATATCTGAGAAAAAAATTATAAATGGCAATCTTTTAGGATTTCAGGCAATTGGGGGGGGGATTAAGTTGGGGAGCTTCAATAATTCGAATTGGAAAGCCAAAAAATTAAAAAAAAACTTTTATATTATTTAAATTATATTATGGTTATTTAATGAAAAAAACTTGGACTAGAAATGATATTATTGAAGCTATTAGTGACAATGTAGGTCTGTCACTATCGGAGTCTTCCGTTATAATTGAAGAAATTTTTGAATTAATATTAAATGGATTAGAAAATGGTGAAGACGTTAAAATTTCCTCTTTTGGAACTTTTTCAGTAAGGCATAAAAAAATAAGGATTGGTAGAAATCCTAAAACTGGAGTTGAAGCGCCAATTAAAGCAAGAAATGTTGTCACTTTTAATTCTTCAAATATTTTAAAATCTAAATTTAAATAAATTAAAGCTTAAATCTTATGTTTGAAGAAGATAATTTTTATACAATTTCTAAAACTGCAAATCTTGTTGGTGTTCAAACACATGTATTAAGGTTTTGGGAAAAAAAATTTTTATTTATAAAACCTAGAAAAAGTCCAACTGGAAGAAGATATTATTCGTCTTCAGATATTAAGTATCTATTGATGATTAAGAAATTGTTATATGAAGAGGGTTTTACAATTAAAGGAGCAATCAACTTTATAAATAATAAATACAAAGATAAAAATAGTTCTATATATGACAGAGCAAATAAAAGCATTTCAGCGATAAAATCCCTTCTAAATGAAGGAAAGTCTATATTAAAAAAAAATTTAGATTAATTTTTTATTTCTTGCTCATTTAAAAATTTATCTATTTCAGTGTAATCTCTCTTTAATTTATGTTTTAATGCTAAATTTTGAAAATAAAAATTTGAAAAATCATTAAAAAAACTGCGCGAAAATGTTTTATGCAAATTATTATAAGTTTCTCTATTAAAAGTGTATTTTTTTGTCATTGTTTTTAATACTTTAACTGCAAAAATATAATTTTGGGATTGTAAATAATTAATTTCTTTATTTTCGATATCAAAAATTTTATTAACTAAAAAAGCGTCATTAATTTTACCTATAGATTTGCTTGTTCTTTCGACAATAACTTTTGATGATAAATTATTCTTTCTAAGAACCGATTCTTCTGCTTTCTCTTTAGATTTCAAAACTAATTCTTTATTTAACCAGTCATTATAAACATTAGGTTTAACCTTAACAAAAGGTGGAAGTTCATCTGGGTTTTCACTAATAACTTCAATTAAATTATATGTGTCTTCATTAGAATTAAAAATTTCACTTAATTCAGTCACATCGGTATTCCAAACGTTTTCCAAAAAAACTTTATTCTTATTAAGAAATTTTTTTTCGGTTGAATAGGAATAAATTACTCCATCTTTAGAAATCATTTTTATATTTTTTACAGGGACACTTTTTTTGTTAAATAATTCAGACTTAGAGATTTCGTCTAAGTTGTTGCCTTCTGCTATCAAATCTTCAACTTCGTCTAATTTTTCAAAAAGTATTTCAACAGATAATTCTTTCACTAATTTTTTTTCAACATCTTTAATGGCATCTTCATATTTTACTTTTTTTTCTTTAGCTATATTAATAATCTTATATATACTTATACCAAACTTCGTTTTTAAAGGTCCTAAAACTTCATTTAAATTAGCCTCGAAAATTTTATCTGCGCTATCCACCGGTAGCTCTGATTTTTCAAGGAGGCCAATATTGGTGTCATTTTCTGATAAATCAAAATATTTTTTCGCAAGATCGTTAAAATCATTGCCTTTATCGATTAAATCTATAAATTTTGTTGCTTTTTCTTGATCTTGTGTAGTTATTTGTAGAATTTCTCTTTTTTCTTGAACGAGATAGTTAGACTTTTCGATTTCATATTTATCATTAATTTGTTTTTGATTTATAACGACTTGATCTTCAAAGATCGAAGGATCAATTTCTAAGAATTTAATATTTCTTGTAAGGGGTACTTTATAATTTGCTCCATTAGCATTATAAAATTTTTCTAATACACTATCTGTGGGTTTGGAAATTTCATTTTCGTTAATCATTTCAAAAATTTCATAATTTAAAGTTCTAGTTTCATTTTGCCAATCCATTAATTTTTTAATTATTTTATCATCATAAATTTCATTAAGTGAATATGGCATTGATATTTGTTTAAAATTAGCTTCAGTATTGATCATTTCTAAATATTTTGCTTCTGACAAACCTGCATTTTTTAAAGATTGCAGAAATTTATTTTGAGAAAATCTACCTAATGGATCCTTAAATGCATTTTCACCCTTTATTGCTTTTGTTTTTACAACCATTGGAACACTTAATTTTAGAGATTTAGCTTCAGAGTTTAATAATATTTCTTGTTCAAATTTTTTTAACACACTTTGATGCATACCTTTTTTAATAGCTTCCTGTAAACTTGGTCTCTCAGGTAAAGAATATCTTATTCTATTAAGTTCATTAATAACTTTTTCAACTGTTACATAATCACTATCAACAGATAAAACTTTTTTTTCTCCAACTCTTCCTGTTAAATCCCCAACTCCCCACAATGCAAATCCACAGATTAACAAAACAAGAAAACACTTAAAAAATATTGACTTTGTTTGATTACGAAGAGCTCTTAACATTTTGATACCTAGTACGATTGTTAATATTTTAAAATTAATATACTATTTAGGTATATTTATAAATAATTTAATTTTTTATTTAGTTAATTGAAGGAATAATTATTATATGTTTATTGCAGCCAATTGGAAAATGAATCTAAATAAAAAATCAATAAAATCCTTTGTGGAACACTTAAAAATTTACAAATTTTCGAAAAATGTACAATTGTGTATTTTTCCGCCTACTATCTATATTGACTTTTTAAGTAAGCTTATCAAAAATATTCCGATTTCAATTGGTGGACAAAATTGTCATCATCAATCTTTTGGAGCATTTACTGGAGAAATATCAGCTATTTCGTTAAAAGAATTTGGCTGTGATTATGTAATATTAGGTCATTCAGAGAGAAGAATATATAATAAAGAAACTAATGAGTATATTAAAAAATGTGCTCAATTTGGAATTAAATCTAGCTTAAGACCTATTATTTGTGTTGGTGAAAACTTAGATCAACGTGAGAATGGAAAAGCCATAGATTTTATTGAAAAACAAATTACTGATTGTTTACCAGAAGATTTTAACGAGCTAACTATAGCATATGAACCCATATGGTCTATAGGAACTGGAAAAATTCCTCTCCAAAGCGAAATTAGAGAAATGCACAAAAATATTAAAGATATAGTTTTTTCAAAATCAAAAAAAAATGTCAAAGTTTTGTATGGTGGTTCTGTAAATGAACAAAACATTCAAGAGATTTTGTCTATAAATAATGTAGATGGAGTATTAGTTGGAGGAGCCAGTCTTAAAATAAAAGATTTTCTTGCAATTTATGGTTCAGCCGTTAAACATTTAAAAAATTATAATATTTAAGGATTAATGATGATTACTATAATTCTAATAATTCACATTGTTTTAGCTGTAGGTATCATATGTGCTGTTTTACTTCAGAAAAGTGAAGGTGGTGGATTAGGAATAGGGGGATCAAGTGGTGGTGCTGGAGGTGGTTTCATGACAGCTAGGGGCACTGCAAATTTTATGACAAAATTGACAGCATTTTTAGGTGCTTGTTTTTTCTTAACTTCAATAATTCTTGCTTTATTATCTTCGAATAATGCTCCTTCTATTGCTAGCGAGGTTGAAAAATCAATAGAAAAAAGCTCAACAACGGAGCCTACTGTTCCTCTTGGTAACTAATTAATTTATTAGGCTTGAAATGAATAGTACATCAGCAGCTAAATTTATTTTTATAACTGGAGGTGTAGTTTCTTCTCTAGGGAAAGGGCTAGCTTCAGCCTCTCTAGGGGCAATTCTACAGGCTAGGGGATACAAGATTAAACTAAGAAAGTTAGATCCTTATTTAAACGTTGATCCAGGAACTATGAGTCCATACCAGCATGGAGAATGTTATGTTACTGATGATGGTGCTGAAACAGACTTGGATTTAGGACATTATGAAAGATTTACTGGTGTAGACGCAAAAAAATCTGATAATATAACTACTGGAAAAATTTATTCAAATGTAATAGCCAAGGAAAGAAGAGGTGACTATTTAGGTGCAACTATTCAAGTTATACCTCATGTTACAGATGCAATAAAAGAATATATTTTATCTGACATCAATAATGAAGATTTTATTCTTTGCGAAATTGGAGGAACTGTAGGTGATATAGAATCACTCCCTTTCATTGAAGCAATTAGACAGCTAGGAAATGAGTTGGGATTGTCTAAAACTTGTTTTCTACATGTCACACTTTTACCTTTTATAAAAACAGCTGGCGAACTTAAAACTAAACCAACTCAACATTCTGTTAAAGAGCTACAAGGAATGGGCATACAACCTGATATTCTTCTTTGTAGAACGGAAAATATTATTCCTGAAGAGCAAAAATCAAAAATTGCACTTTTTTGTAATTTAAAATCTGAAAAGGTAATAGAAGCACTTGATTCATCTTCAATATATGACGTTCCAGTTGCTTATCACAATCAAGGACTTGACTATCAAGTTTGTAAACATTTTGAACTTGATTTGTTAAAAAAACCAGATTTAAGCCGTTGGATTAAAATAAATAAAATACAAAATTCATCTGAAGGTAATGTGAATATTGGTATTGTAGGTAAATACACATCTATGATTGATGCTTATAAATCCTTGATTGAAGCCATTAATCATGGTGGTTTAGCCAACAAAGTTAAAATTACTATTAAGTGGATTGATTCAGAATTAATTGAAGATAAAAATTCAGATATTAAAAATATATTAAAAGATATTAATGGAATAATCGTACCAGGTGGCTTTGGAAAACGAGGTTCAGAGGGAAAAATCAAATCTATTAATTTTGCAAGACTTAATAATATTCCTTTTTTTGGAATTTGTTTTGGAATGCAAATGGCGGTTCTCGAGTTTGCAAGAAATGTTCTAAAACTTGAAGATGCTTCTTCTTCTGAATTTGGTAAAACCAATTTATCTTTGATTGGTCTTTTAACTGAGTGGCAAACAAAAACTGGTTTAGAAAAAAGAAATGAAGATTCAAACTTAGGTGGAACTATGAGGTTAGGTGCATACGATTGTAAATTAGTTGAAAACAGTTTTGTGAAATCTATCTATAAAAAAACTATCATTTCAGAACGTCATCGTCATAGATATGAGGTAAATAATAATTTCAATTTAGATTTTAGAAATAATGGTTTAACTTTTTCTGGAATGTCTCCTGATAATTTGCTTCCTGAAATATTAGAAATTTCTTCTCATCCATGGTTTATAGGTGTGCAATTTCACCCAGAGTTAAAATCTAAACCATTTAATCCTCATCCACTTTTTTCTTCTTTTATTAATGCAAGTTTAAAGCAGTCTCGATTGTTGTAATATTAATCCATAAAGAGTTTTAAATTATGAAACAAAACATTATTAAAATATCAGAATTTGAAGTTTCTAATATACACCCTTTTTTTTTAATTGCAGGACCATGTTCTATTGAATCAAAAGATCATGCAATTAATCATGCAGGTGTAATAAATGAAATCTGTCAAAAACTAGGTATTAATTTTGTTTATAAATCTTCATTTGATAAAGCCAATAGATCTAGCAAATACTCTGAAAGAGGCATCGGTATAGAAAAAGGCTTAAATATTTTATCAGATGTTAATAAAGAATTTAATATTCCAACTCTTACTGATGTTCATGAAAGCTATCAATGTAAAGAAGTTGCAAATGTTGTTGATATTATTCAAATACCTGCTTTTTTGTGTAGACAAACTGACTTATTAACTGCTGCTGCTAAGACGCAAAAAATTATAAATATAAAAAAAGGGCAATTTTTAGCGCCCTGGGATATGGAAAATGTGATAAATAAAGTTTTAGATATTGGAAACAATAACATAATGTTAACAGAAAGAGGAACCTCCTTCGGTTATAACACACTTGTTTCAGATATGCGTTCAATTCCACAAATGACTAAATTTGGTTTTCCAATAATATTTGACGCTACACATTCGGTACAACAACCGGGAGGATTGGGTTTAACGTCAGGTGGTCAAAGAGAATTTGTTTCAATATTATCAAGGGCAGCTGTATCTGTTGGCATTTCTGGAATATTCATTGAAGCTCATGAAAATCCTGAAAAAGCACCGAGTGACGGACCTAATATGGTAAAACTATCTGAACTTAAAAAATTACTTACTAAATTAATTGAAATAGATAGAATAATTAAGGTGTAGTACATTATTTTATTGGAGTAATTATGGTTTATATATCTGATATTTTAGCTAGACAAATTTTAGATAGTAGAGGAAATCCTACTTTAGAAGTAGATGTTAAATTATCTGACGGAAGTTTAGGGAGAGCCGCTGTTCCTTCTGGAGCTTCAACTGGTGAATATGAGGCTTACGAACTTAGAGATAATAATTTAAATGTTTTTAATGGCAAGAGTGTTCTTAAAGCTGTTGAAAATATTAACGTTGAAATTTTCAATACCTTTTCTGGAAGAAATCCATTTCAACAAAGAAATATAGATCGCGATTTAATTGAGCTGGATGGTACAGCAAATAAAAATAAATTAGGTGCTAATGCTATACTAGGATTTTCAATGGCTGTTGCAAGAGCCGCTTCTAAATCTCTAAATTTACCTCTTTGGCAATATATTGGTGGTATGAGAGCTAACACTTTACCAATTCCAATGATGAATATTATTAATGGTGGTGCTCACGCAAATAATGGATTAGATTTTCAAGAATGTATGATAATGCCAATAGGTTTTACTAAATTTTCCGATGCTCTAAGATCAGGTGTAGAAATTTTCTCTAATTTAAAAACTCTTTTATCTAAAAAGGGGTTTTCAATTGCTGTTGGTGATGAAGGTGGCTTTGCTCCAAATATAAATAATCTTGAGGAAGCACTTTCATATATCTCAGAATCTGTAGAAAATAGTGGATACAAATTGGGAGAACAAATTTTTATTTCAATTGATGCTGCAGCGAGTGAATTTTTTGAAAAGGATATTTATACATTAAAAGGAGAAAATAAAAAATATTCTTCTAAAGAATTAGTTTCATTTTGGGAAAATATTTGTAATAAATTTCCTATTGTCTCTATTGAAGATCCATTTGATGAAAATGATTGGGACGGATTTAAAGAGCTTACTAAGAGAATTGGGAAAAAGGTACAAATAGTGGGGGACGATCTTTTTGTTACTAATAAAAAAAGACTTTTAAAAGGAATAAATAACAACTCAGCAAATTCTATTTTAATTAAACTTAATCAAATTGGAACACTTTCAGAAACACTTGAAACGATGGAATTGGCTAAAGATTCAAATTTTGGAGTTATTGTTTCTCATAGATCCGGTGAAACAGAGGATGTTTTTATTAGTGACCTTTGTGTTGCATTAAATGCTGGTCAAATTAAAACAGGGTCTTTATCGAGAAGTGATAGAACAGCTAAATATAATCAGCTTTTAAGAATTGAAGAGATTATGGGAGAGGATGCTAATTATTATGGCAATAATTTTTTTAAAAACTTTAACATTTAGAATACTAAATTATGTATAAATATTTAAATAGAAAAAATTTACTTTTAAATCTAATGACAGCTTTTTCTTTATTAATATTTATCTTTTTTGTATCTCATATTTTTTTTGGAGAAAGATCAATTTGGAAAATTTTTTCACTAAACAATCAAATATCAATTGCCAAAAAAGATTATAACTTATTGCTTAATGATAAATTTAAAATTTCTTCAGAAATAAACCTTCTTCGTGATGATAACTTAGACCCTGATATAATTACTGAAATTGCACATAAATTACTAGGCCTTATACATTCTGATCAAATAGTCATTGATATTCCCGAATAGATTAAGATATTGTTAGGAATAATCTCGATTATTTGTTAAAAGGTATATTAGTTATTTTGAATTTTGTATGTTAGTAATGTAGGTTTTTCATGAAAAAAAATGTATCTACAAAAATAATAAATAAATCAAAAATGAATTATGATTTAGATTTATTAAAGTACATGTATAAAAAAATGCTTCTTATTAGAAGATTTGAAGAAAAAGCTGGTCAACTATATGGTATGGGAAAGATTGGTGGCTTTTGCCATTTATATATAGGTCAAGAAGCAGTTGTAGTGGGCATTCAGTCAGCTCAAATTGAAGGAGATAGTATTGTTACATCTTACAGAGATCACGGTCATATGATAGCATGTGACATGGATCCTAAGGGTGTTATGGCGGAGTTAACGGGTAGAGCAGAGGGTTATTCAAAAGGCAAAGGTGGATCTATGCATATGTTTAGCCGTGAAAAAGGATTTTTTGGCGGACATGGTATTGTAGCTGCTCAAGTTCCAATTGGAGCAGGTTTAGCTTTTGCTCATAAATATAATGGAAACAAGAATGTTTGTATAACATATTTTGGAGATGGTGCGGCTAACCAAGGTCAAGTATATGAATCTTATAATATAGCATCGCTTTGGCAACTTCCTGTTATTTTTGTTATTGAAAATAACAAATATGGTATGGGCACATCTGTAAATAGGTCTTCTGCAGGTGACAATTTATCTGATAGGGGTAAAGCATACGGCATCAAATCAGAAATTGTTGATGGAATGGATATTATTGCTGTTAGAGAAGCTGCAATTAAGGCTATTGAATATTGTAGATTAGGCAAGGGACCCTATATATTAGAAATGAAGACTTACAGATACAGAGGACATTCAATGTCAGACCCAGCAAAATATAGGACTAGGGACGAAGTTGAGCAAATTAGAAAGACATCTGATCCAATTGAAAATATTAAAGTTTTGTTAAATGATATGGGTGTTGTAGATAAGGTTCTTAAAGATATTGATGTTGAAATAAAATCTATAATAGCAGACGCAGCAAAATTTGCACAAGAGTCTCCGGAGCCCTCCGCATCCGAATTATATACTGACATAACCATCAATTAGTGGTGATTAAATGACAATTGAAATTTTAATGCCTGCTTTAAGCCCTACTATGGAAGAAGGCACCTTAGCTAAGTGGCTTGTAAATGAAGGAGACTCGATTTCTTCTGGTGATTTAATTGCAGAAATAGAAACAGATAAAGCCACAATGGAAGTGGAGGCAGTAGATGACGGTAAAATAGGTAAATTGCTAGTTCCAGCTGGAACTGAGGGTGTCAAAGTTAACACCCCAATAGCATTGTTAATTGATTCAACTGAATCACCTCATACTTCAATAAAAACTATTGCTGATAAACCTTATTTAGAAAAAGAAAAAATTACAACTGAGCTTAAAACAGATAAACTTATTACCTTAGAGCCTAATTCAAGTATTATCACAGTAAGAGAAGCACTAAGAAACGCAATGGCTGAAGAAATGAGATCCGACGAAAAGGTTTTTGTAATGGGTGAAGAGGTTGCGGAATATCAAGGTGCATATAAAGTAACTCAGGGTTTGCTTGATGAATTTGGTAACAAAAGAGTATATGACACTCCAATCACAGAGCATGGCTTTGCAGGTATTGGTATCGGAGCAGCTTTTGGTAACTTGAAACCGATCGTTGAATTTATGACCTTTAATTTTGCAATGCAAGCAATGGATCAAATAATTAATTCAGCGGCTAAAACACTCTACATGTCTGGTGGTCAAATGGGTTGCCCAATTGTTTTTAGAGGACCTAATGGAGCAGCTTCTCGTGTTGCAGCACAGCATAGTCAATGTTATGCTAGCTGGTATTCCCATTGTCCTGGTTTAAAAGTTGTTTCACCATGGTCTAGTAAAGATGCCAAAGGATTGTTGAAATCTGCAATAAGAGATCCAGACCCTGTAATCTTTCTTGAAAATGAAGTTATGTATGGACAATCCTTTAGTTGTCCAGATGATAATAATTTCTTGGTACCAATAGGACAAGCTAATATCGAAAAAGAAGGTTCAGATGTTACCATTATTGCGTTTTCTATAATGGTAGGAAAATCTCTTGAAGCAGCAGGTATTTTGAATGAAAAAGGAATAAAAGCTGAAGTCATTAACCTAAGATCGTTACGTCCTTTGGATATCGAAACTATTATTAATTCAGTTAAAAAAACTAACAGAGCCGTAACATGTGAGGAAGGTTTTCCTTTTGCGGGAATTGGTGCAGAAATTTCTGCAGCCATTAATGAAAATGCTTTTGATTGGCTAGATGCTCCTGTTAAAAGAGTAACGGGTAAAGATGTGCCAATGCCTTACGCGGCTAATTTAGAAAAATTAGCTCTACCTCAAGTTGATGATATTGTTAACGCATGTAGTGATGTGTGTTATGAAAGTTGAGTATATGAAATGAGTATAGATATCTTGATGCCAGCACTCAGTCCTACAATGGAAGAAGGCACTTTATCAAAATGGTTGGTAAAAGAAGGTGATAAGGTTGTATCTGGTGACTTAATCGCTGAAATAGAAACTGACAAAGCCACAATGGAGGTCGAAGCTATAGATGATGGAGTTATTGGTAAAATTTTAGTTAATGAAGGTCAAGAAGCAATAAAAGTTAATGTCCCAATTGCTATTTTGCTTACAGACGATGAAGATATAACAGATTTAAATACTGAATTAGATGAAGAAAAAAATGATAATATGTCTATAGAAAAAGAGACTATATTTGAAACTAAATTGGAAGATAATGAAGAGAATATAGTAATCAGTCTTGAACCTGTTTTAAATTGTGAACAAAAAGAAGAATTTTTAGATACAATTAACAAAAGAATATTTATTACACCTCTTGCAAAAAGAATTGCAAAACAAAGAGATATAGATTTAAGTTTATTAAATGGTTCTGGACCTAATGGTAGGATATTAAAAATAGATGTTGAAAAATTCAATTATAATAAAAGTGTCAAAAATATAAATACAGCCACACCAGTGAATTATGAACTAGTTAAAAATAGTGCAATGCGAAAAACGATTGCAGACAGGCTTGTTAAGTCAAAAAACGAAGCACCTCATTTCTATCTTTCCATAGATTGTAACATAGACGAACTTTTAAATATCAGAAGCGTTTTAAACTCTAAAGCTAAAGATAAATATAAAATATCAGTAAATGATATGATTATAAAGGCATCTAGTGCGGCTCTAATAAAGGTACCTAAAGCTAATGCTAGTTGGGAAAATGAAAATACTAAATACTTTAAAACTACTGATATATCTGTTGCTGTTGCAATTGAGGGTGGGTTAATTACGCCTATTATTAAAGACGTCCAATCCAAGGGCTTGCTAGAAATATCTAAAGATATGAAGAGTTTAGTGGATAAAGCCAAGAGTGGAAAATTGTTACCGGAAGAATATGTCGGAGGCAGTTTTTCAATTTCTAATCTTGGTATGTATGGTATTAAAGAGTTTTCAGCAGTTATAAACCCACCGCAAGGATGTATTTTGGCTGTTGGATCAGGTGAAAAAAGTCCAGTTGTTATTAAAGAACAGATAAATATAGCTACTATAATGACAGTTACATTGTCGTGTGATCATCGGGTAGTTGATGGCGCAGTCGGAGCTGAACTTTTATCAGAATTTAAAAATTTTATTGAAAATCCCTCATTAATGCTTTTGTAGGAATAAATATGACAAAAAATGATTATGACCTAATTGTAATTGGTGGTGGCCCTGGAGGTTACGTAGCTGCTATAAAAGCATCTCAACTAGGAATGTCTGTTGCATTAGTTGAAGACAAACATTTGGGCGGAATTTGTTTAAATTGGGGTTGTATTCCAACGAAAGCTTTACTCAGAGCAAGTGAAATTAGACATATGCTTGATAATGTTGGAGAGTTTGGTTTTACTATTTCTAACATAAAAATGGATATTAATAATATAACAAAACGTTCAAGAAAAGTAGCATCTCAGTTATCGGGCGGTATAAGTCATCTTTTAAAAAAAAATAAAGTTCATGTTTTCGAAGGTTTTGGATATTTAGATAAAGGCACAATTGATTCAAAAATAATTATAATAAAAACTGAAAAAGAGATTATTAGAAAAAAAGCACAAAACATTATTATCGCAACAGGAGCAAGATCTAGGAACCTACCTTTTGTGTCTTCAGATGGCATAAATATTTGGGACTACAAGACTGCAATGACGCCTCCAAAGTTACCATCTTCACTAATTATTATTGGCTCTGGCGCTATAGGAATGGAGTTTGCATCCTTTTACAATGATTTAGGAGTTGATGTTACTGTTGTAGAGGCATTGCCGTCTATTTTACCAAATGAGGATGAAGACATATCCAAAATTGTAGAAAATAATTTTAAAAAAAGAGGAATGAACATTAAAACAAACGCAACTTTAAAATCTGTAAAAACCCTCGATAAATCAGTGTCCGCTGAAGTTTCAGTAAATGGTAAAATTGAAAAAATTAACTCTGAAAAATTAATCTTAGCTATTGGTATTATCGCTAATACTGAAAATCTAGGTTTGAATAATTATAATATTAAAATAGATAAAGGTCATATTATAACTAACGAATGGTTGGAAACAGATGAAAAGGGCATATATGCTATCGGAGATGTAACTGCTGGACCATGGTTAGCACACAAGGCGAGTCACGAAGGCATTTTATGTGTGGAAAAAATAGCTGGTCATAAAAATTTAAGACCTATAGATAAAAACTCTATACCTGGTTGTACATATTGCAGACCACAGGTGGCGTCTATAGGATTAACAGAAAAAAATGCAATGTCTCAAAACTTAAATGTAAAGGTAGGTAAATTCCCCTTCATTGGTAATGGGAAAGCTATTGCTTTAGGAGATTCTGAAGGAATGATAAAAACAATTTTTAACAAAGATACAGGAGAATTGATAGGTGCTCATATGGTTGGACCAGAAGTTACTGAGTTAATACAAGGGTTTTCAATAGCTAAAAAATTAGAAACGACTGAACAGGAATTAATGCATACTATTTTTCCTCATCCAACTCTTTCTGAAAGCATGCATGAATCTGTTCTTGCTGCATATAATCAAGCTATTCATTATTAAAATAAGCTCATAAAATATTTAATGATAAAGACAATGAATGAAATAAAAAAAATAAGACATCCTGAAAAAATACATAAGCCTGATAATATTTCACCCCCAAAGCCAAAGTGGCTTAAAGTAAGAGCCCCATTGGGAAAAATTTTTGATGAAACTAAAGGGCTATTAGACGATTTAAACATTACAACGGTATGTGAAGAAGCTAGTTGTCCTAATATAGGTAATTGTTGGTCAAAAAAACACGCAACGATGATGATTATGGGTGATGTTTGTACTAGAGCTTGTTCATTTTGTAATGTTGCGACTGGTAAACCTACAGGACTTGATCTATCTGAACCTATTAGAGTTGCAAAGTCAGTAGCAAGATTAAATTTAAGTCACGTTGTAATAACGTCTGTTGATAGAGACGATTTAAATGACGGTGGGGCAGAACATTTTGTTAATACAATTACTGATATAAGAAAATTATCTCCAAAAACATCTATTGAAATTCTAACTCCAGATTTTTTAAGAAAAGATGGCGCTTTAGAAAAAGTTGTTAATGCAAAACCTGATGTTTTTAATCATAATCTTGAAACTGTACCAAGATTATACTCAACTGTAAGGCCGGGAGCAAGATACTTTCATTCATTGAGTTTACTTGCAAAAGTAAAAGAAATTGACCCAAAGATATTCACTAAATCTGGAATAATGGTAGGACTTGGTGAGAATGAAAATGAAGTTTACCAAGTAATGGATGACATGAAATCAGCGAATATTGATTTTTTAACGATTGGACAGTATCTCCAACCAACTATCAAACATCATAAGGTCGAAAAGTATGTTGATCCTCTGGAGTTTAAAAATTATCAAAAAATAGCACTTGCAAAAGGATTTCTTGTTGTTTCTTCTTCTCCCTTAACAAGAAGCAGCTTCCATGCAAGCGAAGATTTTGAAAAACTAAAACAAGCAAGGGTTAATTTGTACAATGGGTTAAAAAGAAATAATTAAATGAGGCATAAAGAGCGTAGGGTTATAAATCATTCCCCATTAAATTTATTTAAATTAGTTTCTGATGTTAAAAAATATCCAGAATTTTTACCTTGGTGCTTAGGCGCAAGAGTTAAAAACAATTGCAAAAACAATTTTGATGCTGATTTGATTATTGGCTTTAAAATATATAAAGAAATATATTCATCACAAGTTATTTTAGATCATGTTAATAAAAAGATAATTGTAAATTATAAAGATGGGCCATTTGAGCATCTTGATAATTATTGGATTTTCAAAGACAACATGAAAGGTTGTGAAGTTGAATTTATGGTTGATTTTAAATTTAAATCTGTTTTCCTACAAACATTAATGGAAACTTTATTTTCTGAAGCTGTCCGAAGAATGGTAGGTGCATTTGAAAAAAGAGCAAATGAACTATTTAATTAACTTTTTTAAAACTTTCAATAATATTATTTGAAAGTTTTAATGCTTCCAAAGTTGTTTCTTGTCTTATTTTAAGTCTATTTCCTTTAAATAAATATCTTTTTGTAATAGTATTTGTTTTTGTGCCAATCCCAATATATACAAGTCCCACGGGCTTATTTTTACTTCCTCCACTTGGACCTGCTATCCCGGTAACGGCAATTGATATGTCTGCATTCATGAGATTTAAGACATTAGATGCCATATTATGAGCAATTATTTTACTTACTGCTCCATTTTCATTTATTAGTTTTAAAGGAATGTTTAGAACTTTACTTTTCATATCGTTTGAATATGTAACAACAGAAGACTTAAAAATAGTGCTCGATCCACTTATTGAAACAATTGATGAGGCTATCATACCGCCTGTGCAACTTTCTGCAGTAGTAATGGTTAATTTTTTTTCTAAACATTGATTTAATAATATTTCAGATTGCTTGTTAATTTTATACCACATTTTAAGCTCAAAAAGTTTTAATAATTAAAGGTTGGCTTATACACGTTAAAATAGCTGCTTGAGTTAAAAATGCATACAAACCTGCAACTAAGTCGTCAGTTATAATACCAAATCCACCGGGTAATTTCTCAAATTTTTTAATTGGACCTATTTTTGTAATATCAAAAAACCTGAATAAAAGAAATGATAATAATAAAGACGTTATCAAGTAACCAATACTACTAGTATCTATTATACCTAATAAAGCCACAAATTGCCCTGCAAACTCGTCTACCACAACTTCTTTTGGATCTTTTTTGTTATGCAATCTTATGTGAGCTTCGCAAAGAACATAACTAATCATAACAAAAATAAATACAAACAATAAAAATAATTTAACTTTTAAAATTATTAAAATGTAGTAACCAAAAACTAACCCGATTAAAGAAGCTAATGTTCCGGGTGCGTATTTAAAACGGCCAATAGGGTAAACTTCTGCAAGATTTGATAAAAAAAACAAAAGTCTTTTGTTATTAATCATCTAAAATTATTTCAGGTATTTGTGCTGAAGTTATTGCCATAGCAGCAATTCCTTCTTGTCTTCCTATAAAACCAATACTTTCAGAAGTTTTTCCTTTAATACTAATTCTTTTAGGATTGATATCTAAAATTCTTCCAATATTTTCTACAATCTTTTGTGAGTAATTTAATATTTTTGGTTTTTCGCAAATTATTACTGTATCTATATTGTTAATTCTACCCTTTTCTTTTTTTAACATTATTGATGCATGCTTTAAAAAAAGTGCACTATCAGCATTTTTCCATTTTTTGTCTGATGGAGGAAACAACTTACCGATATCTCCTTTGTTTATTAAACCTAAAATACTATCAGTTATTGCATGTAGAAGCACATCAGCATCTGAATGACCTATTAATGAGTTTATATTATTTATCCTAATGCCACCTAAGTGAATAAAGTTTTTATCAGTACTTTTTTTAATATCAAATCTATGTATATCAAAACCATTCCCAATTTTTGTTATATATTTAACATTACTATCACACAAATGTGGCTCCAATAATTTTAAATCTTTTTCATAAGTTATTTTTAAAGTAAGAGGATCACCTTCAATTGCAATAACTTTCATTCCATTGCTTAAAAAAAGAGAACTTTCATCTTCATAAACTTTTTTACTTTTTTTATGGGCATTAATTAAAAGCTTATAATTACATAACTGCGGAGTTTGGACTAATACTTTATCCTGTCTATTAACAACGTCTTTGATCAATTTTTTCGACACAGTTCTTATGGAGTCTGTGAGATTTAATGTTGGCACAACACATGTAATATTTTTATCACAGTACTCAAGTAATTTATCAATGACGTCAATTGATATCAATGGTCTAGCTGTGTCGTGAATTAATACATATTTAGGATTAAATTTTTTTATTGTAACTAGAGCGTTATAAACACTATCGTGTCTTTCTTTACCACCTAAAACTGGTAATAAAATATTATTTTTTTTATTTATTTCATTTACTTTTATTATATCTTTTTTATTAGACACAACTTGAATTGGTACATCCTTTAGATATCTTTGAAATCTAATTATATTTTTCTCTAATATTGTTTCATTATTATAGTTTATCAATTGCTTGCTAGTTTGTTTATGTAATCTATTTCCAACTCCTCCAGCAAGTAGTACGATAACTAAATTATCATAAATTTTTCTCACTCAAATCTCCAAATACGATTAAAAAATAAGCAATAATCTAAAATTAATTTTATTTATTATAAATATTGGTTAATATATAATCGTTTAATGATTAATTTTGATCTTTAAATTAGTTACTTTTATGATGTATTATAATATTTTAAACGAATTAAGAACTCCAGTATTTTTAATAAATAAAGATAATATTGTTGATTATATTAATTCAATCGGCGAAGAGTTTTTTGGAATAAGCTCAACCTTAATTATTGGAAAACCAATTCATGATTTCTTTCCAGATGACACTCCTATACTAAGTTTACTATCCAGAGTTCGAAAAACTAAATCTGGAATAACTGAAGAAAGTCTAGATTTTAGTAATATTAATTTTCCAAACAGAAAAGTTAGAGTTCATGTTGTTCCACTTTCTTTTGATAGCAAACAAATAATTGTACAAATTAGTCAGTTAGCACTTTCTGAGATGTTTCAATCTCAAAGGATAAATAGTAAAATATCTAAATCGTTTTCATCTATGGTCGATATGCTGATGCATGAATTAAAGAATCCACTTGCAGGAATTAAAGGTGCATCTCAATTAATAGAAAGTGATTTGAAGGGTAACTCTAATTTGTTGGAATTAACTCAATTAATTACAATTGAAAGCGAAAGAATTATATCATTGCTAGACAGAATGGAGCACATAAGTAACAATAATTCAAAATTAGAATGTGAATATATAAACATTCATGAAATTCTTAATCATTGTAGGAGAGTTGCTCAAAACAGTTTTGGAGTAAAAATAGAATATATTGACGATTTTGACCCATCTCTTCCTAAATTCTTTGCTAATAAAAATCTTCTAATTCAAATAATTTTAAATCTTTTAAAAAACTCTTCCGAAGCCAGCTCTATTAATGGTAAAATTAAAATTAAAACTAGTTTTAATTCAAACAAAATTACATCTTTTTCAAAAGAAGACGTTCCTTCTACCTTACCTCTCCAGATTGAAATTATTGATTATGGAAAAGGGATTTCAAAACATATGTTACCAAACATATTTGATCCATTTGTTTCATCTAAATCAGATGGTAAGGGGTTAGGATTATCAATTGTGGCAAATGGTTTGGAAGAAATGAATGCAGTAATTAATGTTTCATCAGAGCCAGGATTAACAAATTTTTGTATTAATTTTCCCTTAAAATAACATGTGTCAAAAGGAGTTAAATTTTGGAAATTAAAAATGTAAAAAATATAATAGTAGTAGATGACGACAGAAGTATTAGGGTAGTTATCTCCACTGCATTAAGTAGGGCTGGTTATAATGTAAAATCAAGTGGCACAGCTGCTGGAATGTGGAGATTAGTCGAATCAGATTTTGCTGATATATTAATAACGGATGTTGGATTACCCGATGGTGACGCGTTAGATGTTTTACCTAAATTACAAAAATTGAAACCAAATCTAAAAATAATTGTTATGTCAGCTAGAACAACTTTGTTGACTGCAGTAAGAGCTGAGAAAAAAGGTGCTTTTGAATATCTACCAAAACCGTTTGATCTAGATGAGCTTTTAAACTTAGTATCAAATACTTTTCTTTTCCAAAAATCAGAAATTAATAACTCCTATTCAGATAACTCATCTAAAACCATTTATGATTCTGGACCAGTTATTGGAAAATCAGTTGTTATGCAAGAAATATATAAAATTATTTCTCGTATTGTAAATACAGATTTGACTGTTTTAATATCAGGTGAAAGTGGAACAGGAAAAAAATTAATAGCTAAATCTATTCATGATTTAAGCTTGTCAAATAAAAAACCATTTTTAATATTGAATATGCAATTCTTCAATGATTATAAAATTGAAGATTTAGTTAAAAAATTTAAAAATTTTACATCTATAGATGTTAACTCAATAGAAGATCTCAGTGGTTGCTCAATATATATAAAAAACATAACTGAATCTTCCGCAGCTCAACAAAATAATTTTTTAAATTTTTTAGAAACAGACTTAACACAACTTATATCAAACAACCCTCAATTTATAAAACCAAGATTTTTTGTTTCAACAAAAAATAATATATATAGTGATGTTGAAAAAGGTCTTTTTCGCGAAGATCTTTATTACAGACTAAATGTAGTACCTATTAAAATGCCATCTCTCAAAGATAGATTTGAAGATATACCTGATTTAACCTCACATTATTTAAAAAAATACTTTCAAAATAAATTTGTTAATAAAACTATTTCTTATGAAGGTATAAACTTATTTAAGGAATATTCTTGGCCTGGTAATGTAAGAGAACTAGAGAACGTAATTGAAAGATTATGTTTGTTATCATCAACAGAAAGTATAATGCCCTCTCTAATAAAGGAAGTTTTATCTGAAGATAGGTTAGTTGTTGAAAGCAAACATGAGGAAAACTTAGAGACATATTTTAAAAATTATCTAAAAAGATATTTTAAAGATTTTGATGAAAATTTATCGCTAAATAATTTACACGATAATTTTATTTCAAAGATTGAAAAACCGTTAATAGAAACAACTTTAAATTTATTCAGGGGTAATCAGATTAAAACCTCTAAATGTCTTGGATTTAATAGAAATACTTTGAGGTCAAAAATAAATATGTATAATATTGAAGTAATTAAAAAAAGAAAAGTTTAGAAAATTATATTAAGTATTGTATAAACTTTAATTTCTATAAAACTAGGTTATAGAATGCAAATGTTTTTATTAAATGTATTTAGACAAAAGTTATTTCTACTTTCTATACTACTTTCTCTATTAATTTGTTTTTTTATATATAAATCTTTATATCAGTTTAAACTTATTAATGATCATGAAACTATCTTTACAATTTCACTAATTATTTCATTTTTATTAATAGTTATTATTTTTTTTATTCTCTTAAAAAATATTTTCTTTATTTTAAATCAAATTAAACTTGAGAAAGCTGGTCAAGAATTACAAAAAAAAATATTATTAATTTTTTCTATAATCGCTTTGACTCCAACTCTAATTATTTCGTTTTTTTCAATATTTATTTTTGATGCCGCCCTAAGCGGTTGGTTTAATAAGAAAATTTCAACTGCTATCTCACAATCTGTAGAAGTTGCCAATCAATACCTTGATGAGCATCAAAGTGGAATGAGGGGGGATATTTTAGAACTAGTTAATTTAATAAATATTAACTCAGAAATTTTTTCTACAGATAAAAAAAAATTTAATAACTTTTTAGATAAATATACTCGTCAACATAACTTATCAGAAGCAGTTATTATAGATTCAATTGGAAATGTTTTAGCATTTTCAGAATTTGTTTTTGAATATACCTATACAGAAATTCCACCTAAATTTTATGATACTGCAAATAATGGAAAAATTTTAATCGTTAAAGAAGATGACTCTAATAAAATGAGGGCATTTATAAAGTTACCTCAGTATATTGATGCATATTTACTTATAACAAGTTTTGTAGATCAGAGGGTTTTAAATGCAATTAAAAGTACATCTATTGCAGTCTCGGACTATCAATCAATAGAAATAAAGCAATTTGACATTAAAATTTCATTTATAGTGATATTTTTATTAATTACCTTAATATTACTATTTACTTCCTTAATAATTGGATTGAATATAGCTAATAGACTATTCGAACCAATAACTTCTCTTATAAAAGGTGCAGAAGAAGTAGGTGGAGGTAACTTAGATTACAAAATATCAGATGAAGTTCTATCTAAAATTAATATCAATGAAATCAAAAGACTCGTACAAGCATTTAATTTAATGATTTCAGACCTTAAATCCAATAGGGTTGATTTAGAGCATGCAAATGACCAATTGGACAAAAGAAGAAAGTTTTCAGAGTCAGTTCTATCAGGCGTTTATTCAGGCGTGATTGGATTAGATAAAAATCTTAAAATTAATCTTCCTAATGTGACTGCAACTAATTTATTAGGAATAACTATTGGAAAAGATTTTGGTAAACCTATTTTAGATATAGTTCCCGAATTTACTGATGTAATAAATAGTCTTTTAATATCTAAAAAAAATGTAGTTGAAGATAAAATTTATATTGTAAGAGATGATAAAGTTTTAAATTTAATAACAAGATTCGTAGTACAAAAATCTGATGATCTAATCTTGGGTTATGTTTTAACCTTTGATGATGTCACTAGCTTAATAGCTGCTCAAAAAATGGGAGCTTGGTCTGATATAGCAAGAAGAATAGCTCATGAAATAAAAAACCCTCTTACCCCAATTCGTTTAGCTGCTGAAAGATTAATGAATAAATTAAGTAGTAACAGAAAAATAGATAAAAAAACTTTTGAGCAATCTTTAAACATGATAACCCGACAGGTTGATGATATCCATCATTTGGTAGATGAGTTTTCCTCTTTTGCTAGAATGCCATCTCCAAAATTAAAAGTAATTAATATTAATAAAGTTATTGTAGAATATGTAAATCCAATGATGTCATCATTCGAAAAAGTTTTGATTGAAGTTGATGATGTGATTGAGAATGCCCTGATTATGGGTGATGAAAAACAAATCAGGCAAGCATGTGGAAATCTTATTAAAAACTCTTACGAAAATGTCAATTCAAACGATATAAAAAATGCCCGAATATCAATTATTTTTAAAATACAAAATAATTTTGCTGAAATTTATGTTAATGATAATGGTACTGGTATTGAAAAATCTATAATTTCTCAAATTATAGAGCCTTATTTTACAACTAAGGTAGGTGGTAGTGGGTTAGGGCTAGCCATTACAAAAAAAATAATAGATGATCATAATGGTTCTATATTTATTCGACCATTAAAAGGCTCAAAAGGTACGTCTATTTTATTAAAATTCCCATTAATTTCAAAATAGTAACTATGAGTAATATTGAATGTTAAAAAATAAAATTTCTATTCTTGTCGTAGATGACGAGCTTGATATTTGTGAAATGGTAGCTGAAATTCTTAAAGATGAAGGTTATAATGCCATAATTGCTAATAGTTATGAAACGGCTATTGAAATTCTGAAAAATCAAAACATTACATTATTAATTACTGATATATGGATGAATAATAATACAGATTCTGGTTTAGAATTGCTATCTTGGAGTAAAATGCATGACTCATTTATACCAGTTATAATGATGTCTGGACACGGAAACATAGAAACTGCTATGAAAGCTGCAAAAAATGGAGCTTATGATTTTATAGAAAAACCATTTAAATCTGAAAGACTAACTCTTTTGGTTGATAAAGCTATCAAAGAACGCAATCTAAAGATCAAAGTTTTAGACTTTGAATTAAAAGAAAATGAGCGCATGAAATTAGTCGGAAGTTCAAGTGTCTTCAAAAATGTTGTACAACAATTAAATAAAGTTTCACAAACTAATAGTAGAGTTCTACTCTCTGGACCGTCAGGTTCTGGAAAAGAGTTAATAGCCAGATGGATACACAAGAAGTCAAACAGAGGCTTATATCCATTTATTATTGCATCTTGTGCGACTCTGTCTCCGGAAAGAGTAGAACAAGTATTATTTGGTTGGAATGAGAAAATAAAAGAGGATCAATCCAATCAATTAAGTACTGGTTTATTCGAACAAGCAAATAACGGAACTCTTTTTTTTGATGAAATTTGTGATTTGCCAATTGAAACACAAGGAAAGTTAGTTCAAGCGATACAAGATCAAAGTTTTTATAAACTTGGTTCAAATAAAAAAATTAACGTAGATGTTAGAGTAATTTCAGCAAGTAATAAAAACTTATTAAAATCTATGGAAGAGGGTGTCTTAAGAGAGGACCTATTTTATAGACTGTCTGTAGCACCAATCGAAGTTCCACCCTTAAATAAACGTGGAGAAGATATAAATGATTTAGTAAATTACTTTCTTAAATTTATTTCAAAAGAGTTAGGTAGTAAAAATTTGCAACTATCTTTGGAAACTCTAGTCCTTTTACAAAATTATGATTGGCCAGGAAATGTAAGGCAATTAAGAAATATAATAGAGTGGTTAATAATTATGTATGGTAATCAAAAAGACCTTCTTATCATGCCATCACATCTACCTCCAGAGATATTAGGTTATAATGAAAAGAAAAAACATGATAGTATTATAAATAATTTTAGTTTGTCATTAAAAGACGCAAGAAAAATTTTTGAAGCTAATTATCTAAATGAACAATTAAAAAGGTTTAAAGGAAATATTGCTAAAACCTCGACTTTTATTGGTATGGATAGATCAGCGTTGCACAGAAAGTTAAAAGAATTAAATATAAATATAAATAAATTTAATTAATTCAATATGATATTGGTAAATTCATGAAACAAAAAATTTTAATATGTGGTGCGGGTAGAGTTGGGACGTCGATTACAGAACATCTTTCAAATGAAGGTTTTGATATTACTGTCATTGATTCAGACACTGAAGCTATTCACAGAGTAACTGAATTATATGACGTTCAAGGTGTTCTTGGACTTGCATCATACCCAAATGTTCTTGAAGATGCAGGAATTAAAGATGCTGATATGATAATTGCTGTTACGCAATCAGACGAAATTAATATTGCAGCTTGTCATGTTGCTAAATCGATTTTTGGAATTCCCACGATGATTATTCGAATTAGATCTAAATCATATCTTGATCCAAAATTCTCCGATTATTTATTAAAGGATGTAGGGGTAAATAGGATTATTTCTCCTGAGGATGAAGTTGCAACTGCTATTGTTAATCAATGGAGAACACCAGGAGCATTTGATGTGGCCGAATTTGCTAGTTCTTCAGTTACTATGTTAGGTGTTTCTTGTAAAAATGACTGTCCAATTCTTGATACACCACTAAGAAATTTAGTTGATTTGTTTCCTGACTTAACAGTTACCGTTATGGCTATTATCAGAGGAACTAAATTAGTTGTACCAAGAGGAGGCGATGATATTATTTTATCTGGAGATAGAGTTTATTTGGCTTGTCCTACAGATCAAATTAATAGAACATTAATTGCTTTTGGTCATTCTGAAACTACTGCTGAAAAAGTGACAATCTCCGGAGCAGGTGCTATTGGAATAAGAGTTGCCGAAGAAATTCATAAGTTATCCCCTGAAACTAATTTGACAATATTAGAATTAGATAAAGAAAAGGCGCGACATGCTGCGGAAATGCTTGAATATGCAACTATTATTTCAGGGGATTCTCTAGATCCCGAAATAATTTTAGAGGCAAGACTAGGGCAAGGTGAGACATATATTGCAGCGACAAATAATGATGAAGTCAACATACTTTCTTCCTTGTTATCTAAAAGATCGGGAGCCTCACACACTGTAGCTCTAATAAATTTGCCTGTTTTTATTCCACTTTTCAATTCACTAGATCTTGAGGGTGTAGTTAGTCCACCCAATTTAACAGCATCTTCTATATTACAGGAAGTTAGAAGTGGCCATATAGAACATGTGCATTCAATAATCGAAGAATTTGGAGAAGTTATATCATTTGAAGCATTAAAATCTTCTTCAATAATAGGTAAACCACTTAAAAATACAAAGTTACCAAAAGATGTTGCTTTGGGAGCTATTGTAAAAGAAGATAAAAGTATTGTATCGCCAAGAGGAGACACTATAATAGAAGCAGGGGACATTGTTGTAATGTTTGTTCCTGTAAAATCATTGAAGAAAGTAGAAGAGTTACTTTCTGTTAATTTGGATTTCTTTTAATGCCTAATATATCATACGTAGACGGAGTTTATCATAATTATCAAAATGCAAAAGTTAATATAAATGACAGGGGGTATCATTTTGGAGATGCTGTTTATGAAGTTGTTTTATTTAATGAAGGAATTTTTTATGATTTTGAAGGACATATAAACAGATTATTTGATTCATTAAACTTAATAAATATAAAGTTCCATTTATCTAAGATGTCCCTAAAAATAATAATAAGTAATTTAATAAAAATAAATAGAATTACTTTTGGAGTTGTTTACATACAAGTCTCAAGGGGAATAGCTGAAAGAAATCATAGTTATAAAGGAATGAACATTAAACCTTTATTATCTATTATTGTAACAAAAAAATTAAATAATATAAATAGTAAGTTAAAAGGGGTAAAGGCTATTACTTTAGATGACAATAGATGGTCAAGGCCAGATATTAAAACAACTCAATTATTACCAAATGTATTAGCTAAAACAGAAGCTAATAAAAAGGGTGCTTTCGAAGGAATTTTTATTGACTCAGATGGCTTTGTTACAGAAGGATCTAGTTCTAATATATGGATTATAAATGATAGTAACGAAATAATTACTAGAGCTATTGATGGTCAAATTTTGTCAGGTATTACTAGAAAAACAATTGCTCAATTTGCTAAATTAAATAATTTAATTGTAAAAGAAGAAAAGTTCAAAAAAGAAGAACTTTACAAGTCTAAAGAAGTTTTTTTAACAAGTGCTTCTTCGTTTGTTACACCAATAATTAAGGTTGATGACACAGAAATTAATGGTGGGAAAATTGGACAAACATCTATTAATTTAAGAAATTTATATTTTAGTATATTACATAATAATTAATACTTTTATGAATAAATATAAAACTTTTTTACTATTTCCAATTTTTAAAAATAACAAATTTTGTCAAAATCAAATTTTTAATCAGAAGAATTTTATTTCACGTTCTCTAGAAACAAGAAGCTTAGTTCAAGCCTTAGATGGTACAATTATTTTTGAAAAAATTATAAATATTTATGTCCCTAAACCACCTTTACTAGTAAGTAAAACTATTGCAAATGAGATTAAAGATAATTTTAATATTGATAAAATTGATCTTATTATCATCGATTGCTCTTTATCTCCAATTCAGCATAGAAATTTAGAAAGATTTTTTAATAAAAAAATTATTGATAGGACTCAACTTATCATAGAAATATTTGGACTACGTGCTGTTACTAAGGAGGGAAAATTACAGGTTGAACTTGCTAATCTAAGTTTTGAAAAAACTAGACTAGTTAGGTCTTGGACTCATCTTGAAAGACAAAGAGGAGGATTAAGTAAAGTTGGCGGACCCGGAGAAAGTCAAATAGAATTAGATAAGAGAATGATTAATACTAAAATTAAGCAATTAAAAAAATTATTGTTAAAAGTAAAGAAGACAAGAGAAGTACAACGAAAACCAAGAATAAATGATTCTAACTTAATTTTTTCTCTTGTAGGTTATACAAACAGTGGGAAATCAACAATTTTTAATAATTTAAGCTCTTCTGATGTTTTAGTAAAAGATATGGTTTTTGCAACTTTAGACACAAAAATGAGTTTGGTTAATTTATCAAATAAAAAAAAAATTATTTTATCTGACACTGTAGGTTTTATTTCAGCTTTACCCACAGAATTAATTGACTCATTTAATTCATCTTTAGAGGAACTTTTTTCCTCAGACTATTTATTGGTTGTGCACGATTTATCTAATCCCGACATTGAAAATCAAGCTAAACTAGTTTTTGACACATTAAAAGAGATTGGTTTTTCTGAAGAAATGTTAGAAAACAAAGTTATTAATATTTTTAATAAATCTGATTTGAATTCTAATGTCGACAACTTTGATATTAAATTTAAAAACAAATTCGTTAAAACAACTGCATTAACTAATGAAGGAACAAAAGCTCTAAAAAATTATCTAGAAAAATTAGTTGATAAAAATTTTTCAGATGTAATATTCTATATACCTGCAGATGCATCAAAAATTTCTTCTTGGATATACAAAAATTCTTTAGTGTATAATGATATATTTTGCGACATAAATTTTATTGGAAATAAAATAAAAACAAAAATTTCTATTAAAAAATTAAAATATTTTAAATCTAATTATCCTCATATAAGAATGAATTCGATGTAATGAAATAATTATGACTCAAAACTTTATAAATGATAAAAAAACAAGGAACGAAATAGTTAAATATATCAATATTTTACTGAAAGATGTTAATGAAAAAGTTATTCTTAAATATTTTAACAATCTTAAATCGAATGACATTTCTACTAAAACATCTAATGATGACTTTGTTAGTATTGCTGACAAAAAAAGTGAGGAATTAATTTTTAATAAATTAAATGGGTTTCTAAATATTAAAAATTGTATCGGCGAAGAAAGTTCTTATAAAGATAATAAACAATATTTAAGTCTATTAAATAAACCTTTAGTTTGGGTTGTTGATCCAATAGATGGAACTAAAAATTATATAAATGGAAAAGATAATTTTTGTACAATGATTTCGCTTGCATGTTCTTCAATTCCTATCGCTACATTTATATATTATCCACTGAAAAAAATTTTTGTTTACGGATTTAAACATTTCGGTGCATTTTCTATGGATATTGAAACTAAAAAAATTACTAAACTATCAATAAATTCTTTTAGTTCTGGCAAGATTTTAGGTTCTGGAGGAACTAAAGGTATTCCAGATCCATATAGACAGTCTATTTTGAATAATTTAAGGAAAAATACTAGAAGGTTCTTTATTGGCAGTGCTGGCATCGAAACTATCATGTTAGCAAAAAATCAAACTCAATTTTTATTTCATGGTAGAGTAACACCTTGGGATCATTCACCGTTAGATTTGATTATAAGAGAAGCTGGTGGGGTTGTGTATATGGTAAAAAATAAAGAAGAATTTAATTTAAATTCAAAAGGTCCAATATTAGCCGCTTCTAATCATGATATTTGGAACCACATAAAGGAAATAGCAATTCCAAAAAATCACCCTTATCTTAGTGATGCATCCTAGTCTTTTTTTACAACATTAAAAGGATTAAAAGCTTGATCACCAGCCATTATTTCAATTCTGTTGATATTAATATTCTTTGGTCTTGTAGAAATCCAAAAAATTGTTTCAGCTATATCTTCTGGGCTTATTACTTTAGTATTTTTGTAAATTTGAGATGCTTTTTCTCTATCTCCTTTAAATCTAACAATTGAAAATTCAGTTTCAGCAAGACCAGGTTCAAGTGATGTAACATAAATTCCTTTACCAACTAGATCAGCTCTTAAATTTAACGAAAATTGACTTACGAATGCTTTTGTACCACCATAAACATTTCCACCAGGATAAGGATAAGATCCTGCAACAGAGCCAAGATTAATAATATGACCTTCTCCATTATCAATCATTAGTGGCAAAATAGTTCTTGTCGTATAAACTAATCCTTTAATATTAGTATCAATCATTTGGTCCCAGTCATCTAGGTCAGCATTATCTGCACCTTCTAATCCTAACGCTAAACCAGCGTTGTTGCATAGTACGGATATTTTATTAAAGTTTGGAGGTAGATTTTTAATTGCTGTTTGAACAGATTGTTTGTCACTTACGTCAAAGGATAAAGGTAACGATTTCGGTCCTAATTCTTTTGCAAGTTCTTCAAGACGATCGGCTCTTCTTCCAGTTATTATAGTTTGCCATCCATTCTTATTAAATAATGTAGCCGTAGCTTTTCCAAAACCAGATGTCGCACCAGTAATAAAAATTGTTTTTGGTAAATTAGAATTCATTTAATCCTCATTTATTAATCTTTTAGCGTTATTCCATAAGTTTTTAAAATTGATTACATCTAAATTATGCCATTTTAATTTTTTATCTTCAATAATGTTTTCCATTTTATTAAATCTTTTGATGAATTTTTGATTAGCTTTTCTTAATGTTTGATCTGGATCAAGATTTAAATGTCTAGATAAACTTATTAATGTAAAAAACAAATCACCTAATTCATCTTCTATATTTTTATTATTTTCTTCTTTTAAGGCTTCTTTTAATTCATTTAATTCTTCATCGACTTTTGCAAGCACCTGATCTTTATTAATCCAATCAAAATTTAATGATGCTGCTTTCTTTTGAATTTTTAATGATTTCAGAATAGTAGGTATATTATTTTCAATTTGATCTAATATACTTTTATTTAAATTATTTTTATTATTTTTTTCTAAATTTTTTATTCTTTCCCAACTTTCTTGAGGTAAGTCATTAATCATATAATTTGTATCAAAAATTTGAGGATGTCTTCTTATTATTTTTTGTGAAATTTCATCTGCAACATCGTCAAAATTAAAGTCACCTCGGTCAGATGCAATTTGAGATATAAGTACAACTTGTAACAACAAATCTCCTAACTCACTTTTGATTTCATTTATATCATTATTTTCAATTGCACTTACCAGTTCATAAGCTTCTTCAATTGAATACGGTGCTATTGAATTATAATCTTGCTTTAAATCCCATGGACATCCACCATCAGGATCTCTCAATATTTCAATTACACGTCTAATTCTATCAATTGATACAAGTTTATTTAATTCATTAGATTTTTTTTTTGATATTTTTTTCATAATACAATCTTTTTTGTGCTAATTATAAACAAATTAATTTTAATTATAAATTAATATATTATTAGGAGATATTATTGTCTGAAGAAAAATTAGGTATTTTTGCTCGATTCAGAAGGTACTTTCTTGCAGGTATTTTAGTTACTTCTCCAATTTTAATTACGATTTATGTAACTTGGATTATAATTACGTTCATTGATACCCAAGTGGCAGGCTTATTACCTGATAGTTTAGACTTTACAAAACAATTACCTCATCAAATACCTGGATTAGGATTAATAATTAGTATTGTAGTAATAACATTTATTGGTGCAATTACCCCCGGGTTTATTGGAAGAACATTACTGAAAACGGGTGAAAGAGTTCTGAATAAAATGCCTGTTGTGAGAAGTATTTATAGTGCCATAAAACAAATTATGGAAACTGTTATGTCAACTAATTCTGAAAGTTTTAGGGATGTAGTATTAGTTGAATATCCTAGAAAGGGTATTTGGGTCATAGGTTTTGTTACCGGTGAAACTAAAGGCGAGGTTAAAACTTTAAATAAAGAAACATTAATAAATGTTTTTATACCTACCACTCCTAACCCAACTAGTGGATTTCTTTTATTTTTACCCAAGAAAGATTTAATTTTCATGAAAATGAAAGTAGAGGATGCTGTCAAAATGGTTATTTCTGGTGGAATAGTAACGCCTAAAATTAGTTAAATATAAATTGTAAATAATCATCCACCTTTTAATAATTTAATAGCGTCATTATTTTCAAAAATAGATAGGAGAGTGTTTACCTTGTATTGTTGATTTTTATTTTTTAATAAATTAATAGCCTCATCTCTTGCTGCAGGTATTAAATCACTATGTAAATGTAAGTCTATGAACTTGAAGTCTATATTTCCTGACTGCTTACTTCCTAGAACTTCACCAGGTCCTCTTAATATCAAGTCATTTTCGGAAATTTTAAAACCATCATCAGTTTCTTTTAAGATCTTTAATCTTGAGTATGCGATTGGGCTTAGTTGTGATTTATATAATAATATACAAGAGGATTCTTTATTACTTCTTCCTACTCTTCCTCTTAATTGATGGATTTGTGATAATCCAAATCTTTCAGCACATTCAATAACCATAATAGTTGCATCAGGAATATCAACACCAACCTCAATAACAGTGGTGGCTACAAGTATCTTACTTTTACCGACCTTAAAGTCATTAATTGCTTTTTCCTTTTCAATTTGATTTTGTTTCCCATGAACTAAAGATATATCAATATTTGGGAAAAAACTTGTTAAAAAATCAAACCTTTCATTTACTGCAATTAAATCTTCATTTTCTGAATTTTCAATCATAGGACAAACCCAGTAAATTAAAGCGCCATTTTTAATTGCTCTTTCGACAGATAATAAAACCTTATTTATTTTACTTTGAGGTAGAACATAAGTTTTTATATGTCTCCTTCCAATTGGTTTTTCTTTTATGATTGACATATCCATATCCCCATAAGCAGTTAAGGCAAGGGACCTTGGAATAGGGGTGGCAGTCATAACTAATATGTTAACATTTGTACCTTTTTGAGTGATTTCATATCTTTGTTTTACACCAAATTTATGCTGTTCATCTATTACTGCTAGAGACAAGTTTTTATATGTGACATTTTTAGATATTAATGCATGCGTGCCAACTATAAGTTTAACATGACCATTGGCTATACTATTGATAACTTCTATTCTTTCTTTTTTATTATGATTTGATCTAGATGCACCTAATAATAAGGCAACATTTATATTCATTGGAGCAAGGAGTTTTTTTATAGTGTTGTAATGTTGTAAAGCCAATATTTCGGTAGGTACCAAAAGTACAGATTGGGATCCATCAGATATAGAGTGTAACATTGAAATTAATGCTACTATTGTTTTACCTGAGCCAACATCACCTTGTAGCATTCTAACCATTGTCTTTTGGTTATAAATATCTTTTTGAATTTCGTTAACAACTTCTCTTTGATTTTTAGTTAATTTAAAAGGTAAATTTTTATACAAATTTTCTATTACTTCAGAATTAATCTTAGGTGATAAATTATTATTAATTTTAGTTATTTTATTTTTAATTAATAACATTGATATTTGGTTTGCAACTAACTCATCAAAAGCAAGTCGTCTTCTATAAATACTATTCAGTTCTGCGTCTTTAATATTTTCAGGATTATGTATTTTAGTTATAGAATTTTGCCAATTTTCAAATTTATATTTCTCTATGACTCTATCTGATAACCATTCTGTTACATCAGGTAATTTTTTTATTGATTGATTTATAATTTTAAAAATAAACTTTTGATTAACGCCATGAAATAAAGGATAAACAGGTTCAATCTTAGGTATTTCATTACTTGTATTATTTGAAACCACATAATCAGGGTGAACAACTTGACCTAAACCATTATAACTTTCAAATTTACCACTTATAAGAATTCTATTTCCAACCTTATAGATATTTTTCAAATACTGGGTGTTTTGGCCAAAATATATAATATCTAATCTTATACTTTTTTCTTTATTTATGCCAAAAGTTACTATTTTTGAAATATTATTTCTTTTTCTAAAATTATAGTTTGGAATATTAACTTCTATTATCTCAACTTCACATGTTATAATTTCACCATGATTTATATTTTTTAAAGATGTATTTTGAAAACGGTTAATAGATTTAATTGGTAAATAAAATAGTAGATTAATAATATAAGGACCAATTTTTTTTTCTAACAACTTTAATTTTTTTTTCCCAACTCCATCTATATTAAGTAATGAAGAAAACAATTGAAAAATATTTTCAGGTCTTTTGATGATTAAATTAGACAAGAAATTAAAATCCTTTATTTATAATTATACTCACTTAAATTTACTTTATATAAAACGAGAAAAAATTGAACAATAGAAGTGTTTTTATAAAAAAGCTATTATACAGATCTAAATATACAGGAACACGTGAAACAGATATTTTACTTGGTAACTTTGCAGAGAGTAATTTACACAACTTAAGTGATGAATGCCTCATATCTTATCAAAAACTACTTGAGTCTGGAGATCCAAGAATATGGCGTTTATCAATTGATGTTGAAAAAACTAATTCTGATAAAGAAAATTATATTATTAATTTGATTAGAGAATTTAAAGGTTTTTAAATTGTTTAATTTAAAATATGAAGTAAAAAAAATTAATAATATTAATGGGGTTCGAGATAGTATAATTCCATTTTTAATATCGGCACTATTAAAAAACGATAATATTTTTTACATTGCAAAGAATGATTTTGAACTATCTAATATTCATAGCTTTTTATCACATAATTTTGCAGATATTAATATTTTCAAAATTCCTGCATGGGACTGTCTTCCATATGACATTTCATCGCCCAATTTTAGTATTACAAGTGAACGTATAAAATCTTTTTCAAAACTTTGCTTTTTAAAAAAAAATAAAGAAAAAAAATTTTTTTTAACAACTATTAACGCTTTAATAACTAAAACTGCTCCAAGAGATTTTTATAAAAAAAATTTTATTTCCTTATCTAATAAAAGTGAACATTCTCTAAACACATTAACTAATTTTTTAATCAATACTGGATATAAAAGAGTTCAAACGGTACGGGAATTATGTGAATTTAGTTTAAGGGGAAGTATTTTAGATGTTTTTCCAATTGGATACTCCAAAGCTTTTAGGATCGACTTCTTTGGTCGAACTATTGAAACAATAAAAGTAATGGATCCACTCACACAAAGATCTAGCGTTCACGTTGAAAGTATTAATATTTATTCCTCTAATGAATATTTATTGAGTGAAGAAAATATTGAAAATTTTAGAAAAAAATTTAGAAGTTTATACGCTAATCAAAGCATTAAGAATTCTATTTACGAAAAAGTTTCATCAGGCATTAGATTTAATGGAATAGAACATTATTTACCATTACTTCATAAAGAACCTTTATGTTCAATTTTTGAATTTTTGCCAAAAGATCAAGAGATTACTTTTTTATTAACTAAAAATTTTTTTAAATTAATTGCTGAAAGAGAATCAGAAATAAAACATTTCAGTGATGAAAGAAAAATACAAAATCCAGAATATAATTTAATTTCAATTAAAGAATTGTACTTAACAACAAAAAATGTAAAAGAGCATTTAAAATCATTTAAAACAATTAACTTA
>CABZSR010000010.1 GCA_902528415.1 uncultured SAR116 cluster alpha proteobacterium | reverse complement strand
AATCAAAGTTTCCACCATTTACAACGGCGCCTCCAATAGCAATACCATGTCCACCCAACCATTTTGTTAGTGAATGGACAACAACATTTGCTCCATATTTAAATGGTTGCATCAAATATGGTGTATTAAAAGTGGCATCAAGGACTAGAGGAACATTTTTTCTTTTACATATTTCTGCAATTGTTGGGACATCCATTATATCTAATCCAGGATTTCCGATCACTTCTCCAAAAACTAGTTTTGTGTTGGGTTTTATAGCGTTCTCAATAGCTTCTGGATCATTTGGGTTTACAAAATCCGTATTAATACCAAAACGAGGCATAGTATGCTGAAGTAAATTTATATTGGCGCCATACATTTTGCTTGAAGCTACTATATGATCACCACTACTACATATTGCTGTAACTACTAAGTGCATTGCAGCCATTCCACTGGAACATGCAAGGGCACTAGCCCCACCCTCTAATGCAGCTAATCTCTGTTCAAGAGCTGCAACAGTAGGATTTGAAATTCTAGTATATAAATGCCCACCAACCTCCATATTGTATAGAGAAGCCGCCTCTTCAGTACTTTTAAAAACATATGATGTCGTCTGATAAATAGGAACAGCACGAGATCCAGTTTCTTTGTCAGGGATATGACCTGCATGTAAAGAAAGGGTATCAAACTTGTAATTTTCGCTCATAATATTTCCTTGAAATAAAATTTAATATCTTATGTATAACTTATTTAGCAGAAGTGAAAAATATAAAATTTAAACATCCTAGAAATCTATTTTATTTGAGTAGATAATTTTCATTTCAGCTATAATTTAAATTTGAGGAATTAAAAAGTTTCCCTTAAATCTTTGCGAATAATTTTACCTGTTGTTGTCATAGGTAATTCTTCTACAAATTCTATGATACGCGGATATTCGTGTGCTGCCAATTTTACTTTAACATCATTTTGGATACTAAGTTTAAGATCTTTATTTTGTGTTAAAATGTCATTTTTATTTCTTGGAATAATAAAAGCTTTAATTATATTACCTCTGACTTTATCCGGCACACCTATGACTGCAACCATGTCAACATGTGGATTGGATAATATACAGTCTTCCACTTCACTTGGACCTACCCTGTAACCTGAAGTGTTTATAATATCATCCTCACGTCCTTTAAAATAAAAATATCCCTCATCATCTCTAAAGGCAAAATCTCCTGTATGAAGCCAACCATTAATTACTTTATTTTGGGTCTCCTTGTCATTCTCCCAATATTTCAAAAAAGCTACCGGTGTATTATTATTAACAACAATTTCACCATCTACACCTGGCTCTTTTATAAATTCTCCACTTTTATTCATAATCCTAACCTCTTGGCCAGGAACAGGTTTACCTATAGAACCTTGCTTGGTCGGCATTATCGCACTACTGTTTGAAATGGTTAAATTACATTCTGTTTGACCATAAAATTCATTAATATTAACACCTAAAATTCTTTTCCCCCACTCCAGCAGATCTTCTCCTAATGATTCACCTCCAGACCCGATTGTTCTTAAATTTAATTTATTTTTTGTACTTGAAGGATTAAATGACTTCATCATTTTTAGTGCTGTGGGTGGTAAAAAAGTATTTCGAATATTAAGCTTAGAAATTAAATCAAACGAAAATTCAGGGTCAAATTTTTGTGATCTATGACTTATAACAGGAATTCCGAAATGCCATGCAGGAAGAAGAACATCAAACAAGCCTCCTATCCATGCCCAATCAGCTGGCGTCCAAAATAAGTCAGTTACTGGTTCTGATGAGGATAAAAAATCGTGTGGCATTTCAACTCCTGGTATATGTCCTAGTAATGTTCTATGGGGTAGTAATGCACCTTTAGGTCCACCAGTTGTACCTGAAGTATAAATTATTGTAGCTGGGTCAAATGATTTTGTACTTTTATTAGTATAATTATCAGATGATTCTTCTAATATTTTTTTAAAACTTAGATTGTTAACTCGATCATCAATTTCATCCACGCAAATTATTGATTTCAAATTAGGCAATTTATGAAAAATTTCTTTAATTTTTAAAAGTCCTATTCTGTCACAAATTACCAAAGAAGCTTTTGAGTTTTTTAAACGATAAAATAATGCATCTTTTCCAAATAAATTAAAAAGTGGTATTGATATTTTTCCAGATTTGAAACATGCCATATGAGAAATGGCTGTTTCCGGACACTGGCCTAATATGATACCAACTCTAGCATTGTGTTCTAGATTAAGATAATCGAATGCGTTAGCAAGCTTGTTTGCAGATCTTTTAATATCTAAAAAAGACCATTTTTCAATTTTACCATTATTCAAAATATTAAATAATGCCGTCCTATTTTTATATACCACTTTATCAATAGTATCAGACGCAATATTATAATATTCAGGTATATTCCACTTAAATGTTGAATATAAATCATCGTAATTATTTAATTTTAGTAGCATTAGTTTTCTTTACCTTTCTATAAATAAATCTTACTACTTGTTAAAACTTACTAAGTTTATTAAATTATAAACAAGTTAATTGTATTATGAGACAAACTTGAACCAATTAAATCCTATAAGATTAGACGATTGTTTTACAAAGGACAATGATTTAGCATTAATGAACGGTGTCCAAGCCTTAGTTCGTCTTTTAATAGAACAAGCAAAACTAGATAAAGATAACGGATTATTAACTAATGGTTATGTAAGTGGTTATCCTGGCTCTCCTCTTGGAACACTTGATTTAGAACTCGGGAGAGCTAAAAAACATTTAGATAAGTATAATATTGTTTTTCAACCTGCAGTTAATGAAGAATTAGCTGCAACTGCGGCTTGGGGCACCCAAATGCTTGGCTTGTATGATAAACCAGTAATTGATGGTGTTTTTTCTATGTGGTATGGAAAGGGTCCCGGCTTAGATAGAGCAATGGACGCGTTGAGACATGCAAATATGGGTGGCGTGGCCTTAAAAGGTGGAATGGTTCTAGCAGTAGCTGATGATCCAATCGGTAAAAGCTCAACATTAGCTTACCAGTCTGAACAATCGCTAATTTCTGCAGGTATTCCTGTATTTTATCCTGCAAACGTAGATGAAGTTATAACTTTAGGTTTACAAGCCTTTGCTTTATCTCGTCATGCAGGTATATGTGTAGCTCTTAAAATTACTAGTGATACCGCAGATTCAAATGCAGTAATTGATCTCGGCAAATTAAGGCCAAACTCTCAAAAATTAGACCCGCCAATAAATGTTCATGTAAACAGACACGATCCAGCATTAGATAGAGAAGCTGCTCTTATAAATAGACGAATACCTGCAACTAAAAATTTTATTAAACAAAACAAAATAAATAAAATAATTTTCAATCCTGAAAAAAAGACTCTTGGTATTATTGCAGTTGGAAAAGCGGCAACTGAAACAATAGATGCTTTTGATTGTATCGGTATAAAAAACCCTGAAAATATTGGAATTGGTTTTTTTGCCTGTAAAATCCCTTGGCCTTTAATAGATGAAGAGATAATTGATTTTTGTGACCAGTTTGAAGAAATACTTGTTGTCGAAGAAAAGGGAGGCATTGTCGAAGAACAAGTTGCCCATATCCTTTTTAATTCTAAATTTCGACCTTTATTATCTGGAAAATTTGATGCAACAACAAAAGAAGAGTTAATTCCAAATGTTTCTGAATTATCTAGCGATATTATTGCAGACTGCCTTTTAAAAAAAGTTAAGCAATCTTCCATCGATTTTGATATTCCTAAAGTTAAATCTGAATCATTAGGAAGTAACTTACCTCCAGTCGCCTCAAGAACACCATGGTATTGTGCAGGATGCCCTCATAATTCTGGAACTAAAACACCTGAAGAGGAAGTTGTTGGTATAGGAATTGGTTGTCATTCAATAGGTTATTTTCTGCATCCAGAAAAATTAACTAATTTTAGTCAAATGGGTGGAGAAGGTGGTCATTGGATTGGAAGAGCGCCTTTTTCAAATCATAATCATACTTTTCAAAATATAGGTGATGGAACCTATGCCCATTCTGGATCTCTTGCAATAAGAGCAGCAGTTTCAGCAAATGTAAATATAACTTTTAAAATTCTTTATAATGATGCTGTTGCTATGACAGGTGGTCAAAAGGCCATTGGAGGAGCTACCCCCTGGGCAATCTCTAAACAATTATCCGCAGAAGGCGTAAGAAAAATTTATGTAGTTTCAGATGAGCCAGAGCAATTTAAAGAAACAAGATTATTTGCTGATAAGGTAGGAATATTTCATCGTGATGAACTTATAAATGTTCAAAAAGAAGTTAGAAATATACCAGGTGTAACAGCAATCATATATGTTCAAACATGTGCTACAGAACTTAGAAGAAGACGTAAAAGAGGATATGTACAAGATAGAGATATAAAAATGTATATAAACCCAGATGTTTGTGAAGGATGTGGTGATTGCGCAGAAAAATCCAACTGCGTTGCTGTTAAACCTTTTGATCATTTTGAAGGAACTAAAAGACAAATTGATCAAAGTGTCTGTAATAAAGATTATTCTTGCAAAAAAGGTTTTTGTCCAAGTTTTATTGGTGTTTCATCAGGTAGTTTATCTGAGCCTTTAAAAAAATCTTTTCCAGATATTCCTGATATTTTTAATTCCTTAAGTAAACCCAAGCAGAAATTGAATAAAATTCAAAATCTTATTATGGCAGGCATCGGGGGTACAGGAATTTCAACTGTAGCTGCAATAGTAGTTATGGCAGCCCGAATTGATAAATTATATGCACAGTCAATGAATTTTACAGGCTTGGCCCAAAAAAATGGTGCTGTAACTAGCCAAATTAGAATAAGTAAAGAAAAATCTCTTTATACTCGATCTGCAAGACTACCAAATGAAACTGCCGATTTACTCCTTGGATGCGATGCTGTTGTTTCAGTCTCACCTTCAATTACCAGAACTTTAAATCCTAATAAAACAATAGCCGTAATAAATGGAAGAGTTGAACCAGTTGGTGTAGCAGGGGTTCATATAGGTACTGTTGTTGATGATAGTTTATTAAAAAAACATTTAGAAAATCACTTGGAAGAAGAAAATATAAAATTTATCGATATATCTAACTTAGCAGAATCTCTAGTTGGCGATACTGTATCAGCAAATATAATGATGCTAGGTATGGCAGCTCAAAAAAGCCTTATACCAATCGAAATAAGTTCTTTAGAAAGAGCTATAGAGTTAAATGGTGTAGCAATAGAGCAGAACCTTAGAGCCTTTAACTGGGGAAGACTATTATCTGAATATCCCGAAATAGTTTTTAAGGCTGCCCATATGAATCAGGTAATTCCAGAAGAAAAGCCCATAAGCAATTATTTGGAAAAATTTTCTGATATACTTGAACAATTTCAAGATAAAGAATACTCAGATCTTTTTTTGTCTAACGTAAATAAAGTTATTTCAAAAGAAACTGAAATATCTAATGCAAAAAATGAACTACCTCTTTCTAGAAAAGTTGCATTAACTCTTTTTAGAATAATGAGGTACAAAGATGAATATGAAGTTGGCAGGCTACATACATCTGGTGAATTTGCAAAAGACTTTTTACAAAAAAATAAAAATGTAAAATTAGAGTATTACTTAGCACCGCCATTATTTTCAAAAAAGGACCCTGAAACTGGTCATCTAATTAAACAAAGATTTGGACCTTGGGTTTTTCAAGCTTTCAAAATTTTATCTTACTTAAAATTTCTAAGAAATACTAAGTTTGATATTTTTGGTTACACAACAGAGAGAAAAAAAGAACGTGCTCTAGCCAAAAAAATATTACATACCATTAATAAAATATCTAATAATCTTAATGAAAATAATTATGAAAAATTTATAGATTTTTTGGATATTCCTTTATCGATAAAAGGATATGGTCATGTCAAGGAAAAAAATATAATAAATGCTGAGAATAAATGGGACAAAACCCTAAATAAAATTCTTGTTGAAAAAGATTTAAAAAAAGTAAGTTAAATTATATTAATTTTGTTTGTTCTCTGAGTTTAAATTTTTGTATTTTTCCTGTGCTTGTTTTTGGAAGCTCTGTGAAATTAAAGTATCTAGGAACTTTAAAACCCGCCAGTAAAGATTTACAATGATTTTTTAAATCTATTTCACTAACTGTAGATCCTTCACTTAACTCTATAAAAGCACATGGTGTCTCACCCCATTTTTCATCTTCTTTTGCAACTACAGCAACCGCAACTACCTCTGGATGTTTGTATATGGCATCCTCAACTTCAATTGATGAAATATTTTCTCCCCCAGAAATAATTATATCTTTTGATCTATCCTTAAGTTGAATATATCCATCTTCATACCAAACCCCAAGATCTCCTGTGTGGAACCAACCACCTTCAAATGCCTCATCAGTAGCTTTTTTATTTTTATAATAACCTTTCATTGTGATGTTACCTTTAATAAAAACTTCTCCTAGAGACCTACCATCCTTTGGGACGTCTTTGTTAGTTTCCGGGTCTATGATTTTCATATTTTCCTGAACTGAATACACTACACCTTGCCTTGCTTTTAATCTTGCTTGTTCAGATGCGTCTAATTCATTCCATTCAGGATGCCACGCACATACCACTGCTGGTCCATAAATTTCTGTTAAGCCGTATACATGAATAACTTCAATTCCACACGAAGCCATTTTACTTAACACAGCCTCTGGTGGAGGTGCGCCAGCTGTCATCATTCTAATATTTTTTTTAAGGGAAATATTATTTTGTAATAAATAATCTGCTACCATTTGCATTACTATAGGTGCACCACATAAGTGAGAAACATTGTGTTTTTGAAAAGCTTCAACAATAAGCTCTCCTGCAGGTTGTCTAAGGCATACATGAGTACCCGCTCTTTCGGTAATTGTCCACGGGAAGCACCAACCATTGCAATGGAACATAGGCAAAGTCCACAAATATTTTGGATGCATAGGTAAATCCCAAGTAAGTGAATTACCAATTGCGTTTAAATAAGCACCGCGATGGTGATAGACAACTCCTTTTGGATTTCCAGTAGTGCCGGAAGTGTAATTTAATGCAATTGAATTCCATTCATCATTTGGAAGTACATGCTCAAAAGTAGTACCAGTAAAATTTTTTAATTCTGATTCATAATCAAGGCAATTAATTTTATTCGCAAAATTTGATCTTTTATTACCAACAACTTCATCAACAAATTCTATAATGGTAGGAGGATTTTTAAGATTTACTATAGCCTTTTCTACAATAGGACTATACTCAGAATCATATATGAATAATTTGGCTTCGCCGTGTTCAAGTATAAATTGAATAGTATGACTATCAAGTCTAGTATTTATTGCATTGAGAACAGCTGTCGCCATTGGGACACCGAAATGACATTCCCACATTACTGGTATATTAGGAAGCATAACTGCAATAGTACTTCCAGAATCAAAATTCTGATTTTTAATTAGATTTGCAAGTGCGTCACACCTTTGGCCAGCTTGCTTATAATTTAACTTATAGTCTTTATATTCAATGGCTGTTTGATTTGGAAACGTCTTTCTAGTTCTTTCAAGAAATGATAAAGGGCTTAAAGAAGCAAAATTTGCTTGATTTTTTCTTAAACCGTCTTCAGATATAGACATAGTTGATTTCCTCCTAATATTATTCATAATAGTAAGGCTAAGTTTTATCAACTATGAAAAATTAATCTGGAGTTAAAAAATGCCATATACGTCTCCCTTAGAGGATACAAAATTTGTTTTAGAGAATCTTTTACCTGCTCATGATGACCTAGATGAAACTACTATCGATGCCGTACTTTCTGAAGCAGGTAAACTAGCAGATAATTACCTAGCACCACTAAACCATTTTGGAGATAAAAATAACCCTACTTTAAGGCAAGACCACGAAGTTGAAACACCCAAAGGATTTAGCAATGCTTTTTCGCAAATTGCGAAAGGTGGGTGGATTGGCGTTGCAAGTGATGCAAATTATGACGGAATGGGACTACCTTCTAGAATGAGCGCAGCTATAAATGAATATTGGCATGGGGCGAATATGTCATTTGCTTTATGTAGTCTTCTAACTCAAGGGTTGATAGACGCTTTTACACTTGTTGGAACAGAAGAAGAGAAGAGTACGTATTTACCAAAGTTTAACTCTGGTGAATGGACTGGGACTATGAATTTAACAGAGCCACAATCTGGTACAGATTTAGCTACAATTAAAACTAAAGCTGAGCATGATGGTGAGAACTGGAGAATTAAAGGTCAAAAGATTTATATAACGTATGGTGAACACGATATGTCTAAAAATATCATCCATTTAGTTCTTGCCAGAACTGAGGGGGCACCTCAAGGTATTAAAGGTATATCTACATTTATAATTCCAAAATTTCTTAAAGATGAAAGTGGTAATTATACCATAAGAAACGACCTGAAATGTATTTCTATTGAACATAAAATGGGTATCAAAGCGAGTCCAACTGCTGTTATGGCATATGGTGAGAACGAGGGTGCTGTTGGATATATGTTAGGAGAAGAAGGTAGAGGTGTTGAATATATGTTCATTATGATGAATAGAGCAAGGTTTGACGTTGGACTTCAAGGAATGGCAATTTCAGAAGCGGCAAGACAAAAGGCTCTAGAGTATGCCAATACCAGAATACAAGGTACCCCAATTAATCGACAAAAAGGTACTCCTATTATTGGTCATGGGGATGTGAAAAGACTACTTTTATCAATGAGAAGCTTAACTGAAGCAATGAGAGCTTTAATTTTAGTTTCTGCTGAAATCATGGAAAGAGCCCACAATGGAGATAATAAATCCATAATGAGAGAAGGCTTCTTGATACCTATAATAAAAGGATGGTCAACAGAGTTAGCCCAAGAAGTTACAAGTAATGGAGTTCAAATTCATGGAGGAATGGGGTTTATTGAAGAGACTGGCGCTGCTCAATATATGAGAGATGCAAGGATTTTACCTATATATGAAGGTACAAATGCCATACAAGCAAATGATTTTATGTTCAGAAAAACAATAAGAGATAACGGGAAAGCAGCCAAAGAACTATTAAATGAAATTAAAATCGATTGTGACGATAATTTTGAAATGTCTCAAATGGTTACGTTAACTTCAAAATCTTTAGATTACATTCTAGAAAATAGGGATGATCAAGAAATGCTTTCATGTATTAGTTTTGATTATTTGATGGGATTTGGTTATTTAGTTGGAGGTTGGTTAATGGATAAAGCAAAAAGAAGCGCAAAAAAGAAATTGTCCAAAACATCTATAAATGAAATATTTTTAAAAAGTAAAATTGTCTCAGCAGAATTTTATGATTTTCATATACTACCCAGAATAGATTACCACCTTAAGGTTGTAATGAAAGGTGCAAAAGTTGTTCAGACGGCAAATGATTCTTTTATTTAACAAGCGCTTTATAAAAAAATTTTAAATAAATGATATTAAGATAGATAAGTGTCTGAAAATGTTTGTTTTATTTTTTTTAAATTTTTATTCAACTTTAGGTTGATTTAAATAGTTTTTTGGATAGCCTATAAATAATGTAGTGGGGGCTACTTTCTTCTAAGTTTGATCTCATCATTAAAATTTTGATTTAAGTAATTTACTTAAAGGTAAACATGAATTGTAATATTTATAATGGGTTTTAAATTTAAAGGTGAAAATGTCAAACTATCCAGATACTAAAATTTACAACACTCTCCCTAAAATTCTTAAGCATAAAGCTGATACTATCCCAGATACTGTCGCATTAAGGGATAAAGATTTAGGGATATGGAATGAGATAACTTGGAAGCAATATAATGATAAAGTATCTTATCTGGCACTAGGTCTTGCAAAAAAAGGCCTTAAAGCAGGAGATGTTATTGGTCTAATTGGAGATAACAAGCCTTCTTGGTTATTCTTTGAAATTGCTGCACAAGCTGTTGGAGGAATGAGCTTAGGTATTTATAGAGACACTCTTGATGAAGAAGTTGGTTATTTAATAAATGCTGCAAAAGTAAATTTTGTTTATGCAGAAGATCAAGAACAAGTAGATAAAATACTCACTATCAAAAGACCTAAAAATAATCAAATTAAAATATTTTATGACGATAGTCGTGGCCTTAAAGAATTAAGTAATCCAAATATTACTGACATGCTTGTATTAATAAATGAAGGTGAGGCAATAGCAGCTAAAGATCCTGAAAAATATAATAAAATGATTGATAAGATTTCAGGTGAACAAAATGCAATTTTATGCACAACATCTGGAACAACATCCAACCCTAAATTAGCAATGCTACCTGGGGGTAAGTTTGTTGAACATGTAATAAGATATTTAAATGTTGATCCTAAAACGATAAACGATGAATATGTGTCTGTGCTTCCTTTTCCTTGGATAATGGAACAAACATATGGGGTTGGTTTTAATATTGTAGCCGGTATGAAAGTTAACTTTCCTGAGCGCCCTGAAACTGCAATGGAGGACATGCGAGAAGTCGGCCCTACATTTATGCTTGGAGCACCTAGATTATGGGAACAAATAGCTGCTGATATGCGTTCTAGAATATTAGACGCTCCTAAGATCACACAATGGCTGTTTAATGTCATGGTAGAAAGGGGCTTAAAGGCAGTTGATCAAGGAAAAAGAGATTTTCTTGCTGACAAACTGCTATTCTCATCTTTAAAAGATAGACTTGGCTTTAGTAAAATTACTTCTGCTGCAACTGGCGGATCTGCAATCGGTCCTGAAACCTTTAAGTTTTTTTTAGCTATGGGCATTCCACTAAGACAACTTTATGGACAAACAGAACTAATGGGAGCATACACACTTCAAGACATTCCTAGAGGCACAATGGATTGTGAAACTGTAGGTGTTCCCTTTCCTGATTGTGAAATTAAAATTATGGATCCAGACCCTAACGGCTTGGGAGAAATTATCACAAAACATCCGAGTATGTTTTCTGGATATTTTAATAATCAAAAAGCATATAAAGACACGATTAAAAAAGGTTGGATGTATACTGGTGATGCTGGTTACTTTGATGACAAAGGAAGGTTAAATGTTCTTGATAGGGTTAATGATATTGCTATCAAATCAGATGGTGTTAAATTTTCTCCACAAAACATAGAAAACAAACTTAAGTTTTCACCTTATGTTGGTGAAGCAGTCATTATTGGATCTGAAAAACCTTACTTAACTGCAATTATATGCATAAGATTTTCAATTGTTTCAAAATTAGCAGAGAAATGGCAATTAGCATTTACTTCTTATACTGGATTAGCTGCAGATAAAAAAATATATGCTCTTATTGAAGAAGAAATTTCAAAAGTAAATGAGCAACTACCAGATAATACTAAAATTGCAAAATTCTTGTTGTTGTTTAAAGAATTAGAAGCTGACGATGGAGAGTTAACAAGGACTAGAAAAGTACGAAGAAGTGTTATTAATACTAGATACAAAGATATTATAAAAGATTTGTATCTAGATAAAGATACAGCTTCTATTAATACTGAGTTTACCCTAGAGGACGGAAGAAAAAGTAAAATCAGCGCAACTATGGAAATTAGGCATTTAATTAAAACAAAAGACTTAAATATTAAAAACCCCCACCTAAAGTTAAAAAATCCAGTAAGGGCAAAAAATAAATGAGTTTAGAAGATTTAAAAAATATACCTTATGGTAAGACAGCGATAGAACTCAAAAATATTTTTCTAGCCTTTGGGGGTGTTAAAGCATTAACGGATGTTTCATTTGAAGTTAAAAAAGGAGAAGTTTTTGCAATTATCGGCCCAAATGGGGCTGGTAAATCTTCAATGTTAAATGTTATAAATGGTTTCTATAAACCTACTAGTGGTACTATAAATTTTGCAGGTACGGATAGAGGTGAAATGGAACCAGAATTTGCAGCCAAAAGCGGTATTGCAAGGACTTTCCAAAATATTGCTCTTTTTAAGGGTATGAGTACACTAGACAATTTAATGACTGGCAGATTATTAAAGCAAAAGCAAAATTTCTTAATGCAAGCGCTTTATTTTGGTCCAGCAGAAAAAGAAGAAGAAGAACATCGTGAAAAAGTTGAAAGAGTGATAGATTTCCTTGATTTACAATCGATTAGGCGTACTCCTGTTGGTTCACTTCCATATGGTTTACAAAAAAGAGTTGAGCTTGGGAGAGCATTGGCTATGGAGCCTGAAGTACTTTTACTTGATGAACCTATGGCTGGAATGAATGTCGAAGAAAAACAGGATATGAGTAGGTTTGTATTAACAGTCAACAATGAATTGAAAACAACCATAGTTTTAATTGAACATGATATGGGTGTTGTTATGGATATCTCTGATAGAATTGTAGTCTTAGACTATGGCAAAAAAATTGGATCTGGTTTACCTAATGAAATTAGAAGCAATAAGGCTGTAATCGATGCCTATTTAGGAGTAGCTGACGATGAGTAAGGAATTTGATTTATGAGTGTTGAATTTTTAAATTTTATTGAGACTGTACTTAACGGGTTAATGTCTGGGGTAATGTATTCATTAGTTGCTCTCGGTTTTGTTTTGATTTTTAAAGCATCAGGTGTTTTTAATTTTGCTCAAGGTGTCTTTGCTCTTTTTGCTGCGCTTACTCTTGTTGGTTATCAAACAGGTCAAGTTCCGTTTGCTCATTTAATAAATGAGCTTTTTGGAACAAATTATCATAACTGGTATGCATCAATGCCAAATTTTTTAGCTATCATCTTGACTATGATTACAATGATTGCTCTAGCATGGATTATAGAACGGCTCGTTCTCAAGCATCTTGTAAATCAGGATCCTATAATTTTGTTTATGGCTACAATTGGCTTGGCTTTTGCCTTAGAAGGTGTTGGAGATTTAATGTGGGGTTCCGATGTGAAGGTTTTAGATGTTGGAATACCAAGTGGCGGGTCAGTATGGTTGGAAGAGGCTACAATAGGACTTGCTGCTGAAGGTAGTGATTATTATGGAATGTATATTGACGTTCTGAACGTTTGGGCAACTGTAATTGCTGTTATCTTGGTTATTACATTAGCTCTTTTTTCTCAATATACCAAAACTGGAAGAGCTTTAAGAGCAGTGGCTGATGACCATCAAGCTGCTTTATCAGTTGGTATTTCTCTTAGAACAATTTGGATACTTGTTTGGGCAATTTCAGGTTTCATTGCTATGGTAGCTGGTATTATGTGGGGAACAGAGTCTGGTGTACAATTTTCTCTATCTCTTATTGCATTAAAAGCTTTACCAGTTCTTATATTAGGTGGTTTTACTTCCATTCCAGGGGCAATTATTGGAGGACTATTAATAGGTGTTGGTGAAAAACTAGCCGAAATTTATATTGGTGGATATTTCGAAACAGGAGCATTAGAAAATTGGTTTGCCTATGTTATGGCATTAGTATTTTTATTATTTCGTCCACAAGGTTTGTTTGGCGATAAAATTATCGAGAGGGTTTAAGTTCTATGCTTTACAAAGAAACTGGTCAGTATAAGTCTACATATAAATCAGACCATGCCATATTTCCTCTCATACAGGACAAAATTGCTTTTAGTACTTTAATGTTCATTGCTTTTTTAATAATTCCGTTTGTTATTAATAGTTATTGGGAAAAAGCTATTCTGGTTCCGTTCCTAATTTTTTCTCTTGCAGCAATAGGTCTGAATATTTTGACGGGATATTGTGGTCAAGTTTCTCTAGGAACTGGTGGGTTTATGGCAGTAGGAGCTTTTTCGACCTACAAAATAATGACTTATTTTCCTGATCTAAATATAATGATCATTGTCCTAATTTCAGGACTTATAACGGCCGCTGTTGGAATTCTCTTCGGATTACCTTCATTACGGATAAAAGGTTTTTACTTAGCTGTTGCTACACTCGCATCTCAATTTTTTCTAGTTTGGCTTTTTAATAAAGTTCCATGGTTTTATAATTACTCTGATACTGGTCAAATAACTGTATCAGAAAGGTTGATGTTTGGTATTCCAGTTACTGGGGCTACCGCTCCTCCATATGCCACATACTTATTTTGTCTTATTTTAGTAGTTTTACTTGGGTTTGCTGCAAAAAACTTAATTAGAAGCAAAATGGGAAGATCTTGGATGGCCATAAGAGACATGGATATTGCCGCAGAAATTATTGGGGTCCCCCCGCTTAAAACTAAATTATCTGCATTTGCAATAAGTTCTTTTTATATTGGTGTGGCTGGTGCATTGTATTTTGCTGTTTTTCTAGGAGCAATAGAAGTAACAGAGTCATTTGACATTATGACAATTTCATTTCCAGTATTATTTATGATAATTATTGGGGGACTTGGGTCTATGTTAGGTTCATTCTTAGGTGCGGCATTTATTGTTACACTCCCAATTGGTTTAAAATTTATTATGGTTGACTTAGTTGGCCTATCAGCAGTTACAGCTAAACATTTTGAAATAACAATCTGGGGATTGTTAATGATTATTTTTCTAATTGTAGAGCCTCACGGCCTTGCAAGACTTTGGTCCATCGCAAAAGAAAAGTTAAGACGATGGCCTTTTCCCTACTAAATGTTATTTAGTAGATTATATTAATTTTTTCTCTAAGGGAGGATCTAATGAGAATAAAACAACTTTTGATTGGAATAACAGCTTCTGTTATTGCTATTTCTAGTTATGTAGAAATTGCAATTGCTGATCTAAAATTTCCAATGTTGGTTTACAGAACAGGAGCTTACGCACCTAATGGTATTCCAAACGCTGATGGTTTTGTAGACTACTACAAAATGATTAATGCCAGAGATGGTGGTATCGGTGGTGAGAAAATCTTTCACCCTGAGTGTGAAACTGGTTATAAAACCCAGGTAGGCGTAGAGTGTTACGAAAAAAATAAAAAAGACGCTATGGTTTTCCAACCAATGTCTACAGGTATTACATACCAATTAATTCCTAAAGCAACAGCTGACGGTGTTACTGTTTATTCTACAGGATACGGAAGAACATCTGCTGCTAATGGTAAAGTTTTTAAATGGATATTTAACGCGCCTGTTACTTACTGGGATGGAGCTTCAATTGCTGTAAGACATATACTGAAAAATAATTTCGGTAATATTAAAGGTAAGAAAATTGCACTTGTTTACCATAACTCTGCATATGGTAAAGAGCCTATCAGAACTCTACAAACTCTAAGTAAAAAACATGGCTTTAAGCTAATGTTATTACCTGTTGACCATCCTGGACAAGAGCAAAAGGCTACTTGGTTAAAAATACGTAAAGCTCGTCCTGATAACGTCCTTATGTGGGGATGGGGTGTGATGAACCAAGTTGCTGTTAAGTCTGCTGCATCTATCAAGTTTCCAATGGATAAATTTATTGGAATTTGGTGGTCTGGTTCTGAAAATGATGTTTTACCAGCTGGACAAGGTGCACATGGTTATAAATCTCTAACTTTTAATGCTCCTGGAGATTCTTATCAAGTACATAAAGATATCAAGAAATATGTTCATGATAAGGGAGAAGCTTCTGGTGACGGATCTCACTTTGGAACAGTCTTATACAATAGAGGGTTATTCCAAGCAATGGTTCAAGTTGAAGCTGCTGTAGTTGCACAAAGAATTCATGGCACATCAAAGATTACACCTGCTATGTACAGAGATGGTATGGAAGCAGTCAACTTAAGTGCTAAGAGAATGGAAGAATTAGGTTTCAAAGACTTCGCTCCTCCATTTAAAAACACTTGCGAAAACCATGGTGGTAGTGGACTTGCTGCAGTTCAGCAGTGGGATGCTAAAGCTAAAAAGTGGAATATGATTACTGAGTATATGTATGGTGACTCTGACGTAGTTCAAAAGTTAATAGCGGAAGACTCTTCTAAATATGCAGCTGAGCAAAAAATTGCTGAGCGTTGTAACTAAAATAATTGAGAGCCTAATCGTATTAGGCTCTCTTTTAGATATAGGAAAATGAGATGGATGATATTAAAGTAACTAAAAATAAAGAGCCTAGTACTATAGAAGATATTTTAATAGTTAATAATATAGAGGTTGTTTACAGCCACGTTATTCTTGTTTTGAAAGGTGTAAGTTTAAAAGTCAAAAAGGGAGGAATAACAGCTTTACTTGGCGGTAATGGTGCTGGCAAAAGTACAACTCTTAAATCCATATCAAATTTGTTAGCTTCAGAAAGAGGAGAAGTTACGAAAGGTTCTGTAACATTTAGTAATCAATATATACATGACCTTGATCCGGCCCAATTAGTAAAAAGGGGCGTCATTCAGGTTATGGAAGGAAGACATTGCTTTGAGCATTTAACAGTTGAAGAAAATTTACTTACCGGCGCTTACACTAGAAGTAACAATAAGGAAGTTAAAGATGACTTAGAAAGAGTATATAACTACTTTCCTAGACTTCGAGATAGAAGAACTTCTTTGGCAGGCTACACTTCTGGCGGTGAACAACAAATGATAGCTATTGGAAGGGCTTTGATGGCTCACCCAACGATGATATTACTAGACGAACCTTCGATGGGGCTTGCTCCTCAACTTGTCAAACAAATATTTGAAATAGTTGCTGAAATAAATAGAAGAGAAGGTGTAACTATTTTATTAGCAGAACAAAATACTAATGTAGCACTTCAGTACGCAGAATATGCCTATATTTTAGAAAATGGTCGAGTTGTTATGGAAGGTTCTGCAGAGTCAATGAGAGATAATGAAGACGTAAAAGAATTTTATCTGGGTATTTCTGGAGAAGGCCGACAATCATTTAAAGATGTTAAACAGTATCGAAGACGTAAAAGATGGTTGTAAGAAAAAATGATAAAAAATAAATTTTTTGATGATTTAGAAGTACGTTCTAAAGATGAAAGAATTTCAGATCATTTAAAAAAATTAAATAAATTAATTGAAAAAGCTAAACAAAATAAAAATCAATTACTGAGATTTAAAGTTGAAATCGAAGATCTAGATGATCTTAGTCAAATTCCTTTATTAAGAAAATCGGATTTAATTGACAAACAATCTAAGCAACCCCCTTTTGCTGAATTAAATGTGAGTGAAATTAAAGATTTTGCCCATATCTACCGATCTCCTGGGCCAATATATGATTTGGATGGCCATTCACAAAATTGGTGGAGATTTGCCAGGGCATTACATGCAGCTGACTTTAGATATGGTGATATAGTTCAAAATTGTTTTTCTTACCATTTCACTCCAGCAGGAGCGATGTTTGAAGAAGCTGCAAAAATTTTAAAATGTACAGTCATTCCAGCTGGTGGAGAGAATACAGATATGCAACTAGAAGTTATGCACGATATCGGAACTTCAGCTTATGTCGGTGTACCAGACTTTCTAAAAATAATTTTAGAAAAGGCTGATGAAAAAAAAATATCACTTTCAAAACTTACAAAAGCAATGGTAACTGGTGGACCATTATTTCCAGCTGTGGCACAAAATTTCAAAGACCGTAAGATTCAAGCAAGACAATGTTATGGAACTGCAGATTTAGGCCTTGTTGCTTATGAAGCTGCTGAAAATGAAGGAATGGTAATTGATGAAGATGTAATATTAGAAATAGTTAAGCCCGGTACTGGAAAACCTGTAAAAGATGGTGAGGTAGGAGAAGTTGTTGTAACTGTTCTTAATAATTATGAATTACCAATTATTAGATTTGCTACAGGTGATCTATCGGCAATAATGGACGGTGAAAGTATTACTGGTAGAACTAATAAAAGAATTAAAGGTTGGATGGGAAGAGCTGATCAAACCACAAAAGTAAGAGGTATGTTTGTACAACCATCTCAAGTAAATAAAATTCTTGAAAATCTGAAAATTGATAATGAAGCTAGAATGATAATAAGCAGGTCTAATGATAAAGACGAACTACTACTTAAAGTAGAGTCCAACATAATTAACAGCTCAGAAATTGAAACAATGAAACAAAAAATTTCAGATGAAATTAAAAATGTAATAAATTTAAGAGGAACTTTAGAAATAGTTCCCGTAAATAGTTTACCTAATGATGGAAAAGTGATAGACGATACTCGTAATTTTGGAGAATAAAAATGAAAATTGAAAATGTTAAAGCAGTTATAACTGGTGCTGGAAGTGGTCTTGGAGAAGGCACTGCAAGATACTTAAAGGATAGAGGAGCAAAACTTTTATTAATAGACTTAAACGCCGACGGTATAAAAAAAGTAGCTAAAGAAACAGATGCTAAATATTTCGTTGGAGATGTTTCAAACGAAGAAGAAATGAAAAAAGCAATTGAAGATTTTAATGGCATTAATTGCTTAGTTAATTGTGCCGGTATAGCTGTTGGTGCTAAAGTTGTATCCAGTAGAGGGATTCATGATTTAAGTTTATTTGAAAAAGTTCTCAAAGTAAATTTAATTGGTAGCTTTAATATGCTTAGGTTGTGCGCTGACAAAATGCAGGCTAATCAACCTGACCAGGATGGTGAAAAAGGTGTCGTTATAAATACAGCTTCAGTTGCAGCTTACGATGGACAAGTGGGACAAGCAGCCTACTCAGCTTCAAAAGGTGGTATTGTTGGAATGACTTTACCTATTGCAAGAGAGTTGGCCTCAAATGGTATAAGAGTTAATACAATTGCTCCTGGTTTATTTGCCACTGCTATGTTGTCAGGCATGAGTGATGAAGTACAAAAAAGCTTAATCGCAACTACTGTTTTCCCAAAACGTCTAGGTACACCTCTAGAATATGCGATGTTAGTCGAAAGTGTTTTAACTAATGTATTATTAAATGGTGAAACAATCAGACTTGATGGGTCAGTTCGTTTAGCTCCAAGATAAAAGCATTTTAAGTAAATTTCATTAATGATGTTAAAGCCAAAATATTTTGAAGATTTTGAAGTCGGTTTGACCTTTGAGTCTGAACCCTCTTTCATTTCTAAAGAAGAAATAATTGATTTTGCTTCAAAATACGATCCTCAATCTTTTCATTTAGAGGAAAAAGCAGCAAATAATGGTCCATTTGGTCAACTTACTTCAAGTGGCTTCATGACTTTAGGTAAATCTTTTACACAAATATTTGAAATGGGAGTTTATGACGGAACAAGTATGGGAGCTTGGGGTATTGACGAATTAAGATGGACAAAACCAGTATATCCAGGTGACTATTTGAAAACAAAAATAGAAGTCCTGGAAGCAAAAAAATCAACTAAAAATCCAAAACGAGGCACTGCTAGGTTAAAACATACTGTTACTAATCAAAATAATGAAATTGTTATGACTTGGATATCTAATCAAATGCTAAGAACTAAAAGATAAATTAAAAGCCTTTTATAAAAAAGCTTTCATAGCAGCTATTAAAGCAACTCCATAAATTACCATAAATATTAATAATGTATTGATTGAAAACCCCTTCATAAATGAGGCTTTAGCTAATTGTGAAGCTTGAAATATTAAATCTGGCCAGGTATAGGACACAAAGTCACCCTGGGTAAAAATAACTTTAATTTTTCCATTGGCATCCACAACAGGTAATCTTCTAAACCTATCATTTGACATTATCCTTAACCAATCAACCACATCATCATTCTCATTGGCAACCCTTGGATTGAGGGTCATTATATCCTCTAATTTAGTTGTTTTTGGAGACATATTGTTATTTACCAATTTCTTTACAATATCTCGTTCAGTCACAATTCCGACAACTTTATCTTTACTATCTACAATTACAACTGAACCATAATTTTTATCAGACATAACAGCAATTGCTTGGGATACTTTATCTTTACCTAAAAAAGTAACTGGTTTTGGTTTAGTTTTAAATTCTGGTCTATCTACTAGACGACCACCTTTGCGAGTTTCCAATTTTTACCTCTTATATTTAATCAGGATTTATCTCAATATAATACTTATTATAATATAGACAAGTTAAAGAAATATTACTTTATATAAAAATTTTATGTGTTTTGGGTTATCCAACCAGAATAACCCTCATCCATACTGAAAACATTTTTAAATCCATGATCACTAAAAAAATTTGCAGCAGATTGACTTGAATGGCCATGATAACAGTAAATCAAAATTGTTTCATTTTTATCTTTATCTTGGAGAAATTTATCAATATTTAAATCTTCAACATGAATAGCCTTTTCAATATGACCTTTTGAAAATGAGTTGTGGTCTCTTATATCAATTAAGATTAAATCATCATTTTTAATAAGATTTTTTGCTTCATTTATTGAAACGCATTTGAAAGCCACTTGTTTACAAAGCCTCTATAATTACCGCTATTCCTTGGCCTCCACCAATACACATAGTTGCAAGACCAAATTTGCCTTTACGCTTTCTTAATTCATAAACAAGTTTTGTCATAATTATTGCTCCCGTTGCGCCTACTGGATGACCTAGGGCAATTGCACCGCCATTCACATTTACAATTTCAGGGTCTAGGCCTAATTGTTTATTAACAGCACATGCTTGAGCTGCAAATGCTTCATTTGATTCAATTAAATCTAAATCTGATACATTTAACCCTGCTTTGTTTAATGCCATTTTTGAAGCTGGAACTGGTCCCATACCCATTTCATCAGGGTCAACACCACCAAATCCGTACGAAACAATCCTAGCTAATGGCGTACCTTTTTTGGCCTTATCTTCATTAGCAAGGATCAAGGCTGATGCGCCATCATTAATTCCAGAAGCATTACCAGCTGTAACCACTCCATCTTTTTTAAAAGCCGTTCTCAGACTAGATAAAGTATCTATGCTAGTATCTGGCTTTGGATGTTCATCTGTTTCAAAAATTTCAATTCCTTTTCTAGTTTTTATTTCAATTGGTAATATTTGCTCTTTAAAAGATCCATTATCAATTGCCTTGCTTGCTCTTTGTTGACTACTTAAAGCAAATTGATCTTGCATGTCTCTACTAATTTGATATCTGCTTGATATATTTTCAGCCGTAATACCCATATGACCATGACCAAATGGATCATGTAATGCACCGAGCATCATATCATGAACTTTTCCGTCTCCCATTCTTGATCCCCAACGAAACCCTTCTACGATATGTGCCCCATTAGACATAACTTCTACACCCCCAGCTATTGATATTTTCGCATCTCCTAATATTAATAGTTGAATAGCACTTACAATAGCCTGAAGTCCTGAGCCACAAAGTCTATTTACTGTTAACGCAGCGGATTCTTTACTCATACCAGCTTGAAGAGCTATAACTCTACTTACGTACATATCTCTCGGCTCAGTATGAATTACATTCCCAAAAACAGCGTGTTCAACCTCGTCAGCATCATACCCAGATCTTGCAATTGCATCTTTAGCGACCAAAGTACCAAGATCTACCGGGCAAAAACTCTTCAGTGTACCCCCAAATCCACCAATTGCAGATCTGTTAGCAGACATTATATACACATCATTCATAATACTTTCCTCCAAGATAATCTCTATTCTAATTTGTTAAAACTAAATCTAAATTTCCTAATACTTCAAAAAATTTATTAACTCTACCTTCGTCAACATCCTTAATGTTAGACGGTTGCCAGTTTGGTTTTCTGTCTTTATCAACTAGCATTGCTCTAACACCCTCAAAAAAATCACCAATCTCCAGACAACGCTGAACCATTCTATATTCCATTATCAATTCATCCTTTAGAGTCATTTTACTAGCATCTCTAATTTGCTTTAAAGAAATTTTTAACGATGTAGGTGATTTATGTTGTAATTCTTCGAATTGAGCATTTAAGAATTCATTTCCAGTTATTGAGATAGATTCACATTTTTCAAAAATTTGTTCAATTGTATCAAATGAAAATGCATCCTTAATAATATTTTCATTTGTTATTAAGACACTGTCTTCTGAATTTGGATTTGAAGAGAGGCTATTAATTATACTATCAACTTTGTCATTCGTACTTGGTGAAGAAGAAATTAACATTTTTTTTAAATTTCCTATTTCACTTGAAGAAACATAGTGAGTTATGAGTTTAAGTTTCATAAGGTCATATGCTTTAATTCTTGCCCCAACTAGAGACAGCCAAGCTCCTATTCCTTTATCCAACTGACCTAACAACCAACCACCTCCTACATCAGGAAATAAACCAATAGCTGTTTCAGGCATTGCAAACATAGTCTTTTCAGATGCTACAACGTGACTTCCGTGCATTGATACTCCTACTCCACCACCCATGGTGTATCCATTGATTAATGATATAAATGGTTTTTTAAAATTACTAATTTTAAAATTTAAAGTATATTCATCATAAAAAAATGACTGGGATAAGTTAGTGGGTGGGCCTCCATCTTCTAAGACTTCTTTTCTTAATTTAATAACATCACCACCTGCACAAAATGATTTATCACCTGCTCCTTCAATGATTACACAATTTATGTGTTCACTTATTTCCCAAGAGTTTAGATATTTATTTATTTTTTGAACCATTGGATAAGTTAGGGCATTCAATCTATCTGGCCTGTTTAAAGTTATTATTCCAATCCCATTTTCTTCAGTAAATATAACTTCTTCTGACATTGTTAATTTATCCTTTATTAATTTAATTACTTTTTAAGTCTCTTGAAATAATTACTCTCATTATTTCATTTGTTCCTTCTAATATCTGATGCACCCTTAAATCTCTTACTAGTCTCTCTAAAGGAAAGTCTTTTAAATATCCATAACCACCATGAATTTGGAGTGCCATATCACATATTTCAGAACAAATATCAGTTGCATATCTTTTGGCCATAGCACAAAATTTAGTAGCTTTAATATCATGAGTATCAAGACTACGCGCAGCTCTTAATACCATTAATCTAGCTGCTTCTAATTCGGTTGCCATATCTGCTAGCTTGAATTGAGTAACTTGAAATTGATCAATAGATTTTCCAAATTGCTTCCTTTCTGCCGAGTAGCTAATTGATGCTTCTAAAGCTGCTCTTGCTCCACCCAATGAACAAGCTGCAATATTCACTCTACCTCCATCAAGACCTTTCATTGCTATTTTAAAGCCATCTCCCTCATTCCCAACTAAGTTATCAATTGGAATTTCACAATTATCAAAATTAACCATGGATGTATGCTGACTATTCCATCCCATTTTTTTTTCTTGTTTTCCGAATGATAAACCTTTTGTTCCTTTTTCTACTAGCAGACAAGAAACCCCATTTGCTCCTTCTTCACCTGTACGGCACATGACAGCAAACACATCACTAGTAGGACCGCCCGATATAAAACTTTTAGACCCATTTAATATATAATGACTGTTCCCTTTTTTAGACGCACTCGTTTTTAAAGCCACAGCGTCTGATCCAGAACCTGGTTCAGTTAAACAGTAACTAGACATAATTTCCATTGTAGATAATTTATTAATAAATCTTTCCTTTATAGCATCTGATCCATGCGCATCTATCATCCATGTTACCATATTGTGTATCGACATATAAGCAGCCGTGGAGACACATCCTCTTGATAATTCTTCAAATATAATCGCAGCATCTAATCTACTTAGACCCGAACCTCCATGTGATTCATTCACGTATATTGCTGCCAAACCTAGTTCAGCAGCTTTTTTTAATGTCTCTACTGGAAATATCTCGTTTTGATCCCAATCAGCAGCATAAGGCATTAGCTCAGTTTCAGAAAAACCCTTTGCCATATCTTTTATAGCTAATTGGTCTTCGTTGTATTCAAAATTCATTTTTCTACCTCTTAACTTCCATATCAAATAGATATTAAATTTAATTTGAGTTTAAGATTATTTCTGATGCTTTTTCAGCAATCATCAGTGTTGGAGCATTCGTGTTGCCAGAAGTAATAGTAGGCATAATAGACGCATCTGCAATTCTTAACCCCTCTACACCCCTAACTTTTAAATTACTATCTGTTACTGAAGAAGTGCCTGGGCCCATACCACATGTTCCTACTGGATGAAAAATAGTAGTACCAATATCACCAGCAACTTTTTTTAATTCATCTTCCGACTGAAACTGAATTCCTGGCGCATATTCTTTTGGATTATATTTTTTCATTGCTGGTTGAGTGATAATTTTTCTTGCTAATTCTATAGATTGGGCCGCCACAAGTTTATCTTGTTCTTCAGACAAGTAATTTGGATCAATGGACGGTGCAATTTTAGGATCTTTTGATATAATATGGACACTTCCTCTACTCTGCGGATTTAGATTACATACACTTGCTGTAAGACCTGGAAAGTCATGAAGTGGGTCTCCAAATTTGTCTAAAGATAATGGTTGCACGTGAAATTGAAGATTAGGCGTTTCATAAGATTTGTCTGACATTGCGAATATACCTAATTGACTAGGTGCCATAGACATAGGACCAGTTCTTTTAAGAGCGTATTCTAAACCTATAGCAATTTTACCTAATAAAGAATTAGCTTTTTGATTTAGAGTTTGTGCATTTTCTAATTGATATATTACTCTTAATTGAAGATGATCTTGAAGATTTTCACCAACATTTGGGCTTTTTACTTTGGTTTCAATACCTAAATCAGAGAGCAAGTTAGGATTTCCTATACCAGACAACTCTAAGATTTTAGGTGAACCAATTGAGCCAGCAGATAATATTATTTCTTTATTTACAAAAATATCTTCAATTTTACCATTTCGTGTAACTTCTACCCCTTTAATTTTATTATTTTCTAAAATTAATTTATTCACTTCACATTGACTAATTACATGCAAATTTTTTCTATTTTTTATTGGTTTTATAAATGCCTTGACTGTATTCCATCTAAACCCAGAATTTTGGTTAACTTTAAAATATGAAACTCCAAAATTGTTGCCTTCGTTGAAATCGTCTACTTTAGGTATTCCAGCCTCTACCGTAGCTTCTTGAAAACTATCTAAAATATTCCAAGATAGTCTTTGTTGATTTACCTTCCATTCTCCTCCTGCACCATGAAATTTATTTTCTCCTTCATAGCTATCTTCCATATTTTTGAAGTAAGGGAGAACATCATCCCAACTCCAACCTTCATTACCCATTTGCCTCCACTGATCATAATCATTTGCCTGTCCTCTCATGTAAATCATACCATTTATTGACGAACAACCTCCCATGACCTTACCTCTTGGGTAATTTAAAGCTCTACCATTTAAACCTTTTTGTGAAGTTGTTTTGTATAACCAATCTGTTCTTTTGTTTCCCATACAATATAAATATCCTACAGGAATATGAACCCAATGGTAATTGTCACTTCCTCCTGCTTCCAATAAAGCTACAGAAAACCTACCATTAGCAGACAATCGATTAGCAAGAAGGCATCCAGCTGTGCCTGCCCCTACTACAATAAAATCGAATACTTTAGACATAAATTTACCTTTTTGAAATTCAGAATATATATATTATCAATTTTTTACTCATTCCATGAAGGTGATCTTTTATCTAAAAAAGCACTAATGCCTTCATAAGCGTCTTTTTCCATCATATTCATAGCCATAACCTCAGAAGTATATTTATAAGCCTCATCAATTGGCATCTCCACCTGCTTGTAAAAGGCCTCTTTACCAATTTTCACAGTAGATAAAGGTTTTGAAGCTATTATATTTGCAATAGTTAGTGTTTTCTGATGAAGTTGGTCAGGAGGAACACAATGATTTATTAAACCAAAATCAATTGCGTCTTTTGCACTAAGTTTTTCTCCAGTCAGAAGCATTTCCATAATTTTTTTTCTGCTAAGATTTCTGGAAACTGCTACCATCGGTGTTGAACAAAATAAACCAATATTTACTCCTGGCGTCATAAAACTAGCCTGTTCAGATGCAACTGCTAAATCACAGCTAGCCACTAATTGACATCCTGCTGCAGCTGCAATACCACAAACTTCAGCTATAACTGGTTGGGGCAAGTTCATGATTGTTTGCATTAAATTTGAACATTCATTGAATAATTCGTTAAAAAATTTCTTATTGTTTCGATTTTTTCTTAATTCATCTAGATCATGACCAGCAGAAAATCCTGGTCCTTCAGAAGATATAATTAAAACTTTTACTTTCTTTTGTGATGAAATTTGTATTAGAGAGTTTGTTAGTTCTTTGATTAATTCTAAAGATAATGGGTTATGTTTTTTTCCATTTACCAACTCAATTTTGACGATGTGGTCAGTCTCATTAGTTATATTGAAAAGTTTCTGCATTTACTTTTTCCATCTTAATATAATTTTTTATGTATATATGAAACAAATTTTTATTTCTGGTCAATTAATAATCTTATTTATGTTGATTGTTTTACTTAATATCTAAATACTACGAAAGAAATTACATAAGAATTATATTTTGGAAAATAAACTTAACCTTGAAGTTTTAATATTAATTTTGATTGGCACAGCTGCACTTGCATTAGCCGTTGGTATTGGAAGGTTTAGTTATACACCAATCTTGCCTTATATGTTGGAAGAATTGAATATAAGTAAGACTAATGGAGGTTTAATAGCCTCATGGAATTTTTTTGGTTATTTATGCGGATCATTACTATCTATTTTACCAATATTTAAGAAAAAAATTAAATTTGTTTTTTTTACATCTATTGTTATTTCCTTACTGACCACATTATTAATGAGTTTCAGTAATGATATAATAATTTTTATTGTTATTCGATTTTTTGCCGGCGTGTCTAGTGCATTTGTTTTAATTTTTGCTACAGCTTTAATTCTTCCTTCTATGCAATCACTTGGGAAAAAATCGCTAAGTACTTCCCATTTTATGGGTGTTGGTTTTGGAATTGTCTTATCTTCGATTTTAGTATCTCTTTTAGGAAATTTTGGATTTGCTTGGAATGATTTATGGATTGGAGTTACTATTTTATCAATGATATTAGCGATACCCATTTTTCGTTATACCCCTAATGAAACTGTTGTGGATACAACAATAATCAAGTCTGAAACAAGTAATAATCTAAGTTTTAGTTTAGTTACTTTATCCTACGGCCTTTACGGTTTTGGATATGTGATTTTAGGTACTTTTATATCAACTATGGCAAGAGAAACTGTAGGGTTAGAAACTACTGAAACATATGTTTGGCTTTTAGTAGGTCTAGCTGGTATTCCAATGGTTATATTGTGGCCTTGGTTTGGTAAAAAAATTGGAAACGACATAGCCCTTTTCTTAGCCTGTGCGATTATGGGTTTTGGTATATTAATGCCTGTAATAATAGAGGATAAGTTTGGAATTATTTTAGCATCTATTCTATTGGGTTCGACTTTTATTCCAATAACTGCTTTAGCCTTGTTGGAGGGACAAACTAGATATAATGGATCAATCAGAGTTTCAACAGCTATACTCACATCATCTTTTGGCGTGGGTCAAATGATTGGGCCTTATTTTGGGGGCGTAATTATAGATTTATTTTTTTCTTATAAAATAGCACTGTCGATATCATCTGTTTCACTATTTATTGCATCATTTTTAATGATTAACCCCGTAAGATATATACCAAGTAAGTTCACAAATATTCCTTAAGTATTTGAGCACCCAATTTAGCAACAGGTTCAGCTTGTTCTCCAACCTCATAACCATTATTACCTGCATTATTACCTTCGATTACTCTCTTAGCTATACCTTGTAAAATTCCAGTGAATCTAAAACTATTAAATGCTAATAAATATTTCCAATATTTAGGCTTATCTAAGCCAGTGATATCTAAATAAGTATCTAAAATATTTTCTTCAGCTGGTATTCCTGATTTTGCTAATAATTTGTTATAACGACCTATACCTGCAATAGGCCAGTCTTTTTCAAATTTTAACATTAGTGTCCAATAAGATAAATCAATGAAAGGTATTGATAAAGTGGATAACTCCCAATCTAATAATCCTATGACTTTTTCAAATTCATTATTTATTTTTAATATCATATTATCTAAGCGAAAGTCACCATGTAATAAACATGGTGGGAGCATACCTATTTCTTCTGGAATATTTTTAGGAATGTTTTCTATCAAATATTCCATGCTTTCAATATTTTTAGTTTGTGAAGCTCTATATTGTTTTATCCATAAGTTAATTTGTCTTTCTAGATAACCTTCAGGTCTACCAAATTTTTCAAGGCCAACTTCTTTTAAGTTTAGTGATGCTAAATCTGCTAAAATTTTTATCTTATTTCTATAAATTTTATCTCGTTGGTCCACTTCATAATTTGTCAGGAGTGGGTCAATTTCATTGTCACCTTCTAAATACTCCATTATATAAAATTCACTACCTATTAAATCTTCGTCTTGACAATAACCATACATTTTAGGAACTGGTATAGTTGAAGCTTCTAAAGAAGACATGACTTTAAATTCACGATCAATACGATGTGCTCCAGGTAATAATTTACCCGTTGGTTTAGACCTTAATACAAAATTTTTATGTTCAGATTTTAGCAAATAAGTAGGGTTAGATTGACCTGCTTCAAATTTTTTTATGGACAAAATATCTGCTTCTATTGTTGTATTTTTTTTGATCCAATGGTTTAATATCTTAATATTTTTTTTAACCAACATTTTGAAATATTTATTCTCATATAAATTTTTAAAAGTATAACTTAATTTTATTTATATTGTAATTTTATTAATGAATGATTCACTTGATACTATTCTAATAACTGGAGCAAGTAGAGGACTTGGTGCTAATTTTGCTAAAGTTCTTGCGAATGATGGATTTAGAATTATCGGAATTGGAAGAAATAGAATTAATCTTGAAAAAGTAATTTCTAATCTACCCAATCAACAATTGAATCATCATTTCTTTGAAATTGATATTACAGACGAGAATTGCGTTAATAAACAATTATCTAATTTAAATCTATATGGTCTGATTAATAATGCAGGCATTGCTAATACCAAATTATTGCATAAAGAAACGTATTCAGAATTATCTAACATTATTGATACAAATTTACTTGGATCATTAAACGTCTCAAATGCTATAATTCCAAAAATGATTATTAATAAAAGAGGTAAAATTATTAATATAGCTTCTACGCTTGGCTACAGACCGTTGTCATATGTTGGGGCTTATTCTGCTACTAAAGCAGCCTTGATTCAAGTTACTAAATCTCAGTCAATTGAATTAGCTAGATATAATATTTGTGTTAATGCACTTGCACCTGGATATATTTTGACTGATATCAATAGAGATCAACTTGAAGGTGAAACTGGTGACTTATTAAAAAAGAAAATTCCTCTCAAAAGGTTTGCCACTGTTGATGAATTAGATACAATTATTTCTATGTTACTAAATACGAGTAATACTTATATGACCGGCGCCGTAGTGGCTGTAGACGGTGGTCTTAGTACAGGTCTCTAACTTTTAGGTGATTTCTATGGATTTTTATCTACCAGATAATATTGATAAACTAAGAATTAAAACACGTAATTTTGTAGACAAACATATTGTTCCGCTTGAGTCTGTTCCTTCTTCATATGATAACCATGAGAATATTAATGAAACTTTATTAAATGAAATAAGAGATAAAGTTAAGTTAGAAGGTTTATGGTCTCCACAAATGCCCAAGTCTAGATCTGGGTTAGGTTTAGGACCTATTGGAATGGCCGCACTCTATGAAGAAATGAATAGATCTATTTTTGGACCAGTATGCTTTAATTGCGCCGCCCCAGATGATGGTAATATGTATATATTAAATAAGATTGCAACTGAAGAACAGAAAGTAGAGTGGCTTGACCCAATAATAAACGGTGATGTAAGATCTTCTCTGGCGATGACCGAGCCAGCTCCTGGCGGAGGGTCAGATCCGTCAATGATCAAAACTGAAGCCACTTATCAAAATGGTAAGTGGATAGTTAATGGCCTAAAATGGTATATTACAGGTGCCGGTGTTGCGTCTCATTTTATTTTGTTAGCTAAAACTAAAGATGGCTTAACAGCTTTTTTATATCATAAAGATCAACCAGGTTGGAATATTAAAAGACGTATATCCATAATGGGCCCTGAAGAACATGGAGGTCATTGTGAAATTGAGTTTAATGGCCTTGAAATTTCTGATAAAAATAGGTTAGGTGATGTTGGTAAAGGACTAAAAATTGTCCAAATTAGATTAGGCCTAGCTCGTTTGACACATTGTATGAGATGGATTGGTCTGTCCAGGCGAAGTTTAGAAATTGCCTTAGATTATGTGTCTCATAGAGAAGGATTTGGTATAAAACTTTCGGATAGAGAGTCTGTTCAAATTAAGCTTGGTAAAGCAGCTATGGATATTGATATTGCTCGGTTACTTGTGATGAGAGCAGCGTGGAAAATTGAAAATGGTAGTAAATCTAGACAGGATGTTTCTATGGCTAAAATTCATGTCGCTGAAACACTGAATAATGTTTCAGATACTGCTATCCAACTTTGTGGCGCTAAGGGTTATAGCAAAGATATAATTCTTGAATGGATATATAGATATGCACGACAGGCTAAGTTAGTAGATGGTGCATCGGAGGTTCATCAAATGATTATAAATAGATTTTTTAATAATGAAAAATCTAATTTTTGGCATTGGGGTATAGGACATGACGTTTAATATTATATTAATTCGTCTATATTATTTAATGACTTTACAATTGCGCTTGGTTTACCAGGCAATCTTTCTAATGTACCGTCAAATCTATTGACCCATATTGTTTTAAAACCGTAATTTGCTGCGGCATGCATATCCCATGCATTACTAGAAAAAAAAGTTACGTTATCTTTTTTTATATCAGTTTTTTTTTCTACAAGATCGTATACATCGCTTGACGGTTTATAAATTTTACATTCTTCTACAGATATAACTTCGTCTAGTAAATTTTCTATTTTGGCATTTTTAACGGCACTGTCGAGCATTTTTATGCTTCCATTTGATAGTATACCAGTTTTATATTTTTTATATTTTAGTTTCTCTAAAACTTTTTTAACTTCTGGATATGCTTCTAACTTTAGATATAATTCCAATAATTGTTTTTTTAATTTTTTATTTTCGATATTTAATACCTCCATTGCATAGTCTAATGCACCAGATGTTATTTCCCAAAAATCAACATACTCTTTCATAGAATTTCTTAACCAAGTATATTCTAGTTGTCTTAATCTCCACAAATTTGCTAAGTCTTGCCATTTATCACCTACATCCATAGACAGTTCTCGACATGCAGCATTAACATCAAAAAGTGTTCCATATGCGTCAAATATGCATGCTTTTGTATTATTCATTTAATTTTCTTTCTCATTTAAATATTCATAAAAGCTTTTATTATTATTATTTATTTTCCATTGTATGTATTTATTATTATTAATTCGCCTTATTGCAAATACTCTTGCTATTTTTAAGTTTTTATTCTTTAGTGATTTTATTTGGTACTTAATATAGGATAAATTAATTTTGTGGGCAAAACCATCCTCTTTTGTCACTGATTTTTTTTGTAAATTTAACTTATAATATGCTCCATTTATCATATTGATCTTTGTATTATATTCATTTAAAATGCAAGCACTATTATAAACATCTTGGCTTCGTATTTCCTCAAATTTTTTCTGTTTATTTCTAATTATAAATGGATGAAAGCTACACGGTATATCTCCAATATCTTTTAAATCGAGATATCCTCGCTTTTTGCCTTCAAAATGTTTTATTAAAATATTATTTTCATCATATACTCTGGTAGGCGCAAACGCGATACCATGTTTTTTAACTAATTCTAACATCTTACTTAAGTAATTTTCAGACCATTCATCATCAGCATCTAAGTAACCAACAAATTCACCTTTCGCTTTTACTATACCAAAATTTCTTGCATTACCTGGTCCAGTCTTAATACCATTTGTTTTTATTATTTTAATTGTCATTCCTTTTTTTATTTTTGGGATGATTTCTTTATAATTTTTTCCATCATCAACTATTATTAATACTTCTACTTTGAAAGTATTAATTTTTATTTTTTGATTATTTATAGAATTTATGGCTCTTGGGAGAGTGTTTTTTGCTTCATAAACTGGAATTATTACTGATAGCTTTATTTTCATTTGATTTCATACAATTTTTGTTATTATTAACTTTAATTTTTAATAGTGCAAAACTTTTTTAATAGGATTTTTCCTAATGAAACCATTACTTATTCATCCTAATAATTGGACTGATTATTCACTTATCGATAGCGGCAATGGAAAAAAACTTGAAAAATTTGGTCCATATATTTTTTCCAGACCTGAGCCACAAGCCATGTGGGCGCCAAGATTAAAAGCTAAAGCGTGGGAAAATTCATCAGGATCATTTCTAAGCTCATCATCATTAAAAAATGAAGATCCGAAAGGCAAGTGGATTATAAAGAATAACATTCCAGATAAATGGGAAATGTCCTTTGATAGCCTAAAATTTTTTGCCACCCCTACTCCATTTAGACATCTAGGATTTTTCCCAGATCAATCACCTCATTGGATTTGGGCAGCTCAAAAAATTAATCAATATATATCTGTTTTGAATCATAAAAATCATCCTAAAATTCTTAACTTATTTGGTTATTCTGGCCTAGCATCCTTACACGCGGCCTCATGTGGCGCTTCTGTTACACATGTTGATGCAAGTAAAAAAGCCATTAACTATGCTTTTGAAAATAGAAATCTATCTTCTTTCCAAGAATTACCCATTAAATTCATTACTGAAGATGCTGTAAAATTTGTGAATAGAGAAATCAGAAGAGGCAACAAATACGATGGTATTATTTTAGATCCACCTAAATATGGAAGAGGGCCAAATGGCGAAAAATGGGACTTGTTCAATGATCTTCCTCTATTATTAAAATCCCTTCCACAAATTTTGTCTAATAATCCAATCTTTATTATTTTAAATAGTTACGCAATAAGGTCTAGCCATATTTCTTTGCATTATGGCTTACGTGAGGTGATGAAGAATTATTCTGGCAATGTGGAGTCAGGCGAAATATCTATAGTTGAAGATCAAGTGAATCCCCGTCAAATTAGTACGGCTATTTTTGCAAGATGGGAAAAAGATGAGTCAATTAGGATTTTTCCTAATTGACTCATATAACGCCACCCCCGTTGAAACAGCTAGATTCAAGCTATCTGAACGACCTAACATTGGTAACTTTATTAATTGATCACATGCATTTAAAATATTGTGTGATAAACCTTGTTTTTCGTTGCCCATAGCTAAAACAAATGGTAATTTCCAATTTGTTTTGGTATAATCAGTTGCATTAATTAAAGACGTTCCAATAAGACTAATTTTATGTTTTGATTTCCATTTAAGAAAATTTTTGGTACTCGATGCTATTATATTGACATTGAAAATTGCCCCCATACTTGCCCTAACTGACTCATAAGAGAATGGGTCTGTACAATGATCTAATAAAATACAGTCAGTCGCACCAACTCCATCCATTGTTCTTAGGATAGTCCCTAAATTTCCTGGATCTCTTACAGTTTCTAAAGCTACAAAGGTTTTATCTTTTATTATACCGGGTAAATCATTCCATTTTTGACAAGTAACACATAACACACTTTGAGAGTTTTCTTTATGAGATATTTTGGAAAGTATTTCAGAAGTTACTCCTAAAACATCTGCGCCTAAACATAATGCATCACTAATTAGGTTTTCAATTTTTTGAGCGTCTGCATTAAGGTTATCATATAAGAGGTATCTTATTTCCCAACCATTCTCTACTGCTTCTCTACAAATTCTAATACCTTCTGCAACGAATAAATTATGCTCCCTTCTATATTTCCGATGATGCAAACTATTGATTAATTTGATTTTATCATTTGTTACACTAGAGATTTCATATCTATTACCAATATTTGTCAAATTTAATCCTTATGCTAATTTTGACTTGGCTACATTTTTTATGGATGTAATAAGAGAGGATAAACCATTTTTTCTTGTTGGAGATAAATGCTCGTCTAAACCAATTTTTTCAAGAAAATTTATATCTGTATCTATAATTTCCTGTGGTTTCTTTTCTGAAAAAACTTTGAGCATTAATGCTATTAATCCTTGAACAATAGCAGCATCACTATTTGCGATAAATGTAATTGTACCATTATCATTAAAAAAATTACTAAAATGAACAACAGACTGGCAACCCTTAAGTTTATTCTGGTCGATTTTCAAATTATCATCCATTTTGGGAACATTTCTACCTAAATCAATCAAATACTGATATTTGTCCTCCCAAGATTCAAAATAAGAAAAATCTTCTATTAATTCATTAACTTCTTTATTAATACTCATTCAAAACTCACTAATATTTTTAATTTAATTAAACTTATATTATAAAAAAATCAAGAAGGTTTACATATCAATGAGACATTTTAAAACAAATAATGATATTGTAATTACTTGCAATTTAGAATAATTTTTAAACTGGGGATATTAAAATGCTATCACTCAGTAATACGAATGAAAATTCTATAATATTTAGTACTCCTATAGTTTTTATAATATTAGTTATTATTACCCTAATAAGAATATATACTTTATTTATTTCACCCATAGAACTATCTGTAGATGAAGCTCAATACTGGCATTGGTCTCAAAATCTAGATTATGGCTATTTTACAAAACCTCCATTAATAGCATGGGCAATAGCATTATCTACAAATATATTTGGAAATGAAGAATGGGCGGTAAGACTATTTTCACCAATAATTCATTTCTTTATCTCAATAATTTTATGGGCAATAACTCAGTTTGCTTTTGGAATAAAAGCAGGCCGTATTGCAGCTTTGTTATGGATATTTACTCCCGCAGCTTCATTAGGAAGTTTTATTATTTCAACTGACACACCTTTGTTATTATTTTGGTCATTATCTTTATTATTTATTTTTAAGATATTTAAGGATGATTCATATATCTCCGCCACCTTTGCAGGAGCTTGTCTTGGGCTAGCATTCTTGTCTAAATATGCTGCTTTATACTTCTTTGTTTTACTAATTTTATGGTGGGTGATTTATGATAAAGGTAAAGCACTAACCTTTAAAAAATTACTTGTGGTTTTAATTTCAAGCATTTTGGTAGCCACTCCAAATTTATATTGGAATTATTCTAATGACTTTGTAACAGCAGGCCATACTATATCAAATGCTGATCTTTCAGAGATTATAATGAATTACGCAAATGTAATTGATTTTTTATCATCACAGTTATTAGTATTTGGACCTATAATTTTTTTATTATATTTATATATAATTTTTAATAGTTTTTTTAAAGACCAAAAGCTTTCCCTTTTGGGTATGCTTTCTTTACCAATTATTACTTTAATGATAGTTCAGAGCTTTTTGAAGATAGCTAACCCTAACTGGGCAGTAACTGCATATATCAGTGCTACATTAATGATTAGCGCTTATGCAATCATGCAAAAACATAGGGTGTTAAGACTACTAACTAAATTTGGCTTAATTATAAATTTTGTACTATCATTATTAATTTTAAAAATTACTCTAAGTGGAAACTTTTACCCCATTCACTTAAAATCCGATCCTTTGAGAAAAAACTTAGGTTTTGAAATACTTTCAACTGAAATAAAAAAATCTTTTGATAATAAGGAAATGTCTAAATTGGTTTTTATGAACAGAGGTGAAATAACAAGATTTAATTACTATTTGGTTAAAATTGATAATAAATTTAAAAATAAAATATTTTTAAAAACAAAAAGTACCTTTCCAGGAAACTTTTACGAAAAAAATTATAATTATGACACAAAAAAGCATAAAAAGGACGAAAAAATCATGATCATAAAACGTGATTTAAATTTTAGAAATGACTTTGCTAATCTTACGAACACTAAATTTATCCGAAAAATTTCTACAAATACAATAAAAGGGCTAAAAAGAACTTATTATCTCTTTGAGGGTATAGTTAAATAAAAAATCATTTTCTGTTAAATTTTTGAAAAACACTCAATGTCTCTGTGCTTACATGATGCTCAAGACCTTCAGCATCATTTTTTGCAACGTCTTCATTGACACCTATTTTTAATAGAAAGTTATATACTATTTCATGTCGTTTTTTACAGTAGTCAGCTAATAATTGTCCCTTATCTGTAAGGAATATGGATCTATAAGGTTTACTTTCAACCAATCCCTCTCTAACTAGACGTCTTATAACACTATTAACTGTTGGCCCAGTTACTCCAAAATGCTTTGCTAAATCAACTGCCCTAGCTTCACCGGTTTCATTGATTAAATCTGCTATCATTTCTGTATAATCTTCTGCAGTTTCGGAGTTCCTCGCGCTTCTTACTTGGGCAAACCTGTCAGAATTAATTTCTATTTCATTATTCATAACTTAAATTCCAAAGTTAGCTTATGCTAATATTTATTTTACATTTTTACAAATTGTTTTGATGAGATAGTTGTGCTAAAAAATCTATTGAACGATGAGGTGTTATTATGGATGATAAAAATAAATTGAAAATAGAGTCAGAAGTTTTAAAAAAACTTTTAAAACACCTTCAGAATAGAACTGATGTTCAAAATATTGACTTGATGAACCTCAGTGGATTTTGTAGAAACTGTCTTTCCAGATGGTATACTGAAGCTGCTCAGGAAAATGGAGTTGAACTTAATAAAGACGACGCTAAAGAAATAGTGTATGGAATGCCTCATTCAGTTTGGAAAGAAAAATATCAAACAGATGCTAGTGAAAACCAACAAAATAAATTTAAAAACAACAAATCAAAAACACATTAAAATGAGTGATATAGTAAATAGCGGTATCGTTAATACTAAATCTAAAGATGGTCGACTTAAAAGTTTTATTGAAAGAATTGAGAGGTTAGAAGAAGAGAAGAATAATATTCTTGCAGATATTAAGGAAGTTTATTCTGACGCTAAAATTTCAGGCTATGAACCAAAAATTATGCGCAAAGTTCTATTATTTCGAAAAATAGACATCGACGAAAGATTAGAGCAAGAGGCCTTATTAGACACTTATAGAAATGCTTTAGGTATATTTTAATACATGATTAACCACTTTGGAGACAGACTTGTTACAAAAATTAGAAACTCAAAATCTTTCTTGTGTTTAGGTGTTGATCCACATCTAGACTTAATGCCTAAAATTTTTGATATAACAACTAAATCTTCGAATATTGTTGGGCAAGTTGAAAAATTTTGTTTTTCACTTTTAGACGTCGCTACTGGATTAGTGCCCGCAATAAAACCCCAAATTGCATTGTTTGAACAACTTGGTCCAGATGGTATGAAGCTACTTTCATCCTTATGTAAACATGCCCAGTCAAAAAAAATTTTAGTAGTTATGGATGCAAAAAGAGGGGACATAGGAAGCACTAGTCAAGCCTATGCAAATGCTTATTTAGGAAAAAATGCTCCATTTCCAAGCGATGCTCTTACTGTCAACCCATGGTTGGGAATTGATAGTTTAGAACCTTTCTTTAAAAAAGCTTCCACAACAGGTAGTGGATTATTTATTTTGGCGCATACAAGTAATAAAGGCTCTAAAGATATTCAAGAAATGCCGCTTTCAACAGGCATTAAATGCTATGAGCATCTTGCTAATATTTTAAAACCTATTGTAGAAAAGTATAAAGGCACCTTAGGGTTATCTTCAATAGGAGTTGTATCTGGAGCTACGTTTAGAGAAGATGCTTTGGAATTAAGAAAACTATTACCTAACGCTCCATTTTTAATTCCTGGTTATGGTGCTCAAGGCGCATCCGCAAAAGACGCATGTGCACCATTAATTCAAGATACCAAGCACACTAACCTTTTAAACTTTGGTTTGATTAACGCCTCTAGAAGTATTTTGTTTCCAGAAGAAGCTTATTTAGCTGGAAATATTGAAGAATGGCAAAAAATAATATTGTCAAAAATAAATTCTATCAATAATGAACTAACATCTATTAATTACGTGAGATATTTACATGAGTAAATCAGATAAAGACCTAAATGCTCTTGGCTATAAAGGTGAAGTTCCAGAATCTCCTGACAAAAATATTCTTGAAAAAGTAAATAACCCTAAAATTGGTTTAGATTATAATATAAGATTTACTTGTCCTGAATTCACTTCAATATGTCCAGTTACATCTCAACCTGATTTTGCGCACATTGTAATAGACTACGTTCCTAATAAATTTATAGTAGAGAGTAAGTCCTTTAAATTATACCTATTAGGGTATAGAAATCATGGTGCTTTTCATGAGGATTGCACAATTTCAATTGCTCAAGATATTGTTCATTTACTGTCTCCTAAATGGTTAAGAATTGGTGGTTACTGGTACCCAAGAGGTGGAATTCCAATTGATATATTTTGGCAAACATGTGAGCAGCCTAAAAATTTATTTATCCCAGATCATTCCGTTGAAAACTATAAAGGAAGGGGTTAATTTAATATTAATTAGACTCGATTATGAAATGTGTATATACACATATTATGGTACATAATACTTTTTGTAATTGTATAAGTCTTCGAAAAGCGAGTAATAATCTAACTAAAATATATGATTCAGCTCTAGCTAAAGTTGATCTTAAAATCACTCAGTTTAGTACTTTAAGAAATGTTCAAAAATTGGGTAAAACAAATATTTCTGATTTATCATATCTGCTAGAGCTGGATAGAACCACAGTTTTGCGCAATATTGAAAAATTAATAAAAATGAACCTCATTTCTTATAAATACGAACAAGATAATAAAAATAAAATAATTCAATTAACGACTGTTGGTCAAAACAAACTTAGAGAAGCAATTATTATTTGGGAAGAAACTCAACACAAATATATAAAAGCATTAGGTATAAAAAATTATAAAGAGATTGACACTTTAATGAATAAAATTAGTAAAATTCATATTTAATTTTTAAATTGTAGGAATAACGATGGAAATAAAAAAAGTGGATTGGCAAGTCATCATACTCGTATGTTCTATAATAATTGCAATGATTATGGGTGTAAGACAAGCTCTTGGATTGTTTTTAGAGCCAATCTCCACTTTCATGAATGACGGAAAAGAGTTCTTTTCATTCGCTATTGGTGTTCAAGCGATTGTCTGGGGTTTAGTAACGTTTGTTCTTGGTATTTTAATTGATAAATTTGGCCCTCAAAAAGTATTAGCCTTCGGAATAATTTGTTTTGCTTCTGGAATTTTTTTCATGAGCAACCCCACCTCAGAAATTAAACTATTTTCAGCTACAACTCTAATGGGGTTTGGTCTTGGTGGGGCTGGAATGGCTACTATTGTTAGTATAGCAGGTAAGGTGGCTCCAGTAAATAAACGCTCGCTTGCTATGGGATTAGTTGCCGCTGCAGGCTCATTCGGTCAATTTGCTGTAGTGTTGCCAACCATGTGGATGAATAAAGAATTTGGATGGCAAACAAGCTTACTTGTTTTAGCTTCAATATCTACTTGTCTATTATTTCTTTTACCGCTTCTAAATGATCCAAATAATGTTAGTGCACAAAATCAAGCTTTTAAGGAAGATTTAAAAAATACTGTTAAATTTTCTTTACAAGAAAAAAATTATTTATTATTGGTACTTGGTTTTTTTGTTTGCGGTTTTCATGTAACTTTTATAGCTTTACACCTTCCAACTGACTTAGTATCAAAAGGTATTTCTGTGGAAGTTGCCGGCTGGTCCTTAGCAATCATAGGTGTAACTAATATTTTAGGAACAATAGGCTTTGGGTGGCTAGGAGGAAAAATTAAAAAACCTATGCCCTTATCAATAATATATTTATTTAGATCATTAGCAATTACCATATTTGTTTTGTCACCGCCCTCGCCAACAATAGCTATATTATTTGGGTCTCTAATTGGAATATTTTGGCTAGCAACAGTTCCAATGACAAATGCTATTATACTTTCGTTTATAGGCCCTAAATATCTAGCAACTTTATCAGGTATCTGTTTTATTTGTCATCAATTAGGGGCTGTGTTAGGAGCTTGGCTTGGTGGTAGATTTTTTGATATTTATGGTAATTATGAAAATATGTGGTGGTTAAGCGTTGCTTTAGGTATTATAGCATTTATTCTAACGATAACAGTAAAAGAAGAGCCTTTTTCTGTAAATTCAGAAATAAAAGAAGTGGGTTAGACTCTTAATTCTTCGATATTTTTATATTCTTCTAAACACTCAGGATTAGATAAGGCCGTTTTATTATCAATCTTTTTATTATGAATTAAATCCCGCACGGCTAATTCCGCTATTTTGCCAGATTTTGTTCTAGGTATATCATTAACAACAATAATTTTTGAAGGAACATGCCTAGGAGAGGCTCCTGTTTTGATTTTAGTTTTTATTTTTGTGATTAGGTCTTGTGTCAAATCATATTTTGGCTTCAATCTTACAAATAAAACTACCCTTGTATCACCCTTCCAAATTTGTCCTACAACTAGGCCTTCAAGAATTTCTTCTATTTGTTCAACTTGTCTATAAATTTCGGCTGTACCAATACGAACTCCTCCAGGGTTTAAAGTGGCGTCGGATCTGCCAAAAATTATGAAACCATCATTTTCAGTTTTTGCAATATAATCTCCATGACACCACACATTTCGATATTTACTAAAATAAGCGTCATGATATTTTTCATTCTTTACATCATTCCAAAAATTTAATGGCATAGTAGGAAAGCTCTGAGAGCAAACCAACTCTCCTTTCTCATTTTTTACCGATTCTCCATTTTCATTATAAACATGAACATCCATACCTAAAATTGGACCCTGTATTTCACCTCGTCGAACTACTGACATTGGATTACCACCTACAAAACAACCCACTATATCTGTTCCACCTGATAAGCTTGCGACCGAAACATCTTTTTTTACATTATTATATATGTAATCAAAGCTTTCATGTACTAATGGAGATCCTGTTGATCCAATTATCTCTAAGTCACTTAATTCATACTTCTTAATAATATTAATATTTTCTTTACTTAAAGCATCAATATATTTTGCTGAAACCCCCATGAAATTTATTTTTTCACCATCAACATAATCCCATAAAATTTCCGCATTTGGAAAAAAAGGGGAGCCATCATATAAATAAATTGTAGATTTAAGTAGAAGTCCTGACACCAACCAATTCCACATCATCCATCCACAAGTTGTAAAGTAAAAAACTCTACTCTTTTTTCGTGCATTAGAATGCAAACCCATTTCAACTAAATGTTTTAATAAAATGCCGCCATTTGAATGAACAATACATTTAGGCTTACCTGTAGTTCCACTAGAAAACATAATATACAAAGGGTCATCTAGACAAAGAGGTTCAAAAAATATGTCTTGTGTAAAGTATTTTTCTTGAACAACGCTATAGCTAATAAACTTATCAACATCATACTCTAATTTATTTCCTAAAAGTGGTGCAATGACAACTTTTTGTAAAGAAGGTAAGGATTTAACAACGTCTGAAACTTTATTAGTTATGTTAACTTCTTTACCATTGTACCAATAACCATCAGTAGTAAGTAAAATTTTTGGTTCAATTTGACCAAACCTATCAAGTACACCATCCACACCGAAATCTGGAGACGCCGAAGAAAATATTGCACCTATAGATGAAGTTGCTAACATCATTGTTACAGTTTCAGGCATATTAGGCATATATGCTGCAACCCTATCTCCTTTTTTAACACCTTGTTTTCGTAAAAAATGTGCTAGAATAGTAACTTGCCCCCTAAGCTCTTTCCAAGAAATCTCTATTCTAATTTTAGCCTCAGATTTAAAAACAATCGCAGTGCCAGAAACATCCCCAGAGAGCATGTTTTCAGCATAATTCACAGTCCCATTGGGAAAAAATTTACTTCCTGGCATTAAGTTTTCAGGGTCGATATATGGGATATCTCCTTTAGAACCTTTAACCTCAAAAAATTCCCAAACAAATGACCAAAAGTCACTTTTGTTTTTTACTGACCAACCATGTAAATCAGCGAAACTGATTAAATTTAAATTATATTGCGCATTAATTTTTTTCATAAATTTATACATCTGAGAAGATTGAATTTTTTCATCAGATGGTATCCACGTCACTGGATTTGAAAATATATCTTTTTCCATAACCTATTTAATCAAAAATCAAGTATAATTTTTGAAACACTTTTCTGTAAAAACTGCCAAATTGTAATCTAACTCAGAAACGCCTCCAGCATCGTGAGTTGTAAGAGTAATTGTAACTTTATTATATACGTTTTCCCATTCTGGATGATGATTTATTTGTTCTGCTTTCATGGCAATAGACGTCATAAAGGAAAAAGCTTGTTTAAAATCAGAAAATTTGAAAAGTTTGACAAACGCCTCTCTTCCATCATTAGTTTTTTCCCAACCTTCAATTTCTTCAAATTTTTTGATTGTATCATTACATTCCATTTCCAAAATCCTTCCTGTTAATTATCTCTCTTAGAGGTTTCATATTTGATGCATAAGCCAAAAGTAACTTCAAAACGTAATCTATTCTATTATCTAACCATTCAGGAATATTATTGCCATGAGCACCTGGATTAAATTCTTCTACATTTCTAATAATAATGTTTTCTGGTATCCACATTATGTGTGTATTCTTGTAAGAAGACATTCTCAACTCAGATATTGGATTAGCACCACCATTTCCACTGCTAACTGATACTATTAAACCAGGCTTATGTGCAAATTCACCACTGCCACACAATAAAAAAATATTTTTAGCAGCAGGTGTTGCCATTCCACCATATTCAGGCACTACTAAAATAAAACCATCTGATTTACTTAAATTATCTGAAATTGAATTCCAAGTATCTCCCCAAACACCCTCTCCCTTTTTTTTATCAGATGACCAAAGAGGCAATGATGTATCCGCTAAATCTATTTCATATATGTCCAAATCTGACTGTAAGCTTAATAAGTTATTATTGAGTACATTAGAAATTTTTTTTGATTGAGATTTAGTTCTATGACTAGCAGAAATAATTGAAATTTTCATAGTAAACTTCCCAAAAGTTAATTAATATGTTCAATTTATCTATACTATTAACATACTAAATTTTATTTTTAAAGATTAGATCAACACTATGCAAGAAATAGAAATTATCAAACCAGATGATTGGCATGTTCATTTTAGAGATAGAGAAATATTGAAAGTAGTTGTTCCTGAAACCACAAGAAATTTTGCAAGAGCAATAGTCATGCCTAATTTAATACCTCCTATACTTAATGGAAAACAAGCAATTCTATATAAAGAAAGAATAAATAAAGCTATTCCCAAAACTGATAATTTTGAACCCTTCATGACGTTATATTTGACCGAAAAAACCAATAAAAATGACTTAGAAGAAGCATATAATAATAAAGCTGTGTTTGCGGCTAAACTTTACCCTGCAGGTGCAACAACAAACTCTGACTCAGGTGTAAAGGATATAAAAAATATCATGCCTACACTCGAAAAAATGGCAAAAATTGGTATGCCACTTCTCATTCATGGAGAAGTAACTCACAATGAAGTTGATATTTTTGACAGAGAAAAAGTTTTTATTAATCAAAATCTAGATTTTATTTGTAAAGAATTACCAGAACTTAAAATTACTCTTGAACATATAACTACTGAAGATGCAACAATGTATGTTAATCAGGGCAATCAAAATCTTGTAGCTTCTATAACTCCTCATCACTTGGCCCTAAATAGAAACGCAATTTTTGTTGGTGGCATTAGACCTCACAACTATTGTTTACCAATTTTAAAAAGAGAGAAACATAGGAAGTCACTAATTAAAGTCGCAACTAAGGGTAATAAAAAGTTTTTTTTAGGTACGGATACTGCTCCTCATTTTACTTCTTATAAAGAAAATTGTTGTGGATGTGCTGGTATTTTCAATGCCACTTATTGTATGTCAATATTAGCTCAAGTATTTGACGATTATAATTCTATTGAAAATCTTGAAAAATTTACAAGCTTAAATGGATCAAACCATTATGGCCTAAGCAAAAATAAAACTAAAATCAAATTATTGAAGCGAGAAAATCCTATTGTTTTTAAAAAACAAATAAAAGTTGGCAATGATTCTATATCAGTATTTAATCCTAATTTTCCAGTTTACTGGGAAGTTATTTAAAAGTTATTATGATTAAATCCATTAACATAACAATATCAATGGTAAGTCACGGGCAGTTTACACTATTATTACCTCTAATAAAAAGCCTAAGAAATTGTAAAGAAATTGTAAAAATGTTTATTACTATAAACATACCTGAGAAAATTCAAAATTTAAAATGGCTTCAAGAACTTCCAATAAATTGGATTTATAATTCCTCACAACAAGAATATGTGGATCTTTGTAGAAGACCAAGAAAACTTGGCCTTAATGTTGCCCAATCTAAAAATATTACTATAGTTCATGAAGCTAAGAGACAGAGTTGCTCTAACATTAATCATTTTAAGTTTCATATTAAAAGTTATTTTTTAAATCATAATTTATAAGGTTTTTAATGAAGTATAAAGTTTGTTTGATCGTTGACAACCCTCTGAGAGATTTAGAGGGTATAACACTAATAGCTTGGCATTTGGCAAAACAAAATGTTAACGCTTATATAGTTCCAATGTACTGTCAAGCATTTGATATAATTGCAATTAAACCTGACCTTGTTATTGCGAATTACCTTAGACCTAATAATATTCCATTACTTCAAAGATACAAAAAAGAAAATATAAAAATATGTATTTTAGATACTGAAGGTTCTCCAGGAAGAGATATTGAAAAATTTTCACAATTTGTTTTTAATATAATGGAAAAAAATCTTGTTAATTTATATTGTTTATGGGGTCATGATCAATATAACGCTTTCAGGAAAAAAAATATTTTTAATGATGGAGTATTAAAAATAACAGGTTGCCCAAGATATGATTTTTGCATTCATCCTTACAACAAAATATTCCATAAAGATTTTTATGAAAAAAAATTTATTTTAATAAACACAACTTTCCCTGTTGGAAACCCTAAGTTTACTAAAAATTATATTGAAGAATCTAAAGCGATGATTGATATGGGGTATGATAGAAAATTTGCAAACAAATATGCTAAAGATTCATATGAAGTAAATAAAAAAGTTATTTCAATTATTGAAAGAATTTGCAAAACGGTCCCTAACGTTAATTTTGTTCTACGGCCCCATCCTTTTGAGTCTAGAACACCTTATGAGAAGCTTTTGCGTTTTCCTAACTTTGAAATAAATCAAACAAAAACAGCCATCGAATGGTTAAATAGTTGTGAAGCATTAATACATTTAAATTGTCAAACAGCCATTGAGGCTGTCATGTTAGGGAAAGAACCAATATCGTTAGAGTGGATAAATACACCTCATTTAAAGGCACAAGCCCCTCCAGGAGAAATTAATCATAATCCCAAGAGTTTTGATGAGCTTATTTTTTTGATAAAAAAAATAAGTAACAACAATCGTCTAAAACCTTCATCGAAGATGAAAATAGACAGGAAAAAGCTTATTAAATCGAGGTTGTTGAGTGCTGATGGTAAATCTTCATTAAGGGTAAGTAATGTTGTTTTTGATTATTTAAATATAAATAAACATTATGTAAACGACTCTTTATATAGTCACTCTAATTACAAAGTTAATTACAAACAATTTGGTCGTGAGATTTTGGGATTCAACCTTTTTCATACTATTAGAAAAATTATACAAGGTAAAAGATTTGAATTTAGAAGAAATGAAAAGAATTTTAATTTAAATGATGTTAATTTAATTATAAATAAATTAAACCAATTAAATCGAAAAGAACAAAGCGTGCAAGCCGGTAAAGTTGAAAGTAAAGAATTGTCAGTTACCAAGATGTTTAGTCAAAAAACTATAAAAGTTTTCAGTTAGAAAATTGGAGAAGTTTTATGAATTCAAAATATTTTTTTCGAGGAAATGATTACTCAAAGCTATATGACGAGTTTGGCACAGTTGAGCTATCGAAATGTTTGTGCTGTAATAGCAACAAAATACAGAATTGGGTTGAGTTTCAAGGATTTAAAGCAGATATCTGTAAAAAATGTGGTTTTATTTTTATGAACCCTCAACTAAGTCCGACTGGTCTTCGAGAGTTTTATTGTAATTATATAGGAGAAACTAGACTTAATAATGACAAAAAAATGAAACAAAGATCGTTTCAATATAAAATGGATGTAGAAATTTTAAAAAAATTTTCAGAAAATGGCAAAATTTTAGATGTTGGATGCAGCGGTGGATATTTTTTAAAAGAAATTCCTAATAGTTTTGAAAAATTTGGAACTGAGTTAGATCCATTCGCAATTGAGCTTGCCAAGGAAAATTTAAATGTTAATTCTAAAAATCTATATTTAGGTGATGTGTTAAAGTGTCCTTTTTCTGTTTCTTCTTTTGACGTTATTACTATGAGAGGAGTTATAGAACATGTACCTGATCCAAGAAAAACAATAAAAAAAATTAGTTCTTTGATGAAATCTGGAGCTTTATTTTACATATGTGCAACCCCTAATGGTGCGTCATTTTCTGCTAACTTATATAAAAAAGATTGGAATTTATTTCATCCTGTTGAACACCTATGGCATTTTTCAGCAAAAAATCTATCTTTATTAGCGAATGATTTTGACTTAAAATTAATTTGGTCTGAGTATCCATACATAGGAACGCCATATGAAAATATTAATGAAGATTTAAATCTAATAAATAAAAGAGTTGAGTATAATAAACATAACATTATAGATAATACTATTAGCCCTCCATTTTTCGAGAATATGATGTCTTTGATATATAGAAAATTATAATCTAATAACTTTTTAATGGATTAAATATGCAAGAAGAAACAACCGAAACCATTCCTGACGAAGACTATCATATTGACAAATTAAATAATGAAAAAGCATTAGTGATAATGTTGGAAAATCATTTTAGAGCATTTAAAGCAGTAAGAGGAGCATTAAATTCAATTGAATTGTCTGTAACTGAGATAATAAGTTTATTATCAAATAATTTAAAAAATAAGATTGTATACGTTGGAGCCGGTACATCGGCTAGAATTGCAGTTCAAGATGGAGTTGAACTTTACCCTACTTTTGGATGGCCTGTTAACCGTGTTAAATTTATTATTGCCGGAGGGACACAAGCTCTTACAAAATCAATAGAGGGTGCTGAAGATTTAAGAGATAAAAACGTTGTTGAAATTGTGAAAAATAAGATTAAAGCAAATGACGTTGTTATAGGATTAGCTGCTAGTGGTTCTACAACTTTTACAATTGAAGTAATAAAATTAGCTAATCAAATAGGAGCATTGACTATTGGAGTAAGTAATAACAAAAACAGTAAGCTTGAGAAACACTCAAAGATTCCAATTATTTTAGACACCGGGTCAGAAATTGTTGCTGGATCAACTAGACTTAAGGCGGGTACTGCTCAAAAAATTTGTTTGAACTTAATATCAACCCTCGTAATGACTAGGTTAGGTAAAGTTAAAAAAGGGATGATGACTAATATGGTTCCTACTAACAAAAAACTTGTGTTAAGAGAAAAATTAATTAATTCGTTATTGAATGCAAAAAATAAGAGAACTTAGATTGAACTTTTCGTTTAATTATTTAGAGATTTTATCTTTCGGATTTGGTTCATTTATTATAAGCATAATATTCACTTTAATTTTTATTAAAGAAAAAATTATTCCCAATCATTATTCAAATGATCATACTATAAGCTCTCAAAAAATTCATAATAATAAAAGAATTGGGAGACTATCAATAATATTATCTATCTTTTCTATGATAATTTTTTCATTTTATTCAATATTTTATTTAAGTTTAGTCAAAATAAATAAAAATTATTATTATAGATGTATAATGAGTTAAAGAAATGACAGTCAGTAAATCTAAATTAAAACAAAAGAATATATTAGTTATAGGTGATCTAATTTTGGATCAGTATCTATTTGGTAAGGTTGAAAAAATTTCTCCAGAAGCTCCTGTTCCTATATTGAGTATTTTCAAAACTGAAGAAAGACTTGGAGGCGCTGCAAATGTAGCGCTTAATTGTAAAACCTTAGGTTGCAACGTCGAAATAGTTAGCGTGATTGGTAATGACCTTGATGGTCAAAAATTATTAAATAAATTAGAAGAGAAAAATATAATTTGTTTCATTGAAAAAAATAATTCTTATAAGACTGTAAAAAAAACGAGGTTAATTGGCAACTATCAACAAATTTTAAGAATGGATGACGAACAAATACCTCCAAAAATTACTAAAAAAACGTTTAATAACTTTTTAAAACGTTTTAAGAAATCAGATGTTATAATTTTTAGTGATTATGCTAAAGGTGTTTTAGACGAATTACCTGATTTAATTCAAAGAGTAAAAGGTAATAACAAGATATGTTTAATTGACCCAAAAGGCTCTGATATCAGAAAATTTAAAGGAGCTGATATTATTACTCCAAACTATAAAGAGATAAAAATGCTTGTAGGTCCCTATAACAATGAGAAGGACTTTAAGAGAAAAATTTTTAAAATGATGGAAGAAAATGAAATAAAAAATATAGTACTAACTAAAGGTAAAGACGGTATGACTTTATTTCAACTAGAGGAAAATTTACAATTTAATATAAAAGGAAGATCTTCTGAAGTTTATGATGTAACAGGCGCAGGCGACACTGTAATTAGTGTATTAGCTGTACTGTTGTCTATTAATTGCTCTCTTAAAAGCGCTTGTGAAGTTGCTAATAGAGCAGGTGGAATTATAGTACAGAAATTTGGGACATCTTCTATAATGTTTGAGGAAATTTTTTGATGAATGTATGGATAACTGGTGGTGCAGGTTTTATAGGAAGCGCATTGGCTAGACAATTAAATATTAATGGGATTAAAGATATAGTTATTATTGACGATCTTACAAATGGAGAAAAGTTTTCTAACCTTAAAAAAATTGAATATTTAGAATTTCTAGATATTGAGGATTTTTTAAAAAAACTTGAAACTAATTCATTAGATAAACCTCATTGCATATTTCATCAGGGAGCGATAACTGATACTATGGAAAGAAATGGAAAGTTAATGTTTAAACATAACTACACATTTTCTATTAAACTTTTTAACTGGGCGACTGAAAAAGAAATTCCATTTATATATGCTTCATCAGCAGCAGTGTACGGTTTAAATGAAACCTGCACAGAAAATCATTTGTATGAAAATCCTATTAATATATACGGTTACTCAAAGTTAGCGTTTGATAATTATGTAAGAAAAAGAATAAATGATTTAACTAGTCAAGTTGTTGGACTTAGATATTTTAATGTTTATGGACATGGAGAAGAACATAAAGGTAAAATGTCATCTTGTATTTTTCAATTCTATAATCAGTACCAAAAAAATAAAAAAATAAAATTATTTGGAGATTATTTAAATTTTGAAAAAGGTACACAATGTAGGGATTTCATCTATGTAGATGATGTTGTTAATACTGTATTATGGTTCTATAAAAATATTAATGTTTCAGGTATTTTTAATTTAGGTACTGGTAAGGCGGCATCTTTTAATGAAATTGCACGAGTGATAATAGGAAATCACATTCCAGTGGATGACCAGATTTTTAATGAAACTATTGATTATATTAATTTCCCAGAAGAACTTATAGGACGATACCAAAATTATACTTTGGCAAATATGGATTCAATAAAAAAATTTGGGTTTTGTAATAAATTTTTAAATGTACAACAGGGTATAGCTAAATATATAAAAAAATTGAAAAATGATCAGGAATAATTGACTTGAAATATTGGCATTTTTTTTCAGATAAGAGTGATGTAGTAAATATTACTGAAAAATTGGCTAAACCAATAGTGTTTACTAATGGGGTGTTTGATATTTTACATTCAGGTCATGTTAATTATCTAAAAAACTCCAAAAAACTTGGAGCCAGTTTAATAGTTGGTATCAATTCAAATAAATCTACAAAAAAATTAAGCAAAGGACTAGATCGACCAATTATCGATGAAAAAGACCGGGCTGAAATTATTTCATCCTTAAAATCTGTAGATTTATGTATAATTTTTAATGAATTAACACCTGATAAACTTATCAGAGAAATTAATCCTGATATATACACAAAAGGAGAAGATTATAATATGAACGATATTTCATACGTAAATACACTAAATTTATTAAAAATTAAAACTTACTTTATACCACTCATTAAGAACAAATCTTCAACTTTGATAATAAATAAAATAAGGAACAGCAATACAATTTGATTTGTTTATTTTAAATCCTCATAAGTATCTATATCATATAAATCCTTGTTTTCTAATATTAAAGGTAATATGTAATCACCACTCACAGTATTTTGATCAAGCGTACTTCTTTTTATAAACTCAATATCACCTGATTGAAAATAAGACTTTGGTAACTGTTGCCTTGGTAGATTATATGGCTCAAAAATATTTTCTTGTGCTGGAATCATTCTATCTCCATTGACAAACCATTGCCTATAACTATGCTGATTTACAGGCACTACGCTTCTTACAGATGTACCTAATTTATTATTTTTTAGAATCTGGTAAGCTTTTTCTATTAAATTAGGTGGCCTTAGAGGTGATGTCGGTCTCAAAAGGGCAATATAATCAATTTTATTTTTAGTTTCTTTTTCTAAAAAATTAACAGCATGTTTAACTACAGGGTAATCTTGAACTTTGTCTCCAGACAAATCATAAGGTCTAAGAAATGGAGCTCTCGCTCCAAATTCATTAGATATTGAAGCAAATTCCTCTGAGTCTGTAGAAACAACAACATCTTGAATTAATGATGATTTTTTTGCATAAATTATACTATGAGCTAATAGAGGTTTACCTCTAAATTTCAATATATTTTTAAAAGGTATACCTTTACTCCCAGAGCGTGCAGGAATTAATGCTAATATGTTCTTCATTTATAACCCTATTATTTAGATATCATTCCAATTTATAGCAGTGTCTCTTTTAATATCCGTTTTAACTTTTCTGCCAATTATAATGTCAATATATTTTGGAAGGACACCCCCACCTGGACCTTTTACCGTAATATCAGCAAGTTTTATTTTTTCACCTTTAGTAATGTTCCTAGAAGCATAAATGCATTTTTGTTGCATATTTAGAGTTGTCAATTCAGCAGGCTGAACTTTTTTAATCCCATTACCCAGTATTTTTGGAACTCTTTTAGCAATTTCCACCAACTGCGACATTTCATCTAATTCAGATGATAAAATATGATCTGGACCTACCATAGTTCTAGCAAGAGTGAAGTGTCGTTCAATTATATTAGCTCCCCTTGCAATTGCAGTATGAGACACAAACAATCCAAACGTATGATCTGATAATCCAACGGGTACTTTAAAAGTATTCTTTAAAGTCTCTATAGCAGATAAATTCATCTCTTCTTCTGGTGCAGGATATGACGAATTACAGTGCAACAATATGATGTTCGGGTTGCCACAATTTAATATAACATTTGTAGCATCCTCGATATTAGATAAAGTACTCATTCCTGTAGAAAGAATAATAGGTTTCATTTTTTTTGCTACATATTCTATTAGTGGGAGATTGACTAAATCCATCGATGCTATTTTATATGCAAAGACTCCTAATTTTTCAAGAAAATCCACACTGTCAAAATCAAATGGCGTTGAAAAAACAGGAATATTTTTTTTGGAGGCATAATTAAATATAGTTCTCTGATCTTCAAATGACAAAGACAAACGTTCAAACAAATCATAAATATTTTCTTGTAAGCCATCAGCTTCTTCAGCATATTTTGCAAACTTTTGAGTTTTAGAAACCCTACTATCTTTGGTAAAAGATTGAAACTTAACAGCAGAACATCCTGATAAAACTGCCTGGTCTATTAATTCTTTAGCTACATTTACATCGCCATTATGATTAATACCTGCTTCTGCGATAATGTAACATTCATTTCCTGGACCTACATTTTTATCACCTAATTTAACGATGCTATTTTGTGTAACAGGGGTTATTTGTTTAATTGTTTTAGAATTAATTTTATTATTATTTAATATTTCATCCGAAATATCAAATGCCATATGAAATAAAATTTGACTATCTGCATAATTAAAATCTCCACCTGTTCCGAGTGAATATAACTGATCGTATTTATCAATTATTGATCTTGTTTTTGCTAATTCTTTTTGATATCCAGTAGTTTGGACAGGATACACGTAGTCTTCTTTATGAGAAATAGTGTCAAGAATGTCGTTTGTGCCAAGTGAAAATGTCTTTAGTAGATCGGTAACTATTTTGTTTGTAAACTCTAAATCAGTTAAATTATCAACATAATCATTTTTGCTATAACAAGTCTCAGTAACTATTATTGATTTATTATTTTTACCAAGTGATCTACTCATGGTTTTAGGTTCGGTAATCCTATTAAAAAGGATTTTTTCGTGATCAAAATACAACCAATTTTTGCCCCTTGGTAGCAATCTATCTTTATTAATTAAAAAATAACCTAACCTGACTCCTCGAAAACTCAGTTTTGGTTCATAGTTGAAAAATTTTGCCAAAATTGTGATTGGAATAGACGAAATTATTATGTCATTGGGTTCAACTAATTGTTTGGAATTATCTGAAAAAATTATTTCTGAAATTAATTTTCCTGAAGTTTTAAAGCTAGTGACCTTTTTATTAAACTCTATTTTTCCTCCAAATTTAATAATTTTATCCGCAATTCTAGAATAAATAGCCCCAGTTCCCTTTTTTGAAACTGCTGACCACTCATTCACATAAAATGGGGAGATTTTTTCTCTAAATTGAATCCTTTTAGGAGCCCAATCTGCTGTCATATCATTTGGATTAATACCCCAAATTTTCATAGGATATTTTTCGTAAAACATACTTCTCAAAGTTGGACCAACTTGAGCATCCATATATTCTCTATAATTTGATGCTTTTGCTTTTTTTAAGTTATCAATTGATGTAATTTCTTTAACAATTTTTTCTCTCAAATCTTGAGGATAATTTGAAATTTGCTCCCAGGAAATTGGATAGGGATGAAATTGATCAAATTTTTCGCCTTTAATATTACCACAATAATATTCACCTTCTTCTAACAGGTCACCAAATTCTTCTTTCCAAAAATTTTCTAAGTTTTTGTCTGGTGTGTGAAAAATATGAGGACCTATATCTAAAACAAAATCATTCCACTCCCAACTTGCACATAAACCACCAACTCTATTTGATGCCTCGAACACATGAACTTCTCTTTGATTTTCAGATAATTTCCATCCAGAAACTAGCCCTGTAGGTCCAGCTCCAATTACAAAAATTTTCCCTTTTTTATCAATGGTCATTTATAAGTTTTCGAAAATTGTTGGTTTATGTTAAAATAATTTGAAACATCTTTTATCTTTTTTAATTGTAAATTAGTTAATTTTTCTATTAATTGACCTCTACCATCCGCCATCCCATATATAGTTTCTGGAGCATCAAAATCATCAACAATTACATCACCATACCTACCATATACTCCGCCAGAAACTATGTACATATCATCTTTTAATAATTTCCTGCCAGTTTTATTATTAATTATTTTTTTAATCATTATAGCTTGATCAACAAAAGAAATTATACCTGATGTAACGTCACTTCTAAAAATTTTCAGGCCAAGTTCATAGGCATAATTAATGGCACCTTCAGTGATATTACCTTTACCACAGTCGATAAGAGTTCCACCTTTTGCCATTACAGATACCATTCTTTCATTGATAATTAGAATATCAGTTTTGCCAGTTCCTATAACTACGTCACATAAAGTACAAGTTCTTACTGGATCTTCATAATATTCTGCATTAGCTAAAGTATTTTTGGGTTTAATAGAATTAATTGTACTTGCTAATTGTAATCCTAAAACTTTATCCCTTCTATTAAGATTCACATACGCTCCACTTTCTACAAGTTTTAAAGCAAGCTTAAAGCCAATATTTCCGGACCCAATAATCGCAATCTTTAAATTAGCAAAATTTCCAAACTTATGGCTTAAGAAAAACCATATCGAATCAATTGTTAGGTCATTTGGTTTATAGCTAATAATTTTTTGTGAGGGAAAAGTTTTTCTTACTGCTGATGAAATATTTCCAAATTCAACGCCTGAAGCTGTTTTTGAGTTTTCTATATAGAGTGCCTTTTTTAAGTTAAAAGCCAAAAAAACTTCCTCATGAGGAATATTTTGAATTGGTATTTTTTTTTCAACATCTAACAATAAGTAATCTATTGAACTTTCAACATAATTTGCAACAATTAAAGCCTCAATTTGAGAACCTACAATGCAGCCTGCAATAACCTTGTTGCCAGATAATCTTATAGGGGTTGTATATGGGTTAATTTTCTTATCTGAGCTTACCGAACTAATGGAATAAAACACTGTTTGGTTCTTTTTTAAAATTTTTGAAATTTTCAAAGAATATGTTTTTACAACATTTTTCCATTCTTTTAATCTTGCGATTTCCTTATCATTATTTACCATTTAGTAAAACCACCATCTACAACAATATTTTCACCATTAGTGTATTCATTTTGTTCGTTTAACAAAAAATCTAAGGCCGGCAGCAAATCTTTAGGTGAACCCATTCTTCCAGTTGGATTTTTAATATTGTAATTTTTTATAAAATCTTTTGATTGCTTTCTTTCTATCCCTCCAGGAGATATTGTATTAATTTGAATATTATCAGATGCAAAGTGCGTTGCTAAAT
>CABZSR010000009.1 GCA_902528415.1 uncultured SAR116 cluster alpha proteobacterium | reverse complement strand
TAATAATATTTATGCAATTGGAGACGTCATAAAAGGTCCAATGTTAGCTCATAAAGCTGAAGAAGACGGAGTAGCAGCCGTTGAGATAATAAATGGAGAAGCAGGTCATGTGGATTATAATCTTGTTCCAGGTATAATTTATACTGCACCAGAAGTTGCCGTTATTGGCAAAACTGAAGAGGAGCTAAAAGAAGAAGGAATTGAATTTAATAAAGGTGTTTTCCCACTTTCAGCAAATAGTAGAGCCAAAGCTATAAGTCATACTGATGGAATGGTAAAAATCCTTTCTGACAAATCCACTGATAAAATATTAGGTGCTCATATGATAGGTCATGAGGCGGGTACCGTAATACATGAGTTATCAATTGCGATGGGTTTTGGGGCATCATCCGAAGATGTGGCAAGAATTTGTCATGGTCATCCTACCGTAAATGAGGCTGTTAAAGAAGCTGCTTTGGCAACATACTCTAAAGCCATACATTTTTAATTCACACTCATTTTACTGTAAAAAACTAAGATTATTACGCCAACTATAATCAAACCCAACCCAAAAAGTGCCATCAGATCTGGAATTTCTTTATATTTTAATGCTCCTAAAATTGTAATAGCTGAAATTCCCACAGCAGCCCATATTGAGTATGTTATGGCTATAGGTATTGTTTTCATTGCCAGCATCATAAAGTAAAAAGCTGTTGCATAGCCGACGACTACATAGGTGCTAGGTATTAACTCTGAAAAATTATTAGTACTCTTAAGGTAAGTGGTTCCAACAACCTCTCCAATAATAGCAATTAAAAGATAAAAATATCCCATGTTAATCCTTACAAAATATGTTATTTATTATATTATTTGAGTCTACTTAAGGCAATATTAAAGATTATAATTTAGGACAATATAAAATGAACGAGATCCAATCAGCTTCGACTTATATATCAAACAACTCATTTCAAGAAGAAAGAAAAGATTTAGCGGCTGCCTTTAGATGGGCTGAAAGAAGTAATTTACATGAGGCTGTTGCCAATCATTTCAGTTTAGCTGTTAATTCTGAAGGAACAAAATTTTTAATGAACCCTAATATGTGGCATTTTTCTAGAATTAAAGCTTCTGATTTGTTGTTATTAGACGTTAATGACAAAACTGTGCTAACAAAAGATAATCCCCCTGACGCGACAGCTTGGGGGTTACATGGAGCTATACATAAATTGTGTCCTCACGCAAGATGCATAATGCATGTTCATTCAGTGTATGCAACTACTCTGGCTTCTCTTGAAGACTGTATTTTGCCACCAATAAATCAGGTGGCAGCAATGTTTTTTGGCAGACAAGTTATTGATAAAAATTATGGCGGTTTAGCTTTTGAAGATGAAGGTACAAGGTGTGCAAATCTTTTGTCAAATTCTAAAAAACACACATTTATAATGGGTAACCATGGTGTATTAATTTTTGGTAAAAATGTAGCAGAAACTTTCAATAGACTATATTATTTTGAAAGAGCCGCTCAAACATATATCAATGCCCTTCAAACTGGAAAAAAAATAAGTATTTTAAATGATATAATAGCAGAAAAAACTGCAGAAGAATTAGACAATGAAGAACATCCAAACCCTGCAGGAACAGCTTTCTTGAGAGAAATAAAGTCAATATTAGATCAAGAAAGTTCTGATTATGCAGATTAGAAGTTAATTATTTAATTTTTTATTAATATAAAGACTTAATAATGAAGCGTCATGGTCTGACCAACCCTCATTCATGGCCCCTTGAATATAAGATTTAGTACTTTTGATAACATGTAATTCATGATTAAAATTTGCCCCTTCTTCAATCATTAAATTAATATCTTTTAAAGCTGATGAAACGTTAAATGTTGAACTCAAGTTAGTCTCATTTTTTTTTGCTTGTAACATAGTATTAGACTTTAGGTGAGCTACTTTAGCTGCTCCAGAGCTATCAAACATTATGTCCAAAGCTTTATCAAAGTTAATTCCTGAGTTTGTCGCTAAAGACATCGCTTCACCTAAAGCGTGCCAATAAACCATCAATGGTAGATTAATAGCTAACTTCATAGCACTTCCCTTACCAACTTCACCAAGGTATTCATATCTTCTACAAATAAGCTTTAATATATGCTCAACCTTTTCAAAAGTTTTCTTGTTTCCCCCTACTAACCCTAATAAATTTCCATCTCTTGCTGGCTTTGTTGATCCTCCTACTGGGCATTCTATAAATTCTCCATTTAACGAATATATTACCCTTTCTAAAGATTGCATTTTCTTAATGCTAGTCGTACTTAGTTCCATTATAATTTTGTTAGTCAAATCTTGATTTTTAATACCCTGAGAACTTGTATACACATAATCAAGTGCTACATCATTTCCCATAATAATTAAAATTATGTCGTTATTTTCAAACAATTCTTTTACACTATTAGCTCTTATTGCACCTAATTCAACTAGAGGTGTTACTTTATTTTGCGTTCTGTTCCATGCTGTTACAGTCTGATCACAATCCAAAAGCCTTTTACCAATTTCCTTACCCATTTTACCTGTACCGCAAATGCCTATTTTATTCATAAACACACTCCTTTTAAATTTACAAAAGTAATATTATATCTTGAAAATACAAATTTAAGTAACCAATTAACTTACCATAGTAATTAATTAATGGGGATTGTCGATGACCAACATGAATAATAAATTTGAAGCTGATACCGGTAAAATTTTAGATATAGTGATTAATTCTCTTTATTCGGAAAGAGAGATTTTTTTGCGTGAGTTGGTGTCAAATGCTTCAGATGCTCTTGATAAAAGAAAATATCTTGGCTTAACAGATAAAAAAATTGCTATCTCCTCAGAAGCTTCTGAAATAAAAATTGAGGTTAATAATAAAGACAAAACTTTATCAGTTCTAGATAATGGTATTGGAATGAATGAAGAGGACCTTAAATCTTCATTGGGTACTATTGCGAGGTCAGGAACAAAAGCATTCTTAGAACAAATTGCAACTAACACTAAAGATAAAAAACCAGATATGTCCATGATTGGACAATTTGGTGTAGGTTTTTATGCTTCTTTTATGGTAGCCGATAGTGTTCAAGTATTATCTAAAAAAGCAGGAGAAAACCAGGCATGGAAATGGTCTTCAGATGGAAAGTCAGGTTTTAATTTAGAAAAAGCAGATAAAGAAGATGTTGGGACATCTATTACACTTAAACTAAAAAAAGATGCAAAAGAGTTTTTAGAAGAAACTAGGCTTCAATTTATTGTCAGAAAATATTCAGATCATATTTCCTATCCAGTTAAATTACACGAAATTGACAAAAAAGATGCAGAAATAAAAACATTAAATGAAGCTTCAGCTTTATGGACCAGACCAGCAAAAGATATTAAAGAAGAGCAATACCAAGAATTTTTCTCACATATTGGCGCAGGTTTTGGAAAACCACTTTTAACCATGCATAACAATACAGAAGGGACTATTAGTTATACTAATCTTATATGTATTCCATCTACAAGACCGTTTGACTTATTCAATCCAGATAGAAAATCATCATTAAAATTATACATAAACAGAGTATTTATTACAGACAAGTGCGATGCATTAATTCCTAGTTATCTAAGGTTCATAAAGGGTCTAGTTGACACTCAAGATATAGATCTGAATGTCAGTAGAGAAATGTTACAAAACAACCCTGCCGTAGCAAAGATAAGTAAATCATTAGTTGGAAAAATCTTAAGAGAACTTAAGAAAGTGAGTGAAAAGAACGCAGATGGTTATAAAAGTTTTTGGAAGGAGTATGGTGCTGTTTTGAAAGAAGGCTTGTATGAAGATGCAGAAAGAAAGGAGGCATTATTAGATTTATGTAGGTTCTCAACTAATGAAAATGATGACCCAATATCTTTATCTGGATATGTAGAAAAAATGACTGAAAAACAAAAGGACATCTATTATATTTCAGCTGAAACAAAAGACCAAGCTTTAGCAAGTCCTCACTTAGAAGGTTTTAAATCCAAAAAAATACCTGTTTTAATTATGACAGACGCAATTGATCAGTTTTGGTTACCTATGGTTGGATCTTTTAAGGAAAAGAAGTTTACTTCAATTACACAAGGACAGATTAATTTAGATGATCTTGATGAAAAAAATAAAGACAAGAAAAAAGACGATAAGAATGAAAAAGAAAAAAAAGATAAAGAATATGTTGATTTAGTTGCCCAATTAAAAGTTGTACTAGGAGATCAAGTTAAAGATATTAGATTATCCTCTAAACTGACTGACAGTCCAGTTTGCCTAGTTGCTGACGAAGGCGATATGGATATTGCTATGGAGCAATTGATGGCACAGAGAGATACAAACTACAAGGGGGCTCCAAGAATATTAGAAATTAATGGAGACCATTCTCTTATTAAAAACATGAAATCATTATTAAGTAAAAAAGAAAACAATGATTTAGTTAGTGATGCTGGAACTCTTTTATTTGAACAAGCTAGATTAATGGAAGGTAAAATGCCGGCTGATCCCGCTCAGTTTAGTAAAATAATGAACCAGTTTTTATTAAAAGCAATTCCTAACTAACCATTAATTGGATCTTTTAAAGAAAAAATAAAAAATAGTTATCAGCAGACAGAGCAATCCTAAAAACACATTTATTTGGATTGTTCTGTCTACTGAAATTAGTGTCATAATCCAAGATAAATTCATTAGACCAATTGGTGCTGTTCCGATACATGTCACTAATATACCAAAATTATTTCCTTTAGATTTAGTAGATGCTTGATAAACAAGTGCACCTTGCATTGTACTAAAACCTGATAAAAAAATGCCGCCAAATGTTAAACTTATAAAAGCCAATATCAGACTAGGTGAGTAAGAAAATAAAAACATACCTAAAAAAAATCCACTTACACCTGTAATAAAGATAATTGATAAATATTTTTGTGGAGAAAGATTGCCAATAATTAAAGCCCCTATAAGAGCTCCTAAACCTTCAGAGGAAGCTAAGATTCCAATATTAAATTCAGATAATAATAATTTTTCTCTACCTAATACGGGGATTAAAGATACTAATGGAAAACCAAAAATATTAAAGATTAGGGTTGTTATCAATACCATTCTTAAACTAACAAGACTGTATACAGTTTTACCTGTTTTTAATATTTCATTTAAAAGACCATGTGCCCAATGCTCTTTTATCGCTAATGGATTTTTTTGAGCAGAATTTAGAGCAGTATCCTTATTAGAATTTTTTTTAAATACAATGATTAATCCTAAAGCTAACAGATACATTATAAATTGAAGACTAAAAATTCCAGTAAGACCAACTAAAGTATAGAGTGTTCCAGCAAATATTGGTCCTATCAGCCTTGTTGCATTGTTGGATAATGTTTCCATAGCAAGTGAGGAACTCAAAAGTTTCTTTTTAATATTATCCGCTAACACTCTACGCCTTACTGCAAGGTCAACCACCCATGTAATTCCATTTATAAAGGCAAGAATAAGTGCAAAAAGCATATTAAAATTATCTGTGAAAACTAAAATAACAGCCATACCAGTGAAAATATTTGAAAGTAAGTAAATGTTTTTAATAACTAAAATTGGAGACACCCTCTCTGAAATTGTACCTATAACTATTCCCAAAAGGCTCATTGGTAACATTCTTGCTGCGAATATTACTGTAACTAAATATGGAATTCCTAGTTCTTGGAGGGCATAAAGACTCAAAGCTAAAAACTCCATAGCACGTGCAATCCCAGTCATACAGCCTGCACCCCAGAGTATTCTAAAGTCTTTATTTTTAAAACATTCCTTAATCATTATATGTTAGGAAATTTTTTGATGTACTTCGACTACATTGCCTTCTGGATCTTGAAAGAAAATTTGGTGCCATTCTTTAGCGAAAGTGGTTCCATAATCCGAAAATGGTATTTTTTCTTTCTTAAGCCTTTTAATGAATGTGTTAATATCATCAGTCCTAAAAGCTATATGCCCTTTATCAACAGGATTGATTGCCTGATTATTTTTAAAAGCTACATTTAAATCTCGTTCTGCAAGATGCATTTCTATTTTACCTTCTGTTACGAAATTAATTTTACCACTATACCCTCTATTAGATGTCTCTTCTGTTCGTGGAAAATTTTCTATTGGAATACTATTCATACTAAGGATATTTTTATAAAAATTATTCATATTATCTATATTTTTTGATACAAAATTTATATGGTGAAACTCTAATTTCATTTATAATCTCCAAATTATTTAATAATCATTACATTTATGCTATATAAAATAATTAATACTAAATAAGATAAATTAGCTAGTATTATAAAATTGAACTATTATATCTAATCATACACACGCAAAACATTTATGAGGATCAAAATGCCTGATAGCACCATTCAATTAGAAAATTCAGAAACCCAAGACAGTATAATTAGTGAAGTAAGAGAGTCTGTCACTAAACTTTGTGGTGATTTTCAAGGTGAATATTGGAGAAAACTTGACAGAGAGCAAGGTTACCCTACAGAATTTGTTAAAGCTTTGACTGATGCGGGTTTTTTGGGAGCCCTTATACCGGAAGAATATGGTGGCGTTGGTTTAGGAATGGTTGCAGCATCTGTCATTTTAGAAGAAATACATCATCAAGGTTGTAATGCCGCAGCGTGTCACGCACAAATGTATACAATGGGAACTGTTCTAAGACATGGATCTGATGAACAAAAAAAGGAATATTTACCTAAGATTGCTGATGGAACTTTAAGGTTACAAGCATTCGGCGTAACTGAACCAACTAGTGGTACAGACACTACAAGTTTGAGAACCGTAGCCGTGCGTGATGGAGATGATTACATAATTAATGGACAAAAAATTTGGACCAGTAGGGCTGAGCATTCAGATTTAATGTTGTTGTTAGCTAGAACTACACCTTTAAATCAAGTTAATAAAAAGACTGAAGGTCTCTCTGTTTTTCTTTTAGATATGAGAAAGGCAAAAGGAAACGGTCTTACTATCAGGCCTATAAGAACAATGATGAACCACTCAACGACTGAAGTTTTTTTCGATAACCTTAGAATTCCTGCTTCTAATCTTATAGGTGAGGTAGACAAGGGTTTTAGATACATTTTGTCAGGTATGAATGCAGAAAGAATTTTAATTGCTGCAGAGTGTATCGGTGATGCAAAGTGGTTTACTAAAAAATCAACTGATTATGCTAATGATAGAAATATTTTTGGAAGAGCAATTGGTAAAAACCAAGGTATTCAGTTCCCAATTGCCAAGGCTTATGCTCAAATGAGGGCTGCAGAGCTTATGGTTTATCATGCAGCTAGACTATATGAAGCTGGCAAGCCGATTGGTGAAGAAGCAAATACTGCAAAATTGCTAGCAGCAGATGCCTCATGGGCGGCTGCTGAAGCTTGTGTGCAGACCCACGGCGGCTTTGGCTTTGCAGAGGAATATGATGTTGAAAGAAAGTTTAGGGAAGCTAGATTGTATCAAGTAGCCCCAATTTCTACTAATTTAATATTATCTTACTTAGCTGAACATGTTTTAGGAATGCCTAGATCATATTAAAGATCATTTATCTTTAACTGCAAGGTCTTCTGGCTTCAATCTTAGAATGTCGCTTGTAATAATATTTGCTAAGAACTCGAAACCTTCAGTTTTGTTCCTTATGTCTTGGGCTAGTTTTTCTGATTTTTTGTCAGTAGATTTAACATTAATAGTTACCCAACTTTCACCATCTTTATCTGGTTCAACAGAGGTTATTGATATAACCAAACCATCTTTAATTTCATAAGTTATAGTTGGAAGATTGTCAGAATATTTTTTCAATGATTTTTTTATATCATAAAAATAAAAACTACTAATAACATCTCTAATATCACTCAACTGATTTTCGTCAATTTTAAAATTTAAAGATTTAGGAACTATTAAACTTAACTTATTATCTTTATTCTCAACTTCAAAAGTTCCATTTTTGTTGTTTAAAGTGGCTTTCATGAATTGATCGTTTTTTATTGTAAAAATTAAACTCTCAAACCAATCAGATTTAGTCGTAGGCATTCTTATAGCACCTTTTAGAAGATAGCTTTGATTTTCTTTTGGGAATCTTGCAAATTGACCCCCGCTTAATCCACCAACAGTACGATCCACTTTACCAAATAAAATAGATGAATAAATTGTTCCGTCTTGTTTTTTCAAAGTAATCTTTGTTCCATAACCTTCATCCTCCTCCTTGCTTTTATTTTTTTCCGGAAGAAGTAAATTTAAATCAGCATGTCTTTGTGAATCTTTTGTTTTTAATTCCTCAATTCTTAACAATGACAAACTTGTAATCAAGTTTTCCCACATACCCTTCTTAAGTGGATAACCAGATTCTGAGATATAAATATTATCTTTTTTTACCAAATTAATGTTGTTTTCAAATGAGTTTATGGAAATATTATCAATTATATTAATATTTTTGGTGAAGTCTTTTAGAAATAAACTTCCTCTGTCTTCAAAAACGTGATTATTTGAATTTAAATTTATAGATATGATTGCTAAAATAACAAAAATTAAAGTTACTATCGAAGTATTTACAAATTTTACTTTTGTCATATTATAATCCAATACTTATCTTTAATGAGAACTTTTCTTTCTTCTAAACGATATAATCAAGGCTAAGCCAGCAAATATGACGGGGAGAATTGCAACATTAAAAGCAATAACCCACTTTTTCAAATTTTCTACATCTCTTCTTAAGTCAAATTTAACACTTCTTAGTTGAGATCTAGTTGACATCATTTCAGCTTTAAATCCATCAATCGCCTCGATAGTTTCAGGAGATAATATATCTATATCATCTTCATTATTCTGAGTTAGACTTCTTATTTTGTTTTCCATACCTTTCAGCTTTTCAGCCAGTTGCTGTTCCTCTAAAAGAAACTTTTCTTCAGCAATTTTTTCTAGAGCTATGATTTTATCAAAAGGCCTATAAGAGGTACTCTTTCCTCTTAGGTCAGATAAAGCACTTCCTCCAATCATTTTCTCGATAACATTTAAAACGAAGTCACCATTATTCGCAAATGCACCTCTTTGTGTTAACCAATTTCGATCCATCAACATATCGGCGTCCGAAACTAATAAGATATTAGACTTATTTTGTGATTTTAAGATTTGCGTTTCGTCTTTATCTTTAAAGGACGAGTTTAGTGGAGATTTTATCCAACCAGCCAGAATTAAATTTTGATTGTCTTTTTTGATATTAGGCAATAGATCTCTTGGGTCTCCTTCAGGATTACCTGCCTTTTGCGCATCACCAAGACCAGAATTTTGACTTGAAACAATAATAGGTTCTAAGATAGTCTTATTGTCAACAGCCTCAAAAGATCCAGCAGTTGTCATTACTATGGTACTCAGATTTGAAAGTACACTCTCATTTTTGTTAAGTCCATTTCCCCTTATATTTAACCAAGGATAATTAGTGACCTGTATATCTCTTCCATTTAAATTTCTAGAGATTCGAAATCCAAATTCTGAATCTAATACAGCTTTTTTATTGTCAAACTTTATACCCCAAGTGTCCAACAATTTTTTGAGATTAGACCTAGGGTTCATCGGAGGCATCCCTTGTTGTCGGCTAATTTCAGTTTCAGCATAGGGATCTAAAAATACTAACGTTGCTCCACCGTTTAGGATCCATTGATCTATCATATAAAGTGTCTCATCGGATAGAAATTTGGGGTGAACAATCATTAATACTTTAGTGTTTTTATTTAATTCATTAGTGGATTCGTCAACTGCTTCAACAACAAACATTTCTCTCATTTGTTTTAATATTTGTTGTTCTGGTTTGCCAATTCTACTGTCAGCTTGAAGTCCAAGGTTGTCGATAATACTTATTACTGGTTTTTTAATTTGACTAAGCTCTGAAATAAGACTTGAAAGATCATACTCTAAGAACGTTTCTCGTTCAGGTGAAAAAATAGGTATATTCTTTTGACCAGTGGTAGAGTTTGTAGCGGCTAATCCAAAATATAAAGCATCTGACATTTCAGTGGCAGTAAAAGAATTAATCCCCATGCCAACTGCCCTATCTTCATAATCAGAGAATGGTTTAGGATCTATAATTTCAAGTGAAATTTTTCCATTAGAAATATCACTGTATGTTTTTAACACAGTTTCCACCCTATTTGCATAAGTGGAAAGTTGGGGTACTTCTTTAACTAAATTGCCTGAAACAAATAATCTGATATGTATTGGTTCTTCAAGATTTTTTAATAGATTAATCGTACTATTCGATAATGAGTAAAGTTTTTTTTCAGTGAAATCAATTCTCGAAGAAATAAACACATTATTTATAATTATATTAATACTAAAAAAGACCAAAACAGACAAAAGTATAGATAATCTCAAAAGATTTATTGGTTTTATATTATTTAAAAATACCATTGTTCCCTCAATCTGCTTTTTTAATTTGAACAAGCTGAACGTTTATCCAAATACACAGAACAATCATTGAAACAAAGAAAATGAGGGTTTTTAAATCAAAAACACCCATTTGAATTCTGCTAAAATGGGATAAAAAGGACATTGAACTAACTGTTTCTATTACCCAAGTTGGTGTCCATGATCTTACTGACGATAAAACAAGATTAAAACCAGCCATTATTAAAATAAATCCACTAATTGAGGAAATTATAAAGGCAATAACTTGATTTTTAGTAAGTGCAGATAAACAAGAAGTAAGGGCCAGAAAAGCGCCAGCCATTAACCAACTACCTATATATGATATTAAAATAACATTATTATCCGGATTCCCAAGATAATTAACTGTTACCCAAATGGGCATTGTTAAAATAAGTGCAATAAGAGTAAAAATCCAACTCGCTAAAAATTTACCAATTACCAACTGCATATTAGTGACTGGTAAAGTTATCAGGAGTTCAATGGTACCGGATCTTCTTTCCTCAGCCCATAACCTCATACCAATTGCTGGCATTAAAATCAAAAAAAGCCATGGGTGCCATGCAAAAAAAGCTGTCAAATCAGCTTGATCACGCTCAAAGAACCTTCCTAAAAAGAATGTCATTCCTGATGAGAGAGCTAAAAAAACAAGCAAAAAAATTGAAGCTAATGGTGTTCTAAAATAACCCTTTAGTTCTCTATCAAAAATTATATAAATCTTTTTTAAATAAGTTTTCATAACCAATTACCGACTAGCTTGAAGCATTTGTTGTTGTAATTTTTCTGAATATTTCTTCCAAATTTGACTTTACGAAACTAGCCTCAATTATATTCAGTTTAAATTTGTTAACTTGTTTTAATACGGCATTTAGTTCTGGTGTTTTTCTGTCATCACTAATCAATATTCTGTTAGTATATTTATCTAATTTCTCAATTTTCACATCACCATAATTAATTGATGATTTTAAATTTTTTTCTAAAACAGTGTTAATTTTATTAGAAACTTTAATTGATATTATATCTTTATTTGCAAATTGTTTATCTAGATTTGCAGGGGTTTCATTTGCAAGCAATTTACCATTAGCAATTATCATAGCTCGTGAGCAAACTGCTTCAACTTCTTCTAAAATATGGGTTGAAATCACTATTGCTTTATTTTTCGATATAGTTTTTATTAAATTTCTCATTTCGTGTTTTTGATTTGGATCTAATCCGTCTGTAGGCTCATCTAAAATCAATATATCAGGATCGTGTATTAATGCTTGGGCAATTCCAACCCTTCTTTTAAAACCTTTAGAAAGTGTCTCAATAGGTTTGTTCCAAACCTCTTTAAGACCGATTTGAATGGCCATTTCATCTAGCCGGGTTGCTAATAATTTATTATTTAAACCTCTCATTTTAGCAACGAATGAAAGAAACTCTAAAACATTCATATCTGAATATGAAGGAGCACCTTCGGGTAAGTACCCTATGAATTCCTTTGCTTGTAATGGATTAGATTTTAAGTCAACATTATTTATTGAAATGTTACCACTATCTGGTTCAAGAAAACCAGTTAGCATTTTCATTGTTGTAGATTTTCCCGCTCCGTTTGGACCGAGAAAACCGACAACTTCACCTCTAAGCACACTTAAATCAATGTCATCTACAGCTATAAACTCCCCAAATGACTTTTTTAAATTTTTAGCGTCTATAAGTTTTGAAGACAATGAATAAAATTCCCCGAAAATTTAAGAACATAATTATTGAAGATAGTGGTTAATTAATTTTTAAAATAATAAAATTCAAGATCTAAAATAAAAAAATTGTGTTATTAATACTCTATTTTTAAAAAATAAACATTATAAAAATTTGTTTACATTAGGAAGTTCGGGTTCACCGAAGCGTTTTTCTAAAGATAAAGCAATTTCAACAGCTTTTTCGTCTTCATTTTTATTACAAATAATTTGTAAACCAATCGGAAGAATATCTTGATTTTGAGTTGTCGCAAATTTTTGTATTGGATAAGTGATAGCACATATTCCAAAAATATTTACAGGTTGGGTATTAGCTGACGCTAAAAGACTTCTTTCGTGTAATTCTTTACCTTTTTCTGCTTTATTTACTTCTAATGCTTGCATAACGGTAGTTGGAGACAAAAGTGCATCATATTTAATAAAATATTGATTAACCATAACTTCTAATTCACTAACCCTTTGCTTAGCTGAAATATATTCAAATGAATGAACGTTAAGACCTAATTTAGCTCTGTTTCCAGTTATAGGGTCCATCTTATCAACATTTTCTTTGAAGCGATCAATACCAAACGCACTTATGATTTCAGATCCAACTATTCTAGGGAATAATGAAGCTTTTTCATTTGCTTCTGGTATCATAATTTCATCAATTTTTGCACCAAGTTTTTTTAGTTCAGCACAAATATTTTCATAAGCTTCCATTACGTGAGGGTCCAGATTAGTTGTAAAAGGTTCCTTGAGTTTTCCAAAAGACATATTTTTTATTTCAATAGGCTTTGTAGTATAATCTGACTTGCCATTAAATGTATTAAAAATTAATTTTGTATCCTTAACATTGCGAGTAATTGGACCAGGTGTATCCAAAGTAGGAGAAAGAGGAAAAATACCGTCTGTTGCCCATCTATTTTTTGTTGTTTTTAATCCAACAATTCCATTGAGTGATGCGGGTATTCTTACAGACCCACCAGTATCTGTCCCAATAGCGAAAGCTGCCAATCCTGAAGCAACGGCTACGGCTGAGCCACTACTTGAACCTCCAGGCATCCTGTGTATATTCTCATCCCAAGGATTTCTAGGTGTACCCTTATATTTATTTAATCCAGTTGCTCCCAATGCAAATTCAACAGTATGAGTTTTACCTAAAATTACGCAACCAAGAGATTTTAATCTTTTTACTAAAGATCCTTCTGGGCCTGTTATATCGTCACTAATGATGTTGGAGCCGTTAGTTGTTGGCATTCCATTTACAGAACAAATATCTTTTATTGCTATCGGGACACCCATTAATGGTCCTAGATCAACACCATTAGAAAACAGCTTATCAATTCCTTCTGCCCAAGATAAAGCCTTAGTTTCATTAAGATATATATATGCATTAAGCTTTGGATTTAAAAAGTTTATTCGTCTGTAATATATTGAAGTTAATTCAACACAAGTTAGAGAACCATCCCTCAACTTCATTCCCATTTCATCAATGTTGCTTTTGACTAAAGGATCATCTGGCAAAGTTTCTTTGTTATTGTTCATTCAGATCTCCTTAATTTTTAAATTGGTTTTTCATTGACCCAAATATACCTTTTAGTCTAGGTGATGTAGAACAATCTGCTTCTAAAATCATCTTTGGCTCAACAGGAACATGGATACCAGTATATCGAACAGCTTCATATTTTGGATTTGATTGAAGTTGAACTTTTCTATCAGATTTAAGTCTTAATCTTGCTATGCCCTTTTTGAAGGGAACCAATATATCTGTACCTGGCACAGCAACTACAAAACTATCATCATCAACAGAGCATTTATTGTTTAGAGTTATAGTAACTGATATCACTTCGACTTTCTTAAAAGCAGTTTGAATGTTGGGCATACCGAACCACAACATCAATCCAATAATTGATATACCTAAAACAAAAAGAATACTTTTAATAAAAAAACGCATTGATACCTTAAAATAAACATATTAGACCTAGATGATAAGAATATTTAAACTAAAAATAATAAATTTGAAAAGATAATTTTAATAATGAGTAATGAATTTGATAGAATAAAAAGACTGCCACCTTACGTGTTTGAAGAAGTCAATAGACTTAAAGCGGATCTAAGAGCTAAAGGCAAAGACATTATTGATTTTGGTATGGGTAACCCTGACATGCCTACTCCAAAACATATTAGAGAAAAATTAAAAGAAACTGTAGAGAAACCAGGAACAGGCAGATATTCGTCTAGTAGAGGCATACCAGGTTTAAGAAAAGCACAAGCTGCCTATTATAAAAGACGCTTTGCAGTTGATTTAAATCCAGAAAATGAAGTTATAGTTACTTTAGGTTCAAAGGAAGGTCTCGCAAACCTTGCTCAGGCAATAACTTCTCCAGGTGATATAATATTATCTCCAAATCCATCTTACCCTATACATCCATATGGTTTTATTATTGCAGGAGCCTCTTTAAGACACTTGCCTTCGATGGATGAAGGTATATTCAATTCAAATTTATATTTAGAAAGATTAGAAAAATCAATTAAAGAAAGTGTGCCAGCTCCAGTAGCATTAATAATATCATTTCCATCTAATCCAACCGCTCAAGTTGCCTCATTAGATTTCTATGAAGAGGTTGTCAAAATTGCTTTAAAATATAATGTTTATATTTTATCTGATCTTGCATACGCAGAAATATATTATGATGATTTTTTACCTCCCTCGATTCTACAAATACCAAAGGCAAAGGAAATAGCTGTCGAATTTACTTCTACCTCTAAAACTTATGCCATGGCTGGTTGGAGAATTGGGTTTGCAGTTGGAAATGTAAAGTTAATCAATGCTCTTACTAGGATTAAATCTTATTTGGACTATGGAGCCTTCACACCCGTTCAGGTTGCCGCTACTGCGGCACTTAACGGTCCTCAAGATTGTGTTAAAGAAATAAGAAACATTTATCAAAAAAGAAGAGATGTGTTAATTGAATCTATGGCTCGATCTGGATGGACTATTCCTAGCCCCCAAGCAAGCATGTTCGCGTGGGCACCCTTACCAGAAAAATATAAAAATAGTGGGTCTTTAGAATTTGCAAAAGAATTAATGTTAAAAGCCGATGTTGCTGTGGCTCCAGGTGTAGCATTTGGTGAATATGGAGAGGGATTTGTTCGGGTAGGCTTGGTTGAAAATGAACAACGGATCAAACAAGCGGCAAAAAACATAAAAAAATTATTATTATAATTAATTGAATTTACAAAATTAAAATCTTGATTATGAGTTTGGAGAAAATTTACTTTGTGGAAACTATTTAGCAACTTTAATCAAAGAGAATTTGCAAGTTTTGGAAAGTCAAATGCTTTAAGCTCAAATGCTATGTTGGCGGCTTCCCATCCGCTTGCATCATCAGTTGGATTAGAAATTTTAAAAAGCGGTGGTAATGCAGTTGATGCTGCATTAGCAATGAATGCGATTTTGTGTGTTGGAGAACCTCATATGACTGGGGTAGGTGGTGACTGTTTTGCAATGCTTTCTGTTGATGGTAGTTCAAACATAAAGGTTTTAAATGGATCTGGCAAATCTTCTGAGAATGCAAGCGCAGCGTATCTTCGTAAAAAAAATATTTTTGTAATTAACTCTGATATGCCTGATGCTATAACAATACCAGGTGCCGTTGCAAGTTGGTGCTTATTACATAAAGAACATGGACATATGCCTTGGAAAGAACTTTTTGATCCTGCTATATATTACGCTAAGCAAGGGATTAAAGTTCATGAAAGGGTGGCATTTGATTGGTCAAATAATATAAACAAACTATTATTAGACACTGATACATCAAACCTTTTCTTAAAGAATGGCACTGCCTATGAATTTATGGACAATTTTAAAAATGAAAATCTATCTAAAACTTTCCTATCAATAGCTGAAGAAGGTTTTAACGGATTTTATAATGGCTGGGTGGCTAGTGATTTAATTACAAAGCTAAATTCAATTGGTGGAAATCATACTTTAAAAGATTTTAGTAATGCTGCTGCTGAGTGGGTAAAACCAATTGATGGAAATTATAGAGGAATAAAAATTCATGAAGCCCCTCCAAATAGCCAAGGTCTAGTGGCATTAATTATTTTAGCTATTCTTGAAAGGTTTAGTTTTAACAAAATCTCAAAAGCTGACTATACTCACATCTTTTGTGAAGCCACAAAAATAGGGTATTTTCTTAGAGACCTATATCTAGCAGACGCTGAGTATAATAGATTATCAGTTGATCATTTTTTGAATTCTGAAATCATAGATCAATATGTTTCTAAAATAGATATGAATAAAACGAAAACTTATGATAAAAATGATTTTCCTAACCACCCGGATACTATTTATTTAACGGTGAGAGATAAGAACGGAATGACAATTTCATTTATTAACTCTCTTTTTGATGCTTTTGGAAGTGGTGTAACCTCATCTAAAAGTGGTGTTCTTTTTCATTGTAGAGGAAGAGCTTTTAATACAATTGAAGACCATCCCAACGAACTAGGTCCTAATAAAAGACCAGCTCATACTATAATACCAGCCATGATTTCAAAAAAAGGTAAACTTTTAGGATCCTTTGGAGTAATGGGTGGTCAATACCAAGCAGCAGGTCATGCTTATGTTTTATCCCAAATGATTGATTTTGGGTTAAATCCACAATTTGCGCTAAATTATCCTCGTGTTTTTCCTAATAATAATTTTTTGGATTTGGAGAATGGTTTTGATAAAGAGGTAATAGATGAATTGAAAATTAAAGGGCATCAAATAAATTATCCAGCTTCTCCTATAGGTGGTGGACAAATGATTTTAATAGATGAAGAAAGAGAAGTTTTAATTGGTGCAAGTGATTGGCGTAAAGATGGTCTTGCCATAGGATATTAATTTATTTCTTTTTTATTTCCCGATAAGTAATCAAAAGACAAGATCCAATAACAACAAGTCCACCTATAATTTGATTGTTAGATGGTACCTCATTCCAAATTATATATCCAAAAACGACTGCTAATGGTATTGCTAAATACCTCAATGTTACCAAAATAGTAGCCTCAGCATATTTATAGCTTTGAGCCATTAAATACTGAACAAATGAACCTATAACTCCAAGTGATATCAAAGTATATAATACATTGTTTGAAGTTATAAGGATTTCTATTCCATAATCGCCTGTCTTTCCATAAAACTTTGTTCCAAAAAAGATAATGGTAAATGTTATAACTAAAGAAGTTACTAAATTATGAATTAATGCTGTAGTCGCGGGGTGTTCTGTTTTTCCAATTTTTCTTAAAATAAGCGCAAGTACTGCGTGTGTTATTGCACTTCCAAAGGCAAGATAAATACCAAATGCAGATAAATCTGATGTTTTATTAATAATGCTAATCGGATTTATCATTAAAAAAACCCCAATCAAACCAGCTATTACTGCAGTCCATCTAATTAATCCAATTTTTTCTCCTAAAACAAATGGAGATAAGAGAGTAACATATATAGCGGAACTCTGGGCAAGTGCTGTCGTAAGGCCAATAGGTATTAATTGCAATGATGAGAATACCATTATCATTGTCACAAACCCAAAAAAAGAACGTAAGGCAATATTTTTCCAATTATTAATTTGAAACAAAAGTGATTTTCTAGCCACATAAGCTAGAATAAATAAAATAGGTAATGAGAATGCAAACCTAGAAAATAAAGTAATTATAAAATCTACATCACCTGATAAAGATTTGATTATCATGTGTGTAAATAAAGATAAAAATATAAATATGATCCAAATTAGAGAACCAATTATGTTTGAAGACATTTAAGACCAAATAATAAATTGAACTTGAAAATTTTGATATTAATGAATATCAATTATTTAAACAATCTAATAAAACATTTCATCGCTCAAAGGAAAGTAACTCATGTCAAAAAAAGTTGTAATAGTTGGTTCTGGCAATGCTGCTCTATCTGCAGGAATAGCTGCTTTAGAAAAAGGAGCAGAAGTAATTATTTATGAAAAAGCTGACAAAAAAATGGCAGGAGGTAACACAAAATATACTGCTGGAGCAATGCGATTTGCTTATGAAAGTGGTGATCAATTGATGGATCTTTTAGAAAATCCAAATGATGAAAGAATTAAAAATACGGACTTTGGTTCTTACACCCAAGAAAAATTTGAGAAAGATCTATTAAATTTTAACGATGGAAGACCATTAAGCCGAGAACAAAAAATTTTAGTCTCACAATCTTTAGAAACAATTCAATGGCTTTCTACTCACAATGTAAAGTTTGAGCCTATTTATTCAAGACAAAGCTTTTTGAAAGATGGAAAACATATTTTTTGGGGTGGCTTAACATTGGCATCCGAAAACGAAGGGGTAGGTCTATTTGAACAAGAACTGGATGCATTTTTGTTATTAGGCGGGAAAATCTTTTATAATAGTCCTGTTGAAAATCTTATCTATGAAGATGGAAAGGTAAAGGGTGTTTATGTTTTCCCAGATAAAGCTACCGCTGATTCAGTAATACTTGCATCCGGGGGGTTTGAGGCAAATGACGAGCTTCGAAAATCCTATATTGGTGACAATTGGCTTAAAGCAAAAGTTAGAGGAACTCCTCATAATACTGGTGACGGTTTAAAGATGGCTTTAGAAATTGGAGCGTCAAAACATGGTTTATACAATGGTTGTCACGCTACTCCAATGGATTTACACATGCAAAACTACGGTGGCCTAAACTTAGAACCAAGAGAAAGAAAAAATTATAGAAAGATATGCTACTTTTTAGGAATTATGATTAATTCTAAAGGCCAAAGATTTTTAGATGAAGGTAAAAATTTTAGAAATTATACATATGCTCAATATGGCAAAAGAGTTTTAGATCAGCCAGGTCATTTTGCGTGGCAGGTTTTTGATAGTAAGGTTTTTGATTTACTTTATGAAGAATACACATTTCATGATGCTCACTTTGTCGAGGCGGACACCATTGATGAATTAATTACAAAAATGGATGGTGTTGATAAAATAGAAACTAAAAAAACAATTAATGAATTTAATAATTCAGTTGACGTAAATACTTCTTTTGATCCAACTATTCTTGATGGAAAATCAACAAATGGAATTAAAATTAAAAAATCAAATTGGGCACAGAAAATTGATAAAGGTCCATTTAAGGCCTATCCAGTTACAGGTGGGATAACTTTTACATATGGTGGGTTAAAAGTTGATAAAAATGGTTCAGTATTAGATTCTAAAGATAATCCAATAAGTGGTTTATACGCTTGCGGAGAATTAGTAGGAGGTGTGTTTTTCAATGGTTACCCTGGAGGGTCCGGATTAACATCAGGAGCAGTCTTTGGAAGAATAGCTGGTTATGGTTCTGTAAAAGAAGGATAGAAAATGATAAAACTTAAGGTAGCTGTCTTAGACGATTATCAAAATGTAGCCCATCATTTTGCGGATTGGGGAAAGCTAAGTGAGAATATAGATCTTAAAATTTTTAATGAATATATTGGAGATGATACTAACTTGTCAGAGAAAATTTTTGATTTTAATGTTTTGTGTTTGATGAGAGAAAGAACTCCACTTCCTGGAACCCTAATAAATCAACTTCCAAACTTAAAACTAGTCATTACAAGTGGAATGAGGAATGCTTCCATCGATTCAGAAACCTTAGAAAAGAAAAATATAATTTATTGTGGAACTGGAACTAAAATTCATTCTACAGCAGAATTAGCATGGGCACTTATTATGAATAGTTGGAGAGGATTGCAGGTCGAAATCCAGAATATGAAAGATGGCAAATGGCAAACTACAATCGGAAGAGGTTTGAAGGGAAACACCTTAGGTGTTTTTGGTCTTGGAAAGCAAGGTTTACAAGTTGCCGGTTATGCAAAAGCCTTTGGAATGAAAGTGATTGCTTGGAGCCATAATTTAAAACAAGAAGATTGTGAAAAAGTGGGTGTCAAGTATGTTAGTAGTTCAGATTTATTTAAAAAGTCAGATATTTTGACAATTCATACTAGATTGTCTGATAGAACAAAAGGTTATATAGATAAGAATAATTTGAGGTTAATGAAAAAAGAATCTGTAGTTGTTAATACTAGCAGAGGACCAATTATAAATGAACAAGATTTGATTGATGCGCTCAATAATAAAGTTATCTCTTTTGCCGCTTTAGATGTATATGATCATGAGCCTTTACCTAGTGAGCATATTTTAAGAAGAACAAAAAATGTAATCCTTACACCACATATTGGATACGTTTCTAAAGAAGCATATGAAAAGTTTTTTAATGGTTATTTCGATGTTATAAAGGCTTTTATTAATGGCAAGTGTTTAAACCAAATTTTATAAATTATGACCAATTTTCTACAACCCACTTTGGAGTTTTAAGTTGTTTATAAATTTTTTTGTAAAATTTTGATTTTTTCACTGGCCAAACTCCTTTAATTACATCATCTGGATCTGGTTTACCTGTGAAAGCAACTATACAAGTTCCACGTGGAAGCATGGCAGGTCTCCAAATTCTCATTGGCCATTTTGGCAAAAGATCATGTTTAAAGCTTTTACACCACTCATTCGGCCAGAAAATTTGATTTTTTATTTCATGGCTTATATATATTTGCTCTATATGATGAAGTTTCCATATTTTAGTAGGATCCTCTTGAAATTTTTTAAAAACAGAACTGTATTTGCCTATTGGAAATCTAAAACAACTTGTATTCCCAATATTTTGACCTAATTGAGTCCAATTTTCAATAACACAATAATTTCCTGGTTTATAATCAAAAAACTGATCTAAATTTCCAGTAATAATTAGATCAAGATCTAAAAATAAAACATCTCCTTCTAGTTCTTCAAGAGGATATTGCCAAACACTTAATTTCCTCCATGGAGTAAAAGAAATATTTTTTGGCAAGTTAATTTTAGGTAATTTTTTACATGAGATTTGTTTATTAATTCCCATATTATCATCTGTAAAACAATAAAATTTAGTAGGTTTTTTGGTGTGACGTTTTATTGATGAATAAAGTCTATTTACAAAATCAGGCCCATACCTTTTACCCCATTTCATACATATTATAGTTTGCAATTTAATTTCCTATTTAACAAAATTATTTTTAAAAAGGTACACAAATTTTAGAATTAAACTATATTAAACTGAAAAAATAAATTACACCATTCAAATGAAAATCAATATTCTATTACCTTATAAAGAGCAATTTGACAAAAAAAAATTATCCTCTGTCTCTATAACAGTTTTAAATAATTTCAATCATAGTAAGTTTAAAAAAGAAACAAGAATTTTTGGCAAGGAAGTTAAAGAACCTGCTATCCCTGACAACTTCGTTGGCATTACAAACTCTTTTAATATTTTCAAAAGTAAAAATTTACATTTAGCAAAAATAATGTGTCTTTATATTAATAAAGATACTGATAACAATCAATTGGTTGAAATTCATAATAGGCCTGTACTATTCAATTTTGTATTAAAAAAAATTAAAAAAAAGTTTCCTGTAAATATTTTTTTTCATAATAACCCTTTAGATATGGCAGGTTCTAAAACTTTATTTGAACGGAAAATGATTGTAAAGAATGCCTATTACATATTTTGTGTTAGCAAATATGTGAAAGATAAGTTTTTGGTTGGCTTCAGTTTTATTCCATCAAATATTCATGTTTTGTATAATGGTGTTGAAAAGAATTTAAAAAAGTTTCCTTTTAAAAAGAATGAGATACTTTTTGTTGGAAGATTAGTAGAAGAAAAGGGTGTTAGACTTTTTGTTGAAGCATTAGAAAATTTAGCGCATAAACTTCCTGATTGGAAATTCTGCATAATTGGTTCATCACATTTGGGTATGAATAAAAAAATGTCTTCCTTTGCAAAAAAATATTCGAAAAAGTTTTTAGATATTGGAAAACAAGCATATTTCACAGGGTATTTAAGTCACTCTAAAGTTCAAAAAAAAATGAAAGGTGCCTCAATTGTTGTTGTTCCGTCATTATGGGAGGAACCTTTTGGCTTGGTTGTGGCAGAAGCTATGAGTAATGGCGCCGCTGTTATAGCGTCATTTTCTGGAGGCATCCCAGAAATAATAAGTGATAACGGTATTCTTATAAAAGAAATAAATAAAAAGAAACTTGAAAACGCAATTTTATCTATTGCAAGTGATAAAAAATCTCAGGATAAATATCAACAACTCTCTTGGAGAAACTTTAAACATACAGCCATAAAATCTTCAAAAAAACTCGATGATTTTAGAGTTAAAACTTTTAAAGACCATTCTAAATAAATTTATTTTTTGAATTTTGTAAATTACTCAAAGCAAATGCTATTGCAAACCAAATAAAAAGATTATTCCATTGTCCAAAAAAACTGCCAAATTGTTGTATTGGGAAGAAGATAGCAAAAGGTATAACAAAAGCGGTGCCCAACATTGGACAACTTGGATCAATTTTTCTTCCCTTAAAGCAAGAAATTATAATAGACATCATCATACAAGATCCAAAAAATAAGCCAATCAGTCCAGTCTCAGCAAACAATTGAGCGTAGAAATTATGTGGATGATTGGCGCAAAGGTTTTTCCCTGGCAACCATTTTGGTGAGAGTTCAGGAAGATCAGAGCACGTTTTTCTGGTACCACTGGGACCAACACCAATAATCGGTGTTTCTAATCCTTGTTGAATACCACTTCTCCAAGTACCCCAATGGCCAGAGTTAACACTGACCATTGGCAAGCTTTCATAAAACGTTCCTGTAAATCTTTTTCCTAGATCAGGTTTTAAAGAAAAAATTAGACTTACAGAAAAAATTTGAATTATTAGTAGTATAAATAGAGATAAAAATTTTGGCCTCCAAACTAAGGCAGACATTATTCCCGAGCATACTCTTAAAATAGTGTTGGTTCTTTCACCAGTTAAAAATAAATAGCCTAGAGGTATCAAAGCAATTAAGCCTAAATAACCAGACAATTTTGATGCTTTGTTGACAGCTATTGCTATTAGAACACAAAATAATGGCAAAGATACTTTTGCTAAATACCCTCCAGGTACTAAATCTCCATAAGGCCAGGTTAATCTTGTTTTAATAACTCCACTTGGATCTAGTGGTGAAAAAATCAGTTCGGCAGTTAAAATCAAACACATTATAATCATGCCTAATCCCATCGATAAAAGCATCAAAATCCTAATATCTCGATCTCTAGCTAACCAAGTTTGTACCGCCACAGCATATAAAGGGAATCTTATCCAAACAAATCCTTGGCTAAATGTAAATAAGGGATCTGGAGATAAAACAGCAGAGATTAAGCCAGTTAACCATAAAGCTATAGAAAATTTAAACCAATTTTGTTTTAACCAATGCCATTCTTTCTTAATGTAAGACCTTATTAAAAAAATTATTGCTAAAGCACTTAACCAGGCATCTGCGGGACTTCTTTCTATTAAGTAGATCAAAGGACCAAGTAACCAAATTATTAGCATGCATTTTTCAAAATCAGAAGAGGATTGAATTTTCTTTAATCCGTTTTTGTATCCTTTTGAAATATCAAGTTCATCGACTGAAAATATTTTTAAAATCATTATTAACCTAGCACATGAAAATTTCATATTAGTAGTAAAGTAATTTTCCAAAAATTAATACGTCTTAATCATAATACTTAAAACAAATATTATGATTGATAAACCTAACTTATAGGTGAATAATGTTGAATAAAATTTATATAAAAATGGATATAGCCTGAATATGCTTTTCTATAAACATATTAAAATAGTAACTATTTCTTAACAATTTTTATTTTATTACTTATGAGCTTCAAACATATTAAAGAAGGAATTACCATTATTGCAGTTAAAATAAAAAAAGTTCCCCAATCTCCATTTAGCCAATCTACAAGAGCTCCTGAAGATGAGGCAAGTGTGGTTCTGCCGGCAGTGCCTATAGAAGCTAATAGAGCATATTGAGTGGCAGTATATGTCCTATCAACCAACAACGAAATAAACGCTACAAATGCTACTGTTGCGAATGCTGCTGTAATGTCGTCGGCAATAACAGCAATTGCGAATAACAACTCAGATTTGCCTGTCCAAGCCAAAACTGCAAATAGAAGATTTGTTAGAGCCATTAATCCTCCAGCAAAAAACATTGTTTTTATTGTTCCTGCCCTCATTGCCATTACACCACCTAATAACGTGAAAATAATAGTTGTAATCCAACCAAGTCCTTTTGAGTAGATGGCAATATCCCCTTTAGAAAATCCAATTTCTTTATAAAAAACAATTGACATACGGCCAAGAAATGCTTCGCCAATTTTAAATAAGAAGACAAAACCTAATATACCTGTAGCTATAGCAAATCCATTTTTTTTAAAGAAGCTAACCACAGGACCACCTACAGTCCCTGTGATGAAGGCAAAAAAATTAATTATAAAGTTCCTAGATCCAAGTCTTTCTAAGATGATTTTATCATTTTCTTTTTGCCTTGCTTGTTTACCAATATCAATTTGTTCATGGACAAACATTAAACCAATATTCATTAAAATTATTACAAGCCCTAAAACCAAGAAAGTTGCTTGCCAGTACTCAGTGATACCCATGCTTTCAAAATACTCTGCTAAAAATAAAGCTACAACACCACCTAATTTGTAGCCAGTCCACCAACCAACTACTGCTACTGCCGCTCCAGCTGCCATTGATTTTCCTTCATTTTGATTGATTTGTTCAATTCTTAGAGCGTCAACGGTTATATCTTGTGTTGCTGAAGCAATCGCAATAATTAATCCAATTGAAATTAACAAAGCTAAATTTTGTGTTGGGCTTATAAAACTCCAAGTCACCAAACTTAGTAATATTACTACCTGCATTAAAACTATCCATGCTCTTCTGTGACCAATTTTTTGTGTTAAAACAGGTATTTGGATTCTATCTATAATTGGAGCCCATAAATAATTAAATGCGTATACTCCAAAAATTAAACCTGCCCAGCCTATAGTTGATCTACTTAATCCATCCTCTTTGAGCCAAAGGCTTAAACTACTGGCAATCAGGACCCATGGAAAACCACTAATGGCACCGAGAAGTAAAATTCTTAGCATTCTCACATCTTTATAAACAAATACAGATTGCATCCAAGTTTGTTTTTGATCAACCATAATAAATAATCCAAAAATTATTAATAATTTAATTTCATTTTTAATAAAAATATATGTTTTTTTGTTATATAAAATTATCTAAACTCACTTATGAGGAAAAGTTGGTTAATCAAAAAGCTCAATAAAAAATATTTTTTAAAAGTAGGCAATAAAACTTTTGAGTGTCAATTAGGCTTGGGTGGCCTCAACTACTCATCAAAAAAAATAGAAGGCGACAAAACGACCCCAATGGGAAAATGGTATATAGTGTCATTATATTATAGACCTGACAGAGTTTTAAGGCCAAAATTCAAGAACAAAAACGTTTTAAAAATAAATCCAATTACAAAAGACTGTGGGTGGTGCGATGACATCAGAAATCTTAATTATAATAAATATGTAAAAATTAATAATTTTGCATCGCTAAATTTTAATTATGAAAGATTGTGGAGAGAAGATAGCGCTTATGATTTAATTCTTGTAACTTCTCATAATGTCAAACCAACAATTAAAAATAAAGGAAGTGCAATCTTTATACATTGTAGTTTTTCTGACAACAGAAACACTATGGGATGTATAGCATTGAAAAAAAAAGATATACTCATACTTTTAAAAAATCTTAGAGCGAATACATTCATAAAAATTTAAAGATGACATTTAAAAATATAAATCTTTACAGGTTTATATAATCTTATTAAAACAACCTCCATTGGATTAAACAGAATTAAACTGATACTGGAGAAGAAAATGTTAAATACAATTTTACCAATCATCCTTGGCTTATTAGGTCTTATCTCAGCCTACATAGTTTATTTAAGTGTTCAAAAAAATTCGGAAGGAAGTGGTAAAGTTAAAGAAATTGGTGATCAAATTCATTTAGGTGCTATGGTGTTTATGGCCTCTGAATACAAGCGTTTAGCAATTTTCTGTTTAATATGTATTTTTGGACTTTATTTTTCTTTAGGAATTGAAACAGCTGGGTCATTCTTGCTTGGGGCCTTATGCTCTGGTGTGGCAGGTTATATTGGAATGTATGCAGCTACAAAAGCAAATGTAAGAACAGCTGTTGCCGCAAATGAAAAAGGCGCATCATCTGCATTAAATATTGCTTTTTTTGGAGGCTCCATTATGGGTCTTACAGTGGCTTCTATGGGTCTTTTTGGAATTGGTATACTCTTCTATTTATTTGCAGGAGATAAAACTACAATCCATTACATAGAAGGTTTTGCAATGGGTGCTTCTTCTGTTGCTTTGTTTTCAAGAGTTGGTGGTGGTATTTTTACTAAAAGTGCTGATGTTGGCGCAGATTTAGTTGGCAAGGTAGAGGCAGGTATCCCGGAAGATGATCCTAGAAATCCAGGAGTTATAGCTGATAATGTTGGAGATAACGTTGGGGATGTTGCCGGTATGGGTTCTGATATATTTGAATCTTATTGCGGATCAATGATAGCTTCAATAGCATTAGCAGCTTCAATGACATCTGCAACTATTAATAGTTTAGGTGGAAATCAATTCATGCTTCAATTTATGCCATTATTGTTAGCTTCATTAGGTTTAATATGCTCTATCCTTGGAATATTAACAGTAAAAGCTTTTTCTGATAAAAGCCCAGAAATTGCATTGCGGTATGGAACCATAGGATCCGCAGCATTGTTCATTATTTTGGCTTATTTTTTAGTTAATTATGTCGGCGTCTCTAATGGAGTATGGGTGGCGGTATTAGTTGGCTCTGTAGGAGGAATAATTGTTGGTTTAATAACTGAATATTACACTGGAGGTGCTCCGATTAGGAAAATTGCTAAAGACGGAGAAACAGGTCCTGCGACAGTAATGATTTCAGGACTAGCAACTGGTATGCAATCTGTTGCCATTCCAGTTATTACAATAGTTTTAATTATATTTATTTCCAATATATATGCAGGTTTATATGGTGTTGGGATAGCTGCTGTAGGGATGCTAAGTACTGTAGGTATTACAATGGCTATTGATGCTTATGGTCCTGTAGCAGATAATGCAGGCGGTATCGCTGAAATGTCTGAAATGGGTAAAGAAACAAGAGAAATTACAGATTCACTCGATGAAGTTGGAAATACTACTGCAGCCATAGGTAAAGGTTTTGCTATTAGTGCAGCGGCATTAGCAGCTTTAGCATTAATTAGTGCATATATTGAAAAAATTTCAAATCAAAGCGAAAACTTTGTTCTAGCTATAAATGATCCTCTTGTGCTATGTGGAATGTTTTTGGGTGGTATTTTCCCTTTCATAGTCAGTTCAATGACTATGACTGCAGTTGGAGACGCAGCTTTTGAAATGATTAAAGAAATAAGGAGACAATTCAAAGAAATTCCAGGACTACTAGAAGGTAAGGCTAACCCTGACACTGCTAGGTGTGTTGAAATTGCAACAAATGCTGCTCTAAAAAAGATGACTGGTCCCGGTTCTTTAGCTGTTTTAGCCCCAGTTGTAATTGGTTTTGTTTTAGGACCAAAAGCATTGGGAGGAATGTTAGGTGGGGCTTTAATTTGCTGCGTTATGATGGCGCTTATGATGTCAAATGCAGGTGGAGCGTGGGATAATGCAAAGAAGTTTGTTGAAAAAGGAAATTTTGGTGGAAAAGGTTCAGACGTTCATACAGCTGCCGTTGTTGGAGATACAGTTGGTGACCCTTTAAAAGATACTTCAGGACCCTCTATGAATATTCTAATAAATGTAATGGCCATAGTAAGCTTAGTTATAGCACCATTATTAGGTGATAGTTTAATTGGAAATTTGTGATGGTTAAAATTTAAACAGAAAGTTGAATAATATAATTCATAATTGGAACGATCATTGAACAGATCAAATAAAGTTTTAATTACAGGTGTGTCCGGTTTTATAGGATTTCACTTAGCTACTTTGCTATTAAAAAATAATTATAATGTTGTTGGAATTGATAATTTTAATGACTATTATGATATAGAGTTAAAAAAAATCTAGATATAAATTGTTAATTGAATTTAATTTAAAATTTTATAATATTGATATTACAAATTCAAAAAAACTCAAAGATTGTTTTAATAGAGAAAAGCCAGATATTTTAATAAACTTAGCAGCGCAAGCTGGGGTTAGGTATTCTCTGGAAAATCCAGAATCATATGTTCATAATAATATTATTGGTTTTTTTAATATTCTTCAAATATGTAAAAGTCTTAAAATAAAAAAATTAATTTTTGCATCATCATCATCAGTTTATGGTAATTCATGTAAAGAAAAATTTTCTGAAGAAGATATGGTTGATGATCCTTTAAACCTCTATGCAGCTTCAAAGAAATCTAACGAATTAATGTCTTTTGCATATTCTAACTTATATAAAATTCCGTGTATTGGATTAAGATTCTTTACTGTTTATGGACCTTGGGGTAGGCCAGATATGTCATATTTTAAATTTACTAAAAACATAATTGAAGATATTCCAATAGATGTTTACGGAAATGGAAACATGTATAGAGATTTCACATATATTGACGATATTATAGATGGAATATTTAAATTGATGAACACACCAAATCAGGAATTATTTTTAAATAAAGATAATTTCTATGAGGTATTTAATATAGGTAATGACAATCCTATAAATTTAAAATATTTTATTTCAATAATTGAGAATTACTTGGGCAAAAGTGCAAAAATGAATTTTTTAGAAATGCAACCTGGTGAAAGTAAAAGAACATCAGCAAATCTAACAAAATTAAAAAGTCGTATAAAATTTTTACCTAAAACAAAAATAGAAGAAGGTATCCCAAAATTCATAAAGTGGTATCAAAATCATTATTATTCATTATAATTTATAATGTTTGAAAAATCCAAATGACCCTCTTGATTTTCAACTAATTTTTGATAATTTTCTAGAACTTTTTTTCCAATATTAAGATTTAAGTTAGCTTGTAGTGAAGCACTTAATGCTAAAGTAAGGTCTTTGAGCATAAGCTGGGATGAAAAACCTGGTTTAAAATTATTATCGGCTGGACTTGTTGGACCAATATTTTTTATTGGACAATAATTATTTAGTGCCCAACATGAACCTGTAGAAGTTGATAATACTTGATAAAATTTTTCCATATCTAAAGACTGTGAGTTAGCTAGTTGTATAGCCTCACCTAAACCTGACATTGTAATTGCTAATAACAAATTATTGCACATTTTCGTTGCTTGACCTGATCCTGCATGCCCACATAAAATCGATTTGTTGCCCATTACTTCAAATAATGGTAACATATTCTTATAAGCTTTATCATCACCACCGACCATGAAAGTTAAAGAACCGTTTTCTGCTCCAATTGTTCCTCCAGAAACAGGAGCATCAAGAGATAAAATATTTTTGTTTTTTGCCAGATTATGTATCTTTTTGCAGGTCTTAATATCAATAGTTGAACAGTCAACGAGTAATGTTTTCGACTGAATATCATTTAGAATTTCTGTCCATACTTCTTCAACAATAATACCATCAGGAAGCATAGTTATAATTACATCATTTTCGTGAGCAATTTCGCTAAGGGTGGGTGCCTGAGTGATTTTAAATTCTTTTAACGTTTGAAATACACTTTCATTAACATCGTAACCGCTTACAACATAATTATTTAAAGAAAGAATTTTTGACATAAAAAAACCCATATTACCTAATCCTACAAATCCAACTTTTTTCATTTGTCTCCCCATTTAAATTTTAATAACAATTCTGTTAATGTAACAGGAAATATTTTTTTTATACGATTAATATCTAAGTTACCATTCACAAGCTGTAAATCTTGTTTCAAATTTAGCATATATTGATACCATTCCCTAGAAAGTGGGCTTTTCCACTTCCATAGTAAAAAATCAAGTGCTTCAATCTCTTCATTATAACTATAATTATGTTTACCATCTTCTTGATTAAAATTAATTGGGAAAAAATATCTACTAATAATATTAAATTGTTCTGGTATTTTGTATTTTTTCTGGTTCCTTATCCAAGCACTTTCTATGTCGTTATTTAGTTTGGTGAAATATATCAAATCTAAAATAAACAAATCTGTTTTGATTAAACCAGTTGGATTAATCATAGTATTGTTAAAATCCGATCTGCCAAAATATGGGCCAATAAATATCCTTTTAGGACAGTAATCATTAGCATACAAATTATCCCAAAAAATTATTTTATTTGAAGTAGTTTTTTTAATTGTTTCTAATTCAATACTTTTGTTTGTCTCAGATATAATTTTTTGTCCACAGTAAAATATAGGTGTATGGTCATTAAGCGTTTTGTTGAAATCAGCTAAATAAGAATATTCTATGTCAATTAATTCATCGCTATATACCCTAGGAACCACAAAAATCTTTTCATTTAATTCTTTTGAAAGATCATTAGCTAATTCTGCGTGTAATACTCCTTCACTCTTTTTTTCGTCAATTCTAAATGATCGACGTGGTATGTCGTCAAATAATAAACTAACGTATTTAGCACCACAACATTTTAATAATTTAGCTTTATTGACAAGTATATTAAAGTCATCACTACTTTTACCAAAATTAAAATCTAATCCAGGAGAAATACCAACTAAAATACCTATTTTTAATCTTTGGCTGTTTTTACAAAAGTTTTCAAAAGCAGTAATCCAATTTCTATTATAATTCTTACGCCAATTTAACCTTTGGCTCAAATCTTCTTTCGGACAATAAAAGTATGTATTAAAATTACAACAATTTAGTTTTCGAAGAATTTGGTTTCTCTCAATCCAATTCAACAAACGACCGTAATATCCCTCTATATAACCATTTATATTAGTTGAAAATTCTTTCATACATATGCTATGAGTAGTTTTTAAATTAATATTATATCAAGAATAAAATAAATGAAAGTATTAGCTATTGGCGCACATCCTGATGATATAGAAATATTTATGCTTGGTTTATTAATGTCTTGTAAGGCGAGAAATGATGATATTTTTTTAGCTATTGCCACTGACGGTGGAGCTGGAAATATTCTTGATCATCCTGATTTAAAAAATGTAAGGAAAATGGAAACTATAAATGCTCTCAAATTTTTAGGTAAACCACATTTTTTTGATTTTCCAGATGGAGATTTATTTTTTGTTCGAGAAGCTGCTAAATCAATAAAGGAATTCATAACATCTATCAAACCAGATTTAATAGTGACTCATGCCCCTGAAGATTATCATCCGGATCATCGAGCTTTGTCCGAATACGTCAACGCAGCTGCTGGTTTTACATGTCCAATATTATATGCAGATTGTTTAATGGGTATTAATTTTATACCAGGATATTACATAGATATTACACAATATTTTAAAAAAAAGTCTGAAGCTATTCTAAAGCATAAAAGTCAGGACCCAGAAAAATTCTTAAAAGCAACAGCAATCCTAAACAGATTTAGATCTGCTCAATGTAATACTTCAGATAAAAACTATGCTGAAGCTTACAGGTGGGAAAGGAGATTTCCTTACGCAGATATAAGAGGATTATTGCCGCCGAGTCCAACTATCAATCATTTCTACAAATCTTTGGACAAATCGATGATTTAAATTAAAACATAACTCTTTTACCTAAAACAGTATCCTCTCTTACACCTGTTGTATTAGGAAAACTAGATGGCAAATTATAAAATTTCCTAACCGATAAAAATGCGATTAATTCGGATTCTATAAAATCCCCAGGAATAAATAGTTCATTTGAGGTGAAAGTTTTTGTTGAAAGATATTTTTTCAATAATGAAACTAAAAATTTATTATTTTGGCCGCCACCTACAATAATACTAAATAGAGGTTTTTTAGGTAAAAATTTGAAACTATTTCTAATTGATAAGGCAGTTAAATGACAAAATGTTGCCATTGCATCTATATCTTTTAATTTTGATATTCTATTAAAAGACACATTACTAAACAAATCTAATCTATCAAGGGACTTTGGAGGATATTTGTTAAAATATTTTTCATTTAGAAATGTTTTTATCAAATTAAAATCTGCTTTTCCTAATTTTGCCATAGACCCATTTTCATCAAATGTTCTTTTAAAATTGATTTGCATAAAATTATCCATTAAATTATTCCCAGGTCCTGTATCAAAACCAAGGATATTATTACCATCCCAATAAGTTAAATTAGCAATACCTCCAATATTAATTACAACTGAAGGCAGATCTAAATTTAAATCTTCAATTATTGATTTATGATATATTGGTGCTATAGGAGCTCCTTGACCTCCTTTTTCTATATCAATACTCCTGAAGTCACATACAACATCTATTTTTAAAAGTTTCGATAATAAAACACCATCACCTAATTGAAAGGTACTTTTGTTTTTTGGATCGTGAAGGACCGTTTGACCATGGAAACCAACTAGTTTTGGTAATATTTTATTTTCTTTTAATATTTTTTTTACTGCGTTTGCATGATCAACTGTGATCAACCCGTTAATTCGTTGTAAATCACCTTCATTTTTTAATAGTCTTTTTGGATTTTTTAGAAATGCTTCGATTAAATTTTTTGTTTCAATTCTATAGGGTGTAATAGAATTGATTCCTGTTCTTTTTAATTTCAAACCATTTGAAAGTACAAGTGATAAGTCTATACCATCAACGCTTGTTCCCGACATTAAGCCGATTGTAGGGATATATGACATTGCTTTACAAGTTCAATATGTGTTTGACACCTTTTTGATAATTTATACATTAAATATATGATATCAAAGTTTATTTCAAATAAATATTCTAACACTAGTAGTATAGAATTAACATTAATATTAATATTAATGTTCTTGATGATTTTTTTCATTTATAATGTTCCAGAAAATTTTTATCCCGATCATGAAATTTTGAAAAATAGATTTATTAAAAATGAAAATCACTTAGAAATAACATATACTCCCCAAGCTTTTTTTATAAGTATTATAAATTTGACGATAGATAAACTTTGTAATGTAGACATATCAAATAATTTTTTATCAAAAATTTTGAATGAGAATGAAATTTGTAAAGAAAAATTAGATATAAAAGATTTAGGTAGATTTTATTATGTTATAATTACATTTATTTTTATCACATTTCTATATTTTTACAACAAATGCTTTTTTAAAAAATCTACGGACAATAATTATCTATATTTACTTTGTTTAATGATGCCCTCTACATTGTTAAATATAACTGCACTTAGTCCAGAAGCAATTTATTCAAGTATTTCAATCTTTATTATTGCAAATATTAACCTCAAAAATATTATTTCAAGGGAGAACTTTTTGATGATCCCCCTAGTTTTTTATAGTTATTTTTTAGATAAAGGAAATTTGTATATATTTTTATCTTTCATAATTATTACGATTTTTGCATTTAAATTTACTTTGAAAGGTAATGATAAAATTTATTTTCTTTATTTATTTGTATTTTTTTTATTTTTCACTTTTAGTAAAGAAGTTTTTTTGATTATAGGAGAATTCATTGATAAAGAAAAGACTGCCGACTTAATAAATAATGTTAAAGCATTAAATTTACATGAAATAGAAACTAAAAATTTGATTTCGAGAGTTTTTTACTTTTGGATAACTTTATTAAACTTATACTTTCCCAATCAACATCTTCTCTCAATCTTTTCTCTATTTTTTTGGTTTTGTTTAAGCATTATAATAATTATAAATATTAAGAAAAAAAAACTTTTTAAAAAATGTTCTTTTCATTTATTATTTATGACGGCCATACCATTTTCTATAATAGTAGTTTACATTTTACCTACACATGCATATGGAAAGTATTACTTATTTATAATAGTATTAATAATAAAATTATTAATAGAGTTACTTAACCCTAAAAAGGTAATATTAATAATTCCAACATTGTCAATAATTTCTATTAGTGAAATAATTTTTTTTAATGGTTTCAATCTTAAAAACTTTATTTATTGATTTGATAAAGCATATAATATTTGGTTTCATTGCTGGATATTAGATGTTAAACAAAAGTATAAAATAACTGCAATTGGGTCTTTTTGGAACACTATCATTGTAGGTGTTTTTAATGTTATTTTGGTTTCTTTTTTCCCATATTTATCTATTGGATTTTTCTTCTTGTTTAAATGAAAGCTGTACCGTTTTTCAAGACAATTACTGTATAATTAAAGACACTGATATATCAATCATTTGTTATCTAGCCAGACTCATAACCAAGAATTTTTTCATTTTATACTCGTAGTTTATATAATTGCATCATTTCTATATTACAAATTTTCAAAAAAAGTAGTTTATTGGATATAATTTTATGGATAAAGATATATATAAGTTTGGAAAACGTGTCTGTTGAAATACCCGTTTTTGACGCTCATTCTAGATCACTTAGAAATAGTCTAATCAATAATTCTTTTGGAAGGCGAAAAAGAAAATCATAAAAGTGTAATTGTAGAATTTCTAAAAAGTATATCATTATCTTTGAAAAAGGTCATCGTTTGGGCGTAACTGGCCAAAATGGATCAGGAAAAACTACTTTACTTCGTGTATGCTGTGAAGCAATGGTACCTACCTCTGGAAAAGTAGACATTTCGGGTTTGGTTACTCCCTTTATTGACATAAGATTAGGATTAGAAGAAGACGCAACAGGTTATGAAAATATAATTCTTAAAGGATCATATCTGGAAAGAACTCCAAACTTCCTACTTCATTTTTTAAAAAAATTGAAAAAATAGCTAACTTAGGTGACGTTTTGAGTCTTCCAAATTGAACTTATTCCAGAACAGCCGCAGATATTAGTTTTGGACGAATGGCTATCTGTTGGTGATAATGAATGGATGTCAAAAATGTCTGCAGATATAAATAGATTTATTAACGCATCTGATATATTTGGTTTTGCATCGCATAACAAGAAAATGATTATGAATTTATGCAATAAAATTGTTCTTATTGAAAAAGGAGTATTAAAAAAAATTGACATAAATTTTTAAATTCAGTGGTTATTTTTAATCCATTTTTCAAACATAGTTATATTCCATATAAATTCTTCATAGTTTCTTTTGCCTTGAACATGTAGTTTAAAAATATTGTCAATATCTTTAATTTTAAAATAACCAAGTTCAATTAATTTTCCATTAGATATTAAATCATAACTGAAATTTTTGAGATCTCTTTTTAACCATTTTCCAATAGGAATAAAAAAAGGGTGTTTTTTTTCTGAAATAATATTTGAGGGAAATACTTTATTCAATAGTTGCCTAGGCAAGACTTTATTAGAAAAAAATGTTGTTTTGTAACTTGTTGGTATTATTTTAGATAAATTAATCATTCTTTTATCCATAAACGGGCTCCTCACTTCTAAGCTTTTAGACATTGAAGCTCTATCAATCTTAACATTTATATTGTTAGTCAAATAATAGTTTAAATCCCAATTTAGAAAATTGTTAAAAGAATTAGTGTTTTCATCTAAAATAAATTTGTCTGTTATGCATTCAAAATCTCTAAAGTTAAACTTATCAAAAAATATTGGATTAGAAACTTTGGATATGGAATTTGAATATAAATGTGAAATATTTTTGGATGATAGACCAACTATAAGTTTTTGGATCGATAATACTAATTTTTCATTCTGTAATATTTTTTTATCACAATTTAAAAAATATAGAGTTTTAATTAAAATATCCCACATTTTTCTTGAACCATATCCTATTAAATTATTATTAAATTTTGATATTAGGACAGTGTATAAATAAGCTAACTTATGCCTTCTATATCCTCCAAATAATTCATCTCCACCATCCCCAGTTAAAATTACTTTTACATAAGATTTAGCGATATTTGAGAGAATAGTTATTGGAATATAAGAAGGATCAGAAAAAGGTTCATCAAATATTTGATCAGAATTATGTATAAATTCTAAAAAATCTGTTTCATTAACAAAAATTTCATGATGATTAGTTTTCAAATAACGAGCAACTTTTTTTGATTTTTTGGTTTCATCATAATCTTTTTCGTTAAACCCAACTGTAAAAGTATCTATTTTTTTTTGTGAAAATTTTTGTGCATAATAAGTTACTAAATTAGAATCTATACCTCCAGACAAAAAACAACCAATTGGGACGTCTGATACCATTCTATCTTTTACGGCCATTGAAAAAACTGACTCAAAATTTTCAAAATAGTTATTATTTCTAATGATCGAGTAGAATGTATTTTTATTTGACTTTGGTTCATAATTATAAATATCAAGTCCGTTTTTCATTTTTAATTTTAAAATTTGCGAAGATCCTAATTTGTAAATTCCCTCATATATAGTATTGGGTGCTGATATAAATCCAGAACAAAGATATTCATCAATAGAGCTGATAGATAATCTATTGTTAATATCGGGTATTTTTCTTAAAGCTTTTAATTCAGATCCAAAAGCAAAATATTTATCATTATTTACCCAATATAAGGGTTTTTTATTTAAGTGATCTGTAACTATTTTTAGTATTTCTTTTTCATTGTCCCAAAGAGCAAACGCAAACATTCCAATAATTTCATTTAATGTTTCTTTAAGGCCCCATTTTGAAATAGCCTCAATAAGAACTCTGCTGTCAGATTTGACTACAACATTATTGATACCAAGCTTTTTCCAAATAGTTTTATAATTATATATTTCTCCATTGAAAATTATTACATAGCGCTTACTGAATGAGATCATTGGTTGACATGCCTCGCAGGACAAATCAATTATCGATAGTCTTCTGTGTCCTAAAAAAACTTTTTTGTTTTTATCTACAAATATACCTTCTTCATCTGGTCCGCGATGAAGCAGTGAATTTGTCATTAGACGAATTAAATTATCTGCATCAAAACCTTGTTCAGGTGTTTTTTTCAAAAAAATTCCAGTAATTCCGCACAAAGTATTTTTCCCAAAAGTTACAAGAGGCAGCTATTTAAAGACTTGAATATTAAAGCCTCAATTTATTTTCCAAAAATTTGTAAAGAATTTCGTAAATCAAAACAAAAATCATTACACCAAAAATTAAATATAGTTGGTTATCGAAAAATAAAATTGTCCAAGTACAACAAAAAAAAGGCAAAATTAATATTTGCAATGTAGAGATAGGATTAGCAGTAACTTTTGAAAACTTTTTATATTTAATATTATACTGATATAATAGACTGTGTAAATGTTTGTTATCTGGCATCCATGTTTTTGTGTTTTTACTTTTAAGTCTTCTAAAGATCGTCTTCATTAACTCATAAAAAGGATATAAAATTAATAGTAAACTTGAAAAAGAATTAATATCTTCATTTTTTTCTGGCATTAAAATTATTACTGATGAAACAATAAAACCTAATAGATATGCTCCACAATCTCCAATAAATATTTTTGCCTTAGGAAAATTAAAAATTAAAATTGCAATTAAAACTAAAAAAACATTCAAACTTATTTCAGACATACTATAATCTAAATTTTCAAAATTAATTATAAAAGTTGCTATAATAATGAAAAGAACTGTGCCAATTGATAAGCCATTAAGACCATCAATTATATTGAAAGCATTTATTGATGTTGCTATAGATAGTATTGTTAAAGGTATAGCTATTAATTCAAAATAAAGAATATAATCAACCCATGAAATACCAACAGAGCTAATCCATGATCCAGAAAGAATTACAAATATGGTCCCAGATAAAAAAGCCGATAAAAGTCTTGTTATGTAAGATATGTTTTTACATATATCATCATAAAGGCCTGATATAAATGTTGGAATAGAAGAAAGCATTATAATTAAAAAAATTTCGGTATTTGTTAACAAAACAGATACAATCAATAATGTCAGAAAAATAACTAGACCGCCAATTCTAGGTATTGCCTTGTCATGAATTTTTTGTGGCCCAACAGATGTGTCCAAAGAAATGGAACCGTGTATCTTTTTTGTCAAAATAACAATTAATGTTACTAAAATTGTTATAAATATAATAGACAGATATGAAAGTGAATTCTCTTTAAATATTTCTATCAAAACAAATTCTCACCAAAAAATTAATGTATATATTAAAATTATTAAAATATCTCTTTTTTAATTTTTTATTATCAAATTTAATTATATAGAGCTAATATAATTTAGAATTAAAAGTTGATTATAGACAATTACAAAATGAAAAAAAATATAACTTGGTCAGTTGTTAGCCATAAACAAGGAAAATGGGTTGATAAATTACTAACTAGTTTTCAAGGATTAGATTATAAAAATTTTGAATTTATAATAACAATCAACATACCAGAAAGCTTAGATTTTTTGAAGAAATATAAGCATTTCAAAATTAAAATAATAGAAAATATAACAAAAAAAGGCTATGGTGAAAATCATAATCAAGCATTTGCTTATTCAAAATCTAAATTTTTTGGAGTTTTAAATCCAGATACAGATGTTGGTAATTTAGATATAAGACATATTTATGAAGTTTTTTCAAAATACAAATATGTTGGAGCCTTAACAGTCAAGTGTTATGATGAATTTGGTAAAATACAAGACCACGTAAGAAAATTTCCCAATTTTTTTGTCAATTTATTAAGATTTTTAAATATATATAGTGGTGATAATGTTTATCCCAATAAAATAGAAAAAATTGAATGGGCATCTGGATCATTTTTAATATTCCATAGAAATAGCTTTAAATGTGTTAAAGGATTTGATGAAAGTTTCTTTTTATACTTTGAAGATGTAGATATATGTAAAAGGTTAAAAATTCATGGATATGACGTTATTTATACTCCAAAAACTTCATTTATTCATCAATCACAGAGGAAAAGTAGAACTAATCTTAAATTTTTAGGTATTCACATTAAAAGTATGTTTAGGTTTTATTTTAAAAATTATAATCATAAGTATAAAAACTCAAATATAACTTTTATTTGTGTAACCCTTTCTTATTTTTTATCACACAGAATTGCTGCATACAAAGCTGCAATTGATTCAGGTATGAGAGTAAGTCTAGTTTGCAATGTTGATACACATTTAGATAAAATTAAAGACTTACAAATTGAAATATATGACATAAATTGGAAGAGGAATACTTTTAATATATTTGAATGGATAAAAAATATTTACAATCTTAGAACAATAATGAAAAGTTTATATCCAAAATTTGTTCATTGTATAGCTCTTCATTCAATATTTTTTTACTCACTTGCTTTTCCTTTCAATAAAATAGGTAATTTTAATATTTATTCTTTAATGGGATTAGGTTTTTTTGGAAAATTCATTAGAAAAAAATCTATTATATATACAATAATTAAATTATTTTTTAGATTTATAGGAACCAAAAACAATATTTTTTACCAAGTTCAGAATTTATATAATAAAGATATATTGATGAATTTTGGTATTAACTTTAATAGCATCAAAATTATACCAGGTTCGGGAGTTCAAATTCAAAATTATAAAAAAAGTTATGGGATAAGTAATCGTGACGTCAATTTTGGTTTTGTTGGAAGATTATTAAAAATTAAGGGTGTTGATACGTTATTTGATGCTTTCGATGAAATCAATAAAATAAGTTCTAATTTTAATTTAAATATTGCTGGTGATCTAGATAGACTTAACCCAACGAGTCTATCAAATTTAGATGTAAAGAATTTAAAAAAAAATAAAAATATAAAATTTGAGGGGTTTGTCAGTGATATAGGGGCTTTTTGGAAAAAAATTGATATAGCAGTTTTGCCATCAAATTATGGTGAGGGAATTCCTAAAGCTTTAATTGAAGCTGCGTCTTTTGGGGTGCCTATAATCACTTCTGATGCCGAAGGATGTATCGATTTTGCAGACAACGGTAAAAATGCTATAATTACCAAAGTGGGTGATCACCTTTCTTTGAGTAGTGCAATGTATAAACTTTCTAAGAATTTTATTAAAAGAAAAGAGATTGGTAAAGCTGCACAAGATCAAGTCAAAAATAAATATAATTTTGAAAAAATTCAGAAATGTTATAAAGATCATTATAGAGATATTGAACTTGAAAATAAATAAACAAATATATTCGACTTCTATATAATTTTTATTTTGTATTTATCAACTATTATACTCGGTTAACAAATTATAAACTACATTTGTCATTCATAAATGTGGAAAATATGTATATATATGAAGATCTTGTAAGTGATTTTAATAATCAATTAGTTGATAAACTTAGGCTACATGAAAGCGAGAAACAAGTTTTATCATTATGGGTGTCTGATGATAATATTTCCAAAAGTATTTAAAATCTTATTGCTACACTTAAAGAAACTAATGTTGAACATTTTAATATTTATTTCAACAAAGATTATATCACGTTTATATTTACCACATAATTAAAAAATTGGAATAAAGTTTTAATGCCGAAGTATGAAAAAAAATTGATGAAATTAAAATCATAATTTAATTAACTACATATTAAATAAGCACTTAAAAATTTACTAAAAGGGAATTTTAATTTTTATAATTTAAATAAATTTGATTATTTAGACTGAGAGATAGTAATTTCTTGATTTTTTCAAAATAAATACAGGATTTATAAATTTTAAGTGCTGTAATATAAATTGATTAAAAGAAATTAAATTGTTTTTATTTCTTCAACGCTTCCGTTTGTTAATTTTAAAAATCTATTACAATATTTTTTCATTAGATCATCACTATGTGAAGCCATTATAAAAATTTTTGATGAGGATATAAATTTTTCAAAAATATTTTTTCTGCTTTCAAGCCAATTTTTATCAACTGCTGAAATCCATTCATCCATGATTAAGATTTCAGGTATGTCTATCACAGCAATTGCGTATGCTAATCTCATTCTCATGCCACTAGAATATGTTCTTAGAGGAAGGTTTAAGAATTCATCTAATCCTGAAATCTCTTCAATCTTTGGAAAAAACTTTTTTAATTCAGTTGGTTTTTTATTTGATAATAAGCCTTTTAAAATAACGTTTTCGTATCCAGTTGCATCATCGTCAAAACCCATATTTACATCAATAAGAGACGTGATTTTGCCTTTTATAATACACTTGCCAATATCAGGAATGTAAGCTCCAGCGCAAAGTTTTAAAAGAGACGTTTTGCCAGCCCCATTATCTCCTACAAGACCAACTTTGTCACCTTCCAATAATTTTAAATTAACATTATTTAAAGCAGAAACTATAAACCTATTTTTTTCAAAATTATTTCTTTTACTAAGTATTCTAGTTCGCAAACTTTGATGGTTTGCATCATAGATTGGAATCTTGACAGAAGCATTTCGAATTTCAATTTTAGTTTCTATAACCAATAAACAATCCTGTGTGAAAATTTATAATTTAGGTTACAAGCTATGATAAATAATATAGAAATATAAAGAATTGCTATTAAAATTGCATCAAAGTCAGGATTAAAACCTAATATAGGATTTCGAATTAATTCTAAAAAAATACTTAATGGATTAAAAGAGAGTAAAAAAGCAATTTGTGGAGAAGCTAAGTTTAACTTAGCCTCTTCCCAAATTATCGGTGAAAGAAAAAATAAAACTTGTATTACGGAATTTATAACTGGTGGAATGTCACGGTATCTACTACTAAAAATTGCCACTATGAAAGATAAAAGTAAAATAAATATAGTAAATAAAATTAATCCGGGTAACGCATAAAAAACGTTTACATTTAAAGAATGCGAAGATATTAAAAAGATAAATGGTAAAATTATAATTGTATGAAAAAAATGAAGTAAATTTTTCATAACTAATCTATTTGTAAATCCAACTAAAGTTACTTTACTTTGTTTAATTTGACCTGCATTGACTTCAAAAATATTACAACTTTCATTTATGGTTTGTGAAAAAAAAATCCAAATTATAAAACCTACAGAAAGATAAGGAAAAAAGTCTTTTAAATTTGAACCAAATATTTTGCTATATACTGGTCCTAGCATCATTAAAAAAACAGCAATAAGAAGAGTATTCCAAAAATGCCCAATCTTTGATCTTCTATATTTTTGCTTAACATCCATTATTCCACCATAGAACCACAAATTAAATGAATATTTACATTCCAAAATAAATCTAAAATATATATTAATCATGACTTTTAACAATTTAATAACATTTCTCTAACGTATTATTTTCAATTATGTTTTAACAAGAAGTCTATTATTACTAATATCTCAAATCAGATTAAGAATAAACTCTTGATTTGAAATTTTTTACCCAATCTCAAAGGTTTACAAATTTTTAAAGGTTTACAAATTTTTAAAATAATATATTGATTGTGAAGATGAAGTATATTGATTATAATAGTATAACTAATAATTTTAATAATGATCTTGTTGATAAATTAAGAGGTCATGGAGAAAGTGATGAAACTTTATCTTTATGGGTTCCAAATGAAAATATAATCAGTAGTTTATCTAATTTATTAGCCGCCATAAAAGAAACTAGTAAGGATCAATATTTTCTTAAAATTAATCACAATTTAATTAGTGAATTTGAAATTAAGCAACTAATAAAGTCACAATTAGGGTTGTTTGATATAAATTTTAAATTTAATGAAGATTTTTTTTATATTGACATTATTAATCTTAATCAAATTTCCAGTGAAATTAGCAACCTAGTAGATTCTAAAGCAAAAGAGATTGTTAAAAATGTTAATTATGTATATGGAATTTCTTATGTCGAAGAAGTTGATAGTCAATTGGTTAAAACAATTTATAAATACTCTAACTCTAAAAAATTTCTTCTTAAAAATTTTACTCCACGTGAATTTGATATTTCTGCAGATACCGAAAAAGTTTCAATATATTTAAATCTTGATCAAAATTATAATATTCAAAATTTTTTTTATAAATCTGATCATTTATTATTAATTGGTTTATGTGAGGCACTTGGAAATTTTAGTGTAAATTTACCCTACCAAGAATTCTTTGAACATGGAATGCTTAAAGTAATGCATAAATTGGTCGAGGAAACAAAAAATTTTAAGATTGATGGGATCTTACTTGCTAATAATTTAGGACCAGAGTTTGTTGCAATTAACAATTTAATAGCTTCTACGAAATCAAAATTTCAAGAATTATCAAATTTAATGCTTGATGATTACAATAATATAAATTTTTATGATACACCTCCAAAAGAAATATGGTTAAAAAAAACAAAAGCTGATAGAGAAAAAAGTTTATTTGAAATGATAAGTTTTTTTGAGAAAAAAAATAATCTTCAAGAAAAAAGTATTTCATTTTTAAAGATTGACAATGATCTTAATAATTGGCCTATTAGGATATATGTCTCAATTGATGAAGATAAAATAAAGATATTATCTAAACCAAAATATATTAAAGAATTAGAAGAATTTTTAAGAAAAAAATTAGATAATAAACTCCAAATTTATTATGAAGAATCAAAGGACCAAAATAAGATTAGAAGATTATAAATTAACTTGTTAAATTTTTTTGTTTGTTATAATCTAGGATAGACTTTAATGATATATACTTAATAAATAATGTTAAATTAAAATAGAGAATATTATGCAAGAACATACAAAACTTATACTTGATGGAACCAAAATTAATTGGCATATGGATAGAATACAAGCTTGGGAAAGGGGAGAAAAGATTGCTCCAATTACAATTGACATGGCCTTAACAAGAGCTTGTAATTATGCATGTTATTTTTGTTATGCAATGCTTCAGGAGAATGATAGAAAAATTATAAATAAAAAGGTTATATTTGATTTTCTTGAAGACGCAGCTGATATTGGTGTTAAAGGTATAAGTTTTGTATCAGATGGTGAAAGTACCATATCACCTGTTTTTGTTGATGCTGTTAGAAAAGGTGCAGAATTAGGTATATCAATGGCCTCTGGAACTAATGGTTTTGTTTTAACCAAAAATAAAGCAGAAGAAGTCTTGCCATATTTAACGTATTTAAGAATTAATATAAGTGCTGGTGAAAGAAAAAGATATTCAGAAATAATGGGAGTGAAAGAAAAATATTTTGATAGAATTTGTCAAAATATTAGAGATATGGTTGAGATCAAAAGAAAAAATAATTTAGGAGTAACCATAGGTCTGCAAATGGTATTAATGCCTGAAGATGCTGATCAGGTTATTCCTCTAGCAAAATTAGGTAAAGAATTAAGACCAGATTATCTTGTGATTAAGCATTGTAGTGATAATGAAGACGGCGATTTGGGAGTTGATTATAGTGGTTATAAAAACATATATGATATTCTTAAAGAGGCGGAAACATATTCTGATGATGAGTACAAGGTAGTGGTAAAGTGGTCAAAGATTGAATCTGGAGAGAAGAGATCATATCAAAGATGTTTTGGTGCACCATTTATGTTGCAAATATCAGGAAGTGGTTTAGTTGCCCCTTGTGGAATGCTTTTCAATGAGAGATATAAAAGGTATCATATTGGTAATATATGTGATAATAGATTTAAAGATATTTGGAATTCTGATGAATATTGGAATGTTATGAAATATTTAGCTTCACCAGAATTTAATGCACAAAAAATGTGTGGAACTCTCTGCTTGCAACACAAAGTAAATGAGACACTTGATGCTCATGTAAAAGGTCATGTAAACCTTAACATTCCTGATGATGTTGAACAACCAAATCATCTAAATTTTGTATAATAATTAATTAAGATGAAAATTCTAGTTACAGGCTCAGCTGGATTTATCGGAAGTCATTTGGTTGATTTGCTTTTGAATAAAAATCACGATGTAATTGGCATTGATAATTTAGAGGTGGGAAGAAGTTCTAATCTTGATGATCATGTAAACAATCCTAAATTTAGTTTTTTTGAGAGAAATATTTGTGATAAAAAGAGTATTGAAGAGTATTTTAAAGATGTATCTGTCGTTGTACATTTGGCTGCTTTAGCGGATATTGTTCCCTCAATAAATCATCCTGATGAATATTTTAATACGAATGTTTATGGAACTTTGAATGTCCTGAATTTATCAAGAAAATATAAAATAAAAAGATTCATTTATGCTGCTTCTTCTTCATGTTATGGAATTCCCAAAAAATTTCCTACAAAAGAAGATACTGCCATTAAACCTATGTACCCATATGCTCTTACAAAAAGACTAGGCGAAGAACTAGTTATGCATTGGTTGAATTTATATAATATAAACGGTATTTCACTAAGACTCTTTAATGTATATGGACCTAGAGCTAGAACATCTGGTACATATGGAGCTGTTTTTGGCGTTTTTTTGGCTCAAAAACTTGCTGGTAAACCTTTTACCATTGTTGGAGATGGTAATCAAACAAGAGATTTTACATATGTATTAGATGTAGTCGATGCCTTTTATGAGGCTATTATATCTCAAAAAACAAATTTAATTTTAAACGTAGGTTCTGGTGGTACTTACAGTGTAAATCAATTAGTTAAATTACTTGGTGGTGAAAAAATTCATATACCAAAAAGACCAGGAGAACCTGATTGTACATTTGCTGACATAAAAGCAATTAAAAAAGAGCTCAATTGGGAACCTAAAATTGATTTTGAAACGGGTGTAAAATTATTACTAAAAGATATTAATAGATTTAAAGATGCACCATTATGGGATCAAAAATCCATTGAAAAGGCTACTTCTGACTGGTTTAAATATTTAGGTACATAATAAATGGTCCATGAAAAAAAAATTAAATTTATTTCTGAACTAGAGAAAATTTGTGAAAATCTCAAACATCAAAACAAAAAAATTGTTCTATGTCATGGAACGTTTGATTTACTTCATATAGGACATTTAAGGTACCTTAAGGAAGCAAAAAAAAGTGGCGATATTTTGTTAGTTACATTAACAGCAGATAAATTTGTGCTAAAAGGTCCTGGCAGGCCAGTATTTAATGAAAATTTAAGATCTGAAATGTTAGCAAATTTAGAAATTATAGACTTTGTGTCTGTTATATACGATAAATCAGCTTTACCAGCAATTGAAGCGATCAAACCAGATGTTTACATCAAAGGAATTGAATATAAAAACCATGAAAATGACGTAACTGGTAAAATAAAAGTTGAAGAAAATGCAGTAAAAAAGCATGGTGGAATTCTCAAATATAGTGACGATATCGTGTTTAGCTCAAGTAATCTTATAAATAATTACATTAATCCTACACATGATAAAATTAGAGATAATATTAATTCATTCAAAAGAAAAGGAGGAATGAATTATTTTAATAAATTACTTGATGAAGTAAAAAAAATTAAAATTCTTATCATAGGGGAAACAATTATAGATCAATATGATTACGTTGACATATTAGGTAAGTCTTCAAAAGAACCAATTGTTGCTACTCTTCATAAAAATTCTGATTTTTTTTCAGGCGGAGTCATAGCAAGTGCTGGCCATTTAGTAAACTTTAGTGACAATTTAACTGTTATAACCAATATAGGATTAGATGATCCAAAAAATAAAATTTTTGATAAATTATCAAGTTTAAATATTAAATTCGAAAAGATATTTTTAGAAAATAGACCAACAATTAGAAAAAGAAGATTTGTTGATAGAAGCTATTATAGAAAAATGTTTGAAGTTTATTACATGGACGATAGACCTTATTCTGAAAAAGAGAAGAAAATAACATTAAACACAGTTAAAAATAAAATTAATGAAGTAGATATTGTAATAGTTAATGATTTTGGTCATGGATTTGTTTTTGATGAATTAATAGATTTAGTTTCTAATAGAGCAAAATTTTTAGCTGTTAATACTCAAACAAATAGCGCTAATAGAGGTTTTAATTACATTAGTAGATATCCAAGGGCAGATTATATTTGTATTGATGAACCTGAGTTTAGACTAGCAGCTCAAGATAAACATACGGATATTCAAGCATTAGCTGAATATAAGTTAAGCTCATTAATTGATTGTAAAAAATTTATGATTACTCTCGGTAAAAAGGGTTGTATTTTATTTGAAAATGGTGTTAAAACTTCAGAATTACCAGCTTTTACAAATAGTGTTGTGGACACTGTTGGTGCTGGTGATGCTTTTTTTTCGGTAACTAGTCCTTTTGCTATGATTGGTGCAGACAGTGAGGATTTATGTTTAATTGGAAATATTGCAGGAGCATTAAAGGTTGAAATCTTAGGACATCAAAAGTTTATTGAAAAAAATAAGTTCATTAAATATATTGATACATTAATGAAATAATTATGAATTATAGAAATTATCAAGATTATATAAATATACTAAAAAACATTGCTGATAAAGTTGAAGTGACTGGAATAAATGGCAATATAGCTTCTCGTGACCAATCGTTTAGCGTATGGATAGATCTTCTTAAAAAAATCAGTAAATCTGACAAAAATAAGTTAATTTTTGCTGGCAATGGTGGAAGTGCCGGTATATGTAGTCATTGTTCAACTGATTACACAAAAAACGGTGGTATCAGATCAATAGCACTTAATGATTCATCTATGTTAACATGTTTGTCAAATGATTATTCTTATGAAGAAGTTTTTTCTAAACAAATTGGGTATTATGGTTTCAAAGATGATGTGTTGGTAGCAATTAGTAGTTCTGGAATGTCACAAAATATATTGAACGTTGTTAATCATGCTAATGAAATGGGTATATATACTATAACATTGAGTGGATTTAAGCCAGAGAATGAGTTGAGGAAAATTGGAAAATTAAACTTTTACGTAGACTCTAATGAATATGGATTTGTTGAGATACTACATTTGGTTTTAATTCACACAGCTTTGGATTTATTTTTAAAAGATTAAAGAAGATATCAATGAAAAAATCGATTTTAGTTACAGGTGGAGCAGGTTACGTTGGAAGTCTTTTAGTTCCAAAGCTTTTAAATGAAGGTCATGATGTCACTGTTTTAGATTTATTTTTATATGGTGATAGTGTTTTAAACAGTGTTAGGCACGATCCATATTTAAAAGTTATAAAAGGCGACATTAGAGATGAATCTGTTTTAAAAAAATCAATTAATGGTTGTGATACTGTAATTCATCTTGCATGTATCTCAAATGATCCAAGCTTTGAATTAAATCCTGATTTAGGTAAAACAATAAATTTTGATTGTTTTTTACCTATGGTGAAGATCTCTAAAGATTTAGGAGTGAAGCATTTTATTTATGCATCATCATCTTCAGTTTATGGCATCAAAGATGAACCAGAAGTTACAGAAGAATTATCATTAGAGCCTCTAACAGATTATTCAAAATACAAAGCGTTATGTGAAGACATTTTAATTAAAGAGCAAACTAAAGATTTTTGTGTGACCATTGTCAGGCCTGCAACTGTTTGTGGTTATGCTCCAAGACAAAGATTAGATGTAATTGTAAATATACTTACTAATCATGCTGTAAATAATAGAAGAATAAGTGTTTTAGGAGGAGAACAAAAGAGACCAAATATTACTGTAAAAGATATGGTTAGATCATACGTTCACCTTATCAATACTCCAATAAATAAAATTAATGGAAAAATTTATAATGTAGGCTTTGAAAATCACACTGTAAATGAATTAGCTAATATGGTTAAGTTAAGTGTAGGTAATGACGTTGAAATTGTAACAAAACCAACTAATGATATGAGATCATATCACATTTCATCCAAAAAGATTACTTTGGAAACTGGCTTTACAACAAAATTTACAATCCAAGACGCAATTAATGATTTAGTTTATGCAATGAAAAATAAAATTTTAATTAATCCTCTTGAAAACGAAGATTATATAAATATTAAAATGATGAAAAAGAATAAGTTGATTTAGTTATGAATTTTAAAAATAATTATTTAGATATTTATAAAAATATGCTTCGGATTAGATTAGTTGAAGAAGAAATAGCCAAAAGATATTCTGAACAAAATATGAGATGCCCTGTTCACCTTTCTATTGGTCAAGAGGCAATAGCATCTGGAGTTATGAACCATCTTAATAAAGAAGATAAAATATATTCAACACATAGATGTCATGCTCATTATCTTGCCAAAGGTGGAAATTTAAATAAAATGATTTCTGAACTTCACGGTAAAGCAAGTGGATGTTGTGGTGGAAGAGGAGGTTCGATGCATCTCTTTGATGAAGAAGCTGGAATAATGAGCAGTTTGCCAATAGTTGGAAGTGTCATACCATTAGCAGTTGGAAACGCATTAACAATTAAGTTAAAAAAAGAAAGATTAGTTTCAGCTGTTTTTTTTGGAGATGGTGCTATCGAAGAAGGTGTTTATCATGAATCAGCAAACTTTGCAAAAATTCAATCTCTTCCAGTGTTGTTTATATGCGAAAATAATTTGTTTTCTGTTTACACACCCTTGAATGAAAGACAGCCATCTGCTGATTTAACAAGACACGCTAAATCACATGATATAAAATATTTGAGATGTGACGGGAATGATATAAGTAAAGTTAATGAATTTGCGTTTGAAGCGATTGAATATATTAGAAAAAATAATCAGCCGTTTTTTATACAATTTGACACGTATAGACATAGAGAGCATTGTGGACCAAACTTTGATGACGAATTAGATTATAGGAAAAAAAACGAAGTTTCATTTTGGTTTGAAAATGATCCAATAATTAATGAAAAAAATAGATTAATTAATGATAAAATTCTAACTGAAAATGAAAATAAAAAATTAATTGATACTTATTTGAATGAGATTGATGAAGCTTTTAAGTTTGCAGATCAAGACTCTTTTCCCGACCCAGCGACTGCAGAAAGTTTCGTTTATGAATTCTAGTAGAAATCTTACCTTAAGTGATGCTCTGTGTGAAGCAACACATCAAGCCATGAAAGAGAATAAAAATGTTTTCGTAATTGGAGAGGGTGTTACAGACCCAAAAGCTATCTTTGGAACTACTAAAGATCTTGTGAACAATTTTGGAGTTGATCGAGTAATTGAAGCCCCATTGGCAGAAAATGGACTAACAGGGTTTTGTATTGGAAGTGCTATGTCGGGGATGAAACCTTTACTTATTCACCAAAGGGTAGAATTTGCACTTTTATCAGTTGAACAAATCTTTAATAATGCTGCAAAAACACATTATGTTTCAGCTGGAAAGCATTCAGTTCCTTTAGTTATTAGAATGATTATTGGAAGAGGTTGGGGACAAGGTCCAGCACATTCTCAATCACTTGAACCAATTTTTTCTTACGTCCCTGGTCTGAGAGTTATTATGCCCTCACTAGCAAATGATGCTAAGGACATGCTGTACTCAGCTTTAAAAGAAAAAATTCCTACTATGTTTATAGAGCATAGATGGTGTCATTATGTTACTGGAGATGTAAAAAAAAGTGCTTCCAAAATCAATCTAGATGGCCCAAAAGTGATCAAAAAAGGCAAAGATATAACAGTAGTTGCTTTTTCTTACATGATTTATGAAGCTTTGTTAGCTTCGGAAATATTAGAAAAATTTGATATATCTTCAGAGATAATTGATTTAAGAATTCTAAAACCTTTAAATTTAAAGCCAATACTTGAATCAGTTTCTAAGACCCGAACTCTGATTTGTTGTGACACTGGATTTCGTGAATATGGTATTAGTGCTGAAATAAGTGCTTCAATTACAGAAAATCTTTTTGACAGTTTAAAAAAACCTGTCAGTAGAATCGGTTTGCCAAATAGACCCACTCCGTCAAGTAGAGCTTTAGCCGCAAATTATTATCCAACAGCTGAAAATATTATAATGGAGGCAAAAAAAATATTGAATTTTACTGATGACATATTAATTAATATGATCAACTATCTTAAAGAAAAAAAACCCAACATAAGAGCTGATGTGCCCAACCCATTATTTAAAGGACCTTTTTAATGAATAAAATTGACAAAGTTAGATATTCTTATTTACCACAACAATTTGAAGATATTGATGATTTGTTGCAAGAAATAAAAGAATTTGTCAAAACAGGTGATTTTACTTTAGGAACTCCCTTAGTAGAATTTGAAAAGAAATTTGCTTCGATGATGGGTTCTAAGTATGCCATCGGAGTAAACTCAGGAACTGATGGTATTAAATTAGGGCTAAAGGCTCTAGGAGTTGGTTATGGTGATGAAGTAATAACCGCAGCAAATACTTTTATAGCGACGGTTGGTGCTATTAATGAAATAGGTGCAATACCTGTATTTGTTGATTGTGATGATACTTTTTGTATGAATGTAGATCTGGTTGAAAAAGCTATAACAAAGAAAACAAAAGCTATAGTACCTGTTCATTTTACTGGCTATATGACTGACATGGAAAAATTAATTCCATTAGGTAAAAAATATAATTTACCTATAGTTGAAGATGCATGCCAAGGTATACTTGCATCTCAGAATGATAAAAATTCTGGGACTTGGGGTATTTGTGGCGCTTTTTCTTTGCATCCACTAAAAAATCTAAATGTTTGGTCAGATGGAGGGGTTATAATTACGGATGATGAAGAATTTTGTAAAAAACTCAAACTTCTGCGTAATCACGGTATGAAAAACAGAGATGAAATATCTTTATTAGGCTATAACTCAAGACTTGACACATTACAAGCAGTTGTAGGAAATTGGCTTATTCCTCAAACCCATGATATTGCAAATAAAAGAATTGAAAATGCAAATTATTATGATGAAAATTTAGGCACATTAAAACAAATAACTATTCCTCCCAGGCCTGAGGGCATGAAATTAGTGTATCACTTGTATATAGTTTTTGCAGAAAGAAGAGATGAACTGTTAAAATATTGTTTAGATAAAGGTATAGAAGCTAAAATTCACTATCCAATACCCCTTTATCTTCAAGAAGGATTAAAGTTTTTAGGCTATAAGAAAGGAGATTTTCCCGTAACTGAACGTCATACAAAAGATATTATTACGTTTCCAGTTGATCAGCATCTCTCCAAGGAAGAGATGGACTATGTGATTCAAATTGTTAATGAATTTTATGATAAATAAATATGAATTCAGCAAGAAATAAAATCCCATATGTTAATTTAGGCGAACAGTATAGAAGAGAGAAAAAGGATTTACTTCCTTTAATTGATAAAATTTTTTCTTCAGGCAACTATATTTTAGGAAATGAAGTCCTAAAACTTGAAGAAAATATAAAAAAATTTGTTGGTACTAAGCATTGTATAAGTTTGAATAGTGGGACTGATGCTTTGCTTTTAGGTCTGCATTGTTTAGGTGTAAGTAAAGGTGATGAAGTTATTACTCAACCTAATAGTTTCATAGCAAGTGCGTCGACTATTGCCCATTTAGGTGCTAAGCCAGTGTTTGTAGATGTATTAGACGATCAATCAATTGATTTTAAAAAAATTGAAGCTTCAATCACAAATAAAACTAAAGCCATTATGCCTGTTCATTTAACTGGTAGGATTGGAGAATTTGATGAAATAAAAGCTATAGCTGATAAATATAAAATACCTATTATTGAAGATGCAGCTCAATCAATTGGATCTTTATATAGAAAAAAACATGCTGGATCTCTTGATGAAATTGGTTGTTTTTCAACTCATCCACTGAAAAATCTTAATGCTATGGGAGACGGAGGTTTCCTAACCACAAATTCAGACGAAGTTGATGAGACTTGTAGGTTATATAGAAATCATGGATTGGAGACAAGAGATAACTGTAAATTTTGGGGTACTGTATCGAGAATGGACGAAGTACAAGCATGCATATTAAATTTTAGATTAAAAAATCTTAACGAGTTTATCCAAAAACGACAAGAAAATGCAAAATTATATATGAAATTACTTGATAAAGATTTTGTATATTTTCCACCAATTAGAAATTATGCTGAAGATAGTTTCCATACTTTTGTAATTCAAGTAGATCGAAGGGATGATTTAAAAAAATACCTCCTTGAAAATGGTATTGAAACCTCAATACATTATCCAACACCAATTCATTTGCAGTCTAGTTCAGCTTACTTGGGCTTTAAAGAGAACGATTTTCCTGTTACAGAAAAGCAAAGTAATAGAATTTTAACTCTCCCAGTAAATAACTATATCACAGATAGAGAAATAATGTATATTTGCGAGAAGGTTAATAAATTTTTTAATTAACTTAATTTAAAGTAAATCTTTGTAATTTAAATTGTTATATTTTCTTTTGTAGATAATTTTTTTCACCAGGTAAATGATTAAAGATTTAAAAACAATTATTAAGCTGATTGGCCTTAATTTGAAATATAGTTTTATTGAAAAAAAAACTAAACTGATTTTTTTAAATATATTTATTTTTGCATCATTAAAATCATAGTCAATAAGCTCTCTTTGGAAAATTAGTCTATTAGCATGAATTGTTAGGTAACGAGCGTCAAAATTCTTATTTTTTTTTATCTTATTTAAATATATTTTATTTAATTTTGAATATCTTAAAGGGTCTAAAGCCAAAGATTTTGAAAAACTAGTATCGTAAAATCTCCAAACGGATACCAGTTCAGGCATATAAACAAAACCATTTGTCATAGAAATTTCTCTAGTCATAAAACCATCTGCAAATGAAAATAACTTTTCATCCATATTATTAAAACTTACTACTAAATCTCGTTTAATCAAAGAAGAACCAGTTAAGATGAAATTATCTATTTTTTGATAAAAAATTTTTGCATTTTTAGAATCAAAGTATTTTCTTTTAATTGATGGGGACATTCTTGGTCTTATATCTAAAAAGTTGTTTTTTTTATCTATTAATACTGCGTCACCACAAACCATTCCACATTGAGGATATTGTAAAAACTGTTTAACTGCTTTTTGAAAAAAATTTGGTAAAACAAAATCATCAGCAGCAGCAAAATAGAGAAATTTACCGCTTGAATATTTAATGGCTAGATTTTGAGTTCTTATTACACCAACATTATGATTATTTTTAAAAGATGTGATTTTGTTAAATTTTTTTTCATATCTTTTTATTATATTAAGGCTATCGTCATCAGAACAATCATCTACAATTATGATTTCATGAATATATTTTTCTTGTTTAAGTATTTCATTTATAGCTAATTTTAAATATTTACTGTGATTATAATTAGGTAAAATTACTGAGATTGAATTAAATAGCATATTTTATTGTAAATATTTTTTTTGCAAATTCTAATATTTATTTGTATTAAAAACTTAATTTTTTTTTCTAATAAATTCAATAATTAAAAACTGAATTATTATAAAATGTTGTTTTTATATAATTTGATCAAAAATTAAATTTATGTAATAACGTTAAGAGTTATGTTTAACAAGTTAATTTCCAAAGGATTAAAATGAGACTTTTGATATTTCCTAACTTCAGTAATCCTTATGACATTAGGATGACAACAGGGCTTGGAAGAGCATTCACTGAATTAGGAATATTAAATTTTGTTATAAAATCACCTATAAATGAAAATTTTGTAAATATTTTAGCTAAAAGCGTATCTGCAGATGTAGTCTTAAGAATTAATAGAACTAGACCTGATAATTTGGACAAAAACATTAGACACTTATCTTGGTTCCAAGATTACGATATTCTAAATAATTTTGATTTTTCTAAATTTCTTGGAGATGATATTTTGTATTCCACTGCGCCAAGTGAAAGATTTGGTATTGATTTAGACAGCAATGTAAGACAAATTGTTTTGCCTTTAGGCATAGATTATGATTATGACAAAAATCTAAATAATGTTAGAAAAATAGAGTTATATGATTTTGGATTAGCTGGTTTTTTGCCTGCGTATAACCCAGACCAAGATATAAATAAAAAAATTTTTAAAAGATACCATTTTTCTCAAATTATAAGAAAATTTCCTATTTTAGGAAACCTACTTATAACCAGGATTTTTAGTAATATTATATGTTCGGATTTACCGTTTCCTTTTAATACAGCACTAAATAATCTTGTTGATGTTAATTATAAACCATTAACCGGAAGTTTAGACATTAAATTAATGGAAAAAAAAATGTTAGATACAATAAAAATTAAAATTAGTGATTTAAAGAAATATAATAAAAATTACAGAAAAAATAAGAATTCTATTTTGAATGTTCCATTTAATTATTTGAAAAATTCTAATTATAATGTCTATAATTTAGCTTTAAAAAGGGCTATTTCTTGGAGTTGTCGAGAATATCCAAGATATCTAGATAGAATTAAATTGATTAACTTATGTGAGAAAGTTTCTAGTAACATTGCTATAGTTGGCAGTGGTTGGGAAGCATCAGAATTCTCTAAATATTGTAAAGGTGTATTAAAAAATGAAGATCTAACAAGTTTTTATTCTAAGTGCAAGATAAACTTGTGTAACAATACACATGGTATAGGCATAGCGCAAACTAGAATTTTAGAAATTATGATGTCGAAAGGTTTTGTATTAAGTCATACTTCTAAATATGATAAAATAATAGGTGGCTTACTTCATTATTTTGAAGAGGAAAGACATCTTGCAACTTTCAATAATAAAAATTTTAGTGAAATTGCCGCAAAATGGCTTAAAAATAAAAATGAACGTTATGTAATTGCAGAGAATGGATATAAATACGTAAAAGAAAATCATACTTGGTTGAATAGAGCAAAACAAATTTTAAAAGATCTTAAAAAATAATTAAGTTTTGATTATGTATTATATCAGAGATAAAATAATTTTTATTTTAAAGTTTATTGTATCTTTTACACTTCTATACTGGATTTACTCAACTTATTTTAAAGAAAAGGATATAATATCATCAATTGAATTTGATATTAAATATTTTTGTTTCGCTATCTTAATTTACATCATTCACTATCTGGTTTTATCATACAGACTAAAAACTATCCTAATACAATCGAAAATTAATTTTCAATTAATAAAGTGCTTTCATCTGATAATGGTAGGACAGGTATTTAATCAAATATTACCTTCATCAATTGGAGGAGACGCTGTTAAAATTTTATATTTAAAGAGGGCAAATGTAAAATTAAACATTTCAACTATTTCAATTGTATATGATAGATTGATAGGTTTTTTCTCACTCTTAATTATTGCACTTATAAGTCATTTTTTTATTTTAGATCATATTAAAATCATTTCCGAAAGCTATCTAATACTTATTTTTTTTGTATTGGTTATTTTAATAATTTTATTCATATTTTTAATATTAATTTTTAAAACTATAATTTTTAATTTTAAATTTTTTCATATAATTTTAATATCATCAATTATCTCTCAGTTAATAGAACTTTATGGCATTTACATAATTTCAAAATCTTTAAATGTAAACATTGATTTTTTATACATTATAGCATTTATGCCAATTATATTACTAATAACTGCCGTTCCAATTTCCATTGGTGGTTGGGGAGTACGAGAAAGTATATCTATATACTTATTCAGTTTTTTAGCCATTAATGAATTTAGAATTGCATTATTTTCTATCTGCATTGGATTAGTAGTAGCTTTAACAAGTTCTATAGGAGTATATTTTTTAATAGCAAAAAAATTTCAACAATAGCTTAAATATTATAACTGTACTTTTTAAACTAAACTTTACGTAAATTAAATAATCTAATTGAATATAAGCATAAAATTAATAAAAATAATTGCCCAATTATTCTTAGTAAAAAAAATGTTTTATAAATAGGATGATCAAATTTAAATTCTACAAAATTTTGACCAGGATTTATCATGACACCTTTAGAAAAACCATTAACATTATATAAATTTGATATTTCACCATTAACTATAACATTCCATCCACGATGAAAAGCATCATCATAAATGAGAAAACAATTAGTTAGACAATCAACTTTCAAAAATATTTTAGTATTATTAATATTTAAAATTTTAAAGTTTTTCTTTTGCGAATTGTCAACAAATGACTTTTGAAGATCATTTTTTTTTGATATGAAAATTTTTTTTCTAAATTCATAAACTGATTTACTTTTTTTCGCCCTATTTACAGCTTTTTTAGATGAAATATAATCATCTTTTACAAATACAATTTGATTTGCAAAATAAATAAATGGAGAATTGCTTCCAAAAAAAATTGATCTTTGATTATCATTTTCAAACTCATTCCAAATTTTTTGAAATTTTATCAATCTAAATTGTGTTGCTATACCAGTAATTGGAAATTCTAACTTTGTGTCAGTAGGTATTTTGGTTGATGCAATGCTAAATCTTTTTCTCAAAATTGTAGGACCTTCATAGTGAAAAGGCTCTTTATTTTCATAGTCAAATTGTCCGAATTTAAAATTGATTTGTTTTGCTTTAGTTGCTATGTTATGACTACGTTTATTCAACATATCATTATTATATATTCCAATAGAAAAGTTATTTTTGTTAATAAAAATAATTAAGATTATTTCAGTCAAAACGATTATTGGTATTTTGTCTTGACTTACTTTACTTAGTAAAAAATTAAATATATTAAATAAAACTAAACCTAGACCTAAGTATATTATATTGATATTTTTGTATATAAATAAAATTCCAGCTAAGAAAGTTAAATTTATTATAATTGTTGATATAATATAGAAAGTAATAAATTTATTTGATTGAAGTAAATTTTTCGAATCTGAAAAATGTTTAAAACCTATTGCTGATAACATAATAAATAAGAGGAAAAATATACTCAATGAAAATCCCCAATTTCTAAGCATCATAACATAACTCTCTCTCCCACTTTGAAAAGACAGGTATTTTTCAAATAAATAACGTATTGGAGTATTTAAATTAAAAGTTAATTCTGCACAAATTAATAAGGATATAATTAATGGTATTATTAAAGAAATATCGTATTTATTTGCAGCAAGTTCTTTATTAGTAAAAAAAATTATTAGAGTGAATATTGAAGACATGAAAAGAATTATTCCACTTAAGCCAACTACTGCCCCTCCGTGCCAAAAATCTGATGATAAAAATGGAATAAAAAATTCAAGAAAAGCTTTAGACTTATCATAACTATAACTAACTAAAAATTCATTATGAGGTACACTATACAAACTTGAAAAAATTTCATAACCTGCAGTTGCAACTGGAAGCAAAGAAGGAAGAATTAAAATTCCTAAAACTGGAATAGTAATTAAAACATTTGTTCTTTTGTTTGGTCTTAGTTTAAAATCCATCATGATAGATAAAGTTATAAATAGAAAAGAAAAAAATCCAGAATATAGAGTTTGATATCCAGATATTGATATGGAACAGAGAAGAGCTAATAAGGGTAAGTATTTTAAATCATATTCTTTCCTATATAATAAAAATATATAAAAAATGAAAGGCGTATACCTATGAGGCTCGATAAAACCTTGTGATTGAGCAATTGAGGAAAAGCCAGTAGGCCCTAACATAATTAATAAGCAATAAGACAATCCTAAAATATAGTTTTTACTAAGCTCTTTAATACAAAAAAAAGCACCTAAGGAAAAACAAATAAGCCAAAAATATACTGTCAATGAGTAAGCCAATGTAGCTTTAAGATCAAGAAGGAAACCGATACTCCAAACTATTAATACAATAGGATCAATAACAGGAACAGTTTCAACTTGTGGCCATAGAGGTTGACCAGAATTTAAAAAAGGATTCCATAAAAAATTTTCACCATTAAAAATTTGATTGTAAAAAACATGTAAACTCGTTTGTATTACAATGCTATCGTGTTCTAATATTTTCTTATTTGAAATAAAGTCATAATAAAACAAAACAAGACAAATTAGTTGTAATGTTAAAAAAGTAATTAGTGAAGATTTTGAAATGTTATTTAAAATAATTTTTTTTTTTTTATTTTTTAATATCATAATTTTTTTTAAAATGAGATACTGCTTTAATTAATTTTTTTCTTTTATTGTTGAATGGTATCCAACAAAATCTAATAATAATAAAATATGCATACAATACTTTTAAAATATTTTTAACTTCAAATGCTTTCGTATTTCCAGTTTCTCGTTCAGAAATAAGTGTACCAACTTGTTCAAATGTAGCGCCACTTTTTAAAAGTTTCACTAGTATTTCAGCTTGATAGGCATAACCACTTGTTTCAGAATTTACAACATTTAACAAATTTGTACGATGTAAAACAAGACCATTATAATATCTTATATTCAATCCAGATATTAAGTTAATACTAAATGCGAAAATTTTTGATAATAATTGTCTTATTTCTGATCTTGCTTCAGGATTAATTGTATACGGAATAATTATATCAACTGTAGAGGCTTTTTTTAAAATTGGTATAACCGTATGTGCCGGATGAGCATTATCTCCTGGAATTAAAATACAATATTTACCTTTTGCATTTTGAAAACCTGTTCTATAGGTGGCACCAAATCCTTTGTTATTTTTGTGTGTAATATTTCTAACTTTTTTATATTTTTTTTTTAGTTTCTCTATTACACTTTGGGTATTATCAATGCTTCCATCATTAATAATTAAAATTTCATATTTAGGAAAAATTGTTTCAAGTTTCAGAATTTCTTGAACTGTTTTTGAAAGGTTTTTTTCTTCATTGTATGCCGTAACTATGTATGTTATAAAATTATGCATAGTATATTAATTATAGAAAAAATATATTGTTGTCATGATAAAATTTTAGCTATGAATGAAAAATTTTTAAAAACTCATAAGATTAAAGTGCCAAAAAAAAATGAAACAAACCACATATGGATTGATAGCAAAAATGAAGTTTTAGTTTTTTGGCGTGATAATAAACTAAATATCATCAATTCAATTTGCCCACATATGGGAGCCCAGCTCTTTTACGATCAAAAAGAAGATTTGATTAAATGTCCTTGGCATGGATTATCTGCAGAACCAGAAAACTGTAAAACTAGACATAAAAGATTTAAAAGTTTTTACAAATGGAAAGTTATAAGGGTTGACAATAATTATGCATTTTTCACAAGGAGTTAAGTTTGTACAGTTTTAAATTTATATCATCTAATGAAAGTAATTATTCAATGGATTTAGTTTGGGAAAATGCTCAAGATATGGAACATGTAGGTACTCTACATGGAAATACAAATATAGATTTTAAAATAATGAATGTAGAAAAATCAAAAGATAAATCTTTTTTATATGATCAATTATCTTATATAGCTGTAAGAAAATTTTTAGGATTTATTCCTATCCAAAGTTTTGGTTATAGAAAAATATTATCTAAATATAAGTTAATTCAAGCTGAATTCTCACCTCTTTTAAACATTTCTACCAGGCTTATCTCAACAGTTCAGTCTCACAAAAAAAGGAATAAATGCTGGATGATTGATTATGTTGAAGTAAGTGTCCCTTGGTATGGTTTAGTGTTAAAAAACTTTATAATTAAGGCAATCAAACGTCACGCAAAAATACAATGTACAGAAGATGAAACATTTAGAGAAAGAAGAAAGATACTTTCGAAAAAGAAAATAAATTTAAGACTTGCTTTATTTAATACTCCCGAGATGAATCTTTGGGAAGAAAATATTGTTGAAGAGCTTAAAAGTTTTGAAAAAAATATACTTAAATAAATACAATCGATGATGTTTAGAAAATTCTTAATTTTTTTTTTAGAAAGGTTGCTTGTATTAACTTACTCAGCATTTAAAGTTGAAACCTTAGAATTAAATATCTTAAAAAAAAGAATTAATATTTTTTATTCAGAAGCACCTTTTTTAATTATTTTGGGACATGCATTTAGTGTTTTACTAATAAATATATTTTCCTTTTTAACAAATCTAAAATTATTTGTACAACTTTCAGATGACAAAAAAAATGATTGGGTAAAAAAAAATGTGTTTAGAAATTTTTCTTTATTTAAATTAAGTTTAAAGTCCGTATCATCACTTGGAAATATATTAAATAGTAAAAATCAACTATCAAAAAAATTAAATCTAAAAAATGATTTTTTTCATTTTATAGATTTTAATCATACTAATGATGTTTATGATTTTATTGTTGTTGGTTCTGGTGCAGGTGGTTCAACAGCTGCTTTTACACTGGCGGAAAACGGGAAAAAAACACTTCTTATTGAAGAAGGTGAAAATTTTAATCCAAACAAAGTTGAAGTTAATACTTTTGAGTCATTAAGGTCACTTTGGCGAAATTTTGGTATGCAGGTTTGTTATGGTAGCTCAATTATTCCAATTATACAGGGCCGTGTTTTAGGGGGGTCAACATTAATTAGTGGGTCTATAATACATCCATTTCAAAAAAAAGTTTGGGATCAATGGTGCAAATTAGATTTAGGAATAAATAAGTTTTTAAATTTTAAAAAAATACTACAGAGTGGCAATGAAATTTTAAAGATTATAAATTTTTCAAAAGGAAATGATGCTATCTATAAAAATACAATGTTATGGAAAGTTTTAGAAAAAAGTGGATTTAAACTTAATGCTATGGATAGGTCTGAAAATGGGTGTAAAGGTTCTGAAAATTGTCTTATTGGTTGTAGAACTGGAGGAAAGTCCTCAGTAGATAGAACATTAATTTCTCATTTTCAAAAGCATGATGGGAAAATACTTTTAAAAACAAAACTTATTTCATTTAAAAAAGAAAATAATTTAATTTCACTTAAAGTTATAAAAGGTCCTAACGCAAAAAAAATTAACTGCAAAAAACTAATCTTATCTTGTGGTGTTATAGAAACCGCTAAAATACTTAAGAAATCAGGGTTCAAGAATAAATATTTAGGTAAAGGGTTTAGTTGTAATATAAGTAGTTCTATTGCAGTAGAATATAAACAAAAAAAGGAGGAAATTGAAGGCCCCCCAATGGGTGTTGAAGCTTTATATAATGACATTAAATTTTCAACTCAATCTTTACCAATTGAACTCAGTGTTGCAAGATTAAATGTCATGCCAAATGATATTAAAAATATAAATTTAAATTATTTATCAACTTGGGCAATTTCTATACCATCTAGTTCAATAGGCAAGATTAATTTTGGTATTACTAACTCTCTTTTAAAAGTAAATTTTTCTCCAAATAAATTTGACATGATTAAATTAAGGAAGGCCACTATTCATTTAATTAAATCTTTAAGAAAAATTAAAAATGCTATTATTTATCCACAAATAGAAAGTTCGCCAAATGTTATTTTTTCAAATGATAAATTTGATGAAAGTATCATATCTTCGTTAAACCCAAGTAGTTATCCTCTTGGTATTTCTCATATATTTGGTGGTTGCTGTATATCTAGTAAAAAAAACCATGGTGTTTTAAATCCGAATGGTGAGGTGAAGGGAATAAAGGATGTGTATGTATTGGATGCAAGCATTTTACCTTTACCAACTGGAATCAATCCTCAGTTTTCAATCATGTCCATTGTAAGATTTTTGACAAAAAAATTATTAAATGAGAATTAAATGACAAATGTATTATCTATATCAAAATCATTATATATGCCAATTTTAGCTTTCTTTTTAGGAAATTTATTATTTTTTTATTTTTCAAATTTTTTACTTACAGGAGAGCCTTTTCTTCATAAAGAAATCATGATTCAAAATTTGAATTATGTTTCTCTTACATATCCAGATATGTCGATATTTGAAGGAATATATCAAAATTTTAAATCATTTTTTGAATGTTATTTTCTTGATGGAGGTCGAGGAAGATTCAGATATGTAGGTTATTTTTACGAATCTTTTTCTGCTCATTTATCCTTTTTAGGATATTTACCTCCAACGTTTTACGATTGGTTTTCTTTAATAATTTTGTCAATAACATCTTTTTTTATTTCTTTTGTTTCATTTATTAGAACTAAATCTTTCATCTTAACATTATTTATTGTTATGTTTTTTTTAATTTCTTATCCAACTTTAATGATCTTTGAGTTTCATTATAGAGGACCAAAAGTTATAGCAGTGTTATTTTTATCAATATTTTTTTTACTAATAGAAACAAAGATAAACACCTATACTAGAAAAATAATATTTGGTATTATAATAATTTTAGGATATCTTTCTGATCCATTTTTTATACTAGCCACATTCGCTTTTATAATATCCCTTGAATTAAATAATAATTCAAAAAATATTTTCAATTTTTTCAAGTCAAAACCTAGTTTTAAAAAAGTGCAACCAATTTATCAATCTTTTTTAGATTTAACAAAGTATTATTTCATTTTTGTCTGTATATCCGTTTTGATCATAGTTCTTACCCCATTAATTGCTGGTATTTTTATAGACGATGCTCATACATGTTCAATAATTTTTGGTATTTCCAATCCAAGTGGAATACATAACCTAACTAATTTTGGATATTTTCTTCTTCTACCGGCTAATGTTTTTAGCCTTAAAAGTATATATTTTGGTATTTTATTTTATATTTTAGTATTTTATTTGATTTACAAATCTAGGCAAATAAATTTAAAACCGATATATTTATTAGGCAGTGTCTTTAGCTTTATTTTAATTTCTCAATTATGGCCAGTCAAAAGTCCAACGTATCCCGTTTATCCAAGTTATTATGGAATTATTCCTCAGTTAATTTTGTGTATGTTAATAATAGAAACTCATTTAATCTTTTTCAAAAAAAATAAAAGATTTATAACGCCTATATTTTATTTAGCACTTTTTTCTCTAAGTTTTACTAATTTAAGTGTTTGGAATAAATATAAAGATATTTTTTATGCTTGGAGTGGATCGCATTTGAGTCCAATTCAAAAAAAATTATGGGATAGTAGTGATGTGAAAAAAACTTTTATGTCACGTAATTTCATCCCTGATATTAATAAAAATTTGCTGGTTCCAGAATTTGATTATATTCTTTATTCTCATAAATATGGAGATCCAGAATTATTTTGGCACAATAGTAAACTAGAGTTGTATCCAATAATACCATTTCATCTTTCAAGATATATACATAATAAGTCAATTAAAACTATCCCTAAGAGATTTTCAAAAATTCCTGAAGCAATAGTTATAAATAGTGAAAAATATAAGAATATTAAAAATTTTAAGATCGAAAATGACTATATCTTTTTTCAACTTAACTTTCCAAGTGGTGTTTTTAATGGAAGAGAAGGTATTGTCAATTTTAGAAGAAAAAATTTTAGTAATGGTGCAGTCCTACCAGCAAAAACTTTAGCAGGAATGAGTTCCAAAACGATAGCGTTAATATCTTACAAAAATAAAAATGGAAAACAAGTGGACATTTGTAGAGTTGATATTCCTCCTTATACAATAGATTTGAAAACTAAAAATAATGTTTACAGGTGCAGATTATTTAATAATGAAAACGTTTATTTAATTTTAAATAAAATTAATTACAAATATGTGAGTACTTTAAATTTTGAATTGAACAAGTAATCCATATATCAACCTACAATTTCTCTTTTTTGTTTAATTCTAAATTGGTTATAAATGTACTGGTCAGTCTTAAGAAAACTTGAGTAGTTAATTGCATTTTGAATTGCGTAGTCACTATTATCATATTCTCCAATACTAAACCTTCCTAAGAGATCGAGGTTTTCTATTTGTGATAAACTTGAAACAATGCTTTTTAGAATATTTCTACTCTCCACATCTGGTACCATATATGCAAAAGGAACTCGAATAATTTTACAATTAACATAAGTTTCAAAGTTTATATATTTTAAATCTTTCAGATCTTTAATGATAAGATTAGCTATTTTTTTTTCATCCATTTTATATATTTTATCGTTAGGATCGCAAGTTATGTCAGCTACAATTACTGATTTATTATTTTTAACAGTTTTTCTACTATACAAGTTTTGTTCAAATAAACGATTAAATATAATTTTTTTTGATGGAAATATCATTGTTCTATGTGGAAGCGTTTTGTTCTGATTAAATTCTAATGCACATAAAATCATGGATCTAATTTTAATTTTACTAGATAAATATTTAACCTCTTTAATTTTTTTATTATTTGTTTCAATACCTTTGCATAGTAAAGAAATAGGTATAGTCGATAAAATTCTAGAGTTTTCAGAATTTAAAAGTAAGATTTTATTATTTTTATGATTTTTCCAAAAAATTTTTTCAATTTTATTATTTTTTATATGACATTTTAAAAATTCAGCTCTAGTAATAATGCCTTGCTCATTTTTATCACAAGATACTTTCATTTCATCCCAAATTTGTTGATAACCTAACTCAGGATAATAAAAATTATTTGGATTTCTAATAGAATTTTTTTTAACTAAGGATTTTAAAATTTCAATTGGCTTTATTAATGAAAACCTTTCATCTGCAAATGAAGGATCAATTGCTTGAGGATTAATCCAAACTTTTGTTGTCATATCTTTTAAAATTTGGTTATACAAAAAAGATCCAAATCTTTGTTTCATAATGTCAGAAAAATTAGTTTTTTTTGGTAAAAATAGACCGGTGAAATTAGAAAACAAGAATGAAAAAACAGCTTTTGAAATCCATAATAAAGACTTTATATTTAGCCATTGTGAAATTTTTACTGGAAATTTGTAGACTGTGTTATCAATTTGTACACCATGATCGCTAAAATCTTCCAATAATTTAGAACCCAGTAAGTTCTTAATTAAGGTAATTATATTATTTAAATTTGGAGATAAACGGTGTGGACCAAAATCAATAGTATGATCATTCCATTTAAAGCTTCCAGATAATCCCCCTACTTGTTTTGATTTTTCTAAAAGTGTGACATTCCATTTCAAATCATCACGCATTAAGTATGCTGTTGATAAACCAGTTGGACCTGCACCTAATATAATTATTGACTTCTTTTGCATTTATTAAGTTTTATTTACAAATTTTTTAAATATTATTTTATTAATTATTATTGGAAACAACATACTTATAGAAGCTAACAAAAAAGGAATTCTTGAGAAGATGATGAATTCTTTTCCATTTAATACATCATTAAAAATCTTTTTCGCAACTTTATTAGGGTCCTTCCCACTAAATTTTGATTTATCATTTAAAGCGTTATTAGTTATGTAAAATGTTTTTTTGTCAAAATTAGTATTTAACTTTCCCGGAAATACTAGACTAATTTTAACATCATTATTTAAATTTTCAATTTGAATTGATCGGCTTAGTCCATAAAGACCCATCTTGGAGGCTGAATACAATGAATAATTTGGTAAAGGAAAAATAGACGTGCCAGATAAAATATAAGCAATAGAGCCATAATTTTTTTTCTTCATTTTAACTAAAAGAATTTTTGTCATTATCGATGTGGAAATAAAATTACAATTAAGTAAATTTATTGATTTTTTAGTTTCAGTTATTTCATATGTTCCATGTATGTTTGATGCATGGCAGAAAAAAGCATAATCAATTGTTCTAATCTTACTTATAACTTTTTCAAAAGTCTTAGATAAAGTTTTTAAATTCGAAAAATCTGAAGCATATTCAATAACCTTAATCCTATTGTTTGAATTAATTTCAGACTTTAATTTCTTAAGTTTATTTAAATCTCTTCCATGAACTATTAAATTTTTTGCATTTTTTGCTGAAATTTTAGCTAATTCAAAGCCTAATCCATCAGTAGCTCCAGTAATCAAAATATTTTTATTTTTTAAAGACATTTTCATTTATAAAGTATTAAAAATAAAATATTTTTTCAAACTTTTTAAAATATTTATTCAATCATTTGATTTTTTGATGATTTTGTTCATTATGTCAATAGTATTCATCTTATCATCTCTACCTATTTTTATTGCTGGTTGGGGAATAAGAGAAGCTTCTATGGTGGTTAGTTTTCAAATATTTGGAATAAGCCCAGAAATTCCTCAGTTTTAAGTATCGTTTTCGGAATAAGTATGATCTTTTTTCAATTCCTGGTGGGTTGATGTGGATATCTTTTAAAAAAATCCTTAATGATATTTTAATTGAAATAGCCAATTTTACAAGCTATCTTGAACATTAATTTGATATGGTAATAAAATGATTCAACCAGTAATTATTTGTGGTGGTGCAGGAGTTCGCCTTTGGCCACTTAGTAGAAAATCATATCCAAAACAATTTCTTAAAATTTTTAATGAAGAAACATTATTTGAAAAAACTTTAAAAAGGATAAATAAATTAAAGAGATGTAGACTTCCTATTATAGTTGCTTCAAAAAATCACGAGTTTGAAGTTAAGCATTCTCTTGATAAAATGAAAATTAGGGCCAAAGTATTTTTGGAACCAGTTGGTAAAAATACTACTGCAGCTATTTATATTGCAGCCAAAAATTCCAAAAAAAGTGACACTTTACTTGTTCTACCTTCTGATCATCTAATCAATAATGATGAAGAGCTTATCAGAGCCACTGAGTATTTAGACACTTTAAAACTTTTTAATAATTGGTTTGTTTTTGGAATTGTTCCCATTACTCCTTCTTCGGAATATGGTTATATTAAACTCAACCAAAACCAAAAAAAAAACTTTTCATTATTAAATAAGAAAAAATTTAATGTGGAACAAGTATTAAGTTTTACAGAAAAACCGTCAAAAAATATTGCTTTGAAAATGTTTAATTCTAAAAATTATTTGTGGAATTCGGGGATTTTTGTCAGTAATGCAAGTTTTGTTATAAGCTCTATATCAAACCATTCTTCTGAAATTTCTAAGAGTTGTGATAAGGCTATATCTTCTCAATTCTCTACATACAATTTAGATTTTATTAATTTTGACGAAAATACTTTTAATAAAATTCCTTCTCAATCTATAGATTATGCAGTAATTGAGAAAGAAAATGACATTAAGTGTATCCAGTTAAACATACAGTGGGAAGACATTGGATCGTGGGATAATCTTTTAAAAATTATAAAATATAATAACATAAAAAATAATAATCTTGTTGAGGTTGATGGACAAAATGATGTTTTTACCTCAAAAGATAGAATGGTTGCCACAATTGGAATTAAGGACTTGATGATTATAGATACTAAAGATGCAACTTTGATTTCTAAAAAAAATAGATCTGAGGATTTAAGAAAAATCGTTGATTTAATCGAAATTAAAAATAAAATTTTTTTAAATAATAGATTTTCTGAAAAAAGACCATGGGGTTATTTTGATGTTTTACTAGATAGTGAGGCGTGTAAAGTAAAGAAATTATATATCCTTCCATTCAAAAAACTATCTTTGCAATATCATAAGCATCGAAATGAACATTGGTTTATAGTGTCTGGGATAGCAACAATTCATTTGGATGGAAAAAAATTTAATGCTGAAGTAGGAAATTCAATAGATGTAAAAAAAGGAAAAATACATTCAATAGGGAACTCTCAAAAAAATGAATTGATTATAATTGAAATTCAAACAGGGAAATATTTTGGTGAAGACGATATAGTAAGATTGGAGGATCTTTATGATAGAGAATAAAGTTCTATTTCAAAACAAAATAAAATTCATTGTTGTTCATTGTTCAGATACATCTGATGATTTAACCGCAATAGATATACATAAAATGCATTTAAATTTTGGATGGGATGGCATTGGATATCATAAAATCATATGTAAAAATGGTAATATTGAAAACGGTAGACCCGAATTTTGGGTAGGTGCTCACGTTTTTTCAAAAAATAATAAAAGTTTAGGAGTGTGTTTAATTGGTAAGAATAATTTTACCAAAAAACAATATTTGTCCTTAGAAAAAGTGTTGATTAATTGGAAGAAAAAATATCCTAACGCAATTATTAAAGGACATAGAGATGTAACTGAAACAAAAAAAACTTGTCCCAATTTTGATGTTATTAAATGGTGCCAAGATAGAGAAATTTCGTGAAAACACATATATTGCAAGTAACAAATTCTTCTACTTTCATGAGAGAAAAACCTAAAGAAAGTGAGATAATTTCTTCGCAGATGCTTTATGGAGAACAATTTCAAATCGAGTTAGTTTCCGGTCATTGGCTATTTGGATCTTGTTTGAGTGATAAATATAAAGGTTGGACTAAGAAAAAAACTTTGGGGACCACCTCAACTTTTACACATATAGTTTCCTCTCAAAGGACTTTTGTATTACAAGAGCCAGATTTAAAATCTAAATTAATTATATATTTACCTATAAGATCCAAAATTAAAGTTTTAGATATAAATAATAATTGGGCAAAAATTGAATTAAATAATAATACCAACCTCAAATTTGGCTATATTTCGTCTTTTCATATTTTACATAAAGATAATTACGTTGATGACTGGGTTAAATATGCTGAAGCAATGATTGGTGTTCCGTATAGATGGGGTGGAAGAGATAGTTTTGGTGTTGATTGTTCAGCTTTAGTTCAGCTTTCTCTAGCCTTTAAGGGTATTTTTTTACCCAGAGATAGCTTAGATCAATATAATTTTTTTAAAAAAAATACTAATTATATTGTAAAAAAAAAAATAAGTGGTTTAAATCTTTTAATAAGAGGTAATATCATTTATTGGCCCGGACATATAGGAATAATTATAAATCAAAACAAAATGATCCATGCTAGTGGTTTTCATTCATCTGTAATTATTGAAAAATTAGATAGTGTAATATCAAGAATTGATAGGGATCCTCTTTTTATTCTATCTTCGGACCAAGTTTAACGTGATTTTCGATAATCTTTTGGAGATAAAAACCATAATCACTTGAGCCATATCTATTTCTTGATTTGATTAAATCTTTTAAAGAAATTTTATTTTGTAAATATGCTAATTCTTCTAAGCAACCAATTTTTTTTCCAGTTCTTTTTTCTATTACTGAGATCATATTTGAAGCTTCGTAAAAAGAGCTTATTGTGCCGGCATCAAGCCAAGTTATATCATTATCTAAAACCATTACCCTAAGGAGATTATTATTAAGATAGTTTTGATTAATATCTGTTATTTCTAGTTCATTTCTACTTGAAGGTTTAAGAGTCTTAGCAATTTGAACAGCATTATTGTCATAAAAATAAATTCCTGTAATTGCATTGTTAGAAGTGGGCTGTTTAGGTTTTTCTGTAATGTTTAATGGCTTGCTTTTTTTATTTAATGTTACAATACCATATCGTTGAGGGTCATTTACTTTATAGGTGAAAATTGTAGCACCTTTTTTGTTTTCTATTTCCTTTCTAAATTTATATTGACTCATAGAACCTACAAATAAGTTATCACCCAAAATAAAAACACATGGATGATTAGATAAAAACTTTTCTCCTATTATTAATCCCTCAGCTATGCCATTTGGTCTTTTTTGTGTTTCATATGATAATTTTATTCCAAAATTACTTCCATCGCCTAATAGTTTTTTAAATTGACTTTTATCATCCTCTGTACTTATTAAAAGTATATCATTTATACCTAAATCTAATAAAGTAGATAAAGGATAATAAATCATAGGTTTGTCATATATAGGTAGTAACTGTTTAGTTACTGCAAATGTTAAAGGCAATAATCTAGAACCTGCTCCACCAGCTAAGATTATTCCTTTTCTCATCATAAACTCCTGCCCTTATTGTTATTTATGTCATAAATATTTAAGTAATATTCAATTGTTTTTTCTAAGCCCATATCAATTGATATTTTAGATTTCCAATCACATAAACTCTCAATTTTACTGCTATTTAAAGCATATCTTTTATCATGACCTAATCTGTCTGT
>CABZSR010000008.1 GCA_902528415.1 uncultured SAR116 cluster alpha proteobacterium | reverse complement strand
GATCTAAAAAACAAGCGGCCTAATGTCCTACTTCTTTTGCCAAAGACAAAAGGACCAATCGGTATAAAAAAATTTAAAAAGTTAATAAAAGATAATTTTAACTTACTCGAATATGATGATGTTTTAAGCGAAGAGTCAGGTTTTTTTAAAACTTCTAGTGTTATATCTCTTGAAGACAAGGCTTTAGCCATAAATATAGCTTTGGAAAAATGGAAAGGAATTAAGTTTCACTTAATATGTCATTCTACTGGTTGTGGTTTAGGAACACTTATAGCTAAGCAAAATATTGAAACTTGTAAGAGTATTGTTTTAATAAGTCCCTGGAAAAAAAAGGATAAAGAGTTTTCTGCAATACAAAAACAACGAGTAAAAAATTCCAAAACTCTAGAAACTATTATGTATCTTAAAAGCGAATATGATCTTTTATATCCCACTAAATATATCCAAAAATATAAGTTACAATTTAATGAATATATACAAAATCAAAAAAATAAAAATGTTGATGTTGTTAATATAGAAAAGCGATTGAAATCCATTTTGGATTGTAATGTTGGAGACGTGCTCCATAAACTGAAGCTACCAAAATTGTTTATCAATGCTATAGATGATAAATTAATGAAAGTATATCATGGTAAAGAACTTCAGAAAATCTGTAATAACTCAGAATTAATTACTCTTAATAGTGGAGGTCATATGATAACAGAAACGAGAACAAATGACCTAATTAAACATATTAAGAAGTTTTTAAATTTCATAGGAAGATAATATGAATATGGATCAACAGTTATCAAATAATATTCATACTCACATTTCTATTGATGGATTAGTAATAGCAAAGTTCTCTAGATCAGTTTTTGAAGAAATGCAGCTCGGGAAAATAACTGCTGCAAATTGCACCTGTAGTGTCTGGGAAAACTTTAATGAGACAATCGATAAATTAATAGTTTGGAATGAACATTTTAGAAAAAACAGCGATATTATTTGTCATGTTAAATCCTCAACTGACATTATCAAAGCGCATAAGGATGGAAAAGTTGGAATAATTCTTGGATGGCAAAATACAAGTGCTATAGAAGACGATATAAATAAACTTGAGATATTTTATGATTTGGGAATTAGAGTAGCCCAACTGACATACAATACACAAAATTTAGTTGGCTCAGGTTGTTGGGAAACAAACGATGGAGGTTTATCAGATTTTGGTAAAGATGTAGTTAGTGAGATGAATAGACTTGGTATTTTAATTGATTTGTCACATGTAGGGCCAATTACAAGTTCAGATACAATCAAATTTTCAAAATCACCTGTAGCATATACTCATTGTTGCCCAGCAATCAAAAAACATCCCCGAAATAAAACAGATGATCAACTCAAAGAAATCGCTAATAAAGGGGGAATGATAGGATTTGCAAGTTATACACCTTTTTTACCAAGAGGTGCAGATAGTAGTATTGACGATTGCGTTGAGGCTATGGAATATCTTATTAATGTTGTTGGAGAAGATAGTGTTGGCATAGGTACAGACTGGGTTCAGGATCAGGATATAGCGTTTTTTGAATACTTACAAAGAGACAAAGGAACAGGCAGATTTGTTTCAACTCCATACAAAGATGTGCCACCTATGCCAAAGGGAATTTCAAAATTGAGCCAATTTCAAAACTTTGTATCTGCAATGAAACGCGCTGGATGGTCAACAAAACGTATTGAAAAAATACTAGGACAAAATTGGTTTTTATTTTTTAAACAAATATGGAATTGAAAAAATTAATAAAAAAATTATGATGAAAATTATAATTTATGTAGATTAAATTTGCAATTAAGGTGGTGATCCCTACGAGATTCGAACTCGTATTGCCGCCGTGAAAGGGCGGTGTCCTAACCATTAGACGAAGGGACCACTAAGGACTTGTATTAACTCTAATTTTAATAAAAATCAAGTAACATCTGCATAAATAATATCATCCAGCATTAGCACAATAGATTTTGTATTATTCCATGTATCAACATTTAATGTGCCTAAGAAATTAAAATTAACATTTTCATAATTATCAAATACTTTGTTCAAAGCATTATTAAGAAGATTGAATTTTTTAACTTTTAATTTTTTTGACGACGCATCATTGATATAAAAAGATGCATGTTCATTATTTGAACCAAACCTTCTGAAAGATGAAATTTTAGAATTAGGTATAATAAATTTTGGCTCTTCCATACCTGGGCCCCATGGACCTAATTTATCTAGCCATTCTGCCAAATCTAAAGTACAAGCGGAAATTGGTGTTACTGAGGTTGCAATATGTGAAACCTTAGGGATTTCAGCATTAACTAAGTTATTTACCTTTTTATTTATATATTCAGTAAAATTATTTATATTATTGGGATCAATGGTAAATCCAGCAGCCATGTCATGACCTCCACCAGAATTAATTATATTTAAACTTAAAGCTTCTAAAATTATTTCCCCTAAGGGAATACCGTGAATTGATCTCCCAGATCCCTTACCTATACCATGTTGATTAATAGCAATTATACAAACTGGCCTATTATATAATTCCTTCATTCTACCAGCAACAATACCTATAATACCTTCATGAAAATCATTACCATAAACAACTAATGCAGATGGAACCTCACTATTATTTTCCGAAATTATTTTTTCAATCTGTCCAATAATTTTACTTTCTAATTCAGTAGTTAAAAATCTTCGCTTTTTATTTAAATCATCTAACTTACTCGCAATTTCAAAAGCTTTATTTTCATCAGTCTCTTTTAAAAGATATACACCTAGTTCACTATTACCAATTCGCCCCCCAGCATTAATTCTAGGACCTAATGAAAACCCTAAAGCTTGAGTATTTGGCGCACTGCTTAATTTACTAATATCTGAAAGAGCTTTAATGCCAAAATTTTCTCTTTTTTTCATTATTGAAAGACCCTGCTTTACGAATGCCCTATTTAATTTAATTAGAGGTACTACGTCACAAACTGTCCCCAATGCTACGAGATCTAAAAATTGAAACAAATCAGGTTCCTTTTTATTTTTAAAAAAACCTTTTTTTCTTAGTTCCCTATTAAGCCCAATAAGAAAAATAAATGTCACTCCTGCTGCACATAAATCTTCATATCCTTTATGATTATCAACTCTTTTAGGATTAATAATTGCATATGCTGGAGGTAATCTTACATCTGGGATATGATGATCAATCACTATTAGATCTATATTAACAGAGTTCATTGCTTGCAAAGGTTCAAATGATGAAATACCACAATCGACAGTTATGATTAATTCCGAACCTTTTTCATGAAGAGCTTTTAAAGCTTTTTCATTTGGGCCATAACCTTCTAAAAATCTATCTGGTATATGGATGAATGTTTTACAACCACATTGCTCCAGATAACTTGATATCATAGCAGCAGATGTTGCTCCATCTACGTCATAATCTCCAAAAATTCCAACAGGACGCGAGTTTACGACTTCATCTACCAACCTTTTGACACCTTTTTCTAAATCTTTAAATAAAAAGGGTTCTGGGAGAAGATTTTTGAGCTTTGGATTAAAAAAATTATCAAAATCGTCTAAATTTATTTCTTTAAACATTAAATATGGAGAAATAAAATTTGGTAAATTATATTTTTGAGATAAATAGTCTACAAATCTTCTAGTAAAATCATCTAAAACAATAATTTTCCAATCAGCATTACTTACTGATTTTTTAGAATTATATAATATAGTTTTGGACAAATTAAAAACTTATTAAAATTTTACGAATAAATGCTTATGCAAACAGGTTTAGTAATAACACCATCTAATTTTATTATCGACGTCAATGCATCTTCCAAAACTGAATTATTAGCTTTGTGAGTAATAATTACTAACTCCGCTGTTTTATCTTCTTGATTTGATTTTTGGATAACACTCTCAATAGATATATTATAATCTTTAAAGATAGATGTTAAATCAGCAAGAATACCAGATTTATCAACGACACTTAACCTTAAGTAAAACTTATATTTTTCTCTATAGGGTGTTGTTTTAAAATTTTCTTTTATATCATATGAGTTTCTGCCAAATGAAAATAATTTAGTTCCGTTAGCAATGTCTACTATATCTGCCAGTACAGCTGAAGCTGTAGGTTTACCGCCCGCTCCAGCTCCTGTAATCATAACAGAACCAGCTAGGCTTGATTCAATTTGAACAGCATTAATTACACCAGAAACATTTGAAAGACCAAAGTTCTTTGCAATAAGCCAAGGCTTAACTGAACAAAATAATTCTTCTTTGCCTTTAAGATCTTTTGAAATTAGAGAGTTCCCTAATAATTTTATCTTATAACCCAAATCATTACAGTACTTTATATCATTAAGTGAAATTTCTCTTATCCCTTGTATGGATAAATCTTCTAAATTTGGCATTTTCCCATACGCCAAAGCAGATAAAATTATAGTTTTGTGAGCTGCGTCAATACCATCTACATCAAAAGAAGGATCAGCCTCCGCGTAACCTTTTTTTTGAGCATCAGCTAAAACCTCTTCAAATCCTTTGTCAGCCAATTCCATCTCTGATAAAATGAAATTTGCCGTACCATTCAGTATTCCTGTTAATTTTGTAATATCATTTACAATTAGACCCTCTCTTATAAGCTTTAAAATAGGAATACCTCCAGCTACAGATGCTTCAAAGGAAAAAAATAAATTATTTTTTTCTGCTAATTCAGCAAGCTGCTTACCATATTTTGCTATTAATGCTTTGTTGGCTGTTATTAAAGATTTTTTATTTTCTAATGCTGTAAAACATAGTTGTTTTGCAACTCCTTCATCACCACCTATTAATTCGACTATAACATCAATATCTTGAGAAGAAGCCATTTTGAGCGGATCATCAAAAAATCTAATACCACTCACGTCAATTTTTCTTTTTTTATTTTTTGACTTTGCTGAAACTGCTACTAATTCAAATTCAAAAAGATTTTTTTGTACTCTGAAACCTTTTATAAGTTGATATGCAACCTCTTCACCTACATTCCCTAGACCTGCAATTCCAATTTTTAAAAGGCTCATAATTTTTATCCTTTGTTATTTTGTAAATACTTATATGATATATTTAAAATAAAAAAAAGGTGCGCAATGCACACCTTTTGAATAAAATTGAATAAAATCTATCTTTTAGAAAATTGAAAGCTTTTTCTTGCTTTTGCTCTACCGTATTTTTTGCGCTCTACAACTCTAGAATCTCTAGTAAGCATACCTGCAGTTTTAAGTGGTTTTCTTAGTTCGGGCTCAAATAAGCTTAGGGCTCTGCTCAAGCCGTGCCTAACTGCACCAGCTTGCCCTGACAAGCCACCACCTTTTACTGTAGCAATGACATCGAACTGATCTTTACGATCTGTAATATCAAAAACAAAATTAAGTTGCATTTGTAAGACAGGCCTAGCAAAGTAGTTAATCATTTCTTTGCCATTAATTAAAACTTTTCCAGTACCCCTTTTCACCCAAACTCTAGCTGTAGACTCTTTTCTTCTGCCTGTAGCATATGACCTTCCAAGTTTGTCCATTTTTGGTTCAATCTGGATAACCTGATTTTCTTCATTTTCTTTTAATTTAGATAAATCACTTAAATCATTAATTTCTTTGTTTTCTTCAGTCATAATTAAACCTTTAACTATTTTTTCTATTCATAGATTTTACATCTAAAGATTGTGGAGATTGCGCTTCATGTGGATGATTGCTACCAGCATAAATATATAGCTGTCTCATTACTTGACGTCCTAAAGGACCACGAGGGATCATTCTTTCTACTGCTTTACGTATAACTCTATCAGGAAATCTACCGTCTAAAATCTTATCAGCCTTTCTTTCCTTTATACCTCCTGGATAGCCTGTATGCCAATAATATGTTTTTTGTGATCTCTTATTTCCTGTTAAGACAACTTTTTCACAATTTGTAACAATTATATTATCTCCACATGCCATGTGAGGAGTAAAGCCAACCTTATGCTTGCCTCTTAATCTATTTGCAATAATTACTGCTAAACGTCCTAAAACCAAACCTTCTGCGTCGACAATAAACCAATCTTTGGTTATGTCTTTAGGCTTAGCCGAATAAGTACCTTTTAAAGCCATTTGATTTCCTTTAAAAAAGTTTAAGTACATTTAATTAAACAGAATTATCTAACCCTTTTAATTTTGTCAGTCAATCAAAAATTTTAATTATTATTTATTATTTTCAACAGCTTAATATGATGAGTATCATAATACCACATTAAATATGTAAACAAAGAGTCCTAGATTAAATCAATAAAAAACATTATAATTATTTTTTATAATATTTAATTAATTTTCAACTAATAAGACAAAGAGTTTTTTTATGGATAATGATGGTAAATTCAAAAATATTTTGAAAAATATTACAGATGGAAATGAATTAAATACCACACAAAGTAAGTTAGCTTTTGAGATAATAATGTCCGGAGAAGCTACTGACGCTCAAATTTCATCTTTTTTAACTGCTATAAAAATGCAAAGTCATAACCCAATCGTTATTGCTGCAGGTGCAGAAATACTTAGAGAAAAATGTTTAAAAGTTCCGTCAAAAGAGGATACTATAGATGTAGTTGGAACTGGTGGTGATAATTTAGGAACGTTGAATATTTCTACTGCAGTATCATTCGTATTAGCTGGAACTGGCGTGCCAGTTGCAAAACATGGTAATTATTCCGCAACTTCTAAGTCAGGTGCTGCTAATGTTCTAAAATCTTTATCAGTTAATATAGACTGCAGAATAGATATAGTAGAAAAATGCTTAAATAATATAGGTATTTGTTTTTTGTTAGCACCAAAACATCATTCTGCAATGAAATATGTTGGCAAAATAAGACAAGAAATTGGAATTAGGACTATATTCAATTTACTTGGTCCATTGTCTAACCCCGCTTTAGTGAAAAGACAATTATTGGGTGTATATGATAAATCATTAATTTTACCGTTTGCAGAATCTTTAAAAAGGCTTGGGTCAACACATGCGTGGATAGTTCACGGAAGTGATGGATTAGATGAGGTAACTATTACAGGTAAAACTCATTGTGCAGAATTAAAAAATGGTTCAATTAGAGAATTCACGATTAATCCATCTGACATAGATATTCCTGTAGCTAACATCAATGAAATTATTGGAGGAGAACCAACAGAAAATGCAAAGGAAATAATTGAATTATTTAATGGTAAAAAAAGTACATTTAGAAATGTAGTTGTGTTAAATTCAGCTTCAGCTTTGGTTGCAACAGGACATACCAAGTCCCTAGAAGAAGGTGCAAGTATGTCTATTAATTCGTTGGATAATGGAAAGGCTTTAAACAAATTAAATGAGTTAATTGAAATAACAAACAGTTAAGGTTTAAAGACATTGATGATTACAAAATTACAAGAAATTATAAACTACAAAAAAGAAGAGTTTTCTTATAGAAAAAGTCAGATAACAGATTTTGAACTGCATTCAATAATAGACCAACAAAAAAAACCAAGAGGCTTTATTAACAAACTTAATAATCCAAAGAAATTAAACTTAATTGCAGAAATTAAAAAAGCATCTCCAAGTAAAGGACTTATTAGAAATGATTTTGATCCTTTACATTTAGCGAAATGTTATAGAGATGGTAGTGCTTCATGCTTGTCTGTCTTAACTGATGAAAAATACTTTCAAGGAAATAATAAATACATAAATATTATAAAAAGAGAAGTTGATTTACCGATCTTAAGAAAAGATTTTATAGTCGACCCTTGGCAAATAAAAGAATCAAGATCGCTAGGAGCAGACTGTATATTGTTAATAATGGCAGCTTTAACCTTAAATGAGGCGATTATGTTAGAACAAGAAGCAAAAAATTTTGGAATGGATGTTTTAGTAGAAACTCATACAAAGGAAGAAATTGAAATGGCTAATAAGCTTGATACCTTATTAGTTGGTATAAATAATAGAAATCTTAAAACTATGGAAGTTGATATAAATAATACTTTAAAATTAAAAAGTTTTATTAACCCTGATAAAATTATTGTAGCCGAAAGTGGTCTTAAAAATAATTTAGATTTACAATTACTCAAAGAAAACGGAATACAAAACTTTTTGATTGGAGAGAGCTTAATGAGAGAAAAAGATTTAATTTTGGCAACAAAAAAAATATTGGGGTTAATGAATTGAATAAAACTAAATTAACCCATTTAGATGAAGATGGAAATCCATCTATGGTTGATATCAACAAAAAAGAAATGACAGAAAGAGTTGCAATTGCAATTGGAAAGATAACAATGCAAACAGAAACTCTTAAAAAAATACTAGATATAAAAATTAAAAAAGGAGACGTACTAAATATTGCTAAAATAGCAGGAATAATGGCTGCAAAGAGAACTGACCAATTGATACCATTATGTCATACGATACCTTTATCCTATGTTAATGTTGATTTGAAACCTGAAATAAAAGAATCATGTATAAAGATAAAAGCTGAAGCAGCCTTAGTTGGCAAAACTGGTGTTGAAATGGAAGCTTTTACCGCGGTTTCAGTTGCTGCACTAACTATTTATGATATGTGCAAAAGTATTGACCGAGAAATGGTTATATCTGACATAAAACTTATTCATAAATCGGGTGGGAAGTCCGGAGAGTTTAATGCAAAAGTCTAATTTGTTGTCATTAGACGAAGCTATCAAGAAAATTAAATTAAGTTTTGATAAGATTAGCTCAGAGGATGTTTTTATCCAAAATGCCTTAGGCAGATGTTTGTCAAAACCAGTTGTAAGTAATATACACAATCCAAAATATGATGTATCTTCCATGGATGGTTATGCCATAAATTACAATAATTACACAAAATTAAATGAAGAAACTCCGAAGAAGCTAAAAGTAATCGGAGAGTCTTCTGCTGGAAATTCATTCTCAAAAAAAATTGAAGGACTAGAAACAGTTAGAATTTTTACTGGCGCAAAATTACCTTTGGGAAGTGATACAATAATTGTCCAAGAAGATGTTAGAAATTCATCAAATAAGAAATATGTTGAAACAAAGATTAATATCAAAAAAAACCAGTTTGTTAGAAAAAAAGGTTTGGATTTTAAAAAAAATGAAATCCTTTTTAACGAAGGTGTGGTAATTAAGTCTCGACACATTGGTTCCATTGCTATGACTGGCCAAACTTGGTTATCTGTTTCAAGAAAGCCAATTGTTTCAATATTATCTACTGGTAATGAAATTATAAAAGTAGGAGAAACACCAAAGAAAGACCAAATACCAAATGGCAATAGTCTTATGCTTGCTGCAATGATACAAGAATTTGGTGGAATACCAAAAATATTGCCTGTTGCTGGTGATAATGAATTAGATATATATAAAATTTTAAAAGACGCTAGTGATTGTGATTTAATTGTAACTACAGGTGGAGTTTCAGTTGGTAAATATGACCTTATTCAAAAGGCATTAAAACTTTTTAAAAGAAACAAAACTGAATTTTGGAAAATTGCTATGAGACCTGGTAAACCATTATTATTCTCAAAAGTAAATGGTACTCCTTTAATAGGGCTTCCTGGCAATCCAGTTTCATCAGGAGTCTGTTCTCTAATTTTTGTTAATACTGCTATTAGGACAATGTTAGGAAATACTAATCAATTTCCAATATTTGAAAACGCTATTTTGTGTGGAGAACTGTCACAAAATGATCAACGTTTTGATTTTGTGAGAGCTAATATTAAATATAAAAATGGTGACATTTATGCCATACCAATTAGTGTGCAAGATAGTTCCATGATAACTAAATTTTCTCATTCAAACTGTTTGATAACAAGAGAACCTTTTGATGATATTAAAAGTAATGGTGAGATAGTCAAAATATTAAAATTTCCAAATAATATTTAAACGCTTGTATTTTATAACAAATATGTTAGAACAAACCATGAACTTTTGAGGTTTTGATGTTAACACAAAAACAAAATCAGTTATTATCTTTTCTTATAAAGCGAATAGAAGAGGACGGTGTTTCACCATCCTACGAGGAAATTTGCATAGAATTATCTTTAAAATCAAAATCTGGAATTCACAGAATTGTAAAATCTCTGGAGGAAAGAGGTTACGTTGAGCGTTTAGAAAATAAAGCTAGAGCAATAGCTCCAAAAAAATATACCAATGGACAAGCATATATAACCAATGTAATAAATCTAACTAATAAATTTTTAGATAAAAAGACTAGCGTAATAAATGAACCAAAAAACTATATTGTTGAACAAATTCCCCTTTTGGGGAAAATTGCCGCAGGGACACCAATAGAGGCAATATCTAATTATGACAATCTTATTGAAGTGCCATCTTCATATATATCTTCCAAAGAGTGTTTTGCACTATATGTTGAGGGAGACTCGATGATAGATGAAGGTATTTATGATGGAGATACTGTTATAATAAATAAACAAACAGATGTTAAAAATGGCGATATAATTGTCGCCTTAATTGACAAAGAGGAAGCCACACTTAAAAAGTTTAGACAAAAAGGTGATAGCATTGCTCTTGAACCAGCTAATAAGCATTATAAAACTCAAATTTATGGCCCTGATAGAATTACTATTCAAGGTAAGATGTGTACTCTTATAAGAAAATATTAAAAACTCTTTATATTTTCTGTAATGTATGTAACTAGTTAACAACTCATTAAATACGAGAATAATTTTGAAAATTGTAACTAGATTTGCTCCTTCACCTACAGGTTATTTGCATATAGGCGGTGCTAGAACCGCTATATTTAATTACTTATTTGCCAAAAGACACAACGGTAAATACTTAGTTAGAATAGAAGACACAGACACAAAAAGATCAACTAGTGAAGCAGTTGAAGCTATATATGATGGTCTTAATTGGCTTGGTATAAATTCTTCAGAAAAAATAATATACCAATCTAAAAATTTAGAATCCCACGTGAAGGTTGTTCATGAACTTTTAGACAAAGGATTTGCTTATAAATGCTTCTTAAATTCAAAAGAATTAAATGATTTAAGGATTAAAAGTAGAGCTAATGGAAAACCGATAAAATCTCCATGGAGAGATAATAAATGTAACAGTGAAAAAGATGAATATGTTATTAGGCTTAAAATGCCCATAAAAGGTACAACTACCATAAAAGATTATGTGCAAGGAGAGGTATCAGTAAAAAACGAAATACTTGATGACATGATAATTCTTAGATCTGATAAAACACCAACGTATATGTTATCTTCAGTTGTTGACGATTATGAGATGGGTATAACTCACATAATTAGAGGAGATGATCACTTCAATAATGCATTTAGACAAATACAGATTATTAATTTTTTAAACTGGAAAAAACCTTCTTATGCACACATACCGCTAATACATGGAACAGACGGTTCTAAATTATCTAAAAGACATGGAGCAACGAACTTAATCGATTATCGTAATATGGGCTTTACACGTGAGGCAATGTTATTATATTTGACGCAATTAGGATGGACATCTCATAATGATAACGATGAAGATTATGAATTTGAAAAAGCCATTGAATTATTTTCACTAAAAAAAATTAACAAATCTCCTGCTAAATTTGATATTAAAAAACTTTACAGCATTAATTCAAAGTACCTAAATAAGATCGATATTAATACAATATATAATTTATTAACTGAAAGATTTGAATTAGTTTTAAATATTAATCAGGAAAGAAGGTTAAAGGCACTATTACCTGACCTTTTAAAAAGAGTTAATGTATATATAGACCTAAAAGATGACTTTGAATGGATAATTGATGATAACTTTCTTTGTAAAGAAACAAATAAGGTAAAACTATTGCAAGAAAATAATTTAATAATTAACGGTATCGGTGATTTATTAAAAAAATGTGAATGGAGCAAAATGTCTATAGACTACTGTTTAAAAAAATATTTTCAGGATAACACTCTGAAATTTAAAGAAGTTGGACCAATTCTTAGAATTGCTTTAACAGGAAAAACTAATGCTCCAGACTTGGTATCAATTATTTATGAACTAGGTTGTACAATTTCGTTAAATCGACTAAATTATAAATACTAATTTCATAATTAATTATTGATTAAAAATTTTTTAAGCAGGTAATACATGTCAAATAATTCATCATCAGAAAAAAATAAAATTGTCTTTAATGGTAAAGAATTAAAATTAGAAACTTTATCTGGATCAGTTGGACCATCTGTAGTAGATATAAGATCTCTTTATAGTAATTTAGGCATATTTACCTATGACCCTGGCTATGGATCAACAGGTTCATGCGAGTCAGCAATAACATATATCGATGGTGAAAAAGGTGTTTTATTGCATAGAGGTTATCCAATAGACCAATTAGCCAATAAAAGTAGTTTTTTAGAAGTTGCTTACTTATTGCTTAATGGTGAATTACCTAAAAAGCCTGAAAAAGATGAATTTGAAAATGCTATTACTTTTCATACAATGGTTCATGAACAATTAATTAATTTCTATAGGGGATTTAGGCGTGACGCTCACCCTATGGCTATTATGGTAGGTGTTGTCGGTGCTCTCTCAGCTTTTTATCCTGATTCAACCAATATTAATGATCCTTATGAGAGATTAGTCTCCTCTAGAAGATTAATAGCAAAAATTCCAACAATTGCAGCTATGGCTTATAAATACTCTCTTGGACAACCATTTAATTACCCTCAAAATAACTTATCATATGCAGAAAATTTCCTTCATATGTGTTTTTCTGTTCCTGCCGAAAAATATAATATAAATCCTATCATAGCAAATGCTATGGACAAGATTTTGATTTTACATGCTGATCATGAGCAAAATGCTTCAACTTCAACAGTTAGAATATCTGGTTCATCTGGTGCAAACCCTTTTGCATGTATTGCAGCAGGTATAGCCTCTCTTTGGGGTCCTGCTCATGGTGGAGCAAACGAAGCCGTATTGAAAATGCTATCAGAAATTGGAACTGTTGATAGAATTGGAGAATTTGTAGGTAAAGCTAAAGATAAGAATGATCCGTTTAGATTATTTGGATTTGGTCACAGGGTATATAAAAACTATGATCCTAGAGCCGCAGTTATGAGAGTTTCATGTCATGAAGTGTTAGAGCTATTAGGTGTAAAGAATGATCCTTTGTTGGAGATAGCAATGGAGTTAGAAAAAATTGCTCTTAATGATGAATACTTTATAGAGAAAAAACTTTATCCAAATGTTGATTTTTATTCAGGTATTATACTTAAAGCAATGGGATTTCCAACAGATATGTTTACTGTTTTATTTGCTGTTGCAAGAACAGTTGGATGGGTTGCTCAGTGGAATGAAATGATAACTGACCCGGTTCAGAGAATAGGAAGACCTAGACAACTTTATACTGGGGAAATCAAAAGAGATTTTGTCAATTTAGATAAAAGATAATTAATATTTGTAATTATTTATAATTTTAATTATCTCCTTACATGAGCTAGTTGAAAAATCCAATTCTCTTGGTTCTTGGTAGCCCATATTATTAAGAATAATTTGTGAATAATTTCTAAATAATTTTTTTTTATTTTCAATATCCTGAATAAATTCAATTAATAAATTGCTAATATGAAAAGAGCTACACTTTTCTTGAAATAGAAATGGTACTAACTTATCTCCTAACAAAAAATTAGGAAGTAACACATTCTGAAAATCAACTAATAATCTTCCTATAAATGCACTTAAAAAATCTGATTTGTAAATTGCTATAGTTGGGACTTCAAATAAAACTAACTCAAGCGTAATTGTTCCACTGCATGCAATTGCTAAATCTGCATATTTAAGTAATTCATAATTTTCTTCAAGTATAACTACTTTAGTATTAGATGAAATATTGAACTTTTTAATTTTTGAAATCACTTCTTCAAATTGAGGCTTTGTTGTTGAAATAATCCAATTTATGTTAGTAAATTTCGGATTTTCACTTGTAATCAAAGAAATAAATTCAGGTAGCAAATATTTTAATTCACTTTCTCTACTACCCGGTAACAATAAACAGTTTATATTTTTAGGATTATGGTAAGATTTATTATTAATTAGTTTAGTGTTATTTTTATTATTATAATTTAAGACCTTTTCAATTACAGGATTGCCAACATAATTACATTTAGTATTAAGTTTATTAAAAATAGCCTCTTCTTTTTTAAATAGACAAAACAAACCGTCATGCATATTTTTCCATTTTTTAATCCTTGATTTCCCATATGCCCATATAGTTGGAGGTACAAAATGTATCAAAGGACATTTAAACTTAGTTTCAGAAAATTTTAATTTTAACTGTTTTGCTAAGGCAAGAGAAAAACCTTTTGTATCAATTGTGATTACAACTTTTGGTTTTTCTTTTAAAATCAATTTAACAATTTCATTTAAATATTTATTTAATTTTTTAAAATTATAAATAGTGTTTAAAAATCCAATAATATTAAAAGAATTTATTTCATAGACAGAACGTAACCCTTCTTTGATCATATTAGGACCACCTACACCAAAGAAATTTAATTCTTTGCTATTCTTTTTTAAACCTTTGATTATGGAAGAACCTATCAAGTCACTTGAAGATTCTCCTGCTAATATAAATATTTTGTTATTATTGACCATTGGCATAAATTTGTTAAAAGTTGTTTAAATAATTTAGATTGCATAAATACAAAAGTTATTCTCTTTAATATATGCCATTACTTTATTTAACTCTGCAATCAATGTACCCTTTGAGGATACAACAATAGAGCTGAAACGTAATTTTTTACATTTTTCAACTGTCTCTAATCCTATTACTGGTAAATCTAAATTGGTATTCTGGCCAGTTTTAGGTATTTTAATTAGAACAGGTCCAAAGTCATAACGATTTTTATTATGGTTATATAAAATTCCAACTCTATCAATCATAGAGTTGGTTCCTTCTAATCCCTCAATTGCGTAAACAAGCTTATTATTTACTACAACTGACTGACCAACATCAAATTTTGAAAGTGTGTTGAGTAGATCTACACCAAACAGACTACTTTTATAAACAAAATCTTTTAAATTTTGAGAAAATAACTTTTCTTGATAAAAACCCTTTGGCATGAAGCAGTCTTTTAATATTGAATTAATTGGAAGTATTTCAAAACCATTTTTATTAAAAAAGTCCTGTATATAATTTAAAGCTGAATTGTCTCCCACAGATATAATTTTATTTATCAATTCATTAGCTTTTTCGTTAGTAATTTTATCAAAATTAGACGGTCTTTCAATTTTACCTGCCATTACAATATGAGTTATATTGTTAGTTTTTAAGACGGTTAACCAACTAATAGGATCAAATAAAGAAACAATTTCGGACTTATTTTGAAATGAATTAGGACAAGAATAATATTTAATACACAATACAAAAGCTTCTTTGTTTTGCGTTGCTATTTGTACTGGTAAATTACCACTGCCTGCAATTATAGCAATTTTCATTAAAATTTATCCATTTTTGGATGAACTAAGGGTCTATTTGAATTTTCTGAAAGAAACACTAATATCTCTTTTACGAAAGAATTATCACTATATGTATCGTTAACCTCAGATAACCGCTCATTAAACGTGCCTTCAGGAGCAAATAGCAGCCTGTAAACATTTCTTAATGTTTTTATCTCTTCTTTTTTAAAAGATCTTCTTTTCAAACCTACTAAATTTAATCCACTTAGATAACCTCTACTGCCAACAACTGAAGTAAATGGAATAACATCACCATCTATAGTGGTGCCAGCGCCGATAATGGCATGTTTTCCAATTCTACAAAATTGATGTACAGCACTTTGTCCTCCTAAATATACATAATCTGAAATTTCAACATGACCACCAATAACTGCATTATTAACAAAAACAACATTATTACCGACTATACAGTCATGTGCTACATGAGAACCGACCATAAAAAAACCGTTATTACCTATAATTGTCTTTTTTGTGCCTACATTTGTTCCAGGATGAATTGTAACATGTTCTCTAAAAATATTATGGTTACCTATTATAAGTTCAGTTAACTTTCCATCATATTTCAAATGTTGAGGGTCCGATCCAATTGCAGAAAAAGGGTAAATTTCGTTGTTAAAGCCAATAGTTGTATTACCTACAATAATCACGTGAGAGTGAATTTTTGTGTTTTTATTAATTTTTACATTCGGTCCAATTATAGAATAAGGACCTATAATCACATTGTCCTCAATTTCACTGCCATTGTGTATTATAGATGTTGGATGGATCTGCTTACTCATTTAGCTTTTTCCTTATCAACTAACATTGCAGAAAATTCAGATGAAGCTACTAATTTTTCTTCAACAAAAGCTTCTCCTCTAAATTTATATAATGATTTTTTACTAGTAATTAGATAAATTTTATAGAGTAACATATGCCCGGGAGTAACAGGTTTTCTAAATTTTGCTTTATCAATGCCAGTAAAAAAAACAAGATTATTTTTAGATAGAGACTGATATTCGTATGATATTAAACAAGCAGCAGTTTGAGCCATCCCTTCCAAGATAAGCACTCCAGGCATGACTGGATATTCAGGAAAATGTCCAGGAAAATATGGTTCATTAAAAGTAACTACTTTTATACCAGTTATACTTTTATTTAAATTAATATCAGTAATTTTGTCTATCAATAAAAAAGGATGCCTGTGTGGTATCAGCTTGATTATATCATTATGTAAAAGAGTTAATAGATCTCCATTATCATTTTTTAGAACCATTTTAATTATTCTTTCTTTTTTTTAGATTTAACCTTTGAGATGCAACTATTCTTTTCCAATCTTGAATGTCCTGTGCAGGACTCCCTCCAATATAACTTCCTTTTGGAAAACTATTAAAAACTTTTGAAGCACCAGCAATAACAGAATCTTCACCAATAGTAATATTATCCTTAATACTAACATCACCACCAATAGTCACATTTTTTTTTAATACCACAGATCCAGACAAACCAACCTGACCAGCTAAAATACAAAAGTCATCAATGGTTGAGTTATGTCCAACATGTACTTGATTATCTATCATAACATATTTACCTATAAAGGTATCATCAAGCAGGCCCCTATCTATGGTACAACCTGCACCTATATTAGTACCCTCGCCAATAAAAACACCACCAATATGAGGAATTAAATGTGTTTTTGATTTATTAGGTATAAATCCAAAACCAGACTTTCCAATAACTGTATTAGACGATATAATTACTTTTTTATCTATTATTGTATATTCAATAACTGACCCAACACCCAAAAAACACCCTTTGCCAATTTTACAGTTACAAGAAATACTAACTCTTTCTGAAATAAAAGTATCATCCCCTATAACTACTCCTTTATCTATAAAAGAAAATGGACCAATAGAAACATTATTACCAATTTTTGCTGTTTTGTGAACAATTGCTGAAGGATGAATGTTATTAATTTTATTTTTGAGATGAAAGTTACCAAAATATTTCTCCAAAATTATTGAAAAACCTTTTTTTGGATTATTATACGGAATTTTAATAACTTCATTATTTATTAGATTTGAATTTTTTTTTTCAATAATACAAATACCTGAAGAAACAGTTTTTAAATCATGTTTCTTGTTAGTATAAAAAGACAATTTATCTTTTTTTAAATTTGACAATGAAACAAAATCTTTAATAAAAATATTTTCAATATTTTTATTTATTTTTTTATTTATATTCAAAAAATCTATTCTTGACACCTTAAGAATATTTAAAATCTCGGTTAACTTAATTTTATACTCAATTTTAAAAAAAAAATTATTCATAAAAAAGCCTTTAAATTCACTTAGATGGAGTTATGATTATTTTTAACGATTTTGTTTTCTTATTAAATAGATCAAGAACTTCGGATGTTAAATCTATACTTGGATTATTAAATAAAAAAATATTTTCTTTTAAAAAAACTACATTTATATTTTTTTTAACTGATACATCTTTTACTACTTGTGCCAATAAATCTTTTATTTTTTTTTGAATATTTTGGAATGAATTATTTAATATTGACCTTTCATCTTTATAATTTTTTTGTAATTTTGAAACATCTTCTTTGAAGAACTTCATTTTTTTTTTATATTCTACCTCAGTTAATTTTGACTTTTCTTTTATAATCATTTTTTCTTTTTTCTTAAGATCGTTTTGTTTACGTTTAAATTTTTCAATAATTTTTTTTTCAAATAATAAAAATTTGTTACCTAAAGTTTTCATGGCATTTGACTTCTTTAATATATATCTGAAATCAACTATACCTATTTCATGTGTGTCGGGTATGTTAGAGATTAAATACTTATTTGGATTACTCATAAAGCAGTCACTTCTATGCATCATTAAAGATGAATGTGTGCTACCATAAATACAACTCGAAATAATTATAATTTTTGTAAAAAGCATTTACTGCCCTTTATTTGAAAAATATTTAAAAGTTTGTTCCAATTGAAAATTGAAAATTTTCTTCTATGTCATGATCTTGGCTTTGTAATGGGAAACCCCAAATCATTTGTAGAGGTCCAACAGGTGTAACCATTGCCAGTCCAAAACCACTAGAAATTCTAGGCTCAATATCATCAAATCCTTTTACATTGGTCTTATAATCTGTTCCCCAAATTGATCCTATATCAGAGAATATAAGCCATTCTAAACCAGTATCTTCAGGCATGAATTTGTTTGATTTTAATTCAAACGAAAAATTATAAAAATTATTTCCTCCAACAGCTTGATTGTTACCAGTGTCTCTAGGCCCTAAACCTCCATTATCAAAACCTCTTAACTTTTTACCACCTAGAAAAAAACGATTAGATGACGTTATTTTATCATCTATAGCAGTAATAAATCCTGCACCAGACTTAAACCCAAAAACATAATCTCCATAATCTATTGGATAATAAATTCTTGAATTAAGAATTGATTTATAAAAAATTGCATCTCCTCCAATACCAGCTACAGTATTGCTAAATTTCCAGTTATATCCAGAGGTTGGATTGAAATAACTATCTCGAGTATCTTTTGAAATACTATGTGTTATTGAAGAAGTTATAATTTCTATTCCTTCTTCACCAGTTTCGGAAGCAGCAGTTGAGGTGGATGAAGTAGTAGTCTCAGAAGTTGACAATTTATATTTAAAACTTTGCGTTAGGGTTTCATTGGTAAAACCTATTCCAAAACCAAATCCAGAAGAACTAGACTTAATGTCGCCTTTTTTATTCTCAGTCTCTTGATTAAAAATATCTCCATATAATGATAAGTGTCTATCTAAAAAATATGGTTCAGTTACACCTATATTATAAGTGGATTTTTTTTCAGACAGATCAGCTTGTAATCTTACTTTTTTACCTTCACCAAGAAAATTCTTTTCATTTAAACCAAACGAGAATGAAGTATTATTTAGTGACGAATAACCAACACCAAAACTTACAGCCCCTGTATTAGTTTCTTTAACATCTAATTTTATATCTATTAAATTTGTATCAATTTCATCTAAGCTATAAGTTACAGACTGAAAATAACCTAATCTTCTCAAAGCACTAATTGAAGTTGTAAGTTTACTTTTATTAAATGGATCACCTTCTAATAAAGACAATTCTCTTCTAATAACGTTGTCATTAGTCCTTGTATTACCAATAATTGTAATTTTATTAATATATTTTTCAGAACCTTCATTGATAGAAAATAAAATATTTACTAAATTTTTGTCTTTTTTAATTTTAGGAAATACTCTAATAAAATTAAATCCAAGAAGTTCAAATTCCTCAACAAGAAACTTAATGCTTGCATCTAGAGCTCTAGAATTAAAATATTCTTCTTTTTTTAGGTAAATTTCTTTAAGTAATAACTTCTTTTTGTTGTCATTAATCAATGAAGATTCAATAACTAAGTCATTAACGGTGTATCTTTTGCCTTCTTTAACTATGAAATTCAAATTGAAACCTGAAATATCTGGCAAAAGATCGCCCCTAGCTATTTCAACTTTGAAGTCTATATATCCTCTCTGATTATAGAACTCTTTTAATTTCTTTCTATCATATTCCAGACGTTCTGGTACAAATTTATTTGAACCAAATAATTTGTACCAGGCGTCTTCTTTTGTTGAAATTATGGATTTCAATTCATTATTAGAAAAATTTTGATTACCAACAAAATTAATATTCTTAACAGTCAATAAAGAACCTTCATTTATAACAAAATTTAAGTTAACTCGGCCTTCTCCTAATTTTACTTTTTGAGGTTTAACCTCTGCTAAATATCTACCAATTTTTTGATATTCTGTTCTTATTTTGTCAACAGCCTCATTAATTTTGTCTAGATTTAATGTGTCTCTGGGGGAAATCATAGCAATATCATTTAATTGTTCGTTATCTAATAAATCATTACCAGAAAAAGAGACTTCGTTTATTATAGGATATTCATTAACAATTATTTGTAATATATCTTTTTTTATTTCCAAATTAACTTCTGAAAATAAACCAGTATTATACAAATCTTTGGTAAATTGATTTAAAACCTCATCGTTAAATTTAGTATTTGGATAAGTAGGTAAAAAATTAAGAATGAACGACTTTGACAGTCTTTTTTCTCCACTAACAATAATTTTTTTAATTGTTAATGTATCAGCATAAGAAAAGCTAATAAAAAATATTAACAAAATAGTAATAAGTGTTTTCAAAAAAAAATTTAAATTATGCATATACATCACAATATTTTATAGGCTTTTTTTTTATTGTATACCATTTATATTTAAAAAACCCAAATCAAATGCAATTACCAAAATCATTAAACTAACCAAAAAAATTAGTCCAAATCTTAATAACACATTTTGAACTATACTAGGTAAAGGCCTATTAAAAATAGCTTCATAAATATAAAAACATAAATGTCCTCCGTCCAAAACTGGTATCGGTAGTAAATTTATTAATCCTAAATTAATGGACATAACTGACATAAATATTAAAATCTCTATAATACCCTTTTCTAAAACTGAACCAGAAATTTTGGCTATTTTAATAGGTCCCGCAATATCTTTTTTTTCTACGTTACCTGTTATAAATAATTTAAGACCATAAAACCATCCTAATGTCATTGTATAATATTGTTTTAAACCAACAAATACAGCTTCATGAAAATCTAATTTTTGTAATTCTCCTGATAAAGCCGTAACACCAATTCTACCAACATTTTGCTTATAAATATTATTAAAGTGATCATTGGGAATAATATTTTTAATAAGAACAACATTATTTCTTTCAATTAGGAAAGTAAGAGAGATGTTAGGATTTTTTTCTACAATTGTCTTAACATCATTAAAATTGTTAATGACTTTTTGATTTATTTTTTTTATAACGTCTCCCGGCTTGAGACCAGCTATTTCAGCTGGTTGGTTAGATATTATAGTATTTATTATTGGAGGACTTTCATACTTTCCATTGAAGTAAAAAACTGAAGTTATTAAAAAAAAGCCTAATAAAAGATTAGCCAAAGGCCCCGAAAAAATAATTAGGAATCTGTTTTTTAAAGTTGCTTTTAAAAAAGTATCATTATCTTCATTTTTTGATTCTTCATTAGCAATTAATTCACCCTTCATTTTGACATAACCACCTAGAGGCAAAAGGGAGAATTTCCATCTAGTATTCCTTTTATCAGTATATCCTAATAACTCAGGTCCAAATCCAATAGAAAACGATTCAACTTTAACTCTAGATTTTATAGCAGCTAAATAATGCCCGAGCTCATGTATAAAAATTAAAGGTGTTAAAACAATAAAAAAACCAATTAAAGCGTTAAAAAAACTTGTTTCAATCATATTATTTTACCTTGTCAATAAATTTTAATGCATGTTTCCTTGCAATTTTATCTGTTTCTATAATGTCGTCTATATTTTTAGGTTTTGCAGGATTGTAAAAATTAAGCGTTTCTTCAACAATATTAAAAATATCTGTAAATTTAATTTTGTTTTTAAGAAAACAATCAACTGCTATTTCATTTGAGGCATTAAGTACCACAGGAGAACAGTAAGGACTTTGAAGAGCGTCCCAACCAAGTTTTAAACCAGGAAATTTTTTTAAGTCAGGTTTAAAAAAAGTTAGTTTATTAATATTTACTAATGACATTTTTTTTAAATTTAGGTTTAATCTCTCTGGCCAGGTTAATGCCACACTTATAGGAGTAATCATATCTGGTAGACCTAAATTTGCAATAACTGATCCATCCTTATAATGAACTAAACCATGAATTATATGCTCTGGATGAACTAAGACATCAATTTTGTTGCTAGAAAGATTAAATAAAACGGACGCTTCAATAATTTCAAGGGCTTTGTTTATCATGGTAGCACTATCGACAGAAATTTTTTTTCCCATTTTCCAAACAGGATGTCTAATTGCATCTTGAGGCTTTATATTTTTGAATTCTTTAAGTGGTGTGTTTAAAAATGGCCCACCAGAGGCAGTTAGAGTAATATAGTCTAAATTGGAAATATTTTTGTTATTAAGACACTGAAAGATGGCACTATGTTCTGAGTCAACTGGTAAAATTTTAACATTTTTTTCTTTTGACTTATTAATGAAAATTTTTCCAGCGGCAACTAAAGTTTCTTTATTGGCTATTGCTAGATTATTTCCAGAATTGATAGCAGCATATGCTGAATGCAATCCCGACATACCTATTATACCAGTTATTACAATGTCACACTTAATTTTTGCTAATTCTATTAAGCATAATGAACCTACATGCAATTCATTTTTTCCAAAATATTTATTGGCGTTTGTGGCATTTGATAAAACTACATTAGGGACATCAAATTCATTGACGATTTCACTTAATAGTCTTACATTATTGTGTGCTGAAACGCCTATAAGATTAAATTTATCTCTATTTTCTCTTATTAATCGCAAAGATGATTCACCTATTGATCCTGTCGATCCTAATAAAATTATATCTTTTTTACTTTTCATAACTACCCTAAAAATAGTTTACTAAATAAACGTTATAGATTGGTAATGTCAAAAAATAACCATCAAATCTATCCATCACACCACCATGACCTGGTATTACTTTACCACTGTCTTTAACACCTATGTCTCTTTTTAAATGAGACTCTAAGAGATCTCCAAAAAAAGCTAATAAACCTATTAAGAAACCAGCAATGAAAGCTTGAAAAGTATCAAAATTTACTAAATATTTTGTCGTTATAGACATTAAAATTGTAACACATAGGCCAATTAGAGTTCCTTCAACTGTTTTTCCTTTACTAATTTTTGGAGCTATTTTTTGATTGCCAAAAATTTTACCACCAAGATATGCAAAAATGTCCATTGTGCTGATTAATATTACTAAATATAAGAAATAGTTCAAACCACCGGGCTGTATTAAAATATTAATTAAAGAAAAAAAAGATAAAATTATTAAATTAGAAATAAAAAAGGATAGCCAATTAATATGTGTTTTTAAAAACAATAAATTAATAAAAAGAGAAAAAGTTAAAAGAACTAAGAAATTAGAAAATTCAACAATTATATTTAATACGTATATTTCACTTGTTAGGAATGTTAATAATAAAAATTGAAAAATTAAAATCTTAAAAATTTGGTTTTTTTTTATTTTATTCCAACATATAAATTCAAACTCATAAAATAATATGAAAAAAATTATAATAAAGAAAAAAGAGAAAAATGGATTTCCTAAAATATATAATCCATAAAACAAGCATAAAAGAATTACTGTAGACAAAATCCTCAGCTTAAATTCTTTAACATTAAAAAGATTTTTAAATTTAATATGTAAATTAATTATCATACCCCATAATTTCTTACTCTTTTATTAAAATTATGAATACATTTTTCTAACGTTATCTTATCAAAGTCTGGCCACATTTTATCTAAAAACATCAATTCAGTATAAGCCAAATCCCATAGTAAAAAGTTAGACAATCTCTTCTCTCCTCCAGTTCGAATTAAAAGGTCTGGGTATGGAAGATCTCCATTCAAAGTAAATTTTTTAAAATCGTGCTCTTTAATTATTTCAGAAATACTATTGTTTTTTAAAATCTTATTAAGAGCTGAAATTATATCAGATCTACCACCATAATTTAGAGCTAAACTGACTGTAACACCTGTATTCTTTAATGTTTCATCAATAATACGATGAAGTTTATTTTGAATATTTTTATTGAAAACTGATAAGTCACCTATGAACCTAATTTTAATATTTTCATCTTTGATTTTTGAAATAGTGTCATCTAAAAATTTATTCAATAATTCCATTAAAAATGATATTTCTTTTTTAGATCTTTTCCAATTTTCTGTGGAAAAAATAAAAACCGTTAAATATTTTAATGAATAATTATCTATGTCGTTAATCATATTCCATAAATTATCAGCGCCTTTTTGGTGCCCGTGGTACGAAGGTAAATTATTAGAAATTGCCCAGCGCCTATTGCCGTCCATTATGATGGCTAAATGATTAAGTTTCATAATTAATTTTCTAAAATTTCTTTTTCTTTATTTAACAAAATATCATCGATACTTTTTATAATTTCATCAGTAATATCTTGTATGAGTAATTCGTCCTGATGCTTTTGATCTTGACTTATTTCACCATTTTTTTGAAGCTTTCTAATATTTTCTATATTATCCCTTCTGATATTCCTGACAGCTATTTTTGCATTTTCTGCATACTTTGCAGCAACTTTTGTTATTTCTATCCTTCTATCTTCTGACAACGCTGGAATTGCTATTCTAATAACGTTGCCTTCAACCATAGGATTCAGACCTAATGGACTTTCTCTAATGCTTTTTTCAGTGTTTAATACAAGTGAACTATCCCAAACTGATACTAATAATAATCTTGCTTCTGGAACACTGATTGTACTAATTTGATTTATGGGCATAGAGCTGCCATAAGCATTAACATTTATTTGATCAAGCATTGATGATGAGGCTCTGCCAACTCTTAAACCACTTAAATCTTTTTTAAAACTATTAATTGCTTTGCTCATTCGAAGTTTAATTTCAGTGGGATTGATTTCTACCATAAAACCTCCTTTTAATCAGTAATTAGAGTAAATGTACCTTGACCTTTTAAGACCTTGTTAAGATTATCATCCTTAATTATAGAGCATATTATAATAGGTATTTTATTTTCTCTAGCAAGAGATATAGCTGAAGCATCCATAACCTTCAAATCTTTACTCAAAACATCCAAATAACTAAGTATATCATATTTGACTGCTTTATTATCTTTTTTAGGATCCGCTGAATATACCCCATCTACAAGAGTTGCTTTTATAATTGCATCACAATTCATTTCGGAAGCTCTAAGAGCAGCTGCAGTATCAGTTGTAAAATAAGGATTACCAGTTCCAGCTGCGAATATTACAACTCTTCCTTTTTCCATATGTCTTTTTGCTCTTCTCCTTATATATGGCTCACAAACAGCTGATATTGGGAGAGCGGACTGAACTCTTGTTTGAACACCCAACTGTTCCATTGCATTTTGAATGGCGAGACTATTCATTACAGTTGCTAACATTCCCATATAGTCTCCAGTAGCCCTGTCCATTTCACTATTGCTAGTAGATACACCCCTGTAGATATTACCACCACCAACTACAATACAAATTTGTAAGCCTGAGTTAATTACTTTTTTTATTTGTTTTGCAAATGACTGTACTACTAAGGGATTAATCCCAAACGAATCTTTGCCCATCAGGGATTCACCTGAGATTTTAAGAAGAATTTTATTCCATTTAAAATTAGTCAATTTTATTCCATAATTTTAAATTATCATTATATACCTGCTGTTGCTGCTACATCTGCAGCAAAATTACTTTCACCTACTTCAATTCCATCACCTAACTTAAGAATTTTAAAGCCCTTAATCTTAACATCGTGATTAATATCTGACGATAACTTTTTTATAAGATCTTTAATTTTAGTTTCACCATCTACAACAAACACTTGTTCATTTAATACAACTTCTTGATAAAATTTATTCATTCTACCTTGAACCATTTTCTCAGCTATTTCTTTAGGCTTTCCTGATGCCATCGCCTGATCAATAAGAACTTCTCTCTCTCTTTCAACAATTTGTGGATCTAAATCTTCAATGTTCAGAGATTTAGGAGAGGTGGCTGCTATATGCATTGCAACTTGTTTTCCAGTTTCTAATAAATTATTATTTTCAGCTTTAGATTCCAAAGCTACTAGAACACCTAATCTTCCCAAGCCATCAGCAACATTATTATGAATATATGACACCAATATACCCTCTGATACTTCTAAAAACTCTACTCGTCTTATGTTCATATTTTCACCAATAGTAGCAATATTATTAGAAAGCTCTTGATTTACGGTTCTATCAGAATTTGGAAAAGGAAGTTTTTGCAATGCTTCTATATCATTTTTGCTTGATAAGACAAGAGTACTGCAAGTTTTAACGAAATTTTGAAATAATTCATTTCTAGCTACAAAATCCGTTTCAGAATTAATTTCTACCATTGCTCCAGAATTATTGTTTATAGTAACCCCTATTAATCCTTCAGCAGCCACTCTACCTGATTTTTTTGCGACAGCCGAAAGTCCTTGTTTTCTGAGCCAATCTATGGCTTCTTCCATATTACCATCAGTTGCAGTAAGTGCCTTTTTACAATCCATCATACCTGCACCACTTTTTTCTCTAAGTTCTTTTATAGTTGAGGCTGAAAGAGTCATAGTAATTCCTTTCTAATGATTAATAGTTATTAAATGTAGAAAAATCATCGATTTTAACAAAAATTCAACAAAATAATTATTGTTACACTTATTATGTTGAAGCTTCTTCTGAAGAAACTATCTCGTTTGGAGTATTTTGAATTATTTTTTCTTCGATTAAATCCTCTGACTCTCCAATATCAACTCCACTTTGTTCAAGATTACTTTCTAACCCTTTTAAGACAGAAGCAGCTACTAAATCACAGTAAAGAGAAATAGCCCTCAAAGCGTCATCATTTCCAGGAATGGGATAATCAACCCCTGAAGGATTAGTGTTACTATCGCAAATAGCAATTACAGGAATGTTAAGGTTGTTTGCCTCTAAAACGGCTATAGCTTCTTTGTTGGTATCTATTATAAACATTGCATCAGGAACACCATTCATATTTTTGATACCACCTAAGGTAAGGTCTAACTTTTCCTTCTGTCTTTCAATATTAAGTTTCTCTTTTTTTGTAAGACTATTAATTTCTCCTGACTCTATTCTTTCTTCTAAACTTTTAAGTTTTTTTATAGATTTAGAGACAGTTTCCCAGTTGGTTAACATACCACCTAACCATCTATGATTAACATAGTATTGACCACAATTGATTGCAGCTTGAGAAATTAATTCAGATGCAGAACGTTTGGTCCCAACAAATAAAAATTTTCCGCCATTTTTAGCTATGGATTGTATAGCCTGCAATGCTTCATACAACATAGGGACTGTTTTTTCTAAATTAATTATATGAATATTGTTTCTTTTGCCAAAAATATAAGGCTCCATTTTAGGATTCCATCTTCTCGTATGATGCCCAAAATGAACTCCAGCTTCAAGCAATTGACGCAAAGTGAAAGTTGGTGTTGTCATTAAAATTCCTCTTTACCGGTTTTTGTTAAAGTAATGCTTAAAGAACACCGGATGGTTTATTAAACCAAGCATTACACAAGATGAATATTTATTAGAATAATTTTTTAAAATTTGCAAGTTTTAAAATTTATAAATTATTCAAAATTAATACTATCTATCCCATCAACTAAGGATAAATTTGCGATCAATTTTGATGATAATTTTATGTTCTCTCTAATTTTAATTTCAACTGTCTTTTGATCAATTGAGCTAATTAATGAAATATTAGAGTCACCAACATCTAAATCATTTAATAAAGGTGCAATTTCACTTAAAAAATTATTATTTTCAGAATGTATTAAAACGTTGCATTTTTTTTCGGATATAAATTGATTAAGCGACCTTATTCTTCTTCCAATTATCCTACACCCTTGGTTTGTTTCATTTTTTATTTCAACATCTACTAAAATTAAGTTTCTTTCATTTAAATGAGCTTCATATTTATTAATAGTGTCTGAGTACATTACAATTTCTGCTTCACCACCTAAGTCATTTAAATAGAATGAAGCCCATTTACCTCTAGATGAGAGTTTTTTTTGAATTTTAAATACAATACCACATAATTGTATATTTTTTCCAAAATACTTATGCGGTTCTTCTAAGATTTCTGAAGTCTTTTTAATATCAATTTTGTTTAAAATATTTAAATAATTTTTGAGAGGATGGGACGATAAATACAATCCTAAAGATGAAAATTCATTATTTAGTTTTTCGTGAGCACTCCATTCTTTTGTGTCAGGAAGATTAATTAATAATTCATTCTGATTAGTTTCATTAAAAAGATTTTGTTGATTAGAGATTTTATCTTTATCTATAGAATGTGAATGAACAATCATCAATTCAATTGATTTAAATAACTTATTTCTATTATTTTCTAGTGCATCTAAGGCCCCAGATTTGATTAGACTTTCAAAAGTTTTTTTTGTAATAGTGCCATATGAAACTTTGTTTAGTAAATCATCAATATTTTTGAAAAATCCTTCTTTTTTTCGAATTTTAACAATTTTTTTAATGCACTCATCCCCAACATTTTTCAATGAGGATAGAGAATACCTAATTCCATACTTATTTTGAGATACTGCTTCGATTTTAAATTCATCACTACTGTAGTTAATACAAGGTTTCAAAATAGATATTCCTATTTTTTTAAGATCTTGAACAAAAATTGACAATTTTTCAGTATTATTACTCTCTACAGTCATCATTGATGCAAAAAACTCATGAGGATAATTAGTTTTAATCCATGCAGTCTGATAGGCTATTAATGCATATGCTGCAGCATGAGATTTATTAAAGCCATAGCCTGCAAAAGCAGAAATTTGGTCAAAAATTTCATTAGCTTTGTCTTCGCCAATATCTTTGTTTTTGGCACCTATTAGGAAAGCTTTTTTTTGTTGAAACATTTCTTTTTTATCTTTTTTTCCCATTGCTCTTCTTAGAATATCTGCACTGCCTAAAGAAAAGTCTGCTAAAATTTGTGCAGCCATTAGAACTTGCTCTTGATAAATAAAAATTCCATATGTTTCTTCTAAAATTGTTTCTAAACTAGAGTGCATATAAACAATTTTTTCTCTTCCATGCTTTCTATTAATATAACTTGGGATATTTTCCATTGGACCTGGTCTATACAAAGATACGACTGCTACTATATCTTCAAATCTATCTGGTTTGAGACCAATTAACACATCTTTCATACCAGCAGACTCAAGCTGAAAAATTCCTGTAGTAGATCCTGTTGATAACATTTCATATGTTCTCGAATCATTTAATGAAATATTATTCAAACTAAAATTTTTATCTTTTTTAATAATTAATGATTCAGCCTTAGCCAATACAGTTAAGGTTTTAAGTCCTAAAAAATCAAATTTAACAAGACCAGCTTTTTCTACAAATTTCATATTAAACTGTGTGGCAGGTATTTCTTCCTCACTAAATTTATAAAGAGGAACTAATTGATTTAGAGGTCTATCCCCTATAACTAAACCAGCTGCATGTGTTGATGCGTGTCTATTAAGTCCTTCAATATCAATAGCAGTTTTGATAAGGTGTTTGACTTGTTCATCTTCTGAAATTTCTTTTTTTAGAGCTTCTTCTTTATTGATTGCTTCTTGAATTGTAATTGGACTAGAAGGTATATATGGAATTAACTTAGCAATTTTATCAACTTGTCCATAAGGCATTTCAAGAACTCTTCCAACATCTCGAATTGCTGCTTTTGCCTGTAAACTTCCAAAAGTTATTATTTGAGCTACTCTGTCTTTACCATATCTTTCCCTCACATACTGAATAACCTCTTCTCTTCTATCTTGACAGAAATCTATATCAAAGTCCGGCATTGAAATACGTTCTGGATTTAGAAATCTCTCAAACAACAGACCCCACCTTATGGGGTCTAAATCTGTGATATTTAGAGACCAAGCAACAATTGAACCTGCACCAGATCCCCTGCCTGGTCCAACTGGAATATTATTACTTTTTGACCATTTAATAAAATCATAGACAATTAAGAAGTATCCAGCAAAACCCATTTTGTTGATTATATTTAGTTCATTCGTCAATCTATTTATATAAGTTTCTTTTTCTTGATCAGTAAATGTTTCAGTCGAAAACTCAAATCTTTTCATCAAACCCTTTTTAGAAATATCAGAAAGAAAATCGGTTTCACTTATTTTTGCAAGTCCAGGGAATTTAGGAAGAATTGGTTCATGAGTTTTAACAAAAAAGGAACATCTTTTAGCAATAATGACAGTATTTTCAATTGCATCAGGAATATCTTCAAACAAAGAAACCATCTTCTTACTATCTTTTAAATAATGTTCTTTAGTTAATAATCTCCTATTCTTTGAGGAAATCGTTAAACCTTTATCAATGCAAGTTAAAACCTGATGTGCATTAAACTTTTTCTCATTTTCAAAAAAACAATCATTTGTTGCAACAAGAGGAAGATCAAAATTTTCACTGGAATCTAATAATATTTTTTCAGCATTAATTTGACTTTTAATACCATGTCTTTGAAGTTCAATATATAGATTATCTTCAAATAATTCTTTTAGAACCCCTAACCTCTCATTAACTAATTTTATATTTCCTAAAGAAGCAGGTTTCCCAACAAATCCGTTTTCAATACCGCCAGTTAATAAAATTATACCATCTCTATAATTTTTTAAGTCCTCATAGTTAATAAATTTATCAAATTCAGAGTTGTTTGACAATTTACTGGTTAAAATCAATAAATTTTTATAGCCAATTTCATTTTTAGCAATTAATACAACTTCACCAATACTTTTATCAAGATTTGTTACACCTGAAATATTTACTTGAATACCAATTATTGGTTGAATGCCGTTTGATACCATTTCAATTGAAAACTCTAGTACCCCAAACATATTTGAGGTGTCTGTTATGGCAATAGCTGGTTGGTTATTCTTTTTACAAAATGCGGATATATAATTAAATGACAACATTCCTTCAGCTAACGAAAAATTACTATGAACTCTCAAATGAACAAATAAATTTTTCATTTTTTAAAAATTTCAATTTTAAAATTAATTATTGTTAATAGATCCATTTTTTAAAACTATACTTCTGTCCATTAATTTTGCTAAATCGTAATTATGTGTTGCAATCAAACAACTTATGTTTAGAGATTTAACTAATTTATATAAAATTTCAAAAACATTTTTCGCACTAGTTGGATCTAAATTTCCCGTCGGTTCATCAGCTAAAACTAAATTTGGAGAATTTGCCAAAGATCTTGCTATAGCTACTCTTTGTGCTTCTCCTCCAGATAATTTAGCTGGTCTAAAGTTTAAACGTTTTTCTAATCCGAGAACCGATAACAACTCTTTAGATTTTTTTTCAGCTTTTAATTTAGCTTCACCCATTATTAATTGTGGAATCATTACATTTTCAATTGCTGTAAATTCTGGAAACAATCGATGAGACTGAAATATAAACCCTATTTCGGAACCTCTTAATGCAGTTTTTAAATCCTCATTTAAGTTTTTACAATTTTGGCCCGCTAAACTAACTGAACCAAATGTTGGAGATTCAAGTAATCCAGCTATATTTAATAAAGTAGATTTTCCTGTTCCACTAGGCCCGATTAAAGCTACCATTTCTCCCCTAACAACTCTTACATTTATGTTGTCCAAAACTTTTATTCTTTGATGATCTTGATCATAAATATGAGTAATATTTTTTAAAAATAGAATTTCTTTGTTAATTTTACTTTCATTCATATCTCAAAGCCTCAGCAGGCATTATTTTGGAAGCTTTCCATGCTGGAAATATACTCGCTATTAAAGTGAGTAATATAGAAATAGATATAACCATAAAAACTTCATTAAAATTAATATTTGAAGGAAGATTAGAAAGAAAATATATTTTTGCTGAAAATAATTCTTGTCCAAATAACGTGCTTACAAAAATCCTAATTTCTTCTATATAAATTGAAACAATTACTCCAATGACTGATCCAATGAAGGTTCCTAGAATACCAATAATAGATCCTGTTAAAAGGAAAACTCTTATTATCAAATACTTTGATGCACCCATTGTTCTCATTAGTGCAATATCAGATTTTTTAGTTTGAACTAACATAATCATTGAAGAAATTATGTTGAATGCTGCAACAACAATAATTAATGTAAGAATTAAAAACATTACATTTTTTTCAACCGCCAATGCGTTCATAAAAGAAGAATTTCTTTTTTTCCAATCAATAATTGTGAAATTATCACCAATTTTGGTTATTAAATCATCATGAACTTGCGACGTTGATTTTTGATCACTTAAAAAAATTTCAATACCGTGAGCAATATTTTTGGTTGATAAAAATTCCTCAGCTTTTTCCCAAGGAATAAAAATAAAGTTATTATCATATTCGTACATACCTATGTCAAAAAAACCACCTACAATGAAGTTCTTTTTAACCGGCAAGATACCAAGTACTGTCTCCATCCCATTTGGGGATATAAGTGAAATGTAATCACCTATATTCACATTTAATCTTTGTGCTAATCTATAACCCAAAATTATACTCTTCTTGTCTTTAAAGTTGCTAATAGAGGTCTGATCGAGTGACTGCCATAATAATTTTTTTGCTGGTAGATCTGACCAGTTTGTTCCTCTTACTATAACACCTGAAACAGTACTTTTTGTTTTAGCTAAAGCCTGCCCTTCTAGATGAGGAGTGACTGCAACAACATTTTCTGTATCTAAGATTTTTTTTACAACTTCATTAAAATTAGATATTTCAACGTCTTTATTATTGTAAACAATTAAATGCCCATTTATCCCTAATATTCTATCTACTAATTCTGTTCTAAATCCATTCATAACTGACATAACAACTATTAAAGTTGCAACACCTAACATGATACCAACAAGTGAAAACCAGGCAGAAATAGAAATAAATCCCTCTGCCCGCCTTGATTTTACATACCTTAAAGCGATAGTTCTTTCCGTTTCATTAAAAATCATATGATTAGAGTAATTCCTATAATTTTATATTTAAAAAATTTAATAATTCATTATAAGATAATTTAGAAACATCTCCACTTTTTCTATTCTTAACATCAAATAATTTATCTTTAACACCTTTAGGTCCGATTATGATTTGATATGGCAAACCTATTAGATCTGCCTTAGCGAGTTTTGCTCCAGCCCTTTCAAAAGTATCATCATAAAGAACGCTTAGAGAGTTTTCTTTCATTAATTTATATAAATTAGAGCATATTTCATCACAAGTATGATCGCCACTTTTCAAATTTATTATATTATAATTCCAAGGAGTAACTTCTTTAGGCCATACTATTCCATTATTATCATGATTGGCTTCAATTACAGCGCCCACTAATCGAGAGAGACCAACACCATATGAACCCATATATGGAGAAATACTTTTTCCTTCGCTATCACTCACAGAAGCATTCATAGGAATTGAATATTTTTGCCCAAAATAAAAAATATGGCCCACCTCGATTCCTCTAGTTTTAACTAAATTAAGATTATTTTTGTGATCATTAGGATCGTGTTTTTCTTCTGTAGCTGCATAAAAAGAAGTATATTTATCAACTTCTTTTTGGAGATCATCATTGTAATTAATATTTTCTAATGAACTTTGGAAATTTAGAAGGTTATCTTCCACATAAACTTCACTTTCTCCTGTCTCAGCAATTATAATAAATTCGTGGCTAAGGTCCCCCCCTATTGGACCTGTATCAGCTTTCATAGGAATTGCTTTAAGTCCCATTTTTTTAAACAACTTCATGTATGAAATGAACATTATATTATAAGATTTAATTGAAGAGGCATAATCAATGTCAAATGAATAGGCATCCTTCATTAAAAACTCCCTACCTCTCATAACTCCAAATCTAGGTCTTAGTTCATCTCTAAATTTCCATTGTATGTGAAAAAGATTAAGAGGAAGTTGCTTATAACTCTTTACATGAGTTCTAAAAATTTCAGTTACCAACTCTTCGTTGGTAGGCCCGTATAACAGATCTCTATCATTACGATCTTTTATTCTAAGCATCTCCTTACCATAATCTTCATATCTACCTGACTGTTTCCAAATATCAGCCGATTGTAACGTAGGCATGAGTATTTCGTTAGCTCCTGCCTCTATCATCTGTTTTCTACAGATATCTATAATTTTTTCTAAAACTATCTTTCCCAATGGTAGCCAAGAATATATTCCTGATGAAGATTGTTGTATCATACCAGTTCTTAACATTAAAACATGAGAGATAATTTCTGCTTCTTTTGGAACTTCTTTCAAAACAGGCATAAAGAATTTTGATAATAACATTGTATTTGATTCCTATTAGAGCTTATATTCAAAAATTAATAAAACTAAGTTGATTGATAGTTTATTGCTGTATAAATTACAACCTATGGAATTATTAGCAGGACATAAATATGAAACAATCTACAAATCAAGTATTTTCGTCAAATAGCTTTCCAAGAATAAGAATGAGACGAAATCGAATGTCGAATTTTTCAAGACGGCTAATTTCTGAAAATAATATATCTTTAGATGACTTGATTTATCCTATTTTTATTACTTACGGCTCAAATGTAAAAGAGGAAGTTTTGTCCATGCCTGGAATATATAGATTTTCGTTGGATTTACTACATGAAGAAATAAAATATATATCTTCTTTATGTATTCCGGCTATTGCTTTCTTTCCTAAAGTACAAAATGAATTAAAAACTTCTGATGGTAAGGAAGCACTAAACAAAAATAATTTAATATGTAAAGCCATTGAAATTTCAAAACAAGTTAACCCTAAATTAGGAGTCATTTGTGACGTGGCTCTTGATCCATATACGGATCACGGTCATGATGGCATTATAATTAATAATCAAATTGATAATGACGAAACTTTGTCAATATTATGTAAACAAGCTCTTGTTCAAGCTGAAGCAGGTTGTGATATAATTGCACCGAGTGATATGATGGATGGTAGGGTTGGTTTTATAAGAGATGTTCTTGATAAAAATGGTTTTACAAATATACAAATAATGTCATATGCAGCAAAGTATGCCTCAGCTTTCTATGGACCATTTAGAGATGCCGTTGGATCAAATTTATCTCTATCAAAAAAATCTAAGAAAAGTTACCAAATGGATCCTGCCAATTCTGATGAAGCCTTAAAAGAAATAGCTCTTGATATAAGTGAAGGAGCAGACATGGTTATTGTAAAGCCTGGAATGCCCTATTTAGATATAATTTATAGAGTAAAACAAGAATTTAAAATGCCTACATATGCCTATCAAGTGTCAGGGGAATACTCTATGATAAAAAACGCTATCGATAAGGGATGGTTTGACGAGGATAAAATTATTTTTGAGAGCTTAATAGCATTTAAAAGAGCTGGATGTAATGGTATTATTACTTATTTTGCTCCACATATAGCAAAAAAATTACTTAATAAGTATGATAAAAATTAATTTCGTAAGTCGTAATAATTAATATGATAGATGTAAAACCTAAAAGTGTATTAGAACAACCAATTTATATGCTTACTAAAGCAACACCTTGTCCTTACTTAAAAGGACGAGTTGAAAAGAGAATAGCGACAGATATAACTTACAATAATAAAGTATATAACGAATTAGCATCTAATGGTTTTAGAAGAGTCGAAAACTGGATGTATAGACCGGTTTGCGATAATTGTAGTGAATGTAAATCATACAGAGTCGATATTAAAAAATTTGAATTAACAAAAAGTTTAAAAAGAGTCATTAAAAACATTAGAGACGTAGATTACAAAATTATTAAAAATATTGCGACAACGGAACATTATAATCTTTTTAAGAAATATCAATTTGAGAGACATTCTGGCGGATCTATGTCTGACATGGATGAAAATGAATTCATATCAATGATAGAAACGTCTCCCATAAGAACAAAATTAATGGAGTTTAGAGACAAATCTAAAAATCTAATGGGCGTAATACTTTTAGATATTGACGATGTTAATTTATCAGCTGTATATAGTTTTTTTGATCCTAAACTTAGTAAATTAGGCATGGGGAATTTTATGATTTCTGAATGTTTAATATTTGGAAAAAAAAATAAATACAAACATTTATATTTAGGTTATTACATCAGTGAAATATCAAGTATGTCTTATAAGAGTCGTTTTAAACCTGGACAAATCTTAGATGGAAGTAACTGGCAATCTTTATAAACTAACCACCTATGGCAGCACCATCACTTCGTAAATCATAAGCTCCATGAATTAATCCATTAGCATCAGTAACAATTGCACCTGCATGTCCCATAATCTCTTCAAAATCTCCAACTTTTTCAATAATATGACCTAATAGTTCTAGCTTCTCAAAAGTTTCTTTTGAAAACCTTCCTTCAATTTTTAATGATGTAGTTTCTTCTCCCCAAGTTCTCCCTAAAAGCCATCTAGGTTGATTGATAGCTTCTTGCAAATTTAAATTTTGAATTGCATATCGTGAAAAAATTGTGGCTTGTGTCTGGGGTTGACCTTCACCACCCATTGTACCATAAGACATAACCCTACCATCATCAAATTGTGCTAAAGCAGGTTGAATTGTATGAAACGGTTTTCTACCAGGGATTAGCTTATTAAAGTTATTTGGATCTAAAGAAAAGCTTATGCCTCTGTTTTGCATTGTTATTCCAGTTTTAGGTAAAATTAATCCTGAACCAAATTCCCAATAAATACTTTGAATAAAACTTACATTATTCCCATATGAATCTGAGGCTCCAAGCCAAACTGTGTCTCCACCAACACTAGCATCTGGCCAAGGCAAAGCTTTATCAAAATTAACTTTATTAGCTAAATTTTTAATAAAATCTTTACTAAGAAATTGATTAATATCCGTACTCATATATTTAGGATCACACACATACCTATCTCTTATTTTGAAAACAACTTTCGTTGCCTCAACAATAGTATGAATAAAATCAACATCATCTTTATGAGAATTAGGGAACTCATTTAGAACTCCAAGAATTAATATAGATGCTAATCCTTGAGTAGGAGGTGGTAAGTTAAAAAGTCTAGCATTTTTTATCTTCAGTTCTAAAGGATTTACAAAAGAAGCATTAAAATTTTTAAAATCATTTTTATTCAAAGGTGATCCAAGGTCAAATAAATCAGATATAATACTCTCAGAAATATCACCTAAATAGAAATCTTCTAATCCATTCTTTATTAGCGTAGAAAAAGTCTTTGACATTGCAGGAAAAGTTAATTTATCTCCAAATTCAGGTATTTTTCCATCTTTTAAATATATCTCTTTAAATCCTGGAATATCGATAAGTTGTGATAATTTAGAAGTTAGATTATTTTTTAGAGTATTTGTAACTGCAATTCCATCTTTAGAAGTCTGTTCTGCATCAAATAAAAGGCGACTTAAAGGGAGTTTACCTCCTAAATTTTTAACACTATAATCATATGCTAATTTCCAACCAGATACTGCGCCAGGAACTGTTAATGCTGATAAAGCACCACGTGAAGGAATTTTATTAAAGCCAAGTTTTTTATAATAATCTATAGACACATTTTTTGCAGCGGGGCCACACGCATCAATGGCAGTGACCTTTTTGTTTTTATCTGATATTAACCAGAAATTATCTCCACCCATTGAGTTCATGTGTGGATAAACAACAGATATTATTGCTGCCGATGCAATCATAGCTTCTATTGCATTCCCACCCTCTTTTAAAATATCTGATCCAGTTTTCGCTGCTAAATGATGAGGGGCCACCATCATATTTTTAAAAGACATTTTAGATGATTGCATTTATCGCGCTAACAGTTTTAAAAATATAATGATAAATTACGGTGAGATGATTTACAACTAGCCAAATATAGAGCAACATCTTTAGGCAAACTTTGCTGCAACCTAAGACCAAGAGTATTTCTTGTATCATTAAGAAAGTTATCTAAATAATTCTCAACATTTTCATCAATAGTCTTTAAAGAATTAATTTTACTCAAATAAATAGAAAATGACTTTTCAAAATCTTTTCTTACTCTTTTATAGTTAACTTTTTTCTTTTTTAAATTTCTTGAAACTTTTGATAATTTGGAAGTTATTTTAGAATTGTCTGGTAGACGAGATATTTTTTTAGATAACTCTTTTATTTCTTTTGATAGAATTTTAGGATTATCTTTTTCTAATACATTATTAAATTTAATAAAATCTTTTTCAAACTTATAAAGCGTGTCTCTTTTATTCAATATATTGTAAATAATCTCTATTTCTTCATAAGAACTATCGACTGATCTTCTATATTTATTTCTATTCATATTTTCAGATTTAATAAGATTTTGAAAAATTTTGTACTCATTAACCCAGTTATTAGGAAAATTTAATTTTTCATTATTAATTTTTTCATTTAATAGTATATTTTCATTTTTTAATGTTAATATTTTTTCAGTTTCTTCCGAGTCTAACCTAGAAATGCTTGTTTTATTGTCTTTAATTAATTTCTTAAATTCTCTAATATTTTTCTCTTTGTCCCTAACTACTTTCAACTTAGGTAAATATTGAATCGCTTCAACATTAATTTGGCTTTGTATTTCAAAAGCATTGCTTAAATTATCAAATCCATTATTAAAATTAGTAATTGAATTAACAATTATTTTTTTATATTCCTTTGGAAGCGTGGTTAAGTCAGCCTTAGCCAAAAAATCAATTGAGTTTTTAGTATTATTTTTGTTACTTAATACATTTTCCTTCATATAATTTTCAATACATAATTGCAATTTAGGATTTTTTGGAGGAGGAGACGTTTCAGATGTGAAGCTTAATCTATTAGGTAGATAATTTACTAAATAAGGATATGAACCAACCACAGCCAAAGCAATTAATTGAAGAGTGATAAAAGGAATAACACCTTTGTACATCTCAATAGTTTTAACTGCTTTAGACGCAACGCCTCTTAAATAGAATAATGCAAAGCCAAAAGGAGGTGTTAAAAAAGAAGTTTGAATGTTCAAACCTATCATAACACCCAACCAAACTGCTGTTATATTTGCAGATGGATCGGATAATAAAATTGGAGCAACAATTGGCACTACAACAACAGCTATTTCAATAAAGTCAAGAAAAAATCCAAGTATAAAAATAACTAGCATGACAATTACAAATTTAGTCCAAAAACCTCCTGGTAAAGAATTTAAATACTCTTTAACTAATTCTTCACCTCCAAAAGCTCTAAATGCTGCAGTTAACATAGCTGCACCTAATAAAATTATAAAAACCAAAGATGTTGTTTTAGCTGTTTCAAGCATTACACCTTGCATAGTGTTACCAAACTTGAAAAGTCTCCAACAACTCCACGCTAAAGCAATACAAAGTATTATAGATCCAAAAGATCCTAAAAAAATACCAATCTTATCATCAAAAGTATTAATTAATTTTACATTCATATTATAATTAGAAACTGCATAAGCTAAGATAAGGACAGCAATAATAACTAAGATTGCTGGATAAAGAGAGCTTTTGAAACCTTCAGTTTGTCTGTATCCTGCCATAATAATAGCACCAGCAGCTCCAATCGCTCCAGCTTGATTGACAGTTGCAATACCAGTAATTATAGAACCTAGCACCAAAATTATTAGAGTTAATGGTGGAATTAGGATTAACATTACGTTAAGCCAAAACTTTTTATCCATCTTTCCATCATAAGGAACGGCAGGAGCAGTTTTAGGAAATATAAATGCTAAAACTAAGATAAAAAGCATATATATACCTACTAATAAAATTCCAGGCAAAAAGGCTCCCAAAAACATTTCTCCAGCGCTGGTCGAAGTTACATCAAAAATTGAAGGCATGGAAATTTGACCAGTTGCTTCTTTATACAAAGCTTTTCTCATAGTACTAGCCTGGTCTGAAGCAGAGGCTAATTGATCAGCCAAAATTATTAAAACAATTGATGGAGGTATTATCTGACCAAGTGTACCTGAAGCAGCAATGGTTCCTGTTGCAAGAGGAGCTGAGTATTTATTACGTAACATAGCTGGCAATGATATTAATCCCATAGCCACAACCGTAGCACCAACAATACCTGTTGTAGCAGCTAATAAAGCTCCAACAAAGACAACTGAAATTCCTAAGCCGCCTCTAACAGGACCAAAAAGTTGGGCCATTGTTACTAGTAAATCTTCAGCAATTCTTGATCTCTGAAGCATTAAGCCCATGAAAATAAATAAAGGGATAGCTATAAGTGTGTCTCTTTCAACTTCCCAATAAACGCCCCTAAGGTTTGTAACACCAGCTGACAACCATTCCGATGGACCTCCTAAATAAAAAAAAGCTCCAAAGTCATTTTCAAATAAATAACCAAAAAAAGCCGCAGTTCCAATTGTAATGATAGCAGAACCAGGTAAAGCAAAAGCGACAGGAAAACCCACCCCTAGTGATATTGCCATTATAACTATTAATAAAATTAAAAATAAAAGTTCCATGAATTAGTGACTCGACTGGTTTTCAATCACCCTTTTACCTTTTTCACCATAATAATCAGCTAAAGATTCAAAAAAGTAACTAATAAATTGAATTAACATTGTTATACCAAATACACCTAAAAACATTGCCAGGTGGTATTTAATAAACATACCAACACTACCTTGCTGAGTAATTTCAAAATTTAATATTGGACTGTTTATAATTGATTGTTTCCCATTAAAACCTATAAAAATAATTGTCATAGATGTAGAAACACCTAATGCTATTGAACCTACGCAATTTACCAATCCTTTAGTTTTATTTTGTAATCCTTGATAGAATATGTCGACTCTAACATGACCTTCTTCGTACAATGTATAAGCAGAAGCAAACAAAAATAAACCTGCATACCAATAACGTACTAAATCCCCCATAAATGTTTGTTCATAAGAAAATATAAATCTAGCAATAACAATTAAAAGTTCACTTATAACAATCAACAAGGATAACCATTGGAATCCAAGAGTTTTAGTAAATTTACCTAAAATAAAACCAACAACTATTAAAGGTAAATGTATAAAAGTTCCTACAAAAATAGGCCTGGTAAAATTACTAGAAAACTGTTTGGTAAAAAAAACTTCAAATATTTTCTCAACACGAAAAAAAGCTATAGTAATATCAACTAATCCAACTAAGAAGATAACCCAAAAACATGATCTTATTAAATAAACATTAATAAGATGAAGAAGTTCGGCTTCTTTTCTTAACGATATATTTTTATTTTTTAAAACCACCATTATGGTGAATAAAAAAATAATCATATAAATTGAAATTTCAAAAAAAGACGGTAGAGAAAAATTATTTATAATTGAAACAGCACCAGGAAATTCAAATCCAACTATTAATATATTGTCTATCAAAAAGGCTATTATGAAAGACAATAATGACCAACCAAAAATTCTGTAATAAATATAAATTTGTGAATACCTGTATAAAATAAATTAGGGTCAGCGAAAGCTGACCCTAATAAGTTGTTTAAGAAAAGTCTAAAACTCTGTTTCTTTGATTTACATACGAGATTTCAAACTTAGCCATCATACTTCCACATTCTTTTAAAAATGATTGATATGCGCCATCTATCTTTTTTGCAAGTGCTGAATGATTTCTTGTTTCTTCAAAAACTTCAGCTGCTGCTTCACCAAAAGAGTCCCAAACATCGTCATTAAATGATCGTACCTTTGTTCCATGCTCATTTATTAATTTAGCGAGATACTCACCATTTTTTGCACAAGTTTCTTCATATTGAGCAGCATGTTCCTCCATGCTAGCTGCTGTTATTAAAGCTTTTTCGTTACTAGATAATTTGCCCCAAAAACTTGCATTAAAAGCAAAAGCCAAACAAGATCCTGGTTCATGCATTCCACCAGTATAATAGTATTTTGCAGCTTCATAAAACTTCATGAAATAATCATTATATGGACCAACCCATTCAGTAGCGTCAATTGAGCCAGACACGAGATTTTCATAAATCTGTCCACCTGGAAGTGATACTGGAGAGGCTCCTAATTTTGACATAACTGTTCCACCAAGGCCTGGAATTCTCATCTTTAATCCTTTAAGATCTTCACTTGAGTTGATTTCTTTATTAAACCAACCACCAGCTTGAGTTCCTGTACCACCACATGGAAGGGCTTTGAGTCCAAACTCACCTGACATCTCATCCCAGAGCTCCTGACCACCACCAAATTTAATCCAAGCATTCCACTCAACAGTAGTCATTCCAAATGGAACAGATGTGAAATATGCAAAACCAGGATGTTTTCCTTTCCAGTAATAGTCAGCTGCGATGTAAGCTTGCGAATTACCAGATGCAACTTCATCAAAAACATCAAAGGCACCAACTTTTTCACCTGCTGCAAAATAATTACATTTTAGTTTCCCATTAGATAATTCAGTTATTCTTGCAGCTAATCTTTGCGCTGATAATCCTAATCCTGGAAAATCTCTTGGCCAAGTTGACACAATGTTTATTTCTTTGTGTCCGTCAGCAATAGCTGGTGCAGACAGTGTAGCAGCTCCAACAATACCAGCAGCAACTCCGACACCAGTTTTAGTAATAAAATCTCTACGTTTCATAAAAAACTCCCATTTAAATCATTTAATTTTATGTGTATATTTATAGCCTTGTTTTAAAATTATTAACACAAAAAAAATAAAAATTTTATTTAAATTTTTATGATTTAAATTACTCAGATTTTTTAATAAATTTTGCTCAAAAAATGGTCATTTAAAAATCGTAAAATTCATTTGATTTATTAATTTATTTAAATAATGGAGGTCTTGGAAATCCGTTTGGCACCATTTTACCTGCACCACCCCTTTTTCCTTCCCAAGTCAAAAGATCCTTTTCAGTTCTTTGACGTCCACCATTCATTTTCCAATTAATACCATCTTCTTTTTTAAATGTCATAATGTCTGATAAAGTACCATTTTTATATCTTTGAAGTATCACACCTTTTCCTTTATTTAATTCAGGAACTTCTTCAATTGAGTAAATAATTAATTTTCTATTATTACCTACTATCGCAACTGTATCACCAATTATTTTTTTACAAATTTTTGCTTTATTATTGTCTTTAACATTTAAAATTTGTTTTCCTGACTTGGTTTGCGCAACTAAATTTGTAGTTTTAATTTTAAAACCATGACCAGATTCTAAAGCTAAAATTACACTACCTTCAAAAAACGGAAAACAAGATACAATTTTATTGTCTCCCTTTACATCTATTGTAAGAGATACAGGCTCACCAAAACCTCTTCCAGTAGGTAGTTTATTAGCCGGAACAGAAAAAAACCTTCCATTATCTACAAAAAAAATAATTTTATCAGTAGTTAGAGCATGGATTTTAAATTTTTCCTTGTCACCCTCTCTATATTTCAATTCTATATCATCTTCTAAGTGATTTTTTTGAGTTCTTACCCATCCTTGTTCAGATAAAATTACTGTTAGCGGTTCCTTAACAATAAACTGATCTTCATTAAAATCTTCTACATCTGGTAATTCTTGAATATCAGTTTTTCGATTTGATATATCTTTAAATTCTTTTTTAAGATCTTTAATGTCTGAATATATTACTTTCCATTGTTCATCTGTATCATTAAGTATACCTTTAAGGGTTTCTAATTCATTTTGTAAACTACTAAGTTCTTTTTTTAACTCTATCTCTTCTAATTTTCTTAAGGAGCGAAGACGCATATCTAAAATCGCATTTGCTTGAATTTCATTAATTTTGAAAAAAGATATTAATACTTCTTTAGGTTTGTCCTCTTCTCTAATAATTTCAATTACTTTGTCTAAGTTCAAGTAAACAGTAATGTAACCATTTAAAATATTAATCCTATTCTCAATTTGAGAGAGTCTGTGTTGAGTTTTTCTTTTAAGTATGATCTGTCTATGATCCAACCAGCATTTTAATGTTTCTTTTAGAGATTTAACTCCTGGTATGTTTTTATCGTCAATAACATTTAAGTTTAGTGACACTCTTGTTTCTAAGTCTGTTTTTTTAAAGAGTGTCTCCATAATCATTTCAGGTAATAAGTTTCTGCTTTTAGGCTCAACAACCAACCTTATATTCTCTGTACTCTCATCTCTAATGTCAGATAACATTGGTAGTATTTTATTTTCCATCAATTCAGCAATTTTCTCTAGCAATCTACTTTTTTGAACTTGATAAGGTATTTCAGTTACTATTATTTGCCATTGACCACTTTTTAATTTTTCAACAATCCACCTTGCCCTTAATTTAAATCCACCTTTTCCAATTCTATATGCTTCTTGGATGGATGTTTTAGGCTCTACCAATATACCACCTGTTGGGAAATCAGGTCCTTTTACATAATTAGAAATTGTGGTGCCAGATGCGTTAGGAAACTTGATCAAATGAAGAAGAGCATCTACCAACTCACTAATATTATGGGGTGGAATAGAAGTAGCCATTCCAACAGCAATACCTTGAGATCCGTTCGCTAACAGATTAGGAAACGCTGAAGGTAACACAACGGGCTCTTTACCCTCATCATCATATGTCACTCTAAAATCAACAGTATCTTTATCGATATCAAGAAGAAGTAACTCTGCGGCTTTAGTCATTCTAGCCTCTGTATATCTCATAGCTGCGGCATTATCTCCATCAATATTGCCAAAATTACCCTGACCATCAACTAACGGATACCTTAAAGCAAACTCTTGAGCCATCCTAACCATTGATTCATAAATTGCGGCATCACCATGAGGATGAAATTTACCCATAACATCACCAACCACCCTTGCTGATTTTTTAAAGCTAAGATTATGATTTAGCTTTAATTGAAGCATTGCGTACAAAACTCTCCTGTGAACTGGTTTCAAACCATCTCTAACATCAGGTAAAGATCTAGATGTTATTGTAGATAATGCATATGATAAATAACGTTCAGAAATTGCTTTTGAAAAGGTAGTAAAGTTAATATTTTCTTCTTGTAAATCAGATTTTTCCATAAGATATCTCTTCTAAATTTATAATTTTTCAATCAGTTCAACGAGCCGTATTCTTGGTTTAGGTAAGTTTATTGGTTTGTTGGTATTTATAGATAATAGTAATTTATTTTTAAAGAAATAAGACGTAATGTTTAGTCCTGCTAAGATTTCTTTATAAAAATTTGAACCTATAACATTATCTCCTCCTAAAAAAAATGGTAATAAAAGCAACTTAGGAGCATGCCTTCCAGCACCCTCTTTTGAGACAGCCTTCCCAGTTTTTGGACTTACAAAGAGTAAATTAGTGTTACTCCCTGTTACAGCACATTGGTTTAAATCAAGAGAAAATCCAATTGATGATAAAATACCAATTTCCCATTTGACATAACCTTCCATCCAATAATCATTTTTACTTTCATCCTGAAATGTAAGGAGATGTATAAAAGCATTAGTTGCATTAAATATTTGAAAATAATTTTGTCTTTCAGGTAAAAATTTTTCTAATAAAGAACACACTGAGTTTAATGCTTGAAGTTTCAGTTTTTCGTCAAATATTTTTCCAGTAACTGATGAAATAAGTTCGATTTTAAACTTTCCCATTTGTTCAATTAATCGAGATTTCCAAAAAACATTTACTAAATTACCTGGTTGAACATCTGCTAAAATATTTTTGCTTTTATAATTATTGAACCAACCTAGGTGACGTCCATGGTTTTCAGTCAAGATATTTATTATGAGTCCTTTTTCACCATATTTTTTTGCAGATAAAACTATACCTTGATCATTCCATTCAGGCATTATAGTTCAAACCAATTGATGAGTATTTAGACGAGTCTTCCATCCAGTTTTTTTTAAATTTTACAAATAAAAATAGATGTATTTTACAATTTAAAAGTTTTTCTAAGTCTTTACGAGCCAGAATACAAATTCTTTTTATATTTTGACCTGCTTTTCCTAAAATTATTGGTTTATGACTACTTTTGTTAACAAAAATTGTTTGCTGAATATTTATGCTTTTATCACTTCTAATATCCCATTTTTCAGTTTCAACCATTAAATTATAAGGTAACTCTTTATTTAAATTCTTAAAAAGTTTTTCCCTAGTTATTTCAGATGCCAATATTGATAGGGGTAAATCTGAAATAGTATTATCATCATACATTAATGGATGCGATGGCATTGACATTGCTAAAAATTCAATTAATTGATCACATCCACTACCGTTTTTAGCAGAAACCAAAAACACTTTTTCAAAGTCATATAATTCTTTAAAATGTGATATTTGTTTTAATAGTTTGTGTTTAGTCAATAAGTCTATTTTATTTAAGACTAATATAACTTTTTTTTTAATTTTAAATATTTCTTTCATTACATTTAAACTATTATTTTTAATAGACTTTGAAACATCATGAATAAATATCACCTTGTCAGAATGTTTTAACTCTGACCAAGCAGCAGAGACCATGGCCTTATCTAATCTTCTTTTTGCAGAAAAAATACCAGGAGTATCAATTAAAATAATTTGAGATTTTGATAAATCTTTAAAAGAATATGTACAAATTCCTCTAATACAAAATCTGGTAGTCTGAACTTTATGAGACACTATTGAAACTTTTTTTCCTACTAATTTGTTAATTAAAGTTGATTTTCCAGAATTAGGAACACCAAGTATATTTACAAAGCCAGATTTAGATTCTAATTTATTCAAGTCTAATAATAACCATTTCTATTTTAAAATTTTATCACTTAAAATTTCTAAGAATTTCAATGCTGCTGATTGTTCAGCACTTTTTAAATTTCTACCTTTAGCACAAACTGACTCAAAGTTTTCGATATTAACTGAAACTGTGAATACTGGATTATGATCATCTCCAGATTTATTTAACATTTTATATTTTGGTAAAGATTTAAATTTGTCTAAACAATATTCCTGAAGAATAGTTTTTGGATGTCTTACTGGTTTAGAAGAAATAATACCCTCACCAATAATCTCTCTTATTATAAACTCTTTACAATCTGTAAAACCTGAATCCAAATAAATTGCTCCAATTATAGACTCAACAACATCGCTTAATATAGATTTGTTATTGTCTAATTTGTCACCTTTTTGTGTTTTTATGAAATTTGAAAGATGTATTTTTTTTGAATAATTAAAAAGATATTCTTGACTAACATATTTTTGGTAATAAGTATTTAACAATCCTTCATTTGCTTCTGGAAACACATTAAAAACGTACTCTGCCAAAACTAAACCTAAAACTCTATCTCCAAGAAATTCTAGACGTTCATAATTTTTTTTATTTTTTTTACAACTCTTACCGGAATAACTTGAATGAATAAGTGCTTCCTGTAGTAAATTAACATTGTTAAAATTATATTTAATTATTTTTTCAAGTTTATTAGTTGTCACTATTCAATAGCCTTACCTATTCGTGAAAACCTAATAGAATTATGCCATTTCCAAAACTCAAAAATAGAAGCAGAACCATTGTGTGAGAAAAAAATAATTTTAGCTTTGCCTATCAAATTTTTTTTAGGAACAAAGCCAACTTCTGGGGTTCTGCTATCTCTACTATTATCTCTATTGTCTCCCATAAAAAAGAAATGATTAGCGGGAACTTTAAATTCAATAGTATCGTCAAATGGATCATTATCACTAGATTCAATTATTTGATGGAAAATTTTATCCCCAAAACTTTCTTTATATTGTGTAAAAACTTTCTCACCCCCAAAAATATTTTTCATCATTCCAATATTAGTTTTAATTCTTTTTGCTTTTTTTGAATTAATAAATAAAACACCTTTTTTAACTTGAATTGTATCGTTTGGAAGCCCTACTAATCTCTTAATATAATCAACACTCTCATCACCTGGTTTTCTAAAGACAATTACATCACCTCTTTTAGGTGTTTTATCTAAAATTCTATCCGAAATTGGAACCACTCCAAATGGGAAACTATATTTTGAATATCCATAAGAATATTTAGATACAAAAAGATAATCACCTACAAGTAAGGTAGGTATCATTGAACCAGAAGGAATATTAAAAGGTTCAAAAAAAATAGACCTAAAAAAAATCGCAATCGATCCTGCAATTAACAAAGTTTTCAAAAGTTCTTTAAAAGAATTACTTTCTTTCTTTATTTCAATACTCATTAATTTTTCTCCGAGCAAACAGAACTATAAATAATCACTTTATGCAATACCTAAACAAATGGAGCAAGTGAAATTACAACAAATGCAATGACGTATTGTTGTTCGTCAGATAAAGAAACATCAAATTTAAGTGTTCCACCAAGCACTTTTTCTCTTTCTTTTATACAACTATAAGTTTTACCTGAAAAAAATAAATAAGGTTTACCATTTTTATCATTAAGTGTTTCAATTTCTCTAAAAATTAAGCCGTTACCACGTTTAGGATTAAAGGCTTTCCAAGTTGCTTCTTTAGCTGCAAATCTTTTACTTAAATAATGATCTAAATTATTTTTTTTATTTTCAATAACACTAATTTCGTTAGAGCCATAAATTCTTTTAATAAATTTTTTATCATGCTTATTTAAAATTTTACTTATCCTTTTAATATAAAGGATATCCGTTCCAATACCAATTATCATATTGATGCTTTAGTTATAATATTACGCATTTTTAAAATCGAGTTTTGTAGCCCATTAAAAATAGAATCTGCTATAATGAAATGCCCTATATTAAGTTCTATTATGTGAGGTAATCCTGCAATTTTAGCAACATTTTCAAAGGTTAAACCATGTCCTGCATGGCAATTTATGCCTTTTTCTTTTGCAAAAAACACATTCTCCTCTATTTTTTTAAATTCTTTATCAATATTTCTGTTTTTTATAAATGCATTAGCATAAGAGCCTGTATGAAACTCAACAGTACTAATACCCAAATCATTGACAGCTTTAATCTGCTCTTTATCTGGATCAATAAAAATTGAAACATTAATTTCAGTATCAGTAATAGATTTTAAAACTTTTTTTAATTCCTTAAAATTGTTAATCACATCTAAACCACCTTCAGTAGTTATTTCTTTTCTGTTTTCTGGAACAATACATACAAATTTTGGATTATAGTTAATTGCAATATCTACCATTTCTGAGTTAGCAGCAATTTCTAAATTTACAGGTATATTTACAGTATCTAAAATATTTCCTAAATCTTTTTCATTTATATGTCTTCTATCTTCTCTTACATGAACTGTTATCAAATCTGCACCAGATTCTTCGACAACTTTGGCTGCTTCTGTTACATTAGGAGTATCACCACCTCTGGCATTTCTAAGTGTAGCTACGTGATCAATATTAATACCTAGCCGAATATGTCTGTTCACTTTAATTACCTTTTAAATTGTTATTTTTCTTCAATTTGGATTTTTTGTACGAAGAAACAAAACTATATGTTAGCAAATATGTTGTTAACCAAACTGGTATTGCTAATATTGCACCACCTAGTAACATTGGTAAAAAAATTTCATAAGTTTGGGTTACTATCATATCAAAATTAATCTCATGATTTAATTGTTTTTGTTTAGTTGAGGTAACAAATGCTCCTACTTTGTAAATCAATCCCCAAATAAATGGAAAAGTAATTGGATTACCTACTATCGTACCTAATAAGGCTGCAACATAGTTACCTCTAATTATATAAGCAAAAACTATAGCAAGTAAAAAGTGAAGTCCTAAAAGAGGTGTAAATGAAACCATTGAACCACAAGCAAAACCAGAGGCTATAGCATGTGGCGAAGCAGGCAAACGTGCTAATTTCAATTTATAATAAGAGATAAACCTTGTTACTTTAATGACAAAAATTTTATAAAATTTCATAGATTTAATTATTTAATAGCTCCATTTAATCTTTACCTCTTTCAACACTTTCTACAAACTCAGATAATCTCATTGCAGCAATTATTTGATTTAAATGGGTAATATTTTTAACTTCTAGGTCAATATTAAACTTATAATAATCTAAATCCCTTGAAAAAACTTGAATATTAGAAATATTTCCATCATTTAAACTTATTATCTTTGTAACATCTGCTAAACTTCCTGGTTCATTTGCTAAAACAGCTACTAAACTTCCTTTGTGAAAAGATTGACCTTCTCTATCCCATGATAATTCAAGCCATATTTCAGGCATATCATTAAATTTTTCTAATGCAAAACAATCTAGGGCATGAACAGTAATGCCTTTTCCTGTAGTAACTATACCTACAATTCTTTCACCTGGCAATGGGTGACAACAATGTGCATAATGAATAGCCATCCCAGAAACTACCCCCTTAATCTTCATGCTTTCTTTTGAAAAGGGCTTTTTTAGCGATGGTAATGTTGTTTTTAAGTTTTCTTTATTGGGATACAAAAAATTTAAAACTTCTCTTGAATTAATATTTCCCTTACCAATTTCAATTAATAATTCTTGTACATCTGACAAATCAAATTCATCAATAACTTTTATTAAACTTTTTTCATGCATCCTTTTTTTCTGCTGCCTAAATTCCTTTTGAAGTAAAGCAGTACCTAAATGTAAAAATTCTTTAATTTCTCTATTTCTTATGAATCTTCTAATTGCTGATTTAGCCTTACCAGTAATACAACTTTCAATCCATTTTGGATCAGGAAAACCATTTTTTGAGGTTAATATTTCAACTTGATCACCATTTTTAATCTCTGTGGTTATTAATCTATTTTTGTTGTTAATTTTAACGCCAACTGCTGCATTACCAACTTCAGAATGAACGGCGTAAGAAAAATCTACTGCATTTGCTCCCTTAGGTAAAATTATTAAATTACCTTTTGGAGTAAAGCAAAAAATCTGATCATTAAACATCTCTAATTTTGTATTTTCTAAAAATTCTTCTGGTTCATTACTCTCTTCCAGAATTTGAATTAATTCCCTTACCCACTTATATCTTATTCCTTCAGACCATTTTTTTCCTTCTTTATATATCCAATGAGCAGCCACTCCATTTAGAGCAAATTGATCCATAATAGATGTTCGGATTTGAACTTCAATTTTTGTTTTTTTGGGTCCAATCAAACTTGAATGAAGTGACCGATATCCATTACGTTTTGGTGCCGATATATAATCTTTAAAACGACCCATAATGGCTGTGTATTCTTGATGAAGTATTCCAAGACCTTTATAACAAGATTCTACATCATCAACAATAACTCTAAAGGCCATAATATCAGACAACTGATCCATACTTAAGTTCTTATATTGCATCTTTTTCCAAATTGAATAACTACTTTTAACTCTTCCAGTTACTCTAGAATTAATGTTATTTTTTTTTAACAACTCCTCGATTTCTCTAGTAATGAAAGGAATATTTAATTCATCTTTAGAATAAATTAACTTAAGACGTTTTAATATTGATTCTCTTGTCTCTGGCTTTAAAACAGCAAAGCATCTATCTTCCAACTCTCTTTGAATTGCATTTATTCCAAGACGTTCCGCTAAAGGAGCAAAAATTTCTAAAGTTTCGAAACAAATTTTCGATTTTTTTTCATTATTTTTAATTCCATCAATAGTTCTAATATTGTGTAATCTATCTGCAAGCTTTACCAGAAGAACCCTAATATCATCTGATGATGCTAATAAAAGCTTTCTAAAATTTTCTGCTTGAGCAAAACCAAATTTTAAATCTAATTTCGATAATTTAGTGACTCCGTCAACTAATCTTGAAATTTCATTTCCAAATTCATCATTTATGTTTTGAATTGTAACTTTAGTATCCTCAACAACATCGTGTAAAAGAGCTGTTATTATTGTTGAAGAGTCTAACTTCATTTCAGCCAAGTAATTTGCGACAGCTAAAGGATGTGTAAAATATTCTTCACCACTACCTCTGTATTGATTGGAATGTGCTTTCTTTGACAAAAGATAAGCTTTTGAAATTGTTTCTTGAGAAACAATATTATCATATTTTGAAATTTTTTTATAAAGTTGAGAAGCTGTTATTTTCATTTAGGATATGTTACTTTATTAAATAATTATATCCACAACTAAAATTATAATTTGTGGAAAAATAAACTAATAAATCCTAATCTTCATTTTTTAGAAATTCATCTGAGACATCGATAAATGAACCTTCTTCGTTAGAATTAGTTTTATTGAACATTAAATCATCATTATTCTGATTTTTATTATCAGATTCATTTAGATAAGCAGCAAATTCTTCTTCTAAAGAAGCGTCATTTTCTGAACTAACATCCTCTTTTATCAAATTTTTTTGCATTGATCTAATAAATCTCTCTTGTAAACTCTCTGCATCAACAGCTTCAGAAGCTATTTCACGAAGAGATACTACTGGATTTTTGTCATTGTCTCTTTCAATTTCAATTGCTACGCCATTGGATATTTCTCTAGAACGTTGGGCAGCTGCTACAACAAGATCGAACCTATTAGGTATTTTTTTTATACAGTCTTCAACGGTTACACGAGCCATAAGCTATCTCCAAATTTTTTTTAATAATGCATAAAATTTTATAAAAATCAATCTTAAATTTTTAGATAGAGGCTTCTTCTAGTTTTTGTTTATCTAATTTCTTCAAAATATCTAAAACATTAACTTTTAGAATTGGATGTATCCAATCAGGATTTATTTCTGCTAATGGACCCATAACAAATTTTCTTAAATGTGCTCTCGGATGGGGTATTATAAGTTTATTATTTTTACAAACTTTATTAGAATAATCTATTAAATCCAAATCGATAGATCTTGGTGCATTAATTTTATTTCTTCTTCTACCAAATTCTGCTTCAATTTTATGTAAAAATTTTAAAACATCATATTCATTTAATTTAGTATTCGCAATAACTACACAATTAAAAAAATTTGGTTGATTACTCTTAGGTATTGCTTCTGAACTGTACCATTTTGACTGTTTTTTAACCTTTATTGAATACTCTTGTAATGAAAAAATAGCCTTGTTACATATTTTGATAGGATGAGTTCCATCCTCTGAATTTATATTTCCACCAATACCTATAATTATTTCATTAGACATAATAAATAGTTTTAAAAGATATAAATTGATAATTTACAAGTAATTTAATTATTATTTTTTAATAATCGATGCTTTTCTCTTTCCCAGTCACGTTTTTTTATTACTTCTCTTTTATCAGCTTTCTTTTTTCCTTCTGCAATTCCTAGAGATATTTTCGCTAAACCTCTTTTATTAAAATATAAGCTTAACGGTACAATCGTACATCCATTTTTTTTTATCTGTCCTAAAATTTTATTTCTTTCTTTTTTGTGTATTAATAATCGTCTAACCCTTTTAGGTTCATGGTTCTGACCAGATGCCGCAGAATTATATTCTGGAATATTAGAATTTATTAGGACAATGTGACCATATTCGTCAGTTGCGTAAGATTCTGCAATACTTGCTCTACCAAGTCGAAGACTTTTAACTTCACTACCTAATAATATGATGCCAGCTTCTATTGTATCTATAATAGAATAATCAAATTTAGCTCGTCTGTTTTCAGCAACTCTTCCGTGTGATATGCCTTTTGTGACATTTTTTTTCATTTTTTATTTCAACAAATTAGAGTAACCCTGCTGTTTTAAGAGCGTTATCAACATTTTTCTTACTTATTTCTTCAATTTCTACCATAGGAAGTCTTGCTTCTGAAGAACAAATACCTAATAATGAAGCTGCATATTTTAATGGACCAGGACTGGTTTCACAAAATAATGAATCATGTAAAGGCATTAATTTCTTATTTATATCTTGCGCATTGGTAATATCACCTTGCTTCCAAGCGTTATGCATTCTTGATAATAAGTTTGGAGCTATGTTTGCAGTGACGGATATACAGCCATGACCACCTGCAGCTAAATAAGCAAGGGCGGTACCGTCTTCCCCAGAAAGTTGAATAAAATTATCTCCAATTAGATTTTGCAACCTTGTTGGCCTAGCCAAATCAGCAGTAGCGTCTTTTACACCAACTATTAAATCGTTTTTAGCTAATTCTGCCATGGTATTATCTGACATTTTTATTACTGAGCGACCCGGTATATCATAAATTATTATTGGTTTACTTGAATTTTTTATAAGTTCATTATAATGGGCTAACAAACCAGATTGAGTTGGCTTGTTATAATATGGTGTTACAACTAAAAGACCATCTGCACCTGCTGTACATGCATGCTTAACAAAATCGACTGCTTCTGATGTAGAGTTAGAACCCGCGCCAGCAATAACAGGAACTCTTCCATTGGCTTGTTCAACACATACTTCCACAAGCTTTTTGTGTTCATCATGAGATAAAGTTGGTGACTCTCCAGTTGTTCCAACAGGAACTAGTCCATGAGTTCCATTTTCTATTTGGAAATCAACAAGATTTCTATAAGCGTTAATATCTAGTTGATTATCTTTAAATGGCGTTAAAAGTGCCGTGTAAGAACTATGAAATAACATTAAAATAACCTCGCCATTAAAAAATTAATTTGTATATCATACTCATGTCATTTAAATTTAACAAGTTATTGTATTAAAATTTATTAGGGAAAATATCAATGATTGAAGACAAAGTATCTTATAAATTAATTTCTGAAGCTTCTAAAAGATTAAAAAATTATATAGTAAAAACACCATTGTTGAAATCTCCTTATATTGACCAAAAATTACAAACCAACCTTTTTTTAAAAGCTGAAAATCTTCAAACTATTGGAGCATTTAAATTTCGAGGTGCTATGAATACTATTTTACAACTTCCTACTAGTGTTAATAAGGTGGTTGCATGGTCAAGTGGTAATCATGCACAAGCAGTTGCTGCTGCAGCAAAAATAACAGGTCGTAAAGCAACAATTGTAATGCCTGAAGATTCTCCACGGACTAAATTAAATGGAACTGCTTTTTGGGGAGCAACTATAGTTAAATATAATAGAAATAGCGAAAACAGAGAAGAGATTGGTAAAGCTATAGCGCAAAAAAATAATGCAACCATTATTCCACCTTTTGATGATATTAATGTTATAATTGGACAAGGTACAGCTGGTATTGAATGTCTAGAACAATTAGGAGAAATAAACGTTATACCTGATATTGTATTATGTTGTTGTGGTGGTGGAGGATTAATCGCAGGAATAAGTACAGCGATAAAAACTAAATTTGATAATGCTAAAATTTACTCTGTTGAACCAGAATATTTTGATGATACTAAAAAATCTCTAGAAAGAAACAAAATAGTTTCTAATTCAATGAAATACAAATCAATCTGTGATGCATTATTAGCTGAAAAGCCTGGTAATATTACATTTAACATAAATAAAATAAACTTAACTTCTGGAGTGTCAGTTTCTGACGATGAAGCCTTAATAGCAATGAATACAGCATATAAACATTTCAAAATTGTTCTAGAACCAGGTGGTGCTGTAGGTTTGGCTGCTGCTATTTCAGAAAAAGTGAAAATTAAGAACAAAAATGTTTTAGTTATAGCTTCTGGAGGTAATGTAGACAAAAATGTTTTTGAAAATTGCTTAAATACAGAAACAATTTAAAATTATTTATTTAAAAATTTTATTACTTTTTCTCTCACAGGCCTTCTTCTTTCAATAGGGAATTTTTCTTTGTCTCCTATATAAATAAATCCAGCTATTTTGTCAGTTTTAGGATCACCACCAATTTCTCTAATCATGCTTTCGTTATAAGAATACCATTCTGTTAACCATTGAGCTGCATAACCGAGTGATTGTGCAGCAATTAAAAGGTTTTCACAAACAGCTCCTGAGGATAACTCCATCTCCCATAATGGTATTTTAGGATGTGAGACGGGTTTAGACAAAACGCCAATAACTACACTAGCTCTACTAAACCTATTTCTTTCATAATCGATTTCTTCTTTTGAAGCTTTCGGTTTAATTGATTTAAATTCAGGAGCTAATATTTCTTTACCAATTCTATATCTTGCTTCATCTCTAATCACAGTTAAAAGCCAAGGTGTTAAGGCACCATGATCCGGAACTCTTATGCCACAACTCAATATATTATTGAGATCATTATCAGAAACAAAACCATTTACCATATTTTTGGCGGTCACTGATCTTCTGGCTTTAAGAAAATTTATTATTTCATTCATGAAATTATATAGAAATTAAAACTTTACTTGGTAATTATTATAATACATTTGTTATAATTAATGACATATTTTTTTCAAATAAACAATGTATAATGACCCTACTATTATTGGTATAATTATTTTAGCTGTATTAGCTGGTGGAATTATTAAAGGTACTATTGGTTTTGGGATGCCTACAGTTGCTGTGCCAATAGTTGCTTTTTTCATACCAGCAACAACAGCAATGATACTTTTATGTGCTCCTATATTATTCACAAATTTTTTTCAAATTAAATTTAAAGAAGGAGTAAGTAGTTATAGATTTTTACCAATGTTTTTAAGTTTAATTGTTGGATTGTTTGTTGGCGCTAGATTAATACTAGAAATTGAGATGGAAACAATTACAAGAATTATCGCAATATCAATAATTTGTACTGCTTTGGTTAATTGCTTTGGTTTTAAAATTAATAATATTAAGAAAAAATGGGAAAATAGTGTCACAATAATTATTGGATTTGGCTCTGGTATCTTAGGTGGATTATCTACATTTTATGGCCCACCAATGTTGGCTTATTTAGTGGCAACTGATTTGCCAAAAGAGAAATTTGTAAGAACTGTTGCAACTATGTATTTTATTGGATCATTTCCACTTTATGGCTCACTAATTTATTATGGTTTCGCTACTAAAGAGGATTTGATTATGAGTGTTTTTTTGATAATACCAGCATTTATAGCTCAGTTGATAGGTACTAAAATAAGAGAAAGAATAAATCAACAACAATTTAGAAAATGTATTCTAATTACATTAATTATTCTTGGTATTTCACTACTAATTAAGACAATTTAAAAATTACTTTTTCAAATGAGCTACACTTTTAAGACTTAAAGATATAAAAGGACCAATAAAAACAGCAAAAACTATGGTACCTATACCTAAAGTGCTACCTAGCAACCACCCAAAAAGGATAACAAAAACCTCAATGCAAAACCTAACTAAACTTATTGGTTTATTATAGTTTTTAGATATCCCTGTCATAAGTCCGTCCCTTGTCCCAGGTCCGAGATTGGCTATCTAATTTATGCCACTTCCAAATCCAACTAGTAAAGTTCCAAAAAAAGATAGAAATATAGGGCTAAAAATATTATTCAAAAAGGAAAGGAATGGTATCGTGCAACCCATTGTTGCTGCCATAACAAAAATATTCATTATAGTGCCTATACATGGCTTAAGTTTTAATGGTAGCCAAATATTAATACAAAACAGCTAATTAAAAAAGTAGATAATCCAACACCTATGTTTACTTTGTTCGCCACCCCTTCAGCCTGGACAGTCCAAGGAGTAACACCATTTGAGGAAACAATTATAATACTTTCGCCCGGCCAAAGAAAAATGGACCTAAACAAAGTAAAAAAAAAGTTTCAAATTTAGGAAAAAATATATTTGGTTTTGGAGCACTCCATGATGTAACAAGAACTGACCTGGTTAAAAAAATCTTTGAAAAAAATTTAAGGTAAAAGTTAAAAATTTTCATGTAATTTTGAATTCATCTTAACTTAATATTAGATCTATTTAATTCTTTTATACTTTTACATCCCATTAATTTCATATCTCTTTCAAGTTCGGTTCGATAAATACCTAATGCTTTTTCAACTCCTTCTTGACCGGCAGATGCCAGAGCGTATAAATACAACCTACCTCCAGAACAGGCCTTTGCTCCTAAGGAAAGAGCCTTTAACATATGTGTACCTCTTTGAATACCTCCCTCACAAATAACATCAATCTTATCACCAACAGCATCAACTATTTCTGCTAGTTGATCAAAAGGAGCCCGTGCACCATCTAGTTGTCGTCCTCCATGGTTTGAAACCATTATTCCAGTACATCCAATATCTACAGCTTTTTTTGCATCCTCAACACTCATAATGCCTTTTAATGCAAAATGTCCTCCCCATTTTGAACTTAAACGTTCTGCATCTTTCCAATTCATAGATTGATCTAGCATTGTAGTAAAATAAGAGCCAATCGAAGTTGCCGTATTAGTTCCTTCGCTTACATGATCTTGCAGTTGAGGCAATTCAAATTTTGGTTTTGTTAAATAGTTTATCCCCCACATGGGTTTAGAAGCAAAACTAAATAGACTTGACAGAGTTAATCTAGGCGGGGATGTGAAACCTGTTCTGAGGTCTCTTTCTCGGTTACCACCAGTAATAGTATCAACAGTTAAAGCCAAAACATCAAATTTAGCTGCTTTAACTCTCTCAAGCATACTATCATTTAACCCTCTGTCTTTATGAAAATAAAATTGAAACATTTTAGGTGTTGAAACTATTGATGAAATCTCTTCTACACTTACGGTTCCAAGAGACGAAACACCAAACATAGTTCCAAATTTTTGAGCAGCTTTACCAACGGCTCTCTCTCCGTCATAATGGAAAAGTCTTTGTAAAGCAGTTGGTGCACAATAAAATGGTAAATCTAATTTTTTGCCAAAAATAGTTGTTGATAAATCAACATTTTCTACACCTCTCAATACATTTGGAACTAAGTCAGCATCATTATATGCCGCAGTATTTCTATTATACGTAACCTCATCATCAGCAGCGCCATCAATATAATGAAAAATTGGTGAAGGAAGGCGTTTTTTTGCTAATCTTCTAAAATCTTGAAAGTTATAGCAATCTTTTAAATTCATTTTATGTCCTTTACATACATAATGTTAATAAGTAATTTTGAATAATAATTCAAAGTAATAAATATAAAGAATAAAAAACATATAAGTTTTTTAAATTTTGTCTATTCAAATTTTATTAGGAAAAGAAAATGAATAAAATTATCAGAGTTGAAATACACGAATTTACTCATACTGCAAATAATCTTGGTCTTTTAACTAATGCAAATACTATAGGTGCAGTTGGCTTTTCGAAGGGTCAGTCTATAAAACTTGATAAATACGCGATTATTATCGAAACCAAAGACGGATGCAGAGGTGAGTATGTGACTCATTGGGGAGGAAATCAAGTAGCTTGTGCACAATCTAAAATGTTAGCTCCAAAATTATTAGAATATAATGCTGATGAAAGAGAAAAAATCTATGATGATTTTAAAAGAGAACTTAGACAATTTGATCATATGGGTCACGGCCCTCTGGATATTGCTTTATGGGATTGGACAGGAAAAAAATTAAATTGTTCTATTGGTGTATTACTTGGAAGTTATAGAAAACGTCTTCCCGCATATGCTAGCACTTATCATGGTGATAGAAATGGAGGCCTAGATAGCAAAGAGGCTTTTAGTGAATTTGCCCAACAATGTTTTGAATTAGGATATAAAGCATTTAAGATACATGGATGGCATGAAGGTGATAGAAAAGAAGAAGCTGACAATGTTTTACATGTTGCCAAAGAAGTTGGAGATAAGATGAATTTAATGCTTGATCCCGCATGCCAACTTAGAACATTTGCTGATGCTTTATATGTTGGAAAAGCTTGTGATGAAGCAAACTTTTTTTGGTTAGAAGACCCATACAGGGATAGTGGTATATCAGCTTTTTCTCATAAACGTCTAAGGGAGATGTTAAAAACACCCATTTTACAAACTGAACATATAAGAGGTATTGAAACTAAATGTGATTTTTTAATTGCTGGAGGCACTGATTTTTTAAGATCAGACCCTGAGTATGATATGGGTATAACAGGTGCAATGAAAATTTCACATTTAGGAGAAGCATTTGGAATAGATGTAGAAGTGCACGCATGTGGGCCTGCACATAGACACGTAATGGCAGCTACTAGAAACTCTAATTACTATGAGGTAGCCCTTGTTGGACCTGATTGTCCGAACACAATGGCACCTGTTTATAAGTGTGGTTATACTGATATGATTGATTGTATTGATAATGAAGGTTATGTTTCTGTTCCAAACGGTATTGGATTAGGTGTAAAATATGACTGGGATTTTATAAAATCAAACACCACTAATTTATCTGTATACGAGTAACAATTAAATGTCCGAAAATGAAATTCTACTAATTCTTGGTAATCAATTATTCCCTTTAGAACATATCAAAAAAACTAATGTTAACAAAATATTTATGGCCGAAGATTTTGGTTTAACTACTGAACATAAGCATCATAAATTAAAAATTTTGATGTTTCTCTGGTCTATGAGAAAATATAGGGACAATTTAGTTAAAAATGGATATGAGGTATATTATCATTCTATCGATGATGATAACTTTAAGGATATTTTCGAAGATAAATTTTTAAAGGTAATAAAAAAAGAAGATATCTCTAGGATTAAATACTTTGAGATTGAAGACCATTTTTTTGAAAAAAGATTTAACAACTTCGTCTTTGTAAACAAACTAAATCATGAAACCATTAACAACCCAATGTTTTTAACATCAAGGTTAGAATTTAAGGAATTTTTGAAAAGTCAAAAAAAATTAATAAGAATGGCTAGTTTTTATCAAAAAATACGTCAAAAATTGTCCATATTAATTGATGATCAAAATAAACCTTTAGGTGGAAAATGGTCATATGACGAAGATAATAGAAAAAAATTACCAAAAAATATTGATATCCCTAAAATACCCCCAACCCAAGATGACAAAAAATTTAAATCCTTAAAATTAACAATAAATTCTTTCTTTCATGACCATCCTGGATCTACAGATTATTTGTGGATGCCAACTGACAGAGAAGAATCATTAATGTGGTTGAATAATTTTTTTGAAAATAAATTTGCAAATTTTGGCAGTTATGAGGATGCAATTATATCAGAGAACAACTTTCTTTTTCATAGTGCTATCAGTCCTATTCTTAACATGGGTTTAATAACTCCAGATGAGGTGATTAAAAAGGCGCTAGAATTCTCTCAATTAAAATCAGTTCCTATTAATTCCTTGGAAGGATTTATTCGTCAAATTATTGGATGGAGAGAATTTATAAGAGGCATATACCACTATAAAGGTAATGAAGAAATTAATTCAAACTTCTGGAACCATCAACGAAAATTAACAAAAGATTGGTACGAAGGAACTACAGGAATAGATCCATTGGATGATGCAATAAAAGACTGTCTTAAATTTGGATATACCCACCATATTCCTAGATTAATGGTCATATGCAATATAATGAATCTATCAAAAATACATCCAGATGAAATCTACAGATGGTTTATGGAAATGTTTGTGGATTCCTCAGATTGGGTAATGGTTCCAAATGTTTATGGAATGGGGACTTTTGCAGATGGAGGTATATTTGCTACAAAACCATATTCTTGTGGATCAAATTATATTTTAAAAATGAGTAATTACAAAAAAGATGATTGGTGTGATGTAGTTGATGGCTTGTACTGGATGTTTATGAGTGAAAATATTTCTTTTTTCAAAAATAATCCAAGACTAGCAATTTTAGTGAAATCTTTAGAGAGGATGAATGTTGATAGAAAAAAACTTATTTTTGCTAAAGCAATTGATTTTATAAATACTACAACAACTAAATAATACTTCACAAATATAATTTAATTCATATGATAAATTATTTATAAAAGTGATTTTTATGTCAAACCAAATTCCAAGAATAGATTATAACTTATTATGTAATAATAATCAGGATGATAATTATAAAGAACTTAAAAAACTAAGAGTTGCCGTGAATGAATATGGTTTTTTAATAATGAAAAATTATCCTATTAATAGTAATAAAATTGCAAATGTTTTTTCTTTATACAAAACATTTTTTAAACAAAGTTTTAACGAAAAAAATAAAGTTAACATGTCAAAGACAGCTTCAAACAGAGGTTGGGGTGGCATAAAAGCAGAACAAGTTAACTCAGATTTCAATCCTGATAATAAAGAAATATTTGACTGTGGGCCAAAAATAACAGTTGAACATAAGTTTCAAAATTTACCTTATTATTCAAAAAATATTTGGCCAGATAAAATTCCATTTTTTGAAAAAAGCATTATGGAATTTTATAATTTATGTAGTCAAATTTCAATTTCTATTTTAAAACAAATTGAAATTTCACTTAACTATTCGGCTAATTACTTTGCAGATAAGTTTAATCTTCCTATGGCACTACTCAGATGTAATTACTATCCCAAAAGATCTAAAGAACTTACTGATAATGATTTTGGGATTGCTCCACATACTGATTATGGCTGTTTAACCCTCTTATTTACAGACGGAACACCTGGATTAGAAGTAGAACTCCCTTCAAAAAAATGGGAGCCGGTAACTGCAAAAAAAAATGAAATAATAATAAATTTTGGAGACATGCTTGAGATTTGGTCAGATCAAAAAATTAGAGCAACACCGCATAAAGTTATAGGAACTAATAAGGAAAGGTTTTCAATACCATTTTTCTTTAATCCTCAATATGATACTATTATCTCTAATAAAAAAAATCTTGTAGCGGGTGAATATTTATCTCAAAGATATGATGAAACTTACGTTCATAAAATTATATAATTTAGTTATCTCAAACCATCTTCGCCTAAGATATCTTTTGCTTCCAACCCACCCATTCTATTGTGTATCCTAGGCCCTTTAGTCATTGCTAAGCAAAACATGATTTCATTGGCTCGCGGACTGTCAGTTACATTAACTTCATATGCATCAAAATGACTTCTTACATATGCTGCATTAGTATGCCCTCAGGGAATATCAATTGAAGATCCCATACCTGCCACTTTCATAGCTGAAGGAACTATTGCTTTAGAATTACTCAATCTTTGCCGCATTGCATATCCCCCTGGAACATGCCATAAAGCAGTGTGCTCTAATTCTCCATTTTCTCCCGCCAAAGCGGCTTTTCCATATCCATCAATACCTTTGATCCCACCTAGTGAAGATATAAGCCTGTCAGTTAGCATTAAACCAAGCTCCTTAAGATTTTCTGTTCCTGATTGCAAATCTTCATGGTATTTACCTGCATATGGATTGGCAACAATAGCAATGGCAGCTCCTCTCAGTCTAGGTATAATCTGAACAGGTCCATTTTCATGAAAAATCTCTTCTTTTAATAAAATGACTTTTCTTATATTAAATTCCATAGAATATCCTTCATAATTAAAGTTTAAGAAATATTTTTTTTGAATAGAAAATGGTCTTTTACATTACCAAAAAACATCCAATATAATAAAAAAGCCTCTGAAACGTTCTTAAACCACTCTAATGGATATAAAAATCCATAATTAATTTGATCTCCTCCAAACATAACAATTATAAAATTAAATATCAGATATACTAAGAAAATGTAATTTCCGAAAGGCACAAAGAAATAAATTAAGATATAGCTTGTTAAAGAAAAAATAGACATGAAAATTGTTAGATATAATTCAAACTCATTGTCTAAATAACTACTTATAATACCTTGATCAACAAATCGACTTAAACCATAATATTTCTCAAAATTGAAAATGCTAGGAATTAAAGATATTAATATTGATATAAAAGCCATCACCAAAATCATACGCCTAAAAGACAGCTTATTTAATTCTTCTTGATTTCCCATTTATTTATGTACTTATCTAATTATTATAAACATTTTTAAGTTAAAATTCTTTTAGAATATATATTTAATTTTTAACCAACTTAAATACTCGAGGTAAATAAATAGTTAGAAAGAAACCTCTTAGAATTAAAAAAAAGAGAAAGCATGAATATAAACTTTTTAAATCTAAGTTATCTGTTATAAAATATTCTAAAATTAAATAAAAAATAATGGATGAGAATATTATACAATTTCTCATTTCTTTAGCTAAAGTTGCGCCTATGAAAATACCATCTAATTGAAAGGCTAACATTGAAATAAAGGGTGTTATGACAACTAATCCCCACAACTCATTTGTTAGGTTTCTTAAAATTGTTATATCGGTAAATAGTGCAATTATGTAAAAGTTAAAAACATATAAAATTATTCCTATAATGATTGAAAACATTAAGGCCAACTCTGTTGTGTTTCTAATTGCTTTTAAAATATTAAGTTTATTTTTCGAACCTATAGAAACACCAACAGTTGACTCAGCAGAATGAGCAAAAGCATCTAAGGAATATGATGACAAACTAAAGATAACTAGTAAAATTTCAATAGTAGCAAGTTGATCAACACCTATTAATCCAGCTTTTTTAATTACGTAGGCTTGAACAGCTACTAACAACATGGTTCTTAAAAATAAATGTCTACTAATTGAAAATAAATTTAAAAAACTACCCATATTTAATATTTTATAAAGTTTATAGGATCTAAAATTGAACTTATAATAATAGTACATGAAAATTATTATAGATAAAATAAGTCCTGAACATTGAGCGATTACACTTCCTAAAGCTACTCCAAATATTCCATAATCTAGAAAAACTGCTAAATAGAGTGATGCAATAATATTTACAATATTGATCGTAATTAATTGCAACATAACTGATTTTGTTTTTTGCATTCCAAAAAACCAACCTAGAAAAACTATATTTAATAATCCTGCTGGTAATCCAATCATTCTTACAAACAGATATTCTTTGTAAAATTCTTGAACTTGCTCATTCGGAGTTAAAAAATAGATTGATAAATCATATAAATAATTTTTAAGCAGAAATAATATAATACCAATTGTAAAAGCTATTATTAATAGTCTTAGTAAACTGAAAAAAACTTCTTCAAAATTATTACTTCCAAAATTTTGAGCAACAATCCCCGTAGTACCCATTCTTAAGAAATTTAGACCAGCGTACATAAAGTTAAAAATAATGCCGCCGATTGCAATTGCTGCAATATAAACGCTATCAGGCATATGCCCCATAATGATAGTGTCAGTCAATCCAACAAGTGGAATAGTAAAATTAGCAATTATCAATGGCCATGATAAAGACCATATTTTTTTTCTGTTAATGATCATTTATTAATATGACCATTATTAGTTGAATATTGAAAAATTATTGTACAAATTAAAATTTTCTAAATTTAAGGTAAGCTTGTTCAGGATCCATCCCACTTAAGATTGCTTTTCTCATTTCATTTTCTGTAAACATCACATTTTCAGTCTTGGTTATAACCTCTTCTACAACCTTTTTAGGTATAATAACTGCGCCATCCATATCACCTATTATGAAGTCCCCCGAACAAATTGTGACTGTACCAATAGTTATTGGATGACCCAGAGAGTGATATTTCCACCTTTCAACTATATCGGCGGCTGTAGATAGTCTACAAAAAACTGGAAAATTTGCTTCTATTATTTCTTCAACATCTCTACAATGCCCATCCATCAAGTATCCTTTAGTTTCTTTAACCATAAGAGCACGAGCAGATAGTTCTCCCATTAGAGCAACAGAATGAGTGTTAGGTTGACAAACAATTACTTTTTTATTTGGAACTTTTGATAACACTTGCGACCATAAAAGGAGTGATTCATGCCTTGAAAGTGTATAATCTATATGACCAGAAATAGTGAAAACCTCTCCAAACAATTTTTGCCCCCTTTTTAGAGCCTGTATTTCTGGAGGGAGGACACAATTTTCAAAACCTTTTTCTCTTAACACATCATGAACAGCGCTAGCGTAGCATTTTGAGAGGCGTTCAGTTAATTTATCCACTTTTATCTCCTACTTTATACTTTAGTTAATTGAAAATTATTTAAAAGTATGATTTATGAGTATAATGAAAATTGTAATTAAATTGATAATACTTTTCTTTTTTATTCTTGCTACAAAATTACATGCTGAAACAAGGCTAGCTAATTTAACTTGTTATAATAAATCAAAATCAAATTTAATCGAATTTCAATTTAAAAAAGAAAATACAAACTTATTTTCTCAAGTTTATAAGAAAATTAAAGGTAATTTCATTATTATTGGTGAAGTGGTTGGACAAAAACCGTCATCATTTATTTTATTTGAAGATAAATATCAATTTCTAGGTGTGGATTTTGCGTGGCACCTAGACAGAAATACTAGAGAGCTTAAACCAGTATTATTGAGCGAAGGAACAATAAAACTAAAAAAAATGCCAGAAAAATTTTATTGTAAATTTTTCTAAATAATATTCATTTTTTGAGATCATAACAGAATTTAATTATAAATAATTCAAATAGTTTTATAAGAAAAGAATAAAATATGAAATTTAATGAACTAAAATTTATCGATGGAAAATGTCAATTAGATTATAATTATTATGTTTTAAGTTTCACACAAATTGTTGACGATGATTTATACGAATGTGCTGTTTTTAATAGAGCAAAATTACCGGTTGATCTTCCAGGTGTTAAAACAGAAAAGGTTAAAAACAATACCTGGGTAAAAATACGATTCACAAGAAATGATATTGAAGAAATAATAACCAAATTCTGGGCAATTACTGGTATAAAAGTTCCAAAACAACTAGATCAACATGATTTTTATAAAGATATATTTTAAAAAATCACTTTTACTACATGTAATTTATTTATTAAAATAGTAAATAACCAAAACATATACCTATTAACAAACCTTCAAGAAAACTAAGCCATATAATTTGATAATTTGATAATCCTGTTATTTTTTGAACTTTTTCTATCAAGGCTATATGCCAATTTTTCAATTTATTCTCCATTTTAATACCTCAAAAATTCATAAAGTTGAAAGTTTGTTGTTTAGATTATAAATCTAATTAATCTTATTCCTTTTTTTTAATTTTAAATCCTTGTTATTTTGCATATTTTAAACTTGTGCCATTAAGTTACCTTATTATTTACAGAATTAAGACTTAATTTTTGATAATCATTTTATGTGATGAATGTTTTTCATTTATAACCTCCTAGAAGTATTAGCTGTGAAAACAGCTAATACTTATTTATAATAGTTTAAACTTTAAATGACTTTTACAACCTGCTTTACAGTCAGAGCTTCCAAAACCGTGGATAATTATTTCACCATCAGTTTCATTGTTTAAATCACATTCAAATTTATTTGATTTATTAACGTCTATCACTTTCACATTTTTGTTTAAAAGAAGATAATCTATATGCCAATGAAATTTTTTCTTATTACAAAAATGTCTTTTAATTCTTGAATCAATGTTTTTTTTTGCAGAACCAGTGTAAATGTATATTCCTTTTTTTAATAAAAACTCACCTAGTTTTCCAATCTGTAATTTAATTTTTTTATTTAGTTTTATTTTTAATTGATATGACTGCATATTATTAAGTTAATTAAAAAGTTTAAATTTTCATACTGCAATAATCTCTTAATTCCGTAAAATATTCTGGAAAGTATTTTGAAATTTGAATTGTATCAAATGAAGAAAGAATAGCTGTATTTGGTTCTCTTTCTGAAAGAAATTCAAAGCTAAATTTTACAAGTTCTTTTTTGGATATTTTTTTGGAAGTAAGATCTAGATAAGTTTGATTAGATATAAATACTTTGTGAATAGTTTCTTGATCCGCATAAATTATAATCTCAAATTTTTTATCAGATAATTCATTTATTAATAATTCCAAATTTTTTTAACCCCATCTATTATTAAAAACTCACTATTTTCGTATTGATAAGTAACCATTTCAACAGCTTTTTCTTCATTTTCAGCCTCAACAATGAGGGAATTGTATTTTGCCTCTTTTTTCCCATTAACATGGGTAAATTCAAGATGAAACTTCACTTCAAAATCAGTTTTCCAATTATTCATAAATCAAATTTTATTAGTGGTTAAAGAAAAATTTTAATCATTTTTATAAAAAGTGGCTTCTTTGGTTAAAGTCTTTATAAAATTAGAAGATACTGCAGTTGCTCCTAATACTTCTCCGTCATTTAATTCAATTTTAAGCCCCTGTTCTTTAAATGAATCAATAATTGGACCTGCAAGTCTATTATGATCTTTCATAAAAGTTTTATGATCTGGGAAGATAAGTACTAACGTTGCAATAACATCTGAATTACTAAAAATTAGTTTCATTAATGTACCACCTTTTATTCCTTCTGCATCTGCTTTAGTATCAGTATAATTTACAAACATTTCTTTTGACATTTTATCTTTAAAAGTGATTTTAATCGTTCGTACGTACATACATTAAGCCCATAAATTTAATTTCTAATATTTATCTAATCAAAATAATTTTAAAACGTAAAGTTTTTAACAGGTTAATTTATTTTTAATTTAATTAGTCTTGTAAAATATTTAATTTTTATTAAAAACAATAAAAATTAATTTAGATTTTTGAATTTAATGACAACTTTAAAAAAAATTGTAGAGAATAAGATTTTTATAACTTTTATTACTCTAGTTATAATAATTAATGCAATAACTCTTGGACTGGAAACAAGTGCTGAAATTAAATTGGAGTATGGTGTATTTTTATCAATCATAGATAAAATAGCATTAACTATTTTTACAATAGAACTTATTGTAAAAATCTTAATATATAAATTAAAATTTTTCAAAGATGGTTGGAATGTTTTTGACTTTATAATAGTTGTTGTGTCTTTAATTCCTGCCTCCGGACCTTTTTCAGTCTTAAGAGCTTTTAGAATTTTTAGGACCCTGCGATTGCTTTCGATAGTTCCTTCTATGAAAAGAATAATACAAGCAATATTTATTTCAATTCCCGGCATTTTATCAGTAGGCACCATAATAGTCTTAATTTTTTATATTTCATCAGTTTTAACAACTACTTTCTTTGGTCAAAACTTTTATGAATGGTTTGGAACAATTGGTAATTCAATGTATACATTATTTCAAATTATGACCCTAGAAAGTTGGTCAATGGGTATAGTTAGGCCAGTTATGAAAGAATACCCACTAGCGTGGATATTTTTTGTCCCTTTCATTTTAGTTACAACTTTCGCAATATTGAATTTATTCATAGGAATTATAGTAGATGCAATGCAACAAATATCAAGCGATGGTAAAGATGTTAAGAAAGTGTCAGAAGAAGATATGTACAAAAAAATTATATCATTAGAAAAACAATTGAAAGAAATTAAGAATATTCTAAACAAAAAATAAATTAAGAGTGCTCTAATGACTTTTAAGTATAATAAAATTAATGCAAAATGCATGTGGTGCAAAAGAACCCAAAATCCTCATCCTGATTATTTAAAAGAAACAATTCCTACTAAAATATTTGAATCAAAAAAAGGAAGAATGGTTGAACTTTGTTTTAGTTGTTTTGAACAAGAAAATGCTTTTGCAGAAAAACAAAAAATTGATTTTAAAATAATTTTAGATATTAAATTAGAAGTGTTAAAGCTGTTAAAACTTTAAATTCAATCTTTTCTTCTTAAAATTTTGTGCTTTTATTAAAGTTAAATCTGAATTTAATGAAAAGTAATTTAATTAAAATTTTATTATTAAAACTATATCGAAGATTTTTTTATTAGCTTTAAAATATAAGGCCTAAGTTGTTGTATATTTATAAAGGGATGAATTTTTGAAACATAATCTATATTTTTAAGAGCCTCATTGTAATTATTCAGATGAATATTAATTTGAACAAGACCCGAAATAGCACCAAAATGTCTAGGTTCTAATTGAAGAGTAAGTTTAATATCATTAACAGAACCCAAGTAATCACCCATCAAAAACTTTATTGTTGCAATTTTATTAATTGGCTCAGCCCAACGCGGTTCTTTTTTTGACAAACTTTCAAATATTTTAAGAGCATTATTTAATTCACCACTTTGTAATAAATTCACTCCTCTTTGCATTTGAAGATTGCTTGTTTCATTTGATCCATCTAAAAGCCAATATTTCCAAATTCTACTTTCATAATGTTTTGCTATATTTTTGTCACTTGCATTTTTTAATTTAAAAAAAAGGTTGTCTAATTCAGAGGCTGAAACATTATTAATAAATAAAGAAAATATAAGCAGAAAAATATTTGAAAGTGTATATTTTGAAATTGAGTTGATAGATATTTTTGTATATTTAATCATTTAAAAAAATAAAATTTGTTGGATGATGGATTTTTCCCCACTAATAAATAACATCATATAATACAATACCCCTATTTGAAAATACTTTCCAAATTATGCCTGTCTTTTTCTTGAATTCAATTTCTGCTTCTCTGAAAATTTTTTGACATTCAACAAAGGCTTTTTCATCCTTATATTCCCATAAATGCCCTAACCTTAGAGTACCTTCTTTATTCCAGATTTGAGTAACAGTCTGTCTAACAGCACCAGCCTTTTTAAATTTATCAAATTTGGCATTCATAATTTTTTCCCATTCCATTTCTCCAATTTTCAAATCACTCTTAGTTTGAAAATCAGAAGTTATATAACTAATAAGTTTGGACTCTGGCATAATTAGCACCTTTATTTACGTTAAAAAATTTAATGTGATTTCAGTTTACTTAAACTCTATTTCAACAAATGAAAATGGAAAATCATTATAATTAATGACATTGTGATTTACACCCCTACTTCTAAAATAACTTATACCCTCAACAAGTTCAGTTATGGATACTTTGCCATCATGGTTCACAATTTTAAGTTTTCCATCTTTCATAGGAACAACCACATAATCATATTCATGAATATGTTCACCCGTATCTTCTCCTGGCTCAAACAACCAACGTGTAACTCTTGTTTTATCATTATCTATCATAATATCAGATTTAGCCATATGAGCACCTATATCTATTTTTAGAACCAAAAGTTTTTACTAATACACTCTAGTTTATCAGGTATTTTGAATTTATTTTTATCAGTAACCGTTAATATAAAAGGTTTTAAATTTTTGGTAACCATGTCTATATGCCATGCAAAATTTAAATTTTTATCTATCGTATTGTCTTCAAATAATATAAATGACGAAACCTTCTGCCCAACAACGTTACCTATCCTAATAAATTCACCATTTACTCTTTTATATGCTGTTGCATATATGAAGTTTTCATCATGTTTAAAAAAAAATTCTACTTTACCTTTAACATTTGAATTATGGCAGGAAATTCCGGAATATGGTTCAAATGCAAAAGATTTAAAATTAAATATACAGATGGTAAAAATCAAGGTTATGATTCGTGTCATTTAATTTCCAATTTATAAATTCATTGTTTTACGTTATCATATTGATACAATTGTATAAATAATAAATTTATAAAAGTTTTTAAATTATCAAAATTTAAATTTTAGCCATATTATAATTATTGTTAAGATTATTATAAAATAACAAGAAAATTTTATAATTTTGTCAATTTTGTAAAATAAGGAAATATTGAATTTTGGCTTCATATAATATCTTCAAACACATCATAAATTTAATTTAATGATGAGTTTTTTTTTCCTTTAGCATTTCTTCCATCACAACTTTCAAGGACTCAAACAAGTCAATTGCAACAACTTTTTCTTCTTCAGATAGAGATAAAAATTGTTTATCGAGTTCTTTTTTATCTGTACCCCTAGATTGTAACTTTATCCAAACTGGATTTTGTTGGATTTCTTCAAGTGATTTATATTTCATTTAATATGTATCCATAAATAATAATTTATTTATCGCTGTATACTTAATCAAAACAAATATTACATCATTTTTTTTAAGTGACGTATTGATTACTAATTTTTAAACCATTATTCTGATATAATGAATAATAATACAAATCTGTTTAAAATAAATCTGTCTCCTGATGACACTGAAATAAACATTTCAGAAGATGAAACTATACTTACAGCATCATTAAGAAATGATATCCAACACCTACATGCTTGTGGAGGACTTGAAATGTGCTCAACTTGTAGGGTAGAAGTACTTTCTGGTGAAGACAATTTATGTCCCAAAAGTGAGTCAGAACAAGCTTTATCAGATAAGTTAGAATTACCTTCTAATATTAGATTAGCGTGTCAGACAAAGGTGAAAGGTAATGTAAAATTAAAAAGGTTATTACTTGATCAAAAAGATCTAGTTTTGGCAAATCAAATGACAAAAAACTCAGTAGGATCCATTGGAAGTACTAACCTCTTGCATTAATGTTTGTTGATATAGTTGCTTTTACTCCATTAAGCGAACAACTTCCTTCATACGACGTTATGTACATTCTAAATAGATATTTTGATGATATGGGAACAATAGTCAAAAAAAATGGAGGGGATATTAATAATTTTGTTGGAGATGCATTTCTTGCTGCTTTTGGGATTGATGATAAAATTGACTCAGTATATCGATGCACTCAAGCAGCTCTAGAAATATTAAAAGATGTTGATATTAAAAAAGATGTCTTTTTAGAAAATTATAACATTAATTTTGATGTTAGAGTTGGTATCCACTATGGAGAAGCTATAGTTGGTATGTTAGGTAATGCTGGAAACCAAAGACTTAGTATAATCGGTCAATCAGTAAATATTGCAAGTAGAGTTGAGACTGCTAATAAAGAGGCTGAAACCAGATTATTAATTTCAGAGGATGCATTTAAAGAAATAGAAGATCGTGCTGAAGTTGAAGATTTTGTTAGAGTAAAATTGAAGAGGTCTTCACAGAGATCTACACTTTATGAAATTTCTAAATTAAAAGGACATTCATTAGTATCAGAAGAAGATAAAATATTTGTGTCTGGTATGTTTTGGAATAAAATTATGCTTTCAAAAGACCTTAAAAATGGTGATAAAAAGAAAGTAAATTTTAATAATGAAGAAGTATTATTAGTAAGAAATAACAATATTTTATCTGCTTTTTCTAATCTGTGCCCTCACATGAATTTACCACTTGAGATGGGACAGATCACTCCTGATAATGAATTTTTGTGTCCGTTCCATGATAGTAAATTTTGTTTGAAAACTGGAGCAGTAAAAAAATGGGTTTTAACAAGTGCCGAGTGGATGCCAGATGAAGCAAAAGAACTAACTAAAGCTATAAAAGAAATTCCTTTAGATCTTTTACCAATTATGGACAAAGACGATCACATATGGTTGGGTTTAAATTAAACTCGTAATTTATTTATAATTCATTCTGATTATAAATAATTTTTCAAATTAATAAGGATATTAATATGACGTCTTCAAAACTAATAAATTATACGACAAGAGAATTTATGTCTGAAAATGAACTTGAGTTATACGCAACTAAACAAGATGAAATTTTCACTCCTAAAGTTATTGATGAATTTAAGAAAGCTGGAATGTTAAGGAGAGTCTTGACAAGAATTTGGAATAAAGAAGGGGTTGCCAGAGTTGGAATTTTGTTTGAATATCGTGACGAAAAAGCATTTGTTGCGTGCCAAACTTTGTTGGATAAGTATCATGCACCTAAAGTGAAAACTTTTGTTAACAAAGTTGTGGGTAGTAGAGGCATAGTTTTACATGAATTTACCTCTGATGATTTTCAATAAGTATTCATCCTAAAATTAATTGAAATAATAAAAGCTGTAATTTAAAATAATTTAAATACTCTTAATGATTATATTGGGTAAGCAAATTCCATCTAGTCAATTGACTTAAATTTAATTAAATAAATTGAATAAAGTAATATGATCAGCATAAAAATATCTAAAACATAAATTGGCTTATTAATAATATCTAAAGCTCTTAATATCCAGTATAAGAGACTAGATATACTTAATATCAAACCTTTACCTGCTTTTGATCTCATATTTTTTTTTAAAAAATTAATAATTAGATTACTCATTTTTAAACAATGCAGAAACATTTCCAAATAAAGACGATTTAACTTCAACAAGCTCTTTATCATTTATAGGAACTGGTAAACCAAAAGCACCAGTTAAGATTAAGTCTCCTTTTTTTAATTTGTTTCCTATTTTTGACTGCTCTTCAATCAACCATACTAATTCTGACAAAATGTCATTAGGCCATTTCTTGTCTGACCAAGTGTCTATAACTTTACCATTAAATTTTAGTTTTAAGTCTGTAACTTTGGAATATTTTTTTTCTTTTATTGGATCACCAATAACAACACCAGCATGTATTGCATTGTTAGCTAGAAGCTCTACCCCATGAGGTGGTTCTCCGTTATACACAAGATTATGTATTTCAATAATAGGATGGATTGATGCTATTGAGTCTAATATATCCTCAAATGTAACAGACCGCGAGTTAATATCTTTATCTAATATAATACCAAACTCGGCTTCCAGAGCTGGATTAGCGTAATTTATTTTTTTTAACATTGAGCCGTTAGGATGCAATTCATTTTTCCAAAGACGCCCCCATGCGGGTTGAGTTAAACCCATTTTTATTTGAGTTTGCTTTGAAACACATCCAATTTTATATCCTATGACTTCTTCACCTCTTTTTTGTCGCAAAGATGTTACTGCTGATTGGATTAAATGAGCGTCTTCATTACTCATTTTAATATTTTCTTTAAAAATTGTACTTGGATTAACAGCATCATAATCATCTAAGATTTTTTGAGCGTAAGTATCTATTTGACTTTGAAACAACATATTTATGATTACTTGATTTTAAAACTAGGTTAATTTCAACTTAAATGAAATAAGAAAAAAGTATAGAAAACGATTACCAAAAATCTATTTATTTTTTTGGTTTTTATTTTTAAATTTACTATCGCAATTTAAAAATAATTCTACGGAAGATTTATTGATATATTCTTCACATTTACCACTAGAATTTAATAATAGTTTATTTTTAATAAGTTCTCTCTTTAACTCTTCAGTATCAATTTTTGTATCATTAGCAATGACATCTTTTGAAAATAAAAAGCATAACAAAATTAATTTTATAAAAATTATACTATTCATTTTATTGATTTTTAATAGCAAAGCGTACTATCAGATTCAGTTGAAAGTAGTAATAATTTGTCTGGCATCGAAAATTCAGCATTGAATTCACTTAACAATTTATCGTCATAACCCCTTGCTTTTGCTGACATTCCTGATACATATAATTTAATTTTATTTTCTTTAAGAAAGTCAAGATGACTTTTTAAGTCACCGGTTCCCTGCCCTACAACTTCACCTTCTTTTTTGATGCTTAAGAGATGAACACCATCGGCTGCTAAAAAAATATTAACATCATTTTGGTTTTTATAAGCAGTAATAGCAACAAGCATTCCTAGAGTGGCTTTATTTTTCAAATCAGGCCCACTGTGAATATGTATAAGAATTTTGGACATTTTTTTCCTTTCTATTATTTAACTGATTTTTAATCTCTCAGAAATAATTAATGACATTTGTTATTCAGAAGA
>CABZSR010000007.1 GCA_902528415.1 uncultured SAR116 cluster alpha proteobacterium | reverse complement strand
CAGTATTTCTACCTCCTTTTCCATTTCCTTTGACCTTAACAGTAGTTTCTCCTCCAGATAAAAGTAAAATTGGTTTGCTTAAACTAATATTTTTATACTTTTTCTCATTACTTATCTTGATCGCTAACTTAGCCATTTTTTCCCCTTCAATTTTAGCCTCACCTTCAAGGCTGTCAGATAAAATTATTGGAATATAACCCTCTTTTTCTGCAACACTAGCTGCGTTTTTGAGGGCCATTATTGGATTGGCAAGCATGTGCTGAGGTGATTTTATTAATTGGGGCAATGTATTTTTATAAATAATTTTTTTAATTTTGTCACTTATAGCTATCTTATAATTTTCTAATATGGTTATTGAATCTTGATTTGAGCCATTTGCTTGTATTGTAGGACCAGAGCCAATATAGGCGGGATCATCTCCTGGAATATCTGATATCATATAGGTAGTCAGTTGTGCAGGAAAAATTGCTTCAGCAAGGCGACCACCTTTTAATTGAGATAGAGATCGTCTTACAATATTCATCTCATCGATTGGTACGCCACTAATTAAAAGTTCTTTATTTATTCTTTGTTTTTCTTTAAAACTTATACCATTTAAAGGTAATGTTAATAAAGATGAAGCTCCTCCAGAAATAAGAAAAACAACATGATCCTTCTCAGATGAGTTCGTAGCTATATTAAAAATTTTTTGTGATGCAAGTAACCCATTTGCATCTGGTTCTGGATGTGCGGCTTCAATTACTTCTACAAATCTTGTTTCTGTGGAATGCCCATATCTTGTTATAACTAGGCCTTCAATAGGTCCTTCGTAATTATTTTCAAATTCTCTTGCCATACTGGCTGCAGCTTTTCCTGCGCCAATAACTATAAGTTTTCCTTCAGGTCTGATTGGGATTTTTTTAAACTTATCTTTTGGTTTAGCGGCTTCTAGGGCAGCATCCATGATTAGTTTAAGTGATTTTTCATTATTCATAATATGTTTGCAATTTATTTAACTTTCTTAAAGAATGAATTAGTAAATATATAATTTCAATCTCACAATAAACTACAACATAGGAATTAAATGTCTATAATTGAAAATAAAATAATTGGTAATACTTTGATTATTACCTTTAATAATCCATCAAAAAGAAACTCAATGATCAAGGGATTTCATGACGAATTTCAGTCAGCTATAAAAATAGCAGAGGAAGATAAAAATGTTTGCTCTGTTATCATTACAGGTGAAGGCGATTTTTTTTGTGCAGGTGGTGATCTGAATGCTTTGAAAACAAGAAGATCAATGACTGAACCAGAAAGGTACCAAACTTTAAATCAGTTAAATGGAACCATCGAATCTATTTATAATTGTTCAAAACCAATTATAGCTGCAATTGAAGGAGGAGCAGCTGGAGCGGGTGTTTCATTAGCTATGGCCTGTGATTTAGTAGTCATGAGCGAATATAGCTTTTTTTCATTGGCGTATGTTAAAATTGGTTTAACTCCTGATGGTGCTGCTACTAAATTTTTGTCTGAAACAATGCCCCGCCAAATGCTAGCTGAGATGGCAATGATAGGAGGAAAAATTGATGCATCAAGACTATATAACATTGGAGCTGTTAATGTATTAGCACAAAAAGGTAATGCAAAAGAGACTGCTGTAGAATTATCTAAAAATTTTGAAAATCTTCCTAAAAACTCTATCTCGAGAATTAAAAAATTATCCAGAGCAGCCTACGGTAATGATTTTTCAAAACAAATTAAATTAGAAACTGACTATATGGTAAAATCTCAAGGTGATAAGGAGAGTATAGAAGGCATAGACGCTTTTCTAGAAAAAAGAACACCAGATTATAAAAAGTTGAGATAGTTTTTTATCTGGCATAGTGATTGCTAATGTACAGTATGACCTTATTTAAAAGCTTTTTAATATTTATTAGTATTTTTATTTTTACAATAAAAGACACATACGCATTTACCTCAAAAAAAAATAATTCCTGTGAAAGTGTTATTAAAACTTTAGAAGACTATACTGATATTCCAAAAAATCTTCTCTCAAGTATTGGTAAAGCTGAATCAGGTCGGATATTAAATAATAATACACATATTATCTGGCCATGGACAGTGAATCATGCGGGAAAGAGTCTTTTTTTTGATACAAAAAAACAAATGCAAAAGTATGTTTTAAAGCATGTTGAAATGAAAGATTTTAACCTTGATGTTGGTTGTATGCAAATAAACATAAAGTGGCATAAAAATAATTTTAAAAAAATAATTGACATGTTTGCTGTTGAGCCAAATGTCTCTTATGCAGCATCATTTCTATTACAATTAAAAAATAAACATGGTTCGTGGGATAAGGCCATAAAACACTATCACTCTTCAGATCCAAATAAAAATAAACCTTATTTAATTAAAGTGAATCAGTTTTGGAAAAGTGAAAAATATAAGACAATGAAGTCTGTAATAAATACCAAAAAAAAAGAAGTTAACATAAATTCACTTTCAAGCATAATAAAAGACAGTCAGCCTTATTTATTTGCAAGGATTGAAAAAGTAAAATTTTTTAGAAATATATTCTCACAAAATTAAATTTATTAATTGATTAAAAAAATAAATATGTAAATAGTTAAGTAGTTAACTATTTAGAATAATGTATGGGGTTATAAATATGAATGTGAAGGAAGCGTTCTTATCAAGAAGGTCTGTTAGAAGATTTTTATCTAAGCCAATTCCTAAAGATAAGATTAAAAATATATTAGAGTGTTCCGCTTTTGCGCCAAGTGGTCATAACATTCAACCTTGGCATGTATATGTGGTTGAAGGTAAGAAAAAAGAAGCTATAACAAACTCAATTTTAGAATCTATTAAAGATGGATCTGCTAAAAAATTCAAACAAGAGTTTGATTATTATCCTACTGAATGGTTTGAACCTTTTATATCAAGAAGAAGAGCTGTGGGTTTTGAGCTTTACAAATTACTTAATATTGGAAGAGAAGATTTCGAAGCTAGAGATAAACAAATGCAAGAAAATTTTCATTTTTTTGGGGCCCCACTTGGAATGTTTATAACAATGGATAGAAGGCTTGCTACTGGTACATTTATGGATGTAGGTATGTTCATTCAAAGTATTTTAGTTGGTGCTAGAGGGGAAGGTTTGCATTCATGTGGTCAGGTAGCATTTACTAAATTTCATACACTCATCGCCGATCAGCTTAACTTTAAAGAAAATGCATTAAGAGTTGAGAAATTGGATTATACTGATTATACAACTTTCCTATCGGAATAAATTAGAAATTATAATTTTAGGTTCTTAATCATGAAAATGATTACTTTAGATAGTACAAAATCTTATTCGATTCCTGATATCTATTTAAATATTGGGCATTTATTAGATCATTTTATGATGTTAATTTTTGCTAAAGCTGCTTTTGACGCTGGAAGGGAATTTGGATTATCTTATGAACAAATTATTGTTTATGGTACCCTAGGCGTTATTTTGTTTGGGGCGGCTGCACCATTAGCAGGTTGGTTGGCAGACAAGTATTCTAGAGCAATATTAATAACTATTTATCCATTTGGTTTAGCTTTAGGTTCTATTTCAGCTGCACTATCTAGTTCAACGATGATGTTAGGTATTTCTCTTGGGATTATTGGTTTTTTTGCTGCGATATATCACCCTGTAGGCATTGCTATGATAACAAAGAGACCAGGTAAAGTGGGTTTGAGGTTGGGTGTTAATGGAGTATGGGGAAATATGGGTGTTGCCATAGCTCCTATCTTAACTGGCTTCCTGATACTCTACAGTGACTGGAGGCTTGCATTTATTGTTCCATCACTAATATGTTTCTGCTTTGGAGTTTCACAAATATTTGCTTTTATAGAATTAGAAGAAAATAAACCACAAGACAAGCCACATAACGAAAATAAAGACCCATCAATAATATCGGAAGGTTGGCAAACTGTGCTTCTTTGTTTAAGTGTTGTAACCTTATCTGGTGGATTTATTTTTGGATCTTTGACATTTCTTATACCAAGACTCTTTGAAGTCAATATGTTGCAAATTTCAAATGATGTAGCAGTAACTGGACTGTTAGCAGGATTTGTTTATGCAATTGCTTCATTCTCCCAAATAGGTACAGGGTGGTTGGTTGATAAAATTCCTCCAAAATTTGTTTTATCAGCTATGGGTTTAGGTCAATTAGTTTTTATATATATTGCAAGTTATTCTTATGATTATAGTTTACTATTTATTATGTTAGCAGCTATGATTTTTGTTTTTGGGCAAGTTCCTATAACAGATGTTATATTAGTTAAATACGTTCAAGATAATTGGAGGGGTAGGGTTCTCTCTATAAAATTTATGGTCAACTTATGTGCTGGAGCTTGCGTGTTACCCGTAACATCATATCTATTAAAAAATGGATACAATTTTTCATTTATTCTTGAAGCACTAGCGTTTATATCTATTGCTATTATAATCTCAGGGTTGCTTTTGCCTAATAAATCATCAAATATATTTGTAACCAAACAAAAATCTTTATAATGTTTAAATTGTAGATAAGTTCCCGAATATGAAATGTGAAGATATTTTAATATTTACAGACCTAGATGGATCTTTATTAGATCATGATAATTTTGAATTCCAAGATATTAAAGATTTCATATTAAAATGTTTAGATACAGGTATAAAAATAATACCTAATTCAAGTAAAACTAAAATAGAAATTGAGCTTTTTTTTAATCAATTGGGAAAAGAATTACCTTATATTTCTGAAAATGGAGCAGCAGTCCACAACTTGGATTTACTTAATGCTAATTTAAAATTGAAAGACAATTCAATAATTTTAAGTAGATCAATCAAAGAAATTTTAGAAATTTTCAAAACGAAAGTTCCTTTAGAATTTCGTGAAAAATGTGATTTTATTGAAGATATGACACAAGACAAACAAATGCAGACACTTGGTTTAAATCATAAATATTTACCCTTCGCTTTAAATAGAGATTATTCATTGCCATTAATTTTTAATGGATCACGAAAACTCATTAGAGAGTTTAGTTTGTTTTTAAAAAGTCTTGGATTAAAATTACATGAAGGTGGAAGAGTTTTTAATATTTGTGATGACTGTTCAAAAGGGTTTGCAATGAAATCAGTTGTTAAAAAACTTAGAACTGAACTTAAGTCTAATCCGTATACTATTGTTGTTGGCGACAGCCCAAATGATATTTCGATGTTAAAACAATCAGATCAACCATGTATAATACCATTACCAAACAAAGATAATTTGATTGATTTAGAAATAAAAAATATTATTAGAGCTAAAAAATATGCTCCAAAAGGATGGGAAGAGGTTATAAAATCTTCCTTAAAAAAAATAAATATTAATTTTGTAGGATAGATAAATGGGTAGCTTTTATCAAAATGGTATTGTAGCCAACTTGCACGATTTTTCTTATGGTTCATCGTCAGAAAAGAATTACAAAAAATTAGAAAATGATTTAATTAATTTTTCTAAAGATAATCCAATGGAACTAATACTTCCAAGTTTGTTCTCTGAAATTGATGGAAAAGCTCTACCTAAAATAATTAATGAAATAAATAAGACAGATTTTTTAAATCATATTGTAATAGGATTGGACAAAGCAAATCACGAAGAATACAAAAAAGCATATAATTTTTTTAAAAAATTAAAACTCCCATTTTCTATGCTTTGGAATGATGGACCAAGATTAACAGAACTTGATAAAGAACTAAAATCAAAAGGATTGGCTCCTGGTGAGTTTGGTAAAGGTAGAAACGTTTGGTATTGTATAGGTATGACATTAGCTAGAGGTAAAGCAGAATCAATAGCCTTACATGACTGCGATATTCTAACATATGAAAAATCACTTCTGGCTAAACTATTTTATCCAGTAGCTAATCCAGTTTTTAATTTTCAGTTCTGTAAAGGATATTATCCAAGGGTTGCAGACTCCAAAATGAATGGTAGAGTTTCCAGATTATTGGTGTTTCCGCTATTGTTAGCAATGGAAAGAACAATAGGAAAAAGTGATTATCTAGATTTTATGAAGTCATTTCGCTATCCACTTGCGGGTGAATTTTCTTTTAGAAAAAACTTACTTCCACAACTAAGAATTCCATCAGACTGGGGGTTAGAAATAGGAATCTTATCAGAGATGCAAAGAAATCATTCTAGTAATAGAATATGTCAAGTAGATTTAGCTCAAACCTATGATCACAAACATCAGGATTTATCTGAAAAGGATGATAATTTAGGTTTATCTAGAATGTCTATCGACATAACTAAAGCACTCATTAGAAAACTTGCAACTCAAGGTAATATTTTTACTTTAGAAACTTTTAGAAGTATAAAGGCAACTTACTATAGATCAGCCTTAGATATGATTGATATATATAGAAGTGATGCTCAAATGAATGGTTTAACTTTTGATTCTCATATTGAAGAAAAAACAGTTGAACTTTTTGCTTTAAATATAATGAAAGCAGGAGAATCATTTTTTGAAAACCCAATGGAAACACCATTTATACCTACATGGAACAGAGTTCTGAGTGCAATTCCTGACTTTTTAGATAGATTAAAATCAAGTGTTGAATTAGATAATGAAGATCTCAGATAATAAAATTAATGATAATATTAATTTAGACGTTTTAAAAAGATTAAACTATATCTATAGGTCAACTATATCTGCGGACAAAACCCTTGATTATTCCAAAAAAATTAATCAATTGATTAATCTTTATAAATCAAAAAATACTTCTACCGATGTTAATGAGCCCTGGTCTGAAAAAACTACTTTACTAATTACATATGCTGATAATGTTAAAAATGGGCTGTATGGAAAAACAATTAGTGATTTTATTTCATTTTATAATAAATTTTTTTCTTCATTCATAGACAGTATTCATTTTTTACCTTTTTTTCCATCAAGTGGAGACGGAGGTTTTTCTGTTAAAAATCATGAAGATATAGACCCAGCATTTGGAACTTGGGATGAAATAAAAATATTATCAAAAAATGCTAATGTTATGACAGATTTGGTCTTAAATCACGCTTCTTCTGAAGGGAAATGGTTTAAAAATTTTCTTTTGAATAAGAATCCCGGTAAAGACTATTTTTTTACAATTAATAATAATTACGATTATAGTAATGTTATTAGACCACGAGATCACGATCTTCTAAAAAAGATTAAAATATTAAATGATACCAAAAATTTATGGTGTACATTCAGTTATGATCAAATTGATTTAGATTTTAGAAATCCAGACGTCTTATTAGAGTTTATTACTTTAATATTAAAATTGTCTAGTTATGGGATAAAAATATTTAGATTAGATGCTGTAGCTTTTATTTGGAAAGAAACTGGAACCACGTGTCTCAATTTACCTGAAACTCATGAAATAATTAAGTTACTTAGGGATATTGTTGATCAACTTGATAAGAATATAATTATAGTAACAGAAACAAATTTACCAAAAGAGGAAAACCTAAGCTATTTTGGAAAAAATGATGAAGCACACTGGATATATAATTTTCCTTTACCTCCATTAATTGTCCATACATTTTTATTTGGAGATTCTTCGTCACTCACAAAATGGAGTATGAAAATGCCACCTGCACAAGTTGGTAATGCATATTTAAATTTTATTGCATCTCATGATGGAATAGGGATGAGACCAGCTGAAGGTGTTTTATCTGAAGAAGAAATCAATGGTATGTTGATGAGATTAGAAAAGAACGGTAGTCAGTTTTCAATGAGAAAGTTGCCGTCAAAGGAAGAAAAAGTTTACGAAGCTAACATATCATTATTTAACGCTTTACAGTATACTGATGAAGATAGTATGGGAAAATATTCTTTAGAGCGATTTATAGCATCACATTGTATTATTTTATCTATTGAAGGTGTTCCTGCTTTTTATTTTAACTCTTTTTTTGCTACCCGAAATGATGATAAATCTTATCTAAATAGTAAGGTGAAAAGAGACCTTAATAGGCATAAATGGAATTATTCAAATTTAGAAGCTACTTTGAATGATGAAAACTCAATTGAAAATAAATGTTACGAACTTTTAAAAACATTAATATCTATTAGAAAAGCTCAGCCTGCTTTTCATCCAAATGCAACTCAATTTACTTTAAATTTAAATAAAAATGTCTTTTCAGTTTGGAGACAGAGTAGGGATAGACGTCAAAGTATTTTCGCAATTACAAATGTCACTTCAAAAAACATTGACTTAAATACTAACATGATAAACTTAATTGATGATGAAAAATGGTATGATTTATTAAACCCTGAAGTTAGTTTCAAGGATGAACAGAACATTAAACTTAATCCGTATCAGACAATTTGGATAACGAACTTTAAAGAAGAATAAAATTTAATTTTAATTTAAAGATAGTCCACCCTCAGTATTCAGAAAAGATGTAATTTGTTCTATTCCATCATTATTTTTCATCTGACCAAAAACATAAGGTAATCTATTCCTTGCAAGTTCTACATCATTTTGCATTACTTCTAAATTAACTCCAACATGTGGAGCTAAATCTGTTTTATTTATTAAAAGCAAATCTGATCTTGTTATAGCTGGCCCACCTTTTCTTGGGATGTCCCCCCCCCATTGCGACATCAATAACATATATTGATAAATCAACAAGCTCTGGACTAAATGTTGCAGCCAAATTATCTCCCCCCGATTCAATTAAAATTAAATCTAAATCAGGAAATTTTTCTTTTAATTCGTCAACAGCTAACAAATTAATAGATGCATCTTCTCTGATAGCGGTATGAGGACACCCCCCCGTTTCCACACCTTTAATTCTCTCTAAAGGTAGAGCTTGTGCTTTCATGAGATACTCAGCATCTTCTATAGTATATATATCGTTAGATATAACTGCCATTGAGATTTTTTTTGAAAGTTTTTTACAAAGAGCTTCAGTTAAACTAGTTTTACCCGCACCTACAGGTCCTCCAATACCAACTTTAAGTGGTCCAAATTTATTAATCATGTTTGATAAATCCTATTGTTTAAAGTTTCGTGATACATGCTTGTTAGGTCAGATATAAATGCTGAGGTTCCTAAATCGTCAATTTCACACTCTTTGTATTTCAAAGCTAATTCTCTTATATTAGGTAATAGCTTTACCAGTATTCTTTGACCGTCACTCTGCCCTAATGGAACATGTTTGATACCAACATTCACTAAATTTGAAACAAAACTTTGCATGAAAGTTATTAAAAGTTGTTCTAAAGGTATTTTAAAAAAAGCCCCAGCTTTTCCTATAGCAACTGGATATGCTAAGTTATTCCCAATATTAAAAGACCAATGTTCACTAATATTTTTACAAAAAGCATTTCCTAGTTTTTTTGTTTCAATCCATCTTTCTTTTGAAGGGCATAAAGCAAAAGCAAGTTCATTTATATTTTTACCTTGGTACGAGTTAGAAAGTAAAATGGTATCTGTTTTAGCGGATCCAAAATTAATTAAATAATTTATCCAATTTTCTAAACTTTCAATATCTCTTATATAATTCATTTCTATAGCAGCTTCTAAACCATGTGAAAAATTATAGCTTCCTATAGGAAAAGTAGGGGAAAACCATGAAAGTAATAATTGATGGTAATCAAACTTTGGTTCTATTTCTTTAATGCTTATGTCCATGTGTTCTTCCTAAACCGTAAGCTCCACCCTCAGGACAAAACTCTTCATGTATTTTTTTAATTTTACCCCCTAATTTTATAATTAGTTCTTCAATTACTTTATCTTCTTGTATTAACAGACGATCAAGTTCAATTTGACACGGTATATGTCTATTACCTATGTGCCATACTATTTTCATTAAGTTTTCACTTGCTATTTCTAACAAAGGTTCCTTTGCATATTTAATTAAAATTAAGGAACCATTTTCTAACACAAACGAATTATTTTCCTTTAATGAAATAGTTTCAGGTAAATTAACTAAAAACTCAACTTTATTATCTGAAATAAGTTTTTTTCGCCTAATAAATCTGTCGTGATATGTTAGTGTTATAGTATCTTTTATTTTTTCATTTGAAGCATCAGGTATAACTTTTTCTACTATCATAAATACACCTAAAATAAAAAATATCTTTGAGCTAGTGGAAGCTCAGTTGCTGGTTCACAAGTAAGTATATTACCGTCAGCTGTAACTTCATATGTTTCTGGATCTACTGATATATCAGGACAGTAATTATTAAATACCATATTTTCTTTTGAAATATCTCTTGTTTTTTCAACACCAATTGTCTCTTTAGCTAAGTTCAAACTGTCTAAACTACCAGTTTTGATCGAATCTTTACTTACAAAAGTTATTGATGATGCTTCAAGTGATCTTCCGAAAGATGAGAACATCGGCCTGGTATAAACTGGTTGAGGGGTTGGAATAGACGCATTGGGATCACCCATTTGTGCGCAGGCAATACTGCCACCTATCATTACAATTTCAGGTTTAACACCGAAAAAAGCAGGATCCCATAAAACTATGTCTGCTCTTTTTCCTTCACTTATTGATCCAATATGTTGAGAAATCCCATGTGTAATTGCAGGGTTGATAGTATACTTGGCTATATATCTTTTTACTCTTACATTATCGTTATCACCATTTTCTTCTCTAAGTCGACCTCTTTGTATTTTCATTTTATGAGCTGTCTGCCAAGTTCTTATTATAACCTCTCCAACTCTTCCCATAGCTTGACTGTCAGACGCAATTATTGAAAAGGCTCCCATATCGTGGAGTATATCCTCAGCGGCTATTGTTTCCTTTCTTATTCTACTTTCTGCAAAAGCAACATCTTCAGGTATTGATTTATCTAAGTGATGACAAACCATAAGCATATCGAGATGTTCCTCTAGGGTATTAATTGTATAGGGTCTTGTTGGGTTTGTTGATGATGGAATAACATTTTGATTTCCACAAACTTTTATAATATCTGGCGCATGTCCTCCTCCAGCTCCTTCAGTATGAAAAGCATGAATAGTTCTATTTTTAATTGCTTCTATAGTATTTTCTACAAATCCACTTTCATTCAATGTGTCAGTATGTATCATAACTTGCACATCCATTTTATCTGCAACATTTAAACAGTTATCAATAGCACCAGGTGTTGTTCCCCAGTCCTCGTGAAGTTTTAATGCACATGCGCCAGCATTAACCTGTTCAATCAACCCTTCAGGTTTTGACGAATTTCCTTTTCCTGCAAACGCTAAATTCATAGAAAAAGCATCTGCAGATTGGATCATTCTACTTATATGCCAAGATCCAGGTGTACATGTGGTTGCTAAAGTTCCATGAGCTGGACCAGTCCCACCACCAAGCATTGTTGTTAAACCAGAGTGAAGTGCATCCTCAATTTGTTGGGGACATATGAAATGAATGTGGGAATCAAACCCTCCTGCTGTTATTATTTTACCTTCTCCAGCTATAATTTCTGTTCCAGGCCCTATTATGATATCAATTTGAGGTTGTGTATCAGGGTTCCCTGATTTTCCAATTTTATGTATTAAACCATCCTTTATTCCAATATCTGCTTTGAATATTCCATTTATGTCAACAACCAAAGCATTAGTAATTACAGTGTCGACAGCACCATCTTTACGCGTAACTTGAGACTGTCCCATACCGTCTCTTATAACTTTTCCACCTCCAAACTTCACTTCCTCACCATAAACAGTAAAATCATTTTCTACTTCTATGATTAAATCTGTGTCTGCCAATCTAACTTTGTCACCAGTTGTAGGGCCATACATCTCACTGTAAGAAGATCTTGAAATATTTGAACTCATTATAGTGCCCCCATGATTTCTTGATTAAATCCAAAAATATTTCTTTTTCCTTTTATGTCTATTAATTCTATCTCTCTAGTTTGACCTGGTTCAAAACGAACAGCAGTTCCTGCCGCAATATTTAAACGCATTCCTTTTGCGAGTTCTCTATCAAAAGACAGAAATTTGTTACTTTCAAAAAAATGGTAATGACTTCCCACTTGAATTGGTCTATCTCCAGTATTAGAAACTTTGATTTTTTTTATTTTAGATGATTCATTTAAGGTTATTTTTTCATCAAGAGTAATTATTTCTCCAGGTTTCATTGGTTTCTCCTTTATCTAATAGGGTGGTGAACTGTCACTAGTTTTGTTCCGTCAGGAAAGGTAGCTTCAACTTGAACGTCATGAATCATATCTGGTATACCAGACATACAATCGTCTTTTTTAATTACGTGAGCACCTGCTTCCATTAATTCAGCTACGCTTTTTCCATCTCTAGCTCCTTCTATAACAAAATCAGTTATAAGTGCGATTGCTTCAGGGTAATTAAGCTTAACACCTCTACTTTTTCTGTTTCGTGCAACTATTGCCGCTAAACTTACTAAAAGTTTATCTTTTTCTCTTGGTGATAATTTCATTTTTTCTCCTCAACTATTCCATACTCTAGGTAGGTTTTTATCTGATAAACATAATATTAATTTTTTTTTAATTAATTTCAATTCATAGGCATCTTTGGAAACTATTCTGATAAGCATTTTATCATTCCATTTTGAATGAGAAGATAAAATCATTTCTGAACTTTTGAGTGTTTGGGTTAAATAATCTTCTTTGGATAAAAAATTTTGTCCTGATATAAAAATATTACAAATAGCTACACCATTATCAGCACAGGCTATGCTTGATAGTTTATCTTTAATATTACCAGTTAAACTTAATGCTTCAGCATGTATTAATTTTTTATTTACATAAATTTTCCAATTATCCTTAAAAAACCCTTTTTCTAAAAATTCACCCATTGCCGTTCTTCCAAATATTGTTGTTTCAGCTAAGAGAAAATTTGAATTTGTTTTTAAATCAACTTCAATTCTTCTGTACAGACTACAATTATTAAATAGAATAAGTTCTTGAGGTATCCAAAATAGTTTACTTGTGTCATCCAAAGACAATGTAATTTTAATTTCAGCATTATCATTTATTCCTTTGTAAACTCTTTCGGCGGTCTGAGTTGTTACAAAGATTTTTGACTTGTTAGTTATCTCAATATTATAAAAAAAATTATCACCACTAGTTAATCCACCAGCAGTATTTACAAGGACTAGTTCTTTAATTTCTTGGGAAGACTTTGGGTAAAAAACTTTTGCAGAACCTGACTGGTAGAAGCGATTAATTTCGTTTTTATTAATTTTGACATTAATATTACCATGTGCCCTTTGAAATTTTTTTTGTGCATTTAACATCTATATGCTGACAGCTTTCCTAAGTTTTTTTTTATCTATAATAGCTTTTCTTCCTTCGTAAACGATTTCGCCACGTGTAATTGCAAATATATTGTCAGCTCGTGCAAATGCAAAATCAAAATACTGTTCAACTAAAATTATAGCCATATTTTTTTGAGACTTCAAATAATCAATAACCTCTCCAATCAACGTAATTATATTAGGTTGAATTCCTTCTGTTGGTTCATCTAAAAGCAAAAGTTTAGGTTGCATTATTAATGCTCTTGCAATGGCTAGTTGTTGTTGTTGCCCACCAGATAAATCTCCGCCTTTTCTAGATAACATTTTTTTTAAAACAGGAAATAGGTCAAAAATTAATTTAGGAATATATCTTTCATCTTTTTTTAACACTGCAAAACCAGACATAAGATTTTCTTCAACTGTAAGTAATGGAAAAATAAAGCGACCCTGAGGAACATATCCTACACCGCGTGACGCTAGCTCGTGAGCCTCAAAATTAGTAACGTCTTTTTCATTTAAAATATAATTTCCTGAGCTACTTGGATGATTCCCAGACAAAACCTTTAGCAATGATGTTTTGCCAACACCATTTGAACCCATTAAACAGGTGATTTCTCCAATCATAGCTTCTATAGAAATATTGTATAAGATTTGAGAAGACCCGTAATGAAGACATATCTCATTAGTTTTTAGCATTCTTATCTTCCTAAATAAACATCAATGACTTTTTCGTTTTGGGACACATAATCTAGAGAACCTTCTGCAATAACACCTCCATCATGTAATACAGTTACCCTGCATTCTAATGATTTAATAAATTCCATATCGTGTTCTACAACAATCACAGATTGACTTTGAGATAACCGTTTTAAAAGTTCTACCGTTTTTTTCCTTTCGGGAGCAGTCATACCAGCAGCAGGCTCGTCAATTAGAAGTAAGTCTGGCTTTTGTGCTAACAACATTCCAATTTCAAGCCATTGCTTTTGACCATGGCTGAGTTGTCCTGCTAAAACACTTAAGCTTTCTGTTAAATTCACTTCATTAGCAATAATGTTTATTTCTTTTTCATCAGCTATTGATAATTTATAAAAAAGTGTTGATAGGGGATTTCTAGATTTTTTTAAAGATAACAATAAATTTTCAAAAACAGTTTGTGTTTCAATTAGTGTAGGTTTTTGGAATTTTCTGCTAATACCTGCTTCTACAATTTGTGCCTCACTCATTCTAAGTAACGAAAGATTTTTTTCTCCCCATAAAACAGTACCCTCGTCAGGTTTTGTCTTTCCAGTAACAATGTCCATGAATGTAGTTTTACCAGCACCATTAGGACCTATAATTGCACGCAGTTCTCTATTTGATATTGAAAAACTTAGATTATTAATTGCCTTAAAACCATCAAAGGAGACACTAATCCCGTTTACTTCTAACAAAACACTCATATTCAATTTCTTCTAAAAATTCGTTCAATTAAGCCCCCAATCCCTTTAGGGGCATAAAGAGTTGTGATTACAAAGCTTAGTCCTAAAATTACTACCCACCAGTCAACCCATTTAAGTGTAAATACTCCAAAATTAATATTAGGTATTTGTCCACCGGTAAAATAGCTAGATGCCAAAGAAACAAAAGCTGCTCCAATAAGAGCACCGTATAAATAACCTCTTCCACCAATGGCGACCCATACTGCCAAATAAATAGAAGCAATTGGTGCAAGTTCTGCAGGATTAATAATACCTGCTTGGGGATAATAAAGCGCTCCGGCAACTCCAGAAATAATAGCCGTTATAACAAATATAAATAATTTGTAACTTTCAACCTTATACCCCAAAAACCTAACTCTTGTTTCATTGTCTCTAATGCCTGTTATAATATTTCCGAGTTTGCTATTAACAATTAAATTACATACATAATAAGTAAATATTAGGGTTAGTGCACTTAAGACAAGAAACCATATTGATAACTCTGCTTGGGAAAAATCATCTAAGTTTGGAATATTTTGTAAACCCGATAAACCATTATTGCCTCTTAAACCACTGTCATTTTGAAATAGATATAACGAAAGTGCTAGTGTCATTGCTTGAGTTAAAATTGAAAGGTAAACGCCTGTCACTCTTGACCTAAAAGCCAGCCAACCAAAAATATAAGCTAACACACCAGGCACCAAAAGAATTAATACAACATGGATTAAAAGTGAATCCGCAAAAGACCAAATTAAGGGTATCTCTGCACCACCTACGACTCCAAAAATTTGAGTTCCTACAGCCTCACTAATTTCTATTTCAGTTAAGGGGAGCACATTATTTTGAGTTGACTCTACGACGATATTTTTAGTTCTTTCGAACATAAGCCACATCCCAATCATGTAGCCGCCAAGACCAAAAAAGGCAAAATGGCCTAAAGATAAAATTCCACAATATCCCCAAACTAAATCCATGGCTAAAGCAACAATGCATAAACATAGAGTCTTTCCAAGCACTTTAGTAAAACTAGTTGAAACTAAATTTAAACCATATGCCTCGCTGAGTAGGATTATAATTAGTGTAAATAAAATAACTATAGATGAAACCCAAAAAAAAGAGTTTCTTTTGTCAATATGGCTCAAAAAGTCTTTTTTCATAATCAATCCTCAGCGGCCCTTCCTTTTAACGCCATTATTCCTTTTGGTCTGAACTGAATAAACAATATTATAAAAATAATCATATAAGTCTGAGCAGCAAGAGTGTTAGATGGATTAAACCATTCAATAAATTTTTGAAGCATTCCAATCATTGTTGCTCCTGCAAGAGTGCCCCAAATGTTACCAACCCCACCTACCACAACAGTCATAAAGCTTTGGACTATATAATCTGCTCCTAATTCTGATGTTACTTTAGAAAACAATCCAATGGCCACACCAGCAATTCCGGCAATGCCCGATCCAAATCCAAATGTTAACATATTTATTCTATCGGGATTAATCCCCATACTTGAGGCCATCATTGGGTTTTGTGTAACTGCTTTTGTTTCTAGCCCTAGTCTTGTCTTATTCATCACTAACAAAAGTAATACTAAGAAAATCAACCCCAAAACAAAAATAGCAATTCTTATTAAACTTATAGATAAAACATCATTGACTACCAAAGCACCATCTAACCATTCAGGAGAAGTAAGGGGCCTTGCTTGTGTACCAAAAATGTTTTTTGCAATTTGTTGTAAAGCTATACTAATTCCAAAAGTGGCTAATAAGGTATCCAAAGGATTTCTATATAAATGTCTAATAACTAATCTTTCCATAGCAACTCCTCCTAAAAAAGTTACTAAAAATGCTAATGGAAAGGCTACAAGTAGTGAAATTGTATGATTAGGTATGAATAACTGGACCACATAACCAGTATATGCCCCAATCATTATAAATTCTCCATGAGCCATATTAATTACTCTCATTACTCCAAATGTAATTGCAAGACCTATAGCTCCTAAAAAATATATAGAAGCTAAACTCAATCCGTCTAATATAAGATCTAGATATTCATAAAAATTAACCTTATAATTTATGTCATTAAAAACCAATTTTGCTGTATTGATTACTTTTGGTGATTTTTCTTTATAGACAGCATAAAAAAAGTGACCCTTAATTAAGTCATCAATTTCTTTATCAGATTTTAGTGGAATAGCTTTACCTGATTTTACTAACAGATTGTAAGCATTGTTTCGTTCTTCACTTGAATTTAATTGCTTTACAGGTATTCCCTCAATATGGGAGTTTGAAATATTTTGTTTTAAAATTTCGTCTCTTCTTGATGGTGTAATATAATCTTTTAAAAAATTATTTTTAATAAGTAGATCTATTGCCTCTGACCTTGAAATTTCTGGTTTTTTATTGAAATAAAAGAATGGTTTGTTACTAGACCCATCAGCATTTTTATATGAATTACCAGGTATAATATTTCTAGCTAAGTTTGGTAAATTAGGCATTTTATTAGAGACATATAATTTTGACTCAAGTAGAGATGCAATAGTGCCTCTTGCCTCTATAGACATGTTGCCCCTTAGAGAATTTAACGAAGATATTTTTTCATCCTCATTTTGAGAATATTTAATAGTTCCAAAAACTAGTAATTCAGACATTCTTTTTTTTAAATCTGGATTATTTTCTTTTTCTAAAGCGTTCTTTAAGGGTATTAAATATTTTGAATTGAATTTTCTTGTAAGTGTTTCTAAACTTTTAGATCTAACTTTAGGATCGTCATTTAATAGTTGAAAACCAATAAGAGCATTAGATATTTTCGACCTAACACCGCTATTTGGCTTAATAACTTTTATTTCTTTCTTTTTAAAGAAACCCAGACTAGTTTTGTTTGAAAACTGTAATAGTTCGTAACCATTAGAGTTTTTTTGTTTTAAAATCGCTATAAGCTTGGATTTTTTGACATAATATAATTCTTTATTTCTCCAGCTTTTGAGAAATTCTTCAAGGTTAGGTGATTTGGTACTTAATAAATCTTCAATTACAGGCTCAATAGTTCTTGAAGAACTTTTTATAATAAGCTTAAAATTATTATTTAAAACTTTTTCAAGATTATTAGATTCTGATGCATATAGAGGATTAGAAAAAATTAAAACGAAAAAAAGTTGGAAGATTAATTTTAAAAAAGAATTCATTTTAATTTCCACTGTAGAGCTTAAGGAAAGCTCTACAGAATAATTTTAAATTATAGATTAATAATTAGATTTCATTTGGACGCAAGTTTTAGTATCTTTATTATACATTCCGCAACCTAAGGATTTCCAATCAGAGACTAGAGGCTTTGATTCAGCTAAATAATCAGTCCAAGCGTCACCAGGCACTTCTTTAGTTTGACTAATAATGTCAAATTGTCCATCCGCTTGTATTTCACCAATAAGTACAGGTTTTGACAGGTGATGATTAGGCAACATTTCAGCCATTCCACCGGTCAAGTTTGGTACTTTCATGCCATACATAGCTTTTCTAACAGCATCTACATCTGTCGTGCCAGCTTTTTCAACTGCTTTTACATACATTTTAAATCCAATTACATGTGCTTCCATCGGATCATTAGTAACTCTCTTATCACCCATTGTAGATTTCCATTGTTTAATAAAATCAGTATTCAAGTCAGACTCAGCTGATTGAAAATAATTCCACGCGGCAAGATGACCAACCAAATTTTTAGTATCAAGACCAGATAATTCTTCTTCACCAACAGAAAATGCAACAACTGGAATATCATCGGCTTTAATACCAGCAGCAGCGAGTTCTTTGTAAAAACCTATATTGGCGTCACCATTGATAGTTGAAATAACACCAACTTTTTTACCGTCTGCACCAAGGCCAACCACATCAGCAACGATTTTAGACCAATCTGAGTGACCAAAGGGTGTATAGTTTACAAAAATGTCTGATTCAGGAATTCCTTTGTCAATAAGATATTGCTTTAAGATTTTATTAGTTGTTCTTGGATATACATAGTCGGTTCCAAGCAATGCAAATTTTTTGACACCTAATTCTTCTAAATAATAATCAGTTGCTGGTATAGCTTGTTGATTAGGTGCGGCGCCAGTGTAAAAAACATTTTTTGAACTTTCTTCACCTTCATACTGAACAGGATAAAACAACAATCCATTTAATTCTTCAAGTACTGGTAATGCTGATTTTCTGGAAACTGAAGTCCAACAACCAAACATAACATCAACTTTAGATACGGTTAATAGTTCTCTAGCTTTTTCGGCAAATAACGGCCAATTAGATGCAGGATCAACTACCACAGGTTCTAATTTTTTTCCTAAAATACCTCCTTTTTTATTTTGTTCATCAATTAACATTAACATTGTATCTTTTAGTGTTGTCTCAGAAATAGCCATAGTTCCTGATAACGAATGTAAAATACCGATTTTAATTTTACCGTGACCGTCGGCTAAAACGCTGTTTCCCAAAAAAATAGCGAACATAACTAGTGTTAATCTTTTAGTTAAATTAAATAACATAATATTCCTTTCATTAATAAATATAAAAATATATGTTATGTCTATTTATTATGAATTTTTCGTATATTACAAATTGCGACATGTAAATGTGTTAAAGGTCTATTTATTAATCACTTTAAATACCAATTGTATCGTAATGATTAATTTACATACATTTTAGTATCGTAATGATCCATAAAAAATTATTTTTATGAATCAATTACAAACAAGAATAATGAACCGTACCTCTATCATCCGTTTCACTTTTAGCCTGTCCAGTTACATCTAAATGAATTAAGTGTGCTCTTGCTTCTCCAATAGCAAAATGCATTTGTTCGTCACCAATTTTTCTGTCAAAGATAATTTCAATTGAATCCATAATTGTAATACTTCGATTTTCTAACTCATTTAAAATTAAACTAAGTCTATTATTATGGTGTTTGATTAAATCTTGAGCCCGTTCTGAACCGTTAATGAAAGGCCAATCATGACAAGGAAAAACTTTTGTATCAGAACCAATTACTTGAATTTGATTTAAGTATTTAAAATATCCTCCTAGTCTATCATCAAAAGGATCAAAAAAATTATCAGAAATGTTAGGAGATATACGAGGTAGTAAAAAATCTCCCGAGAGGTATAACTTTCTTTTTTTGTCCAATAATGAAATATGTTCTGGTGAATGACCTGAGTCAGTTCTTACTAACCAATTACCATCATTTGATTCAATTTCGTGTCCAGATTTGATAATTTCAAATTCTGGAAGTTCATAAACTCTATTTTTATAAAGTCTTGTAGCTGGTCCCTTTGCGATAATATCTTCTTCAGTCATACCAGCCCTTACAAAAACATTTCTGAAGATATCAGCATATTTATCATCTGGCATTAAGCGAAATGTTTTCGCAGTAAAAAGCTCTTTTTCACTAGTGTAACATTTTATGTTTAATTTATCTTGGAGCCACCCGGCCATTCCTATGTGATCAGGGTGATAATGAGTTATTAATAATCCAGCAAATTTTTTTGATTTGAGTGGTCCATTAATCAATGCCTCCCAATGTTCTTCTGAATGATCTGATTTTAAACCTGCGTCTAAAATTAAAATGCCGCTAGGGGTATCCATAAGAAATAAATTTACATGGTTTAATCTAAAAGGTAGCTCGAAATGTGCCCAATATAAATCAGAAGCTATCTGAGTTAATTCACCAAATTTTGGCTTATTAATTTCTAATTTTGTCATTAATATCTCATGAAAAGTCGGTTGGTAATAAATACTTAAGAAGTTAAGAATATACATTAAAATTAATTTAGTTCTAGTAAATCTAATATTTAATTAAAACAATGCATATTTAATTTAGTTTGTATATATTTCAAGCCAGACAATAAAAATTAAAACACAATAAGAGATTAAAATATGAATAATTCATTAAAGGGTATTAAAGTGCTAGATTTAACTAGGGTATTAGCTGGTCCATATTGTACACAAATGCTAGGAGATTTAGGGGCTGATATAATTAAAGTTGAGAGACCTGGAGGTGGCGACGATACTAGAGGATTTGCTCCACCTTTTGTAAAAAATGATGATGGCGAAGAGACAGACCTTAGCGCGTATTTTTGTGGCGCTAATAGAAACAAAAGATCAATTACGATCAATCTTAGTACAAAAGAAGGTCAGGGCTTAGTTAAAAAATTATTATCTGAATGTGATATTTTAGTTGAAAACTTTAAAACAGGTACCTTAGAAAAATACGGACTTGGATATAATAATTTAAAATCAGATTTTCCAAAGTTAATATATTGTTCTATTACTGGTTTTGGACAGACCGGGCCATATGCATCCAGACCAGGTTACGACGGATTAATTCAAGCAATGGGTGGTGTAATGGCTTTAACAGGAGAGCCAGACGGTGAGCCTATGAAAGTTGGGGTTCCTATCGGAGATCTAATGGCGGGTATGTTTGCTTCTGTTGGGATATTAGCAGCTGTCCGGCATCAAATAAATACAGGTGAAGGCCAGTTTATAGATATTGGGATGTTAGATACTCATGTTGCATGGTTAGCAAATCAAGGTATGAATTATTTATCTACTAATAAAAATCCACATAGATTAGGTAATCAACATCCAAATATTGTTCCTTATCAAGTTATGCCAACATCAGATGGTTATATTGTTTTATCAATTGGTAATGATCCTACATTTGAAAGATTTTGTAAGTTGTCTGGAGATGAACAATTAATAGAAGATCCGAAATTTAAGACAAATGCAGATCGAGTGTCTAATAGAGAATTTGTAACAAATACACTAAATGAAATTACCAAAAGACATACTTCATCTTGGTGGCTGACTGAGTTGGAAAAACAAAAAATTGGATGTGGTCCAATTAATACATTGAGTGAAGTTTTTTCAGATCCACACGTAAAGGCTAGAGAAATGATTGTTGAAATGGACCACACTAAAACAGGAAAAGCCCCACTAAGATTAATAGCCAATCCAATAAAAATGCAGGAGACACCTCCAAGTTATAGATTGTCACCTCCATCATTAGGAGAACATACTGAAGAAATTTTATCTGAAAAAATTGGCTTGTCGTTGGATGAGATCAAGAATTTAAAGGATAAAGGTATAATATAAATTAACCTGATTAAATCGTTTTTAATATAATTAATGGTGGGTGTCATAAGCGCATTTAATACTACCTCTAACATAGAATATGACAGCTTAAAGTCTTGGATTAGGCTAATATTATTATTTACTATAGGTGTTATTGGTACAGTTGGTATGTGGTCAGTTGTGGTTGTAATGCCTGCAATTGAAAACGAGTTTAATATAGATAGGGGACAGGCAAGTTTACTATACGCTACTACTATGGTTGGTTTTGGACTTGGTAATTTTTTAATTGGAAAAATTATTGATAAATTTGGCTTAAAGTTACCAATTATTTTCGCAATAATAATTCTTGTTTCTTCTTATTTAATTGCAATGATATCTACCAATTTTTGGCATTTGTTAATCTTACAAATTTTCATGGGGACGGCTGCTGCGACTTTTTTTGGCCCATCTATGGCGGATATAGGAAATTTTTTTGAAAAAAGAAGAGGGTTAGCTGTTGCGATTATTGCTAGTGCTAATTATGTGGCTGGAGCTTTTTGGCCTTTAATCATTAGTTATTTCCTTGAATACACTTCATGGAAAGAAGTTTACTTGTATATAGCAATAATCTGTATGGTGATTATGTTTCCAATAGCATTATTTCTAAAAAACAATGTTGCAAGTAACATATCTAATAATGATTTAAGTACTGATGGAAACAGTTTAACCAACTTAAGTCCCAATACATTACAAATCTTATTAATTTTGGCAGGAATTGGTTGTTGCTTGGCAATGGCAATGCCACAAGTACATATTGTTGCTTTATGTGTTGAGAGAGGCTTTGGATTGAGCATCGGAGCTGAAATTTTGGCAGTAATGCTTTTTTCAGGAATGATAAGTAGAGTTGGGTTCGGTTTCTTGTCCGACAAGATTGGTCCTGTTTACACTTTATTTATTGGATCATTATTACAAATGCTTTCCTTAGTATTTTTCTTGCCGTTTGATAGTCAATTATCGCTTTATATTGTTTCGTTAATGTTTGGGTTGTCCCAAGGAGGTATAGTGCCTGCATATGCTATGATAATAAGAAAATATCTGCCAATTGAACAGGTTGGTGAAAGAGTTGGATTAGTCATTATGGCAACAATTGTAGGTATGGGCTTAGGTGGCTGGATGTCTGGTGAAATTTTTGATATTACCCAATCTTATAAATTAGCATTTGTAAATGGAATCTTTTGGAATTTTACAAATCTTTTGATAGTAACATTCATAATGTGGCAAATTTATTTCAAAAAAGATAAGCTAGTTCTGGATTGAAGAGGAATTACTAATGAATAAGATCAGAGAGCTTACAAAGTCATCCCTTGAAATTACTTATGAGCTATTCATAATAATGATACCAACATTAATTATAGTAAAAATACTAGATGAGTTAGGTTTTGTTGAAATATTAAATAAGTTCTGTGCTCCTTTAATGTTTTTGTTAGGATTACCAGAGGCTATTTCATTAGTTTTTACCACTTCATTGCTCACAAGCCCCTATGCAGGTTTAATAGTTTTTTCAGGTCTACCAGCCGACATGCCATTTACTGCTGCTCAGGCAAGTGTATTAGGACTTTTAATTTTATTCACACATTCATTGCCTATTGAAGTTATTATTTGTAGAAAAGCAGGAGTAAGAGCCCGTGCTATGATATTTATTAGATTAGGCCTTGGTATTTTATCATGCTATTTTTTGAATCTTTTTTTTCAACTTACTGGTTATATGAATTACCCAGCTACAATTTTATTACCAAGTTTAGAAAGCGCACCTGATTTATTTAGTTGGGGCTTATCTCAACTAAAAGGGCTGGGCATGATCTTTATTATTATTATAGCACTTGTAATAATTTTAGATTTTTTAAAATATGTAGGCATTGAACGATTAATAGAAAAAGCTCTAAAACCCTTTTTAAACTTTCTCGGAGTTGGTGAAAAAGCTTCTACAATTGCAATAGTAGGAGTGACCCTTGGGATTGGCTTTGGTGCAGGACTTTTAATTAAAGAAGTTAAAACTGGAAAACTTCACTATAAGGATGTTTTTGGCGTTTTAGTCTTAGTAGGAATGCTTCATAGCATAATTGAAGATACTGCAGTCATTTCACTTATAGGTTCAAATATTATAATAACGCTTTTTTTAAGAGCGGTTTTAACATTATGTATCGTTTATGTTTTTATGAGATTAGGGGCTAAATTGACGCAAGAATTTTGGCAGAAACATCTCACTAATTATAATATACCAGAATATAAACCTAATTCTTAATAGGGAATGATTTTATTATCCCAATCAAATATTTTACCATTACTAGCTACTGTCTTTGTACCAATAACACTTACCAATTTTTTTGCAGAATATTCGGGAGTAAAATATTCTTTATCTTTTTTTTGAAAAGGTTTCGATAATTTTGAATCTACTGTGCCTGGATGAAGTCCAAAGATGATACTATCTGGATTTGATCTTTTTTGTTCAATTGATAATCCTTTTAAAACCATATTTAAAGCAGATTTAGATGCCCTATAAGAATACCAACCACCTAGTTCGTTGTCTTCTATACTTCCAACTCTAGCTGAAATTGAAGCAAATTTTGTTATTCTATCTCTGTATAATTTGGGTAAAAAATATTTTGCAATTAAAGCAGTTGGAATAGTATTAGCATTAAACATGTCAATAAATTTAACAGAGGATAGATCTCTTATTGATTTTTCTGGTTGTTCAAGCGCACCAATTGCCACAACAATAACGTCCAACTTACATTCAAGTGATTGAGCGGTCTCAGCCAAGCTATTTTCATTTAAATAATTTACTTCTTTTGAAATTATAGATTGATGATCTAATTGAACACCATTCCTAGAAAAGGCAAATATGTTATTTACACTATTGTTTTTTGAAAATTCAAAACACAATGCTTTGCCAATTGCACCAGAGCTCCCAAAAATAGCTATATTTAATGGTTCCATTCTAATTTCTTTTATTTAAATTAAGTGACACATATTTATTATTGATAGTATTATATTATCATTTAATTGATAAATTTAAAGAGATCTATATGACAAATAATAAACCTAATTTTGTATTAGTTCACGGTGCTTGGCATGGTGGGTGGATTTGGAAAGAAGTTGCAGATCTCTTAGTATATCAAGGTTATAATGTAACTTGTCCTACCCAAACGGGTTTAGGTGAAAGAAAACATTTATTGTCCCCTGAGATAACTTTAGACACATATATTGATGATATAATTAATCATATTTTGTTAGAAGATTTAGAAAATATAGTATTAGTAGGACATAGCTTTGCGGGAAGTATCATAAGTGGTGTTGCAGACAGATTAAAAGAGAGAATTAATAGGCTTGTTTATTTTGATGCAATGATTTTATCAAGTGGTCAAAGTCCTTTTGATATTGCTCCAAAAGAAATAGTTAAAGAAAGAACGGCTTTAGCAGAACAATCTGAAGGCAAGCTCTCAATTCCTCCTCCATCACCCGAAGCATTTGGAGTTTTTGATATTAGAAAATCTTTAATCTTGGCTAGTAAATTAACTCCTCATCCTGTAAGCACTTTTAAATCAAAACTGAATTTAGAAAATGAAATTGGGAATGGACTTTCTGTTTCTTACATATTTTGTACTGATCCAGTCTATCAATCTTTAGAAAGTTCAAGAGTGTCAGTAAGAAAAATGAATTGGCCAATTTTTGAATTGAAGGCAGGGCATAATGCTATGTTTACACATCCAAAAGAAACTTTGAATTTACTTATGAAAATTTGTAATTAGAATATCTTTTTTAGGAGGATAAAATGTCATCTTGTATAACTGGCTGGGCCCATAATAAATTTGGTGTAAATAAAGATCAATCTTCAGAGAATATGATTGCAGAAGTTGTTGAACAGGCAATAAATCATGCAGAAATTTCGCCAAAAGATATAGATGCAATTTATGTTGGAACGTTCAATAATGGGTTTCAAAAGCAGGATTTTCATGGTGCATTACCAGCTGTTTCACAGATAGATCTAAGGTATGTACCAGCTATGAGAGTTGAAAATGCGTGCGCAACAGGTTCAGCGGCCATTCATACAGCGATGAATGCAATTGAAGCCAAAAGAGCAAAGACAACACTTGTTGTTGGTGTAGAGAAAATGACAGACACGTCTTCCGAAAAAGTTGGTGACATTCTCTTAGGTGCAAGTTATCGGCCAGAAGAAGGAGAAACCAAAGGGGGGTTTACAGGTGTTTTTGCAACTATAGCAAATGCTTATTTTCAAAAATATGGGGATAAATCAGATGTGCTGGCTAAAATTGCTGCTAAAAATCACGAGAATGGAAGTGTAAATCCTCTTGCTCATATGCAAAAAAATCTAGGTTTTGATTTTTGTAATTCTGTTTCAGAAAAGAATCCTTACGTTGCAGAGCCGTTAAGAAGAACAGATTGCTCTATGGTATCTGACGGTGCTGCTGCTTTAATAATTCAAGACATAGACCTTGCCCTTTCTGCAAAGAGAGCAATTGCCTTTAGAGCAAGAAGACACGTAAATGATATTCTTCCACTGAGTAAAAGAGAAAAAACAGAGTTTGAAGGTGCTCGTCAAGCTTGGAGTTATGCCCTGCAAGATGCTAAAATAAATCTTGATGATTTGTCGTTTGTAGAAACCCATGACTGTTTCACAATTGCAGAACTTATTGAATATGAAGCAATGGGTTTAACTAAATTAGGCGAAGGTTATAAAGCAATCGAAGAGGGCTGGGTTCAAAAAAATGGTAGACTTCCTATAAATCCCTCAGGCGGTCTTAAGTCAAAAGGGCACCCTGTCGGCGCTACTGGAGTTTCTCAACATGTGATGTCAGCAATGCAACTCACTGGGGAGGCAGATGACATGCAGGTCAAAGATGCTAAATTAGCAGGTATTTTTAATATGGGCGGAGCCTCTGTCGCAAATTATGTCTCAATTTTGGAGAGAATACGTTAATATTAAATGTCTAAATTAATATTAATACGTCATGCTAAATCCGATTGGAGTGGTAACGTCAATGATCTTCAAAGGGGTTTGAATAAAAGAGGTTATAATTCTTGTAAAGTTATTTCTGAGGAACTTAAAAAAAGAATAGATAAACCAGATTTGTTTTTAATCTCTCCAGCGTTAAGGGCAAAGCTAACTTACGAAAATATTTTTTTAAATTGGGATAATAAAGACAATTTTTTATCGATTGAAGAAGATTTATATCATGCATCAATAGATCAGATTAAAAAAAAATTAACCTCCAAAGTGCATGGATTTAGCACCGTGGTTGTAATAGGTCATAATCCTATTTTAAATTCATTAATGTATCAATTATCAACTAAAGGTTATAATAAGTTACCTGTTAACTTAGTGACTTGTGGTGTTGTTATTATAGAATATTCCGAAAATAATTTTAAACCACCAGTTTTTACAAACGGGGAAGTTATTGATTATTTTTTTCCCAGAATGTACATGTAGAATTTAAAAACCTTAGCTAGGAGTTTGTGTAATTAGGTTTTCTTTTTTCTAAAAGGGCGTCTATTGCTTCTCTATGGTCATCAAGTTGTTGAAGAATACTTTGTTGACTTGCCGCCATTTCTAACGCTTTGTCCAGAGAAACATTTTGTGACATTCTTAATAATCTTTTAGCTCTTCTTGATGCTTCAGGGGGTTGTGAGGCAATTTTATTTGCAGTTCTATAAGCTTCATCCAAAAGTTCATCATTTGTTACAACCTTTGAAACAAGACCCCAATCTAGAGCCTTTTGGGCATCAAGAACGTCACAAGTTAAAATCATTTCATTTGCTCTTGCTAGTCCAATTATTTTCGGAAGAAACCAGGATCCACCATCACCTGGAATAATTCCAATTCTAAGGAAACTCTCTGAAAACTTTGCGTCTTCTGCTGCAATTCTAATATCGCACATTGTACACAAATCGTTTCCTGCACCAATGGCGTGTCCATTTACAGCAGCTACAATTGGAACATCAATACTATTCATTGTAAGTGGAATTTTTTGTATTCCAAATCTATACCAATCCTCTAATTCAGTTAAAGACATGTTGTCCTTAGTGGTCATATCTTTGATTTCTTGAAGATTTCCACCAGACGAAAAGCTTTTTCCAGCACCTGTTAATATTACACAACCTACATTTTTATCTTTATCAGCTTTATTTAGAGAATCTACTAAACCTTCTATAATATCTCCGGAAAGAGCATTTCTAGTGTCCGGTCTATTTAGTGTTATTTTAACAATTCTATCATCTTGTTCATATAAAACTGAGTCAGTCATTTTTCACCTCGAATTAAAATAGTATTTAAGTTAAATATTCCCATAAATTTTGATTGTTATTTTCTAAAAAATCTTTTCCTAATAGGTCTTCCCAATAACTCTCATTTCCAAAATCGTTTCTCCAACTATTTATATTTCGAGTAAAGTAAGCTAATTCATACTCTTGAGTAAATCCAATTGCGCCATGAACTTGATGAGATATTGCTATAACTTTTCCTGCAGCAGCTCCAGCTCTTATTTTTAAAATAGCTATATCCTTTTTATTTTTATAAAAATCATAAGAATTAGTGATTGTTGATAAAGCTGCAGAAGATGCAGATAGCTCAACGGCCATTTCAGATATCTGATGTTGAATAGCTTGGAATTTTGAGAGTGCTCTTCCAAATTGTTTTCTTTGTGAACAGTAATCAATACATAAATCTAAAATTTTTTCCATTGACCCTATCATTTGAGCAGATCTTACAATAGCGCCTAAATGTTTAAAATTTACCCTTAAGTTAATTGTTTTCATATCAAGGATTTTACATTTATTTAATTTTAAATTATAGCGTGGTTCAGATAAAAAATTCTTTTTTAACTCTTTGTTTTCCCCGCTATTTTTAATAAGAATAACTTTTTTTGTTTTTTCAATTTCAGTAATAAAGACAATTTTATCAGTAAGATTTAAATATGGAACCGAAATTAATTCTCCGGATATTTCATTACCTAAGATTTTAAGGTTCTTTACATCTATTGCATAAGTTATAATGCCACTTGGAGGGTTTATATCAGATTCTGACAGAATATAATTAGACAATATTGTTTCGGATAAAGGTATTGGTGCTCCTATATTATTTGATAATTTGATTATTGGTAAAGTGGTTGAAAGAGGTAAACCTGATCCATTGAACTTATCTTTAACGGCTATTTTAGGAAGGCCAAGTTGTTCAATTTCACTCCATAAATTAATTAAATCAGAATTGTTGTTATCTATGTTTTGTCTTAATTTATGATCTACATGCTTGTTAAGAATTTTTGAGGTTGTTTCTAAAATAATACCTAGCTCTTCATTCATCTCAGACCTAACTGTCTTGCAATTATCCCTTTCATAATTTCAGTTGTTCCACCTCTTAACGAGTTTGAGGGTATTCTGAGAGTGGCGTCTTCAAATAAATTTTGTAATTGAGAAGGCCATTCATAAAGTGGAATTATATTGGAAAACTCTCTTAACGTTTCTACCATGGTCTTTTCAAATTTATTACCCAACTCCTTAACAAATGCAGCTTGTGTCTCTGGAGATTCTCCATTTTGTAACATAGAGGCTATAGAAAAACTCATTCTTCTTAATGTTTGAAGTTCAGCAATTAATTTACCTATTAATTTTGAACCTGATTTTATTAAAATATTTTTGAATTCATTTACAAAACTCTCAAGTAATGTGAAATGAGACAAAAATCTTTCAGGGCCAGATCTTTCAAGTGCAAGTTCACCAACTACCTGAGACCAACCTTTTCCTTCAACTCCAAGCAATGCATCCTCAGAAAGTATAACATTATCGAATAGAGTTTCGTTAAAATGGCGTTGACCTGTCATGTCAGGGATACCTTTTACACTTACATTTGGAAGTGATAAATCAACCAAAAACTGAGATAGTCCTTCATGCCTATTGTTTTCTGACGCAGGACTAGTTCTTACAAGTACAATCATATAATTTGCTATATGAGCGCCAGTAGACCAAATTTTTCTACCTTCAAGTTTCCAACCATTTTCTATCTTAGTAGCTTTAGTTTTAACTGAAGCTAAGTCTGAACCAGAGTCAGGCTCACTCATTCCAATAGCAAAAAAGCATTCTCCTGCGGTTATTTTAGGAATAATTGATTTTTTTTGCTCCTCATTTCCATATCTTAAAATTTGACTCCCGCTTTGTCTGTCAGCTATCCAATGGGCGGCGACAGGAGCTCCAGAAGCTAAAAGCTCTTCGGTCACAACATACCTCTCAAGTGCAGTTCTTTCATTCCCGCCGTATTTTTTTGGAAATGACATGCCTAGCCATCCCATCGATCCAAGTTTCTTACTAAACTCTGGGCTGGCAGAAAAGACCCAAGCATCAGCAGAAGGCTCAAAATCTTTATCATTTAAAGATTTTGTTATAAAATTTCTTACTTCTTTTCGAAGGTTTGATAAATCATTCGTTTCTTTAATAGAAGGAAAATTAAACTTAGACATTTATAATACTTATTTTGTTAATTAATTTAAAATAAGTTAAATTATATAGGATAAAGGTCAATATAATTAATACAAAAAAATGTCCTTATATTAACATTATTAATTAAGAGTAAAATTATTTTGGTACTTCGGGAGTTTATAAATGTCTGTTAATGATGAAATTTTAGAAAGATTAAAAAAAATTGCTACACCAACCTTAGCTAATGCACTAGATGATGTTGGTTTTAATGGTGTTATGAATAACCTGGCTCCTGCAGGTTTTGGTATGAAGGTAGTAGGAAGAGCTATTACGGTTCAAGAAACAACAGGTCCTTTTGGCAGTTTTTCATCAAATGATTTTAAAGTTGGGCATATGATTGACGCGGCAAATCCAGGAGATGTCATTGTTGTTGCCAATAATGGAGCTCAGGTGTCTACCTGGGGTGGGATGGCTTCTTATGCTGCAAAGTTGAAAGGAGTTGGTGGCCTTGTGGTCGATGGAGGTATTCGTGATAGAGAAGAAATTATAGAATTTTCCTTTCCAGCATTTTCTAGACACATGGTACCAACACCCGGAAAAACCAGGATAAAAGTTATATCTATAAATGATCCAGTTGTTTGTGCAGGAGTAAGAGTAAGAAAAGGTGATATTATTGTTGCTGATGGCACAGGTGTTTTATGTATCCCAATTGAGCATGCTGAGAATATAACTGAAGCTTCCGAAAAGTTTTCTGCCGATGACAGAAAGGCAATGGAAGAAATGGATGCTGGATTAACTTTTACAAATGCTTTAAAGAAGTTTTCTAAAATTTAATTTTTGAGTTAATCAAACACTTTGAGAGCTCTCTCAAAGAAATCTGTTTGACCAAAGTTACCAGATTTAAGTGTTACAGAAATTGGCTTATTACCATCAGAATGAGGAGACCATAGGGCAGGGACGCCATGAGAAATTTCTTCGCCTATTTTAAGCTCTTGGACACCTAAACCTTTTATGACTGCTCCTGAGGTTTCTCCTCCAGCTGAGATAAAAGTTCCAAAATTATCTTTTACAAGTTTATTAGATAGTAATTCAAAAAAGTTTTCAATTTTATTTGCTAAGATTTCTTGGCCATATTGTTTTTGTTTTTCTGTGACAGTTTTAGTATCAGAAGACGAGTATACAAGAGGAGATAATGTTTCATTATCTTTAATCCATGAAAAGACCTTTTCAACCAAGTCTTCATTGTTAATTACTTCATCAGGAGAAACATATAAGGATGGATTATTCTCCTTATAAATATTTATTTGATTTATTGTTGCAACTGAGCATGATCCAGAAAGAATAATTGCATTGGAATTATTTTTAGGAATTTCAAAATTAGATGCAGACAACAAACCTCTATCTTTATAAATTTTTGGTAATCCAAGCGCAATACCAGATCCACCAGTTAAAAATGGTAAGTCTTTTACGCCGTTACAAATAATGTCAAAGTCATCATTTTTAATAGTGTCAACAATTGCATACTTATATCCATCTGTTTTTAACGTTTGAATTCTCTCTTTGATGCTATTCGCTCCTTTTGAAATAGTTTGAAAATCAATCAGGCCAACATTATCTTTGGTTTGATAATTAAGCCACCTAACTAAATTATGGTCTGTCATGGGAGTTAGAGGATGATTTTCCATTCCTGATTCATTTAATGGGTTGCCATTAACAAACATATGTCCAAAATAAACAGTTCGACCAGCATCAGGAAAGGACGGGCACGCTATAGTAAAATCTGTATTTAATTCTTCCATAATTGCATCAGCTACCGGTCCTATATTTCCTTTTTTGGTAGAGTCAAAAGTTGAGCAATATTTAAAAATAAATTGTTCACATCCACAATCTTTTAACCATGAAAGAGCTTTTAAGCTCTCTGATATTGCTTCTTCAATTGGTATGGTTCTAGTTTTGAGGGCAATTACGGCGGCGTCAGTTGGTTCTTTTTTTATTTCCGAAGGAAGTAGAGTTGGAATACCAGCATATATGGATACTTGCATTCCTGATTTTTTAAGGTTATTTGCAATATCAGATGAGCCTGTAAAATCATCACCTATTATACCTAGTTTCATAATCCGCTCTTTATTCTATAATGCTTGTTTTTCTAATTGTGTTACAATTTTTTCTTTAACCCAAGGTGTTACTTCTTCATTAAATGATAGATAATGTTTGCTGTTGAGGTGAATGTCAAAAGCGTCTTTGTCGGTGTAAGTTTCATATAAAAATACTATATTTTTATTATTGGGGTCGTGGCAGACATCAAATTCATGGCAATCTTTTTCAAGTTCCAGAGAGTCTCTAGCTTGCTGTAAGATTCTTACTTTAAATTTTTCTGTGTCTTTTTCGTGAATTACAAATTTAACAGTTATTACAAACATTGTTAATCTGAACTCCTATTAGGTTAATACTTCATTCTGAACATTTTTATCTTTTAATAATGTGACTAATTTTTCAGTTACTGCTTTTGTTCCCATATCACCACCAAATTCAATTGGCCTTAGCTCATTTCTTTCAAATCCTGTTTCAATTGCGGCTTCTATTAGTTTTGAGCCTTCAGAGGCACTTTTACATCCTTTTTTATCTGATAAATAGTCAAGCATCAAAGTAGAGCTAAGAATAGTCGCTAATGGATTTGCCTTGTCTTGCCCCATTATATCTGGAGCGCTTCCGTGAGCGGGTTGAAATAAACCATGGTTGTCTCCAATTTCTGCACATGAAGCCATCCCCATTCCACCTACCAACCCTCCACCAAGGTCAGATAATATATCGCCAAACATATTTTCCATTACCATAACGTCATATTCCCAGGGATTCCTTATAAGGTTTAATGCCATTGCATCAACATAACAATGGTCCGCTTCTATATCTGTAAAATTATCTTTCCTCTCATCAAATATTTTTCTAAATAAAGCCTGAGAGCGAAATACATTGGCTTTATCAACGCAAGTAACTTTCCCCAACTTTCCCTTACTCTTTCTTTGTCGTGCTAATTTAAATGCAAAGTCATGTAATTTCTCTGTTGTTTTTCTAGTGATACGCATAATATCCTGAACTTCGTCATTGTTATCTACGGGGCATCTGTTGTGAACAGCTGCTGTGTAGAACAAACCTTCAGTTGACTCTCTTAATATAACTAAATCAATATTACTTGCTAATTTATTACTTAACCTGTTTGTAATGTTTGGGTAAGCCTTAACTGGTCTAACTCCAGCATATAATCCAAACATTTCTCTAAATCTGAGGTGAGGGCATACTTCTGTCCCATCTTTATGTCGTATCGTAGGTAGCCCAATCGCCCCAAGGAAAATACTGTCAGCATCACTTATTCTATCTTCACCACCTGGTTCTACATCACAACCTTCTTGTGCAAAATATTCTGCACCAGCATTAATATTTTCCCAGTTACATTTAAAACCACCAATAATTTCAGATGAGAGATCAACTATTGATTTCGCTGAGTTTACTATGTCTTTACCGATCCCATCTCCAGGAACAGTTGCAATATGAAAGTTATCCATCTTAATCAATAAACCTTATATACTTATGTTTAACAATAATCTTCAAAATGTAGTTTTACAATATTTAAGTTTTATGACGATAAGGGAATTGGTGATGTGGATGCACTAAGTCAATCTTGGGAGATATAGCTTGAGCTCATCCACATCAATTATTAATAATGATAACTATTATCATTGTCAACATCTTTTTATTTTGATATTAATATTTGTTATCATTATCAAAAATAATCAACAAAAACAATGACTTATTAATTTATCTATGTTATTAAGCTAACATTATTTATAATATAAATGGAGCTTATAATGAAAGGTGAAAAAGTTGTTATAGAACAACTAAATATTATTCTTAAGAACGAATTAACAGCTATCAATCAATATTTTCTACACGCTCGAATTCTAAAAGATTGGGGATTCTTAGGTCTAGCCAAAAAGATATATGATGAGTCAATGGGTGAAATGAAGCACGCTGACTGGATTATTGAAAGGGTATTAACACTTGAAGGTCTTCCTAATTTGCAGGATTTAGGTAAATTAAAAATTGGTGAAAATGTTCCTGAAATGTTTAGTGCAGATTTGGGCTTAGAGATGACAAATCAATCATGTTTAAAAGTTGCTATAAATGTTTGTGAAGACAAGAATGACTATGTAACTAGAGATATCTTTCTCAAAATATTAGATGATACAGAAGAACACATAGATTGGATTGAGTCTCAGCAACATGTAATTGAACATGCTGGCCTCAAAAATTTCTTGCAAGAGCAAATCGCTGAATAATTTATTTTAAATTAGATTCAAAATTTGTCTGAGACTGATTTATTTCTTGTTTAATATATTCTGAACAACTTCCACATTGTGGCTTAGCTCCGCAGCTTTTATAAACTAGTGAGGGTGTATTAGCACCGCTAGTAATTGCTGTGGTTATAGCCTTATCTGAAATTGCATTGCAAACACAAATTATCATTTATACTTTCCCCCAAGCAAATATATTAAACTAATTTTGAGAATGATTGTCAATACCATTTTCATTATAATTATCAAATACAGGATTAATGATTTCAAAAGTTTTTTGAGATAAATCAGAAAGTTCAAGACTTGGGTTAGAAACTAGTAATAACTTCATTGCTTCATGGTAGGCGGCGCAGGTCGAAAAACCAGAATTGATTAATTGATGATACAGTCTCTTAACGTTATCCATTCCATTAGTTGGACGCTTGTTTAAGTTATTATTTTTGAAAGTATGAATTTGTATAATATTAGACATAAAAAGTATTAATAATGATAATTACTATTATTATTAATAATATTTTTGTACAGTCAATAAAAAACTTGAATTTTAAATAAAAGTATCTAATGTAATTTAGATAAGAGTGATTATCATTATGATAATGATTCGCATAATAACTTACACTTGGAGATTTAAATGAATAATATAGAGTTTAAAGGTACAACCTTAGCAAAACTATCTTTTGTTGGTGCTGTAACTTTTTCTTTCATGTGCTCATCCATTACTTCTGTTAATGCTGGACATCATGGAAACGTTTATGGTCCTTATCCAATAACTGAAAAAAGTTATAAAGGTACTAAAAAGAATTCTGTCTCATATGGCGGCCAAATGGCCAGACAATTATTACATAACAGTTTAAAAAAATTAGCATCAAAGGGTAACCCAGGTGATCCAACATTATCTCCTGAAAAGAAGATGCTTGCATATCTAAATACTAAAGATAAATCAAAATCTCTTCCGATAATGGATCCTAAAAATAGTTCTAAATTTCCAGTTAAACAAAAAATGATCGGTGAATTGTCTGGAGGAGCTAACCTATCAGGTAAAGCAGACAAAAGAATCCAAACATCATGGCCTGGAAATATGAGTGGTGTAGATGTTATTAAATTTATGATTAAAAAAGCAGGTAAAACAAAGGGTGGCGTCGATACTAGAAATGGCATGAATTATCCTCAACTTATCTCAAAATATACTATGGGAGCAGTTTTATATCATCAGGCTTGTGATAATTATCTTGACGAGAAAATGACAGCAAGTTCAAAGCCAAACAATAAACCTTATAAAAAAGGAGCTTATTATACAGGTAAAGAACATAGTTGGGATGAAGCTTTTGGATATTGGGGAGCTGCTGCCCATACTATGAAGCTATCCGCTGCTCAAAGCTATGACGTTGCTAAAAAGAAAGATTTAAAAGCAGCAGACTATAATAAAGATGGAGTGGTTGATCTTCAAACTGAAATGACATATGCGCATGCTTACTATGCTTCAAGCTATGATAAAAAAGGTAAAACAAATTACCTTAAAACTGTAACAGGAGCTTTTATTGACGGAAGAAAGCTTATTACAGCAGCTGATGGAAATAAATTATCTGAAGCTGAATTAAATAAAATACAAGATTATGTTCAAATAATTTGTAGTAATTGGGAAGATGTAATAGCTGAGTCTGTCTTTAAATACGCTGGATCTGTTTACAAAGATTTAAGTAAGATAGAAAAAGCCCTAGCTTCAGGTTCTGGAATGGACAAGGCAATGTCAAAGTATTTAAAGCATTGGGGTGAGTTAAAAGGATTTGCCATGGCTCTTCAAGCTGGTCCTGACAACAAAAGCGATACATTTAACAGGATGAATCGCATGATGGGATTTGGTCCATTGATGCCTAATTTATCACAGGTTGTAGGAATTGACTCTTCTGGAAATTATATAAAAGACCAGGGTTCTTCAATTGGATATTACAAGCTTCATATGCTTAAAATACAAAATCTTATGGCTGATAAATATGCTCTTAAGGCTAAAGTAAATGATGCAACTGGTGGTATGGCAGCACTACTTGAAGAAGTAGGCACCAAAAAATCCGCTGAAAACGATTAATATAAAATAAGAAACTGACCAGTTATACAACTGGTCAGTAATTTAAAAATGGAAATATTTTATCAATACTTAGAAACTATAAGTGAAAACTTTTTTGATCCCAAAAAAAGAGTGTTTTTGGGATATTTATTTTCAGCATTCTTAATTTCATTTATATGGCTAACCTTTGTTAAAAAAGAAAAAATTAAACAATCAATCTACAAAATTTTTGATAAAAAAATTTTTATGTCAAAATCTGCAAAAGCAGACTACGTTTTATTTTTGTTAAATATAATAATTTTGATGTTTTTATCTCCATTATTAATTTCACAATTAGCAATTGCACATTTTGTCTTTGAATATCTTCATTCACAAACAATTTTAACACCATTGGGTATTGATATAAATTATATGTGGATGATACCAATTTTTTTCACATTTTGTTATTTTGTACTTGATGATTTTACAAAGTACATAACTCATGCACTAATGCACAAAGTCCCATTATTATGGGAAATTCATAAAACTCATCATTCTGCAAGAACTCTTACACCGCTTACTATATTTAGAACTCACCCAATTGAAGGTGTTATTTTCGTAGTAAGAAGTGCTTTTACACAAGGTATAGTTATAGCTACATTTTACTATGTATATGGTGGTAATATTACTTTTGTGACTATATTAGGAGCAAATTTATTTTCATTTTGGTTTCATTTGTTTGGATCCAATTTAAGACACTCTCATATAAGGATTAATTATTGGAGTTGGTTAGAAAAAATTTTTATTTCTCCTGCTCAACATCAAATTCATCATTCAATAAAAAAAGAGCATCATAATAAAAATTTTGGAGTTGCATTTGCCTTCTGGGATTACATGTTTGGGTCTTTATATATCTCAAAAAGTGATGAAGACGTAAAATTTGGAATTTCTGAAACAGAACATAAATATGAAAATAATATTATATATTTATATTTAAGCCCCCTTATAGGCATTTATAAATTAATTGCAAATTACGTCTCCTCCAAAAATCTAAAAGTTAAAAAACAAAAATTTACATTTAATAAACAAACTAGGTAATAAAAAATATGAAAATCAGTATATTATTAGTGCTTTCAACAATATTTATTTCAAATGTAGTAAATGCAAAAAGTTTAAATATTTACTCTCATAGACAGCCTTATCTCCTGAAACCTTTTATAGATGCATATACTAAGAAAACTGGGGTGCAATTAAACGTGGTATATTCATCAAAAGGGCTTGCACAAAGGCTTGCAGCTGAAGGAGCTAATAGTCCGGCAGATTTAATTCTAACTGTAGATATTGCTCGATTGTACAGATACGAAGATTTAGATTTGTTGGCTAAAATAGACTCTAAAATATTAATTGAAAATATTCCCCCTTATCTCAGAAGTAAAAATAATACTTGGTTTGGACTGTCTAAGAGAACGAGGGCCATAGCAGTTTCAAAGGATAGAATGAATTCTGGAGATGTTCTAAAATATGAAGATTTAGCTGATCCAAAGCTTAAAGGTAAAATTTGTAGCAGGCCTGGAAGTCATGTTTATAATAGAGCTTTAATGGCGTCTATGATTGCAGCAAAAGGAGTTAGTGAAGCAGAAAAATGGGCAAAAGGACTAGTTTCTAATCTAGCAAAAAGACCTCAGGGAAATGACAGGTCCCAATTAAAATCAATATATTCTGGTGAATGTGACGTAGCTATTATTAATCATTATTATTATGGTAAATTAACATACTCTAAAAATCCTGATCATCGTAAATGGGCAAAGGCGTCAATAATAGTCTTTCCAAATCAAGGACCTGGCGACAGAGGTGCTCATGTAAATATTTCTGGTGGAGGTGTTGTAAAGTTTTCAAAAAACAAAGAAACAGCAACTAAGTTTTTAGAATTTCTAGTTACCGATGAAGCCCAAATTTTGTATGGGGATGTAAATTTTGAGTATCCAATAAATAATAAGTCAAAATTACCAAAAAGACTTAAGGCTCTTGGTACTTTTAAAGAAGATAGTCTGTTGATTGAAGATATTGCAAAGCTCGCTCCAAAAGCTCAAGAAATTATTGATACAGTCTATTGGTAATTAATTTATAAAAAAATTTTAAGGCCAAAGTAACCAATTATTAACCAAAAAATACCTTTAATTAAAAAGAATAAAAAAACAACAAGACCAGTTTTTTTTAGGTCAAGCTTGTTAAACAGTCTTTTATACAGTTTGACCGCCGTTTATTTGGATTTCTGTTCCGTTAACATAAGAAAATGTTTCTGAACACATAGAGTGTATCACACCAGCAACTTCTTCAGGAGTTCCAAAACGTTTCATAGGTATTTTTTCTGTAAGCAGTTTTTTACTATCAGGCGTTACCATTGAAGTTTCAATTTCACCAGGTGCAATTGCATTAACTCTTATACCCTCACGTGCTAAGTCTGAGGCCATTTCACGAGTTAAAGATTTTAAAGCTGCTTTTGAGGTGGCATACGCTGGTCCAGCAAATTGATGTACACTATCACTAGCAATTGATGTGACATTAATAATTACGCCTTTAGCTAACTTTAGATTATTAATGATTGATTGAGAAATTATTATTGGAGCAAAAAAATTAACATTAAAGACTTGTCTCCATAAACTTAAGTCAGTGTCAGTAAACCCTAGTCTCTTATTATCCGCGTTTTTAGGCGAGATTGCAGCATTATTTATTAATGCTTTTACTGGTCTACCATTAAGAAATTTATTTAAATCTATTAGAGTTTTATTTAAAGAAATTTGATTTTCCAAATCAACTTGAAAGTGAAATTGTTTATTATTAGACCAGGGGCATTGAGGTGCGACTTCAGATCTTGAGAATGTAATAACTGTCCATCCATCATCCCAGAATTTTTTTGACGTGGCATGCCCAATCCCACGGCTTCCACCGGAAAGAATAATAATTTTTTCGTTATTTTCCATTTATACTTTTCTGATATTGATAATCATTCTTAAATTTAACATTAATAGCTAATATTGCAATAATTTTTTCTTATTAGAAAGTTTATTTTTTAATCTTCTTTCCAAATAGTTCTAAACGGTGATCCACCAACTCGTAACCCATATTTAGAGCGACTTGTCTTTTCATTTCTTCAAGTTCTTCGTTTTGGAACTCAATAATTTCTCCACTTTCAACATCAATTAAATGTTCATGATGCTCTCCTGCTTCTTCATATCTTGATCTACCATCTCCAATATCTAGTTTTTCAATTATACCAGCCTCTTCAAAAAGTTTGATAGTTCTATAGACTGTAGCAATTGAAATGGATCTATCTTTTTCTACAGCTCGTCTGTACATCTCATCAACGTCAGGATGATCTTCTGCTGCCTCAATAACTTCTAAAATAATTTTCCTAGGCAAAGTCATTCTTAAGCCAACTCTTAAACATTTTTCATAAAGCTCTGCCATTGGACCCTCTACATACATTATAATCGTTACAAACTAGGTATAGTTAATTACTAAAAACACAAAAGTGCAAGTTTAAAGTTATTATTGTTTTTTATAAGACAAATTAATAACTTTATTTAATACAATTACTGGAACTATACCAATTATAATTATTAAAAGAGCTGCTAATGCAGATTGTTCAAGCATTTCTTCTTTAGCATATTGATAAACATAAGTTGCTAAAGTTTCAAAATTAAAGGGTCTAAGTAAAAGCGTTACAGGTAATTCTTTAATTATATCTACAAAAATAATCAAAAAACCAGTTAAAATAGAAGGACGTATTAGGGGAAAAATAATTTTGAAAAGACTTTTTTCAAAAGATACACCTTGTAGTCTCCCAGCCTCAAGTAAGTTTGGAGAAATTCTTTGAATGCCTGAATTTATATATCCAATTCCGATAGCGTTAAATCTACAAATGTAAGTGTACAATAAAGCAGTAAATGTTCCTATTATAGTTAAGTTCCAATTTACATCAAATGTAATGAATAATCTATTAATGCTATCTTGAACTAAAGATAAGAAAAATGTTGTACCTAAAGCAAGAATAACACCTGGAAAAGCATAACCACTTCCAGCTAATGTAGATAAAAAAGTAAATTTTTTACCACCGTGATATCTGACTGCAACCACAATGATAAATGAGAATAAAATAATCAGGAATGCTGCAAAAAATGAAATAGAAATAGAATTGATGGATATTTCTAAAAAAGTGGAAAAATTATCCTGGTTTAAACTCTGTAATGATAAATTTATTAGGATAAGTACTGGGATTATAAATCCAAATATGATTGGTATCAGACAAATGGATAATAAAATTATATTTTGCCTTAAATTAATTTCATCAAATTTATTTTCAAAAGAAGAGACCCTTGGATTATTAAATTTTTGATTTTTTCTAGCACTTAATTCAATCCCTAACAAAACAACAATAAAGGTAAATGCTAGAATTGATAATTGCGAAGCAGCACTAAAATTATTCATACCCAACCAGAGGTTAAATATTCCAAGTGTAATTGTTTCTACAGCTAAAAACTCAACAGTTCCAAAATCAGAAATAGTTTCCATTAAAACTAGGGATAAACCTGCAATTATAGCTGGTCTCGCCATGGGCAAAGCTACATATATAAAACCAGATTTACCGTGAATTTTGGCTACATCAAATAAGCTTTTGGGAGTTGATCGAAAAGCAGCTTTAGTGATGAAATATATATATGGATACAAAGCAAATGATAAAATAAAAATAGCGCCAATCATTGATCGTATATCAGGAAAATAGTATTCTTTCGAGGAACTCCAATCAAATATGTCCCTTAACATTGTTTGAACAATTCCCCCATACTCAAGAAAATCTGTATAACTGTATGCAACAATGTAAGCAGGTATTGCAGCTGGTAAAAGGAGCGCCCATTCTATATAATTAGATAAGAAAAATTTGTATTTCGTAACAATCCAAGCACATGAAACACCTATAGCTAATGAAAAGCTTCCAACACCAAGCATCAAAAAAAAAGTATTAAAAAAATAAAGGGATAATTTTGTATTAAAAAGGTGTAACCACGTTTCAAAATTATTTTGAAATGAGTAGAGGATTAACATTGCAATAGGGGTTAATAGTAAAATTATCAGTATATAAGAAGTGTTTTTCCAAAAATTTAGTAAATTTTTAAAATAAGAAAGAGATAAATCTAACTTCATAGTCTATACTTTTAAAATTAATAAATTATTGATTTAGCATAGTTTACATTTAAACTCTTCATAAATTTTTCTCTTAAGGATCAAATATGTACAAAATTGCAGTGATTCCAGGTGATGGAATAGGGACTGAGGTAATCAAAAGTGGGGTTGAAGTTTTACAAGCTCTTTCAAAGATTGTTCCTAATCTGCCAATAGAATTTAATCATTTTGATTGGGGTGCAGAATATTATAAAGAACATGGAATAATGATGCCAGATGAAGGGGTAGACGAACTTAAAGATTATAATGCAATTTATTTTGGATCAGCTGGAGTTCCAGACATTCCTGATCATATAACTTTATGGGGATTAAGATTAAAAATATGTCAAGGGCTTGATCAATATGCAAATTTAAGACCTGTAAAGTTGCTTCCTGGTATCTCATCTCCATTAAAAAATGTTGAAGAAAAAGATATTGATTGGAGTTTTATTAGAGAAAATTCTGAGGGGGAATATTCAGGAATTGGAGGTAGAAGTCATAAGGGCTATTCAAACGATACTGCAATGGATGTAACTCTTTTCACAAAGCAAGGAGTTGAGAGAATACAGAGGTTTGCATTTGAGATAGCACGTTCCAGACCCAGAAAATTATTAACTTTAGTAACAAAATCTAACGCACAAAGGCATGGTATGGTTATGTGGGACGAAACCTTTAAAGAAATCTCAGAAGATTATAGAGACGTTAACACCGATAAAATGCTTGTTGATGCAATGACTACCCGAATGGTTTTAGATCCTAAAAGTATAGATACCGTTGTTGCATCAAACTTACATGCAGATATTTTAACTGATTTAGCTGCGTCCTTGTCAGGTTCCATGGGAATTGCACCTACAGCAAATTTAGACCCTGATAAACGTCATCCATCAATGTTTGAACCAATTCATGGGTCTGCTTTTGATATAATGGGTAAAGGTATTGCCAATCCAATTGGTTCATATTGGTCAGCTGTTATGATGTTAGAAAATTTAGGAGAACTTCAAGCTGCTCAAAAGTTAATGTTTGCGATAGAAAAACTTACTGAAGACAAAAAAGTTTTACCCAAGGATCTAGGTGGAAAAAGCACCACTAAACAAATAACAAAAGTAATGATAGACATTCTTTCGGGTAAAAATAATTAATTAAAATTTTAAGGAAACAAAATGGATAAAAGTTATGTAAGTCACTTGGAGTGTTCAATTTCGGGTAAGCAATATGAAGCCAATAAAGTCCATGGTTTATCAGAAGCAGGAAGACCTTTACTGGTTAAATATGATTTACATAAATTAAAAAAAGAAGTTTCACGAGATGATATTTCTAACTCTAAAATAGATGGCCTATGGAGATACTTTCCTCTTTTGCCAGTTGCAGATCCAAAAAATAGAATAACTCTTGGTGAGACCATCACGCCATTAATTAAATTAGATAGGTCCTTAAATTATAATAATAAGGATAAGGGATGTGTTCTTGTAAAAGATGAAGGCAGATTACCAACAGGTTCTTTTAAAGCAAGGGGACTATGTATGGCTGTTTCTATGGCAAAACAGTTTAAATTAGATCATTTAGCCATTCCAACCAACGGAAATGCAGGTGCCGCTATGGCTGCATATGCAACTCATGCGGGCATAAAGTCAACAGTGTTTTGTCCTGACGACACTCCTGATATCAACGCAAGAGAAATTCAATCACTTGGAGCTGAAACGTACTTAGTTAATGGTTTAATTAATGATTGCGGAAAAATAGTTGGAGAAGGTAAAGACAAAGTAGGGTGGTTTGATGTGTCAACTTTGAAAGAGCCTTACAGAATAGAAGGCAAGAAAACAATGGGACTTGAATTAGCTGAACAGCTTGATTGGGAATTACCAGATGTTATTTTTTATCCAACAGGTGGTGGAACTGGTTTGATTGGTATGTGGAAAGCTTTTTTAGAATTAAAAGAACTTGGTTGGATAAAAAAGAAATTACCAAGAATGGTAGCCGTTCAAGCAGATGGATGTGCACCTATAGTTAAGGCTTGGCAAAGTGGTGAAGAACATGCCCCATTATGGGAAAATGCATCCACAAAAGCTGCAGGAATTAGAGTGCCAGTAGCAGTAGGAGACTTCCTTATTATAAGAGCTATACGTGAAAGTAATGGATTTGCAATATCTGTTTCAGATGAAGATATAATGGAGGCAAGAGACAGAGTGGCGGCAGTCGATGGATGCTTTTTATGTCCTGAAGGTGCTGCGACAATGACTGCCTACGAAAAGGCTATTACTTCTGAATTAATAACACGTAATGATAAAGTTATACTTTTTAACTGTGCTATAGGTTTAAAATACCCTTTGCCTGAGGTAATAAATACAATAGATAAAAATAAAAATATTAATTATAGTACTTTTCTTTAATTATCCTCTAGTTGTAATAGCAAGTACCTTAAAATGAGCACCAAAAACTACTGGATCTAATTCTTTTTCAGCAAAATAAGCATTAAATTCATTTTTAATGTCTTCAAGCAATTTCTTTTTTCCTTTACTTCCTTCTAATTTAGAAAGATTTTGTTTACTTATTTCCTGATATACAATTTTTCTAAGATCAGGATCATAATCGGTTAAGTAGTTTGTTAACATTTCACCTTCATAGGATGAAAGAGCTAAATCAAAACTTATGAATGAGTTTGAACCAGGTATATTCGTCCAAAAACTTTTATTGGCGTTATCTCCCATTCCGCCAATATCAACATAAGTTAATGTTGGAACAATAACTTTTCCATCAGGTCCAATCTCTTGAACTATAGGTTTCTCATCTGGTTCCATTCTTCCAAGTTTAATGGCTTCTTCTTTTGCGACTTTATAAACATCAATCTTTTCTTCAACAATTTTTTCTTCTTTAATGACTTCACTACTAAAATAAAAAAACACAAAAGTTAAAACTGAAGAAAAGAATGCAATTAAGTAAACATATAAATTTTTAATATTCAAAATTTTATTTTTTAAAGATATTTTTGTATCTCCTTTTGATATTTTTTATTTACCAAGAGATTTATATACACTTAACTCTAACCAATGCTTTTCAGCTAAAGCATTAGCATCTCCAATCCTTAGGGATAATCCTCTAATTATTGCTGCCAAAACTGGATCAGCTTTATTCATTTTCTCTTTAACTGTTTTTTCGTCAATAACTCTTATTATCGAATTAGTAACAGCTACAGCTGTAACAGTTCTAGGAGATTCTATGATATGTCCAACTTCTCCAAATATCTCTCCAGTATCAAGTATTCCTAATTCTAGGCCATGCTTGGATTCTATTCTTACTTTGCCGCTATGAATTAAAAAGATATATTCAGCTGGATCATTATGAGAATAAATAGTTTCTCCTGCTTTAAAAGTTTTAGTTTCTTGATTACTTTTTGTCATAAATATTACCTTAATAGAAATATAAATTTATTTTTAATCTAAACAGTTTGTAAAATACATCTTATATGGTTAATAATACTATAAGAAATTATTTTAACAAATCAAAAGGAGGTGATCTGATGTCTAGTATTTTTTATGAAAATTGTTCTCTTAAGGTTTTAAATTTATCAGAGCAGCCTTTGATAAAATTATCCCTTTAAAAGGCATAATTTTCAATCAAATACGAAACAGGGTTTTTAAACCCTGTTTTTTTTTATATCATCACCAATAATTTTTTTGAAAACATTTGTTAAAATATATTTGTCCCTCTTCCTTTTTCTAATTATTTTATTTCTTATGATTATATCACCTTGTTCATTAACAAATGGTTTTTCAAAACTTTCAAAATCATTTAAAATTAAAATAATTTTATTTATTAATTCATGACCATCTTTTTTTATTGAATTATTCATTTAAAAATATTCACTTCTATTATTTTTTTATTACTTATTATTACGGCAAAGTTAAACAAAATTTTAAAGATGACGTAATTAATTATATGGATATAATCTTGGATAATATTTCAGAAAGACTTAACGAAAATAAATTTGAAGAGAATTTATTTGTTAAAAATATTATCGTTAATAAAGATAAAGGTAAAGTACCTACTTTATCTTACGTAGCAACTGAAAAATGGCTAGAACAATTAGGTAACAGACTAGAAATTAATTGTTAGCCTTTTCAAAAGGAATAATATTTTTTGCACCTTCTTTTTGCAAATAGATTTTGTCAAGTTCACCATCTAAAACATATTTTTCAATAAAAGACCCAAATTGTTTAAAATCAGATTGTGCGTTATTATTAGATTTATTTTCCCAACTTTCCATTTTACCATTATAAAAATGTCTTACGCTAGCTAAGTCTCTCAAGGGTGGTCCAATTACAACATCATGATTTTTTAGTCTTTCGGCCATTAAAGAAAAATCTTTTTGACCAAATGGTATTTTATTTGGACATACCACTAAGTGTGGGTGTGATTTTGTATATCTTGCTTTTACCTTGTCCATACTTCTTATAAAATTTTCAGTAGGGAATAAATCTGCATTGCTAAGCGTAGTTGGGATTAAAACACAATAACCTTCAGCAACAAGGTTCCAAAGCCTTTGAGAGCTTCCTGCTGGAGTATCAACAATTACAACATGGCCAGGTCTGAATTCATTTTGCTTAATAAACTGCTGAACTAAAGAAATGTTAGTATTTTCAAAAGCTGGTGTAATAGGTAAAAACTCCACGTTTATTTCAGGATTACTATTTGTTAGAAATTCTGTTGCTGTTCTTTGGAGATCTGTGTCTATAACGGTAATATTTTGTGGGGGTATTTTTTCAGCTAAAACTCTAGCAAGCATAATTGACAAAGTGCTCTTCCCAACACCACCTTTAACATTTGCAACGAAAATTGATTTAGCATCCTTAACCTTATTAGTAGCCATCTACACCTCCACATCAAATTTTTTTTAAATTTTTGATCACACTTATGGTTTTATCAAGCATTTCTTTTTCTTTAGTCAATGAGTTGATTTTATCTTCAGTGTTAATCTTTTCATTCAAAAACTCTTGTTCATAATTTTTGAGCTGATCTTTTAATCTAGTTTTCTCGTTTTCTAAAACTTCTAATTTACCAATTATAGAATTAACCTTATCAAGATAAAAAAGAAAATTATTTTTGAATTTATTATCTTTTGAGTTTACTGACTTCACTTCATTATCATCATTCTTTTCCAAATTATCCATAATGCGATCATTAGGATTAACTTTTTTCCAGTTACCGTCTCTTCTTAAAATATTTATTTCATAATTATCCATATTTTCATTTTAATATAAAATATAGTTTTTTACTATAAATATATGATTTTATTGTTAAAATTAAGAATATATACTATATGTTGTATGTTTATCAAATTACTTTAATAAAATGTTGTAGACGTCAAATAATTTATTGATTTTCAGTTTTACACTTAAAAGACTTTTGACAAATGTGCGATGGTTGAAAAACTGTAACATCTTTACCTTTACCCTGTCTTCTATAAATACATTTATAACCATCTTTTTGGCCATCTTTCATATTAATTAGTGTATGTTTAAGACGACAGTTTTCATATTTAATGTATTCTTTAGATAAAGTTTTGGATTGACCATAAATTTTACCTTTAGAAAAAGAATATGATGAATAAAGACATAAACTAATTGTTAAAAATAAATAACTAATAAAATTATTCCTAAAATTTAAAATCATAATACTCCAATCAATTATTCATCATTTCCTGGGAGATATGCTTGACCCTGTACAGCTTTTGCTCCAATTTCTTTAAAGAAAGACGCATTGTTCTCTACGAAGGATTCAATTTTTTCTTTAATAATTTTTTCAGCTACATCAGTATTATTAGCGTCTATTTCGATAAGACCATCAATTAACCAATGAACTTTGTATTTCATGAATATCTCCATTAATTGTTAATTTGTTTAAACAGCTTAAATGATAAAGATTGAGCTTCAAGTAAATCTTTTTCATTTAATTCATTCAAAATTTCGTCTCTTTTAGCTTTAGCAGACTTAACACCCTTAGCTACAGCAATATTATACCATGTGTATGCATTAATCATGTCAGGAGGGTCTAAATAATTTTCATAGAGCTTTGCAATTTGTACAATTGCTCTTTTATCGTTATTTATAGCTCTTTTTTCTAAAAATATTTTAAGTTTATCTTTAATTTCATTAATTTGTTTTTCTGTGAGGTAATTACTTAATTTTTCAAGAATTTTTTCTGATTTTTTTAATCCACCTAATAATGCTGAAGATGCCCAAAAATAAGAATTTTGAAAGTCTTGGGGTGTTAAATCTCCAGTAAGAAAAATTTTTGAAATTAGGAGTTGTGCGCTAATATTATTATTTTCTGAAAGAGCCTGTAACTTTTGGATACCCTCATCAAACTTTTTCTCCTGTAAAAGTTTATAAACAATTTTCATATCTTTGCTTCTATCCTCTGCTCCATAAACCGAAGATCCTAAGACACTGAAACTTAATGATATTAAACTTATTAAAATCCTTATAGACTTTAAATTACTTTTTAAAAAGTCAAACAATTCTATCTGCCTGCTAACATTACTAATTGTAACTGTACAACCCTAACCTTAAAATTTGATTTTTCTTTTTTTTCATAAACTATAATTTTAGGCCTATCGGAATTTGGTTTTTGGAATTCCAGTATCATATCGTCTGGTAAAAAAACACCATTATCATTTAAAACTTCCTTGGGGTTTGACTTAAAACTATTCTTGAAAGATTTATCAATCCATATTCTAGCTAAAACTCTTCCTAATATATCAGGTAAATATTTTTTTACATCTTCTCTATTTTTTAAAATTAAATCTTTATCAACTAATTCAAGAGCTTGTTTCACTTCAGTTTGATCAAATTTTATTGGGAGGTTAGATTTTTTTTTATTAAATTTTACTAAATCTGTACTTTTAGAGGGTTTGCTCATTTTAATATATTCTCCAGATTTATATAAAAATAATTCTAAATAACATTACGATTAAATCTACCATATGTTTATAAAATTTAATTTAATATAAAGTCAATGGCATAAATTTTGCTCATATTAACGTATAGGAGATTTAATATGTTATCAATTCTAAAAAGTGCTTTAAATGCTAACACAAAAGAAATGGGAATAGTTTCTAACAATATAGCAAATGCAAATAGTACAGGTTTTAAAAAAAGTAGTACAAATTTTGAACATATTTACTCAACTCATAATTCAACAGATCCGGATAAGTTTTCCGGACAAGGCGTAAATATTAGTGATCCACGTTTACAAATGAGCCAAGGTTCTTTGCAGGTAACAGGAGGTGCCTTGGATTTAGCAGTAATTGGATTAGGTTTTTTTCCTGTGGTTCAAGGAAATCAAATTGATAAGCCATATTTTACTAGAGATGGTTCATTCAACATAAAAGCCAATGGTGAAGTTGTTACTAACGACGGATTAAGTGTTATGGGTTTTATGGGAGATAACAAAGGAGTTTTAAAAAATTTAGTTATTCCAACAACAAAAGAAAATACAGATCAAAGTATTTCTATAATTTCTAACATAAATGTTAGTTCAAAAGGTAAGATCACAGCTATATATGGACTTGATCAAGAAGTTGATATTGGAAATTTTGTATTGGCTTCTTTTGTAAATGATCAGGGATTACAACCTGTCGGAAATAATCGCTTTCAAAATAATGCTAAATCAGGTTTGCCTAAATTTGGTGTTCCTATGGATGGTGCTTTTGGAAAACTTGAAGCAGGCAACTTAGAAAGAGCAAATGTAGATATTACTTCTGAGATGGTAACAATGCTAAAGACACAGCAAGCATTTTCAGGTGTTTCTAGACTGCTACAGACTGAAGTTGATATAACAAAAAGATTAATTGACGGTTAATTTCGTAAATGATTAAAATATAAAATACACCTAATTTTTTATAAAAGTGGAATAAAAAATTTATATTCAATTATATCTGAAGTAAGTTCTTCTTCTAGAAATAAAATTCCATTTTTATTAATATTTAATTTATCATTAATAACCAATTCTAATCTTGCTGGACGTTCATTTCTAACAGATAGCTGAGTTTGTAATGAATTGAAAAAATCGTTTGTCACTTTTATAGAACCTGACATAACTGCTCTTTCAAATTTTATAGTTATTTTATTTTTAAAATTGCTAGCTTCCTTAACAATCATCATATTGCAAGTTCCTCTAGCTATGTTTAGAAGGCTACATGATAAATAATAACATTGAATATGGTGTAGGCTGTCGTAATGCGCGTCTACGGTTTTAATAAGCATCTCTAATTTTTGCATTATAGATTTAATTTTCTTTTTGTAAATTTTCTCTTATTCTTTTTATAGCCAAAGTTTTAATTTGTGAAACTCTTCCTGTAGATACCTCCATTATCTCAGCAATTTCATAAATATTTAACTCTTCAACAAAATATAGCTGTATAATAAGTGCTTCTTTACCTTGAAGTGTTTTCAGAACTTCTTTTAAATTATTTCTTAGTTCTATGTCATTAATTTGTTCTTCTGGGTTTAATTCATTAGTAACAAACCAATTTGAATAATCATCATATGAATCTTCCAAACTTTTTATTATGCTAGCCTCAAATGCGTGAGACCATTCAAAATATTTATCGATAGATATACCAAGTTCATTTGCAACTTCATTGTGAAATGGTTCACGGCCTAATTTATTACGTAAATTGTTTATAGCTTTTTCGGAGTTTTTCTTTATTGCAATTGTAGTTCTATCTAAATTAGAACTCTTTCTTAAATAGTCTAAAATTTCTCCTTTTACTCTAATGCTTGCATAAGAAGCAAAAGAAGCATCTTTTTGAGGGACATAATTTTGAGCAGCGGATATTAATCCAAGCATTCCAATTTGGATGATATCCTCTATATCAACTATTGAATTTACACGTCCATGAAGATGCCATGAAATTTTTTTAACCAAATTAGTATGATCACTGATCAATTGATTAATATTTGGTTTTATTATTTTAGAATAACTATTCATTTAAATAACTTTCATAAAATCATTTCAATTATCAAAAAATTTAATTGTTCCAGTGTTATTGGTTGCCAAAGTATTTAAGTTTGTTGCTAAGTTCAAAAAAGCTTCTACATCAGGATTTTTATTTGGATTGCCTGACATGATTGGTTTTCTGCTAATTATTGAGTTTTTAATTCTTTGCGAAGAAGAAACGCCTCCAATAAATTTTAAATTAACATCTAAAAATTTTTGAGTAATAGCTCTAAATTTATCAAAATTTAATTTTGCTTGTATTTGAGAATGAGCCATATTTACAATTACACCAAAATTTTCCATTTTATGATCTAAAAAAGCGGTTTTGATTAGTCCATAAGCATCAATAAAACTTGTGGGTTCAGCCGTAATAACTACAATAACTTTATCTGCAGATGCCATAAAAGTTAATGAAGAAGATTCTGCTCCAGCACCTACATCAATTATCATAGTTTCAGGTTTATTTTTAACATTGCCAAAATTTTGTATTATTTTATGCCTTTCTAAATCACTTAAATTTAAAAGATGATTAATCGCGCTTCCACCGGATACAAATCTTAGCTTATCGTTTGTAGTCTTTATTACATCATCTAATAATTTGCTCCCTAACACGAAATCCTCTAATGAGAATTTAGGATTTATTCCCAGTAGAATATGAGAATTTGCCATGCCCAAGTCGGCGTCAAGAAGTAGCGTATTCTTATTTTGTTTGGTAAGAGCTAAAGAAAGATTAACAGCTATTGTGGTTTTACCTACACCACCTTTTCCAGAAGCAATTGCGATTGTTGTAGTCATAATTAATCCTTACTATATACTCATATCTTTCATATATTGTGCCAAAACTTCCCTTTTAGCAAAAGCAATTGAACCAATTATTGATCTAGATCCAGATAGAATGCCAATTTTACAATTTAATTCTCCTAAAACTGACAACTCTTCTGCATTTATATTTGCTTCATCTAATTTTGTAAGTCCAATTACAGGAAAAGTATCTCTATAAAATCTTATTATAGTTTCAATCATACTTTTATTTGTACTTGCAGGAAGCGCTATTAAATTAGAACATTTTTTATTTAAAGTAAGTTTTTCTAAATATTGTATGTAACCTGAAGTATTTATAATCTCTTGTGATACATCTATTATTATTTTCTTATTATCATGGTTAGTACTAATCAAATTAATAAAATCCTCCATAGAAGAAATAGAAGATACATTTAAATTTAATAGTCTTCCAAAATTTACAAGTTCAGAATTATTTGACGATTTTGGTGCAAAATTAACTATTGATAATTTATCCTTTTCATTTGCTACAAATTTATTATCTAAAATATGTGAAGCGATCTTTGAACATAAGGTTGTTTTCCCTGAACCACTTGGGCCATTAACAAAAATAATTTCTGAGTCTGCAATTTGGTCTTTGTAGGGAAGCACTAATTTTTTTGCTAGGTAATGATAGAATAATAATTCAGCACCAACATCTTCTTTATTAAAATTTTGTTCTTGAAATTCAGATATTATACTTTTTGAAAACCCTTTTTTTAATAACTCAATAGTTACAGACTTATTATCAGAACGGTATAATTCATCGATATCCGAAACAACCATATTTTTTAATAGTTTTTCTATTTTAGTGGTAAATTCAGAGAACGTTTTCACATCAACATATTTAGAATTCAAATTTTCAATATTTGATTGAACTTCATTTTCTAAATGTTCGTTTTGGTTTAGTTTTTTTTCATCAAGTATGTTATTAACTTTCCTATTTTGAATCTTCTGTTCAAGATTGTGATTTGAAAATAAATGACTAAAATTTGATTTTTGTTTGACGATTTTTTTCGCATTCGAGGAAGCAATATCTTCAATGTTATTAGAGCCCAATATTTCAATTTTTCCATTAACCTTAGTAGTTTTCAAAATAACTGCGTCCTTCCCGAGTACTTTAGATATTTTATCCATTGCAGATAGGCTGTCTTCCGCAATTACTTTGTGTTGTGTCATTTTTTTCTCCATATTCTAACTAAAAGTTAATTTTTACTTTCTTCCTCAGAACCAATATTGGCTACTACTTCTATTTTTTTACTGTCAGGTAATTCTGTGAAAGACAATACATCCAATGATGGAATGTGTTGTCTGAGCATATGAGATAAATCTCTTCTAATTACAGGGGCTGTAATCATGACTGCTTTTCTATTTTCACTTTGCATTTTTTCCATAATATTATTTATTGCAGACACAATTTTCTGTATTAAATTGGCTTCAAGAATTAAACCATTTGCACCTGTTTGTTTTGCTACATTGACTATCATTTGCTCAAGATCTGCTGAAAATGTTATTACTGGAAGTGGACTGTTTAAGGGGGCAATTTGTTGAATTAATAATCCAGCTATTGAAGGTCTAATAGCCTCAGCTAATTCTATTGCTGTCATATTTTTAACATTTTGAGAGGCTAATACTTCTAATATACGCTTCAGATCACTTACGGGCATTTTTTCAGCTAATAAAGTTTTAAGAATAGTCGTAAGAATATTCAATGTTACTAGTTTTGGTACAGTTGAAGCGACTAATTGGGGTGAAGTTTGTGATAAATTATCTAATAATGTTTGAACATCGTCTTGACCTAGTAGTTCAGCTGCTTGTTTGGACAAAATTTGGTTTAGATGAGTAGCAATTACAGCTTCAGGTTCTACAACCATGTAACCTAAATTTTCAGCTCTTGCCTGTTGATGAACTTCAATCCACGTCGCATCCATATTAAAGCTTGGGTCTTTAACATCGGTACCCTCAATTTTAGTTTGGGCATTATCTCCTGGAATAGCTAATAGTAGTTGTGGAAAAATTTTATCTTCAGCAACAATTTCTTGCCCAATTCTTATTCTATAATGATTTGATTCTAATGATAAATCGTCTCTTATTCTGACTTGAGGAATAATAAAACCTAATTCTTTTGAAATTTGTTTTCTTACTCCAGTAATTCGGGCAATTAAAGGACCATCATTTTCATCGTCTACAAGTTGAATTAGTCCATATCCTAATTGCATCGAAATAGCAGAATTGTCAGCAATCTCAGATAAAGAAATATTGTTTTGATCTGTGTTATTATCTGATTTTTTAACATCAGCATCTTTTTCAGAGATAATGTTTTCATTATCATCCAGAGCTTCATTATTTTTTCTTAAGATCCACCATACAAAAAAAGTTAAACCAGAACCTATTAGGAACAAAGTATTTGGCATTCCTGGTATTAAACCAAGAAGAAATAGCACACATGCGCTGGGTAACCACGCTTGCTTAACGCCTATCTGTGAACCAATTTGTTTCGAGAGGTCTTGACTGGTTGAAACTCTAGTAACAATGATTGCTGTCGCAATTGCTAGTAAAAGAGATGGTATCTGAGCAACTAATCCGTCACCAACTGATAAAATAATATAGTTCTCTGCAGCCGTTGAAACTGGTAGGTCATGTTGTGCTATACCTATTATTAGGCCCCCGATGATATTAATTAGAAGTATTAAAATTCCAGCAATAGCGTCACCCTTTACAAACTTAGACGCACCATCCATTGATCCATAAAAGTCAGCTTCTTTAGCAATATCATCTCTCCTTTGTTTTGCTTCTTCACTGGTTAGAAGTCCTGCATTCAAGTCAGCATCAATAGCCATTTGTTTTCCTGGCATAGCATCTAGTGTAAATCTAGCAGAAACTTCTGAAACTCTCCCAGCACCTTTTGTAATAACAACTAAATTTATAATTATAAGAATTGCAAATACAAAAATACCTACAACATAGTTACCCGCAATTACAAATTCTCCAAAAGCTTCTATAACTTTACCTGCTGCGTCAGGTCCAGTATGACCTGCACTTAACACAATTCTTGTCGAAGCAACATTTAAACCAAGCCTTAAAATAGTTGCAAATAACAAAACTGTTGGAAAACTTGAAAAATCTAAAGGTCTAAAAGTATGTATAGACACCATTAATATTAGTAATGATAACAATATGTTTGTAGTGAAAAATACATCTAGCAATATAGAAGGCAAGGGTATCACCATCATTACCATTAACATTAGTATAGCAATTGGCAAACCAAATGGTTTAAGTTTTCCTGGAGAAAAAATTTGGGTGCTTAATGTATTTGTCAAATTCATGACATCTCCTAGCAATTCATAATCTATTAAAAAATCAATAAAAACAGTGATTTAATTAATTTAATAATTTTTAAAATATTTAATTATTTAAGAAGCAAGAACAATGCCAATCATTTTAGGTAAACATATAAAATAATTAAATTTACTAGCTTATTTTCTATTCATTAAAATTTAAAGATTGGCATGTTATCTGCATTGAAATTTGAAATAATTATTTTTTAGGAGTTTCCATGTTATTAATAAATCAAAAAAACATACTTGTAAGTTTTACAATCTGCTCATTATTTTTAAGCACTGGATGCCTTCAAAATTTAGCAAATTCTCACTTTTCAACAACTAACAGTTTAAGTGCCAAAAAAATTAACTCTGAAAGTGATGGCATCGTAGCGTTAAAAGAAGTTTTTGACAGTTCAGTTGAAAAAATTCCTACTTTATCGGCTGTAGGGTATGCAGTTGTATCTAGTCAGCCGGGAAGAACTGATGCACAAAAACGATTGATGGCTATAAGGTCGGCAAGAATGGCTGCTATGAGAGAGTTAGCTGAACAAATACACGGTATACAAGTTGACTCTAATACTACAGTAATAGATTTGATGGTTCAAAATGACACTTTTAGGGCTGTAGTTAAAGGTATTATAAGAGGAGCAAAAACAGTACGAATAAATCCAACAGGTGTTGACACTTACGAGACTGTTTTAGAAATTGATAAAGATATGATGCTTATGATGTTAAGAAACGCAAGAAGAACATAGTATAAAAATGATAAATAGCATTGTTAATATTATTAAATTAATAAAATATATTATATCTATAGGAATTTTAGTATTATTAAGCAGCTCATTATTAGCTGATGATAATACAAATTTCAGACAAGTTGAGACTACTGGAAGAGCAGTTTTAATTTCTGATGATATTGAAACCTCAAGAAAAAGAGCTTTGGAGGATGCATTATATATAGCTGCTTTGCAAGGCGGAGCGGATATAAATGGATTTTCTGCTATTACTTCCAATACAGTAATCAATGACCAATCAATTGTGAAAGCTACTAATAGAGTTTTAGATTTTAAAATATTGTCAGAAAAGCAAAGTAAAGAATTTATCAGTATTAAAATAAGTGCTGTTGTTGGTGGAAAATTATCAAAGAATAATTGTAAAAATAGACCAATAAATATTACTTTATTTAAAGGATCTTATAACATTGAGTCTAATGTACCGTCAAAGTTGGCTAGATATACATCAATATGGTATGCTGGAATCTATGATGTGATTTCGAGACTACCAAATGTGAAGGCAATAAATCATAAAAGAAAATCGCTAGAGCAAATAATCAAATCTACATCAAATATGTCCTTCGATTATAATGCACTTACAAATGGATTACCTGTTATTCAAGCAGGTGATTATAGTCTTGTTCCTGCATTATTGTTAACAGAAAGTAATAAAAAAAATAGTTTCTCAAATTATTTGTTAAGAGTATCCTTCAAGATTTTTAAAGGTCCTGGAATTAAATTAATAGCTACCAAAACATATGATTTACCAATTGAATACCAGTATAAAAGTAAATTTCAGTTTATTAATAATATATCTACTTCGGACATTCAATTAGTTGATCAAAATGTACATGACCATATGATTCTTGCCGCAACTAAATTTTTGCAAGATCTAAATTGTCGTCCATTGGAGGGTAAATTAAAGGTAAACGAAGGAAGCTTGATTGTTGATTTAGGAAGAAAACAAGGTCTTAAACAAAAACAGATTGGTTTGGTAAAAGGTATAAATATAAAAAATTCAATGCTTAATAATAGTTCGGTTATAGTGCATGCTAATAAGATATATGACAACTATAGCATTTTATTACCTTTAAATGACAATATGAAATTAAGTAATTTAGAAAATATGATTGTAGAATTTGTGGAGTAATTGAATGAAAAAAAATCAAATTTTTTACGTTTATTTAGTCTTTATTTTTTTCTTTTCTAAAGTCTCCTTTTCAGAACCTTTTGTAGTATTAGAATATAGAGGCAACATAGAAAGAGGCAATTTAACCTCTGATAATGAATTTTTAAAAGATTTAGATCATAGCTCAAAACATGTTGTATTAAAAAATGAAACATTAAGTGATATAATGCTGAATTATTATGGATCAAAATCATTTAATAATAATATTTTGAGTTTAGCTATTGTTCACTTTAATAAAAAAGCTTTTGTAAGAAACAACCCAAATTATTTATATTCAGGAAAAAGTTTATATCTTCCGAGTATCAACGAGATCAAAGATTTAATTATTAAAAAAAATAAAAACAAAGAAAATACTGAAAAAAACAATTCATCAATTACATCTCAGATATATTTTTTTGGGGGTTAATTAATGTTTAAAATAACTTCTAAATATTTTCTACATATTCTGACAATTACTTTACTGAGCAAACCAACTATAGCCTTAACAGGAAAAGATATTTCAGAAATAGTTTCAAATTGGCTTGTTTCAGAAGGGGTAAATGGAAAGCCTGTTTTTTCGAATTCTAGTGTATATAAGGACTGCAATAATAATCTTGAAATAAAAAAAATATACAATGATTATAGAACAGTAAAAGTAAATTGTTCAGATAAAAAGGGTTATCAACTATTAATAAGGATAAAAATTCCTAACAAAAAAAACAAAGAAAAGACTTCAAAAGATTCAATAGTTAAATCAAAAAAAATATATAAAAATAAACTAGTAAAAATCAAAAAAAATCGAACTTATAAAGTTTTAAGATTAAAGCAATCACTAGAAAAAAATGATATTATAGGTTTGGATGATATAGAATTAGTAGAAGTATCTAATTCTTCTCAAAAATCATTTTTCTCTTATAAAAAAGAATTAGTTGGTAGAAAAATCAAAAAAAATTTAAAAATGGGACAATTATTGCATCCTAGACATTTATATGAGAAATATGAAGTTAACAACGGAGATGTAATTTCAATTGTTTCAAATATAGGTAATGCCTCAGTTAGCGTATCTGGAGAAGCCCAAGGTTCTGGAAATTTAGGTGATTTGATAAAAGTAAAAAATTTAAGAAGTGGGAAAACAATTAAAGGTTATATTAAAAAAGATAAAATAATTAGGGTATTTCGCTAAAATAATTAAATCAGTTGTCGTTATTAATACTGTGGAGATAAATAAAATGGACAAAATAACAAATAACATCATAAATAATCTTCCTAAGAATGAGGTTAAAGATACTAAAAATTCTTTGAATGATTTGGTTAAATCATCGTCTAAAGTTGATAAAGCGATGTCTTCAAATGTCGTTGATATAAAAGATACTAAGAAATTGGTTTCTGAAATGGCTAAGTCAGCACCTATTGATGTAGATAAAGTTGCGAAGATTAAAGAAGCAATTTCATCTGGTAACTATCCTCTTGATTTAGATAAGTTATCTGATGCTCTTATGCAAGCATACAGAGAAATGAAATCTTAATATTCTTTGGTTATTATGATTGATAAACTAGACATAATTGACTTAAACTTAAATAAATTAGAAGAACTGAATAAAAACAAATTCTCTTCTATTGATTTCAAAGAAGTTAATCAACAGTTAGAAACTGCTATAAGTGAATTAGTTTCTACAATTAATATTGACCAAGAAAAAACTATTAATCAAGAACAGGTTTTTTTACAAAAAATATTAAATAAAATAGAAATGCTTGAATTAAAAATTCTACCAAAAGCAAATCTCTTAAATTCCTTTTCAAAATCTATCATATAAATATTTTAAATTACTTATAGTAATTTTGTATAAAATAATGAATAAATATACATTATGTTTGTAGATTATCTTTTATCCAATTTTGAGATTTTTATTTTCTTTTCTATTTGTTTATTGGTGATAGGATTTTTTCTAATATTTTTTTTTCAAAATTTAAAATTTCAAAATAATAAAGATGCAATAATTGTGTATGCTGATGTAATTAACAAAAATAATAAAGAAATAAAAGAATATCTTATTATTGTTGGTAATTTATTAGAACATCAGAAAAAAGAGCTAGCTAATTTGTCGGACAAAATTAGTTTTATTGAAAGAGAAATTAGTAGGTTAGGAAATATAAAAGGTTCCGAAGATATGTTAAGTATAGCTATTGATATGGCTAAAAATGGTAACAATAGAGAAGAAATAAAAAACAAAACAGGTCTAAGGGAAGATGAGATTGAGGCTATTTATACTTATTATAAAAAATAACTTGCTTTAAACTTCATCGGTATTTTCTGAATCTTCAAGTAAAATTGCTTTACTTCCGTCTATCATTTGTTGGGCATCCTCTTTTGTGACATCTATTTGGATACCAGAAGGGAACCTAACACCATTTACTTCAGTTGTTTCTTTTATTTGAACTCTTACCCATTCAACAGGAACGTTTGAGGGCTTTTTAGAACGTTTGATAATCTTTTCAACAATATTGCCTTTGCTATTTGCTCCATTATCGGCACGATTATCATTGGCACTATTTTCATCAATAATTTCTTGTATTCTTCGATTTAAAACTGAAATCCTAGCAGCTAAGCACGCAATTGTAAATATTAACCCATCTTCACGATTGGATGCTTGTTTTATTTTAACCGCTATTTCTTTAAGTGTTAATTCTTCAAACTCATCTAGAATTTCTTCTTTTTTATCAATAATTTTTTCTGAAAAATCCATAAGACTACCCTACACCTTTAATTAATAACGACAATAAAAAAATTATTAAAGTTTTATTAATAAATAATTAAATTTTACCTTTAATTAAATTGGCACCTTATTTGCAAATATTGTCTTAAATATAGTAATTATTCGAGTTTTTTAGTAATGGATACAATCAAAGATCAATTATCTTTTTATTCATCGGCCCTACAATTAAGAGGTAAGCGTAACAATATTTTAGCTTCCAACATTGCTAACGCAGCAACACCTAATTACAAGGCAAGAGATATAAGTTTTGAAGATGAAATTAAAAAACTAGATAAAAACGGGCCTATAATCACATCACATTCTAACCATATAGTACAAAATTCAGGTAAATCAGTTAACGAAGTTTCATATAGAGAGCCTCTAATAACATCATTAGATGGAAACACAGTTGAACTAGCTGTTGAGCAAATGCAATTTGCAGAAAATTCAATGAGATATTCTACTACAGTAAATTTTCTAAATGGAAAAATTAACAAAATTATGTCGGCGATCAGGGGTGAATAATGGATATTAAATCAGTTTATGATATAGCTGGTCGAGCAATGGCTGCCCAATTAGTAAGATTAAATACGGTAGCTTCAAACCTTGCTAATGCAGGATCTACCACTGGTGATCCAAAGACTACTTATAAGCCACTAAAACCAATTTTTGAAACGCAATATAGTGATTTAGTCAAGAAAAACGGTGTCGCAACAGTTGACGCAGTTGAAGTGAAAGAAATTGGAAGAGAGCCCATCAAGTCCTATATGCCTGCCCACCCGGCGGCAGATGCGGATGGATACATATATAAAGCAGCCGTAAATGTAGACGAAGAAATGGTAGATATGATGGAGGCATCCAGGCAGTACCAAAATAACGTTGAAGTTATAACAACTTTAAGAGCTCTAACAATGCGAACACTAAACATAGGAAAGTAATAAATTATGTCTGAAATTAATTCATCAAATCAATCACTAACAAATATTTTAGATAAATTAGGCATTAATTCTGCTAAAGAAAAATTTACGCCTAAAGAGACAAAAGATCAGCTTGGACAAGAAGATTTTCTTAAATTAATGACTACACAATTACAAAACCAAGACCCTTTTGCTCCTGTCGATAACGCTGATTTTATAGCCCAGATGGCGCAGTTTTCTACAGTTACTGGTATTACTTCTATGGACGAAACTATGAAGTCTGTAAGCCAACAACTATCTGAAATGAGAATTGCTTCAACAACACAATTAATGGGTCATTCTGTATTAGTCCCTGGTAAATATGCTCGACCAGATAAAGAAGGTATTATAAGTGGCATTGTAGACTTGCCTGACACGGCTTCTAACTTAAGTATTATATTTGAAAATAGTGATGGTGAGGTTTTACATCAAGATACACTTGGAATGCAAAAGGCTGGTTTAGTAGGTTTCGAGTGGAAAGATTTACCCGAGGATATTAAAACTTCTAACTCTCCAATAACAATAAGAGCATTTACTGGTAATTTGGGTGATACTGGTGAACTTTCAACACAAGTATACGCAAATGTTAATGGAACTTCAAAAACTAAAAACGGGGTAATGTTAGAAGTTGAAGATTATGGAACGATTGACCCCTCACAAGTTGTCAGATTTAAGAATTAATTAATAAGAAAATACTAGGAGAAATTAGAGATGTCATTTTATACCGCTCTTACAGGATTAAACGGATCACAAGCAGATATATCAGCAACGTCAAATAACATCGCTAACGTTGCGACTACAGGTTATAAAAGAAGTAAAGCTGAATTTGGCGATATCTTTGCGACTTCTCCATTACAGAACAGCTCTTCATCGATTGGTTCTGGAACTATTTTGAAGGGAATTAAACAGCAATTTACTCAAGGTAACGTTTCTTCCTCACTTAATGCTTTGGATATGGCTATTTCAGGACAAGGTTTTTTTGCTTTGAAGCCATCTTTAACTACTAATCAAACCGTTTATACCAGAAACGGTTCTTTTTCAGTAAATAATGACAGATTTGTTGTAGATTCTGCAGGTCAGTTTGTACTCGCGTTACCTGTTTCTGATGATGGATCTGTTCAAGGTGGTGAAATTGTTGATGCTAAACCTCTTAAATTAGAGTTAGAGGCAGGAGAGGCTAAAAAGACAGATAACTTAGAATTAGCGGTAAATTTACCAGCGTCATCAACTGTTTTTGAATCTGCTGCTGATTTTGATCCAAAAAATCCAGCTACATTTAATTCTTCTACTTCTGTTACAATTTTTGATAATTTAGGTAACCCGGTTATTGCGACAGCCTTTTTTATAAAAACACAAGCAGCTTCAGGTGATCAAGCAACTCACAAATATCAAACAAAATTTATAGTGGACGGAAGAGAGGTTCAACCATCTCTAACTGAAGCTATTTCTCCAACTGGTCAAACGTTAGTTGTTGATCGTTTTGGTCAAATAATCCCAATTAATGAAAAACCACAAATTATTTCTGTTGCCCAAACTCAACCTCTATTTTTTCTAGATGATTTATCTAACAAGACGGTTTCGAAAGCCGCGACAGTCGAGTCAACAGTTTTAGAGGATGCTGCTTTCACTGCAACAGCGCCTTCTATAACAGTTGTAACAGACCCCCTACAATATTATACCACTTATGAAGCTAACCCAACTCTTAACAAATCAACTTACTGGGGTAAGGATTTCTTAACAGTTCGAGTCGATGATACAACAGGAAGCGCGAGTTTTAAGAGTATTGATATTAGACCTGGGACTTACACTGCAACCTCTCTTGCGTCTGAGGTTCAAAGAGCTATAAATGCAGGTTTGTCAGATGATTCTAAATTAGCCATTGATCCTGTAACTGATGGCAGTTTTTCAATACAATTTAATCAGCTTGACAATAACGACGAAATTCAAACTTTGGCAGCTATTAATGTTGATTTAATGAAAGACAGTTTTGTAACAGAAGACCTTTTTTCTATTACAAATGGAATAGAAAATGTTGCATCACCAAATTTTACAAGAGAAGAATTTTTAGCCCACGCTCAATTAAGGATAAATGATGCTTTAAATAGGGCAGCAGTTTCCTCTGACGGTAATACTAACAACTCTTCTACCTACGGTGTTAATTCTTCATTATTTAGCAGAGTGAATGGGAAAGCACTTGATGGTGCAATTAAAGAAACTGAAGTATTAAGTTTTAATTATAAACATCCTACAGCAGACTTATCAGACGAAAATAACGTAACAAACGAAGAAAAATTTTTATTACATAGTTATTACAATGCCTCTCCTACGCTAAAAGTTTTTGATAAGGCTCTGGATGTTACAGCAGTAAGCGGAAATACTATGGTTCAAGATGCCAGTGGAACTTTGAAAGTTTATATAAATGACACAGCTAATACAATAAGCTCTACCAGTTTTCCAACTGAGGTGTTCTTAGCTGGTGAATTTGACACGACAGCCTCTACGGTAAATGATGCAAAATATAACGGTGCAAAATTTTCTGTATCTAGTGCTGGTACAGATGCTGATGGTAATGAGTTTTTAAATTTAAAATCAGACTCAACAACTGCAATAAATATTACAGACACAAAAATCAAAGTTCTACATACAGAATCTAAAGATATATCTGCTTATTTTGAAGGTGGTACGGATGTCTTCTCAGGACAAACAGAACATTTTGGAAGCAATAGAATAGTTTTAAAGGAGTTAAATAAACATTCTTATCTTAACAAAGATGTTAAACAGCCAAATACACTTTTAAATGGTGCTATAAATGATACTGTAACAACACTTACAGTAGACACCACTGCTGGTTTCCCTGCTAGTGGTACTTTGTTGATAGGTACTGAACAAGTGAATTATACTGGTACTACCGCTACATCATTTACGGGAGTTACCAGGGAAGTCAATGGCACTACAAAAGCTACTGCCCAAGACGATGCAACTGTCAAATTAGTTACTTTCACTGACGGAATTATGAGTGACTTTACTGATATTTTAAGAAGTACTACACTTACGGCTACACCAGCTACTGCCGGAAGAACAGCAGGCACAGCTGGTACCAACGTTATATATGAGAGAACTGCGGCTGGTGCTACAAACTCTGATCTTCTTACAGTTGACGGTGGAACAAAAGGTATTAGGATAGGGGACAGGGTTGTAGGAGCTGGAATAACAGCAGGTACTAGAGTTATTGCAATTACAAATGACAGACAACTACAACTAAGTGCAAATCCTACAGCCGTATTAAATGCTAATTCAGCAACAGCTGCAGGCACAAAAGTTACTTTTTTAGCTAGTAGTCATACCACTGGAACTGTTGACGTAACAGGTGGTACAGCAACAACTCTAGCTGTATTAGATGCTACCAATATTGCAGTTGGAGATGCTGTTTTTGGAACTAATATACCTGCTAATACAACCGTAACTGGGATCACAGGTACAACTATTACTTTATCAAATGCAGCTACTGCGGATATTGTTGGAGGTGAATTAAGTTTTGTTGATGAAGACGGTTTAGGGGCTCAAGTACTTATTAACGGTGAAGTTGCAGAGGGAGCAACCAATATAACGGTTGATGCAAACACTAATATATCAGTCGGTGACATTGTCGAAGTCGCTGGTGTAACAGTAGGTACGACAGTTACAGCTATTAACAATGCAGTTATAACAATAAGCGCTGCCACAACAGCAATTATACCTGATAATACATCAATTACTTTTTTACCACCTGACTCAGAAACGTTAACTGTGGGAACGACCGCCGGATTTACAGCTGCTAGTGCAGACGCACCTGGGAAATTTAAATTAGGTGATGAAATAATTACTTATACTGGTAAAACCGGAACAACTTTAACTGGTATAACCAGAGGTGTTGATAACAGTGAAAGCAAATCTGTAGCAGCAACAACAACTCTAAGTTTATTTGATAGTGTAGAAAATCTTGGATTAGCCTCGAGGAGTACAGACGTAAGCGCGCAACTAACAACAACTGCTACTACTCTTACAGTTGACTCAACTGCTGATTTTGAAGATAACGGTTTTATTAGAATTGGTAATGAACTCATTGAATATACTGGTAAAACAGCAACTAGTTTTACTGGTTTAATAAGAGGTGCTGGTGGAACTACAGCTCTTCAACATGAGATAGATTCAGTCATTACACAAGATGTATCAAGTTCAGATGATTGGGTAGATGAAAATGATCCTGCCTTAAGAATTGCATATGATTTTTCATCCCAAAATTTTACTCTGCAAGGTATTCCCTCTAAAATAGGTACTTCAACGGCCAGTAAAATGTTCTCATTTTCAGCATACGGACCTGGAGAAGGTAACAGTGCAAATGCAATTGGTTTAAAAACACAAACTAATAAAGCCTCATCAAACATTGGTGGTGGTGCTTTATTAAAAGCAGAATCAGTCTTGTTTACAGGTGACCAGATAGCTGCTGACACTCAACAGGCTTTTGGAGTTGAAGTATCTTATAATAATCTTACAAGAAAATTTAGCATTGCCAGTGGTACAACTGGTGAAAATATACCAGCAAATTCAGCTGTTGGTGTTGGAGACGGTGGACAAGCGTCATCTAATATTGAAATAGGAAGATTAGCAATAGTTGACGGTGTTGCTACTGCATCTAATGCTGGAACAGGGGGTACAAGTGCTCTCTTAGGAATAAACGCTACTAATGCAATTACGACTGTAACAGCAGATACCTCGGGTAAAGGTTTAAAGTCAGAACCAGCAGTTTTAAATGGTAGAACATCTAACGAGGATTTATCAGAGGATTTTTTCTTATCCGATGCTGCTGAAGAGACAATTTTTGTTGTAAACGTTAACGATATTACAGCTGCTATTCAAGTTCCTGAAGGAGTTTATAATGGAACTTCTTTAGCAACGGCTCTTCAATCAAGAATTAATCAAATGGAAGATACTTCAGGTAACACAGTAAATGGAGTTACTGTTGTTTACAACTCTACAAGTAACTCGTTTACGTTTACTACTGGCACAACTGGATTAAAAAGTAAAATATTCGTTTCAGCTAGTGCACGTATGGGTTTAGACAACCTCGAATTGGTAACTGGAACTACTCCTTCATTTGTTAACATGGCAAATACAATAGCTAAATCAGATACAGGTCAATCTTTATACGTTAATGATGCTGGAACAACTACGACTCTTGCTCCAGATAATGCCTGGACCCCAACAACTGATGGTACTTTTGCTAAAGTTTTCATAAGACCAGGAGAGTTGACATTTGATACTCAAGGTAACTTAGTAAGTCCTATTCAAAAAGTTGGATATCAAGGTGACTTTGCAGCAGACGCTGCAGCTGGTACTAATGCTCTTTCCATTGACTTAGACTTAAATTTCGATGGTTCAACACAGTTTGCTTCTGACTTTAATGTTAGAACAGTTACGCAAGATGGACAAACTGTTGGTAAGTTAGATGGTTTGGATGTAGCAGCTAACGGATTGGTTAGTGCTAACTATACAAACGGATTGAATATTGCACTTGGACGACTTGTAATGGTAAACTTTAATAACCAGAATGGCCTCAAGCAAGTTGGTAACGCAACGTACGTTGAAACTTCGGTCTCAGGTGTTGCCGCAGTTGGAGAGGCAGGAGCTGATGGATATGGAACGATACTCTCTGGTTCACTAGAAAGATCTAATGTTGATATTACCGAAGAACTTGTAAACTTAATAACAGCGCAGAGAAACTTTCAGGCGAATGCAAAAACAATTGAAACTAATACAAGCTTAACTCAAGCAATCATTCAAATTAGGACATAATTTATCGAAAAATAAGAGGAAAAGATTATGGATCGCAGTATTTACACAGCTCTCAATAGCATGAATATTTTGAGAGACAATCAATCAGTTACAGCACAAAACTTGGCTAACATAGGCGTGACAGGGTTTCAAAAAGATGTGCAAATTAACTTTTCCTCTGTGTACTTGGATCGTGATAAAGGTATAGACCCTAGGGTATTAGCACTTCAAGAACCTGGCGGATTTGATTCGACTCCTGGCCCTATGCAGCAAACAGGCGCACCCCTTGATTTAAGTGTTGACGGGAGTGGGTATTTTATTGTTAAGCCTTCTAATGGCAAAGTGGCGTTGTCTCGTAGGGGAGACTTTACAGTTTCTGCAGATGGAACTTTAAGAGATGGGACTGGAACTCAACCACTTAGTGTAGATCTTGAACCAATTATAGTTCCACCACATAGAAGAATTTCGGTGTCAGGTGATGGAATAATAGAAATCGAGCCACTAAATTCACCCCTTGGTCAAAAAATAAAAGTTGCACAATTGGCTACAACTTTTGGATCTGAAGTACCCTTGGCAAAGACAATTGATGGATTTGTAAGGCCAATAGATGGATCTATACCTGCAGCGGATAATAGAACAGTGTTATTAAGTGGATTTTTAGAGGGTTCCAATGTAAAATCGGTAGACGAGCTTGTCGCAGGTATCGATCAGTCAAGAGCTTACGAAATAAATGTAAAGTTTGTTACTACAGCAAAAGAAATTGATGAAGCTACAGCATCTCTAATGAGAATGCCGAGTTAATAATCCACTATAAATTGGCATATGTATTGCATTATACTTCTATATTAATAATAAGGAGTTTAATATGTCTAATGCGATGCACGTTGCAAAAACTGGTTTAAATGCTCAAAATAGTAGAATGCAGGTTATTGCCAATAACTTAGCTAACGTGAATACTACAGGTTTTAAGAGAGATAGAGCAAATTTTGAAACACTTTTATATCAAGTTATAAAAGCATCTGGTGCACAAACTTCAGGAGAAACAAAATCAAATTCTGCATTTTCAGTAGGAACAGGTGTTCGTATTATTAATGCAGATAAATTGTTTTCACAAGGTAATATAGTTTCTTCAGACAATGCATTAGATGTATCAATAGATGGTTCAGGGTTTTTTCAGGTTTTAATGCCTGATGGAAGAGTTGGTTATACAAGAAATGGCGCTTTTGGTAGGAATGCTGAAGGTCTTATAACAACAGCATCTGGATATGTAATTCAACCTGAAATAGCTATACCTGAGGGTGTTACAAATATAAATATTTCTGCTGACGGGATTGTTTCTGTTCAAAACCCAGGTGAGGTTGAGGCAGAAGAAGTTGGACAGTTTCAGTTGGCAGATTTTCCAAATTCTAGAGGTTTACAACCAATTGGACAGTCAATGTTGGTAGAGACACCTGGAAGTGGTGTTCCAGTTGTAGCCAATCCTTTTGAAAATGGTTTTGGCAGTTTAGTTCAAGGGGCCCTTGAAAGTTCAAATGTAAATGTAGTTCAAGAATTAGTCGATATGATTGAAACGCAAAGAGCCTATGAAGTAAACTCAAAAGCAATATCTGGTGTGGATGATATGCTTAGATTTATAAGTCAGAATCTATAATTAAGAGGTTATGATGAAAAAATTAATTATTATTGTTTCTATTTTATTCATTAATGGTTGTTCAACTTATGTGGAAGAAGTCAATAATAAACAATTTAAACCGCTGACACCATCATTTGAAGAGTTCAATAGTGAAAATCCATCAAACGGTGCAATCTTTAGTGCTACTTCGGCAGGTCTTTTTTCATCAGACAGAAGAGCTAAGAAAGTTGGTGACATTTTGTCAGTTACTTTAAGTGAAACTTTTTCTTCTAACAAAGCAGTCACAAATTCATCTGGAAAAACTGATACGATTGGAGCTGAGGTTGGCCCAACTGGAATATTAAGAAATTTTGCAGGATTGGGAGGTAGTGCTTCCAAAACGAACTCTTTTTCAGGCTCTATGGCCACTAACCAATCAAATAGTTTGAGTGGAACACTTTCTGCTACTGTTGTTAGAGTTTTTCCAAATGGTAATTTAGAAATTAAAGGACAAAAGAAATTAAGGATAACTGAAGGTACAGAATATATCAGATTAAGTGGGATAATTAGGCCTCAAGATATATCTACTACAAATTCAGTTTCGTCAGCAAAAATCGCAGAGGCACAAATTGAATACGTTGGCGCAGGAATATTAGATAGCGCCACAAAACCCGGATGGGGAAGTAAGATTTTTAGAGCAATATCACCGTTTTAGGAAATTTATAAATGAAAAGCTTAAAAAAAATTATATTAGTTAATTTCTTATTCTTATTCATTACTAATGAAGTAATGGCAGATAGATTAAAAGATATGGTTAGTTTTGCAGGAATTAGAACTAATCAATTAATGGGTTATGGAATTGTTGTAGGCCTAGACGGAACTGGTGACTCTTCTCTAGGAGTTACTCTGCAAAGTATGCAATCAACTATATCTCAATTTGGGATGAATATTGATACAGGCAGTTTAAGTGGAAAAAATTCTGCTGCAGTGATGATTACTGCCGACTTAGATCCCTTTGTAAAAATTGGCCAAAAAATTGGTGTTACGGTTTCTTCAATGGGTAAAGCAAAAAGCTTGAGAGGAGGAACTCTTTTAATGACACCTTTAAAAGGCGCTGATGGAAAAACTTACGCAATTGCACAAGGAAATTTAGCAGTAGGTGGTTTTGGGGTAGAAGGTGCTGATGGTTCTTCAATGTCTGTTAATATTCCTACTGTCGGTACAATAGCTAATGGAGCTACCGTAGAAAGGATGGTTGAAGCACCATTTATAAATTCAAATAACTTTGTAATGAATCTTCATCAAGGAGATTTTACAACTGCCAATCGTATTACAGAAGAAATTAATAAAGTATTTGGCCCAGACGTTGCTAAAGCTCTAGATCATACCTCTATTTCAGTTAGGGCGCCTAAAGACTCATCTCAAAAAGTTAGTTTTATGAGTTTACTTGAAAATATAGAGGTTGATCCAGCGTCACCAATTGCCAAGGTGGTTGTAAATGCAAGAACTGGAACAATTGTAATAGGAGGAGACGTAAGAGTTACACCGGCGGCAGTAAGTCACGGTAGTCTAACAGTTAAAGTCAATGAAGATACTAACACAACTCCTGGCCAAGTTTTATATGACGATGCAGGTAACGTTACAACTACGACTGCTGCTAATACTGAAAATGATACTGACATAGAGGCAGGTGCAGACAAAGCGTCAGCTTTCGTTTTTGACGCAGGAACATCCTTGGCGGATGTAGTTGATGCAATTAACGCAATAGGTACTACTAGTGCGGATTTAGTTGCAATTTTAGAAGCTTTACGAGCTGCTGGTGCTCTTAGAGCGCAAATGATTATTATTTAAAGGTAGAGTTAATGGATAATTCTATTTCAAAAACAAATCATATTAATTTTCTTGCAACAAAGGTTTCACAAGATCAAAATTCTTTGTTTTTAAAAGAAAGAAATAATCAAGACTTAAAAAATGTAGCAGAGCAGTTCGAGTCTATCTTTGTACATCAAATGTTAAAACAGGCAAGACAAAGTAGGCTAGCTGAAGGGGTTTTTAGTTCTGAGGCTCAAGATACATTTAATAATATGCTTGACATAGAATATTCCCAAATTTTATCTAAGAAAAATAATTTTGGTATAGCAGAAGCACTTATTAAACAATTTCAACCACATTTTCAATTAAAGAAAGAAAAGTAAATGGCTTCTTTATTTGAAATCGGAAAAACTGGGGTACAAGCCTATAGACAAGCTTTATCTGTTACCGGTCAAAATATAGCTAATATTAATACAGAAGGTTATAATAAAAGAAGCGCAGATATTACTGAAGTTGCAGGCGTCTCTGGAGGACCAACTAATGTGTCAGATAATTCTGGTCTAGGGGTAAGAGTTGCAAGAGTTAAAAGATCATTTGATGCATACTTGTCCGATAAAACCAGGTCATCTCAATCAGACTATGAAATGCTAAATGAGTTAGTCTCAAAATTAAGCGATTTAGAAGATATGTTGTTACCTTCAGGAAGTGATTTAGGTATTTTCATTGGAAGATTTTTTGATTCTCTACAAGACGTTGCAAGTAACCCTGATAGTATTGCTGCTCGCACTGTTGCTTTAGAAGCAGGAAAAGCATTGGCCTCATCTTTTAATAATTATGATACTCAACTGAAAAACTTTAATTCAAGTGTTCTTAAACAAGTTGATATTAAATTAACTGAAGTAAATTTAAATTTAGATCAACTATCTAAAGTTAACAGTTTAATCTCTACGAGCGGTATTAAAGATGCTTCTAATGATGTTTTAGATGCTAGAGATAAATTGTTAAAAGACCTCTCTAAAATACTTAATTTCACTGTAAATTTCGATGAAACAGGAGCAGCTGAAATTAGATTAGGTGATTCAGGAAACGGAGTAAATATTCTAAAAAGAAATAATGCTGCGATACTTACATCAGCTTCAGACGAAAATAATATATCAATTATTGTTAATAAACAGGGAATAAAATCAACTGCTACATTCTCTTCAGGCATATTATCTGGAATTTCACAATTTTATAGTTTAGTTAGACTGGTCCAAAGTGAAATAAGTAGTCTTGCTGAACAATTTTCAAATGAAATAAATAATATTCAAACTTCCGGTATTAATCTTAACGGACAGACTGGAAAAGCAATGTTTTCAGTTAACTCAATGACTCCAAAGGCTAACTACAATAATAAGAGTTCTCTAAGTTTCAACATTGTTGAAAGTGATCCAAGCAACATCTTACAAGAAAAAATATATGTAAATTACAATAATACTAATAATGAGTGGAAAATAAGAGATTCGGTTGGTGTTTCTTTTACAAGAGGAAATTTGCTTAATTTTAATGGTTATCAAATCGAAGTTATAGGAGAGCCTGAAGACAATGATGGTTTTATAATATCTCCAAGTACGACTAAATCTGGTGCAATGCAATTTAATCTAACAAATCCCAAAGATTTTGCTGCGTCATCTAAAAATTTAATTTCCAAAAGCTCCGCTAATGTAGGCGAAGTTGAATTAAATTTAATTGGTACTATTCAACAACCAAAATTAGGTCATCCTCCACAAATAAAGGATGTTTTTACCTCAAGTAATAATCCTTTAGTAGCAACATCTTTTTTGCAAGATGGACCTATATCAACTATACAACCGTCAATAAAGTCAATTAATTTATCTTCAATAGGTAATCAATCGTCTGGAACGATTACTATTTCAGACGCCGATATCAAAGGTTTTTCATCATTTAAAATCACTCTTGCAAATGGAAATGAAGTAAATTTAAGTTCAGCCGCTACCGATCCTGGAGATGGAATAAAATCTGTAGAAGAGTTTGCAGACTTATTAAATTCAGGTTTGATGTTGGATGGGAAAAGTCAACATGATTTTAGAAAGTATGGATTATTTGCCTCTGGTGCTAATGGATATCTCACAATAGCATCCTCAGAATCTGATATTTCAAACGCTTCAATATTTTCTAAAGGTAATTCTTTTTCAGCCTCAATTTCAAATATTTCTGCTTTGGCTGCGTTACCTAGTAAGATTCAAATCTTTACCCGAGACGGAAGACATGTTTCTGGCACAACTTTAGATGCCTCTGAGGTAGCTTCTTTAATTAAAAAAGAGAATGGGTTTTTAGAGTCTGCTGAGTATAGAAATGATTATTTAAATAATAATTATAGAGGTATGAATTTATCAAGGAAAACTGCTAGTGGAGATTATGTTAGTAGTTTTGGCTCAAACTTAAGTTACAATGAACAAAGTACGGACATGGATGGTTTGCTTACAACTAAAACTGTGACCAGTGGTTCATTGACGCTTGATGGTGAAAAAATATACTCTAAAGAGTTAAATTCACATATTTCAATTGCCTGTGAAAAAGATGAATCAACTAGGACTTTTACAGTTACTGGATATGATTTAGATGGACTTTATCAAACTGAAACAATTACCGGCGGCAATATAGTAACTGTAACAGGAAGCAAAATTTTCAGTAAAGTTAGAAGTATTAGTATTGATGGTAACTCAGCTGGAAAAATTTCAATTGGAACTGAAGCAATTGGCTACTCTCTAAATATTACTAATAGTGATAATGTTGTGAAAACTATAAATGTACCTGTAGGAACAAACGCGTATTATTCGGCTAATAAACTCAAAACTGATTTAGCAGGAACAGGTGTAAATGTATCCGCTAGTACTAAGGTTATGCTAGGACCATTGGATGAAGGTACAAGTGGATCAATTACTTTTGATCTAAAAGCTAAGAATAGTAATGCTGTATCAATTAATGCGAGTGTTGCAGCAAGTGACTTATCTGCTTTGGCTAAAAGTATTAATGAATATTCATCTCAAACAGGTTTGATAGCAAATGTCACAGGTGACTCTAAAAAAATAATAATTGATTCCAAAGATGGATATGATGTAAACCTTAAAAATATTTCTGCTCCTTCCGACTTTTTTCTTGAAACATTTGGAGAAAATTTTGATAGATTAAGTGAAAATAATTCACAATTAAATTCTAAGTTATTAATAGATGTAAGTAATAACAACAAAACATCGGCCAATATAAAGGGTGAATTGAAATTCGTTTCAAGTGAGAGTTTTTCTACACAAATTAATACAGGGGTAGTCAATTCTGCAACTTTAGACTCACTCACTAACGGATACATTAAAGTTGACAGAAATAAAACAGGCGAAAAAGTTACAATTAATCCTGAGGTTTTTAACAGTCTAGACAATAGTTTAGGAGCACCAGACGGTAAAAAAGCAGTAGTTGGTCTTTCTAAATATGGTTTAGATATTAATCAAAAAGACTATAAATTATTTGTAAACGACGATGATAGCTTATACACCTCAAATAATCCTGGTGCAGCCGGAACAATATCTCTAAATGGTGCTCTAAAAGACGCAAATGACTTAAACTCAGTTGTAACAATTTATTGCTCAGCGACTGAAACTGGAAATAAATTTACAGTTACAGGTACCAACGCAAGTGGTACAGTTATAACAGAAGAAATTACTGGCGTTGGTTCATCTAATACTGCAATTGGGTCTACAAAGTTTACAACCATAACATCTATAGTATCGTCTGCTACTACAAGTGGAAATATAAAAATAGGAACAATAGGTAGAAATGATATCAATGACGACGACAGTTTAGTTGAATTAACAACATTTTCGTCTGGTGCTTTAACAATGGATGGAGTTTTATCAACTTCAAATTATCTTGGCGCACAAATAGAAATTAAAAGTAGACAAGATACTACTGGCACAAGTTTTGTCATCAGTGGTACAGATTTGGACAATAAAGTTATAAGTGAGACTATATTAGGATCAAATGGAGGTGTGGTCACAACTACTAACATATTTAAAACAGTAACCTCAATAAATAGTTCTGGAACAAATAATGGTAGTATTAGGATTGGCACCAAAGCAGCTGACGGAAATTGGAATACTACTATAGACGCAAATGCTCTTAATGCAGACACCGAAAAAGAAATTTCTACAGCTATTTTATCAAGCTTAAGATCAGAAACGCCAACATCGCAACTTAAAGGAATAGTTCTTAACTCATTACCAAAAGACGGCCAGTCTGTTGATTTAAGTTTTGAAGGTCAAATTTTTAGACTAAATATGACTTCAGGTGAATTATTAGTTGAAGGACCTGAGGAAAATAGAATAAAGGCTCGGTTTAATGGGACATCAGAAAATATTACTAATTCAATTGCAACAGCCCAGTCTGGTACAGCCTCTAATGCTTTGACTATGAATGGAATAAATTCCGTGGTTGATAGTGATGGATTAGTAGTTAACCAAACAGTTGGAAATAACAGCAACTTTAACATTACTGGTGCCTTGTCAAGTTTAGCTTCTTCATCTTTGAATTCAAGAATTACAATCTCTAGTCCAACTAATAATACTTCTGCAACTTTTACAATTACAGGAACAGATATAGATGGAAATGCTCAGACTGAAACAATAACTGGGATCAACAATAATAGTGTGACAGGAACAAAATATTTTAAGACTGTTACTCAAATTTCAACTGATAATAATGCTAATGACATATATGTGGGAGCAACACCTGGTTTTGGATCTGGAACTAGAGTGTCAATAACATCTACAAGTAATGAAAGTGACAAAACATTCACTATAGTTGGTACTGACACCGATGGACAAAGTAAAACAGAAACTATTATTGGTCCAACGCAAGGCAATACAGTTACATCTTTAGGTCTTTTTAAGACAATCACTACTATTACTCCCAATATTAACACGAGTGGAAATATAGAAATTGGAACAGCCCCTGGTTTTGAATTAATAGCAACAGCTGAAGGAACAGTTGAGGGTGCGCAATTTGAATTAGTTTCAAATACAGCAAATACAATGAATGCAGAGTCATTTGGTTTAAAGAAAGCTAAAGCGTCTCTTGTAGGTAATTTTGTTGTACAACCAACTGCATCTGATCCAGCTATTTCAATTGAGGTAACAGAAAATTATGTTACAACTAATTTTTCAATTAAATTCAATGATAGTAATGTGCCAGTTTTTTTTAATAGTGAGGGATCAGCCTTAAGCGGTTCTCCTCCATCCGGCATATCCTTATCGTGGAGTGAGTCTTCCGGCATAACAGATGATGTTTCCTTATTTAATAACAATCTGTCTGCAGGTGTTCCAATTATTACTGATGGTACTCTTTCTACCACAGATGTTGACGGAATGATGATAAGTAAGTCACCGTTAGCAGGTGCGTTAACTCTAGACGGGGTTTTAAATGGCTCAAAGGCACTGAATGGAAAAATCACAGTTCTTTGTAATGGAAATGAAACAGGTAATTCCTTTGTTGTTAATGGATATGACACTTCAGGAGTTTACAGAACGGAAACTATTACAGGTGTTAGCGGAGGAACGGCGTTAGGTAGTATTTCTTTCAGTGAAGTTTTATCTATTTCAGCATCTAACAATACAGCTGGCACTATAGAGATTGGGGTCCAGGCTACACATGTTACTATAGATCCGCAAGTTATTACTATTACACCTGCAGGTAATGATCTTGGAGAAAAATATACTATAGTTGGATTAGACCAGTTCGGGAACACACAAACTGAAGTAATAACAGCCCAAGCAGCAGGAGCAAAAGTTGTAGGTGAAAAAGTTTTTTCTCAGATTACGTCTATAACCCCTGCTAGTGCTTCTGCCTCAACTGTTAAAGTAGGAACTCAAAAAGTAGGAAGACTAACCCTTAGTCATACTATTGATGATGTCAATTTTAAAATGGATGGCAGTCCCAACGCTAATCGACTTTATGGAATTAAAACACAAGATATTCGTGCAACTGTAGATAATGACGGATTAAAAATTACTTCGTTTTCTGGTAAACCTGTAAAGATTGATATACCTAATAACTCTATTCAAAACTCAGTTGCTGAAAAAGTAAATATAAGTGATCTGCCTCCAGAGGACTTGATCACCATAGTAATGGGAAAAGGTGCAAGAAAGATTAGTGCTGAATTTGATAAGGTTCCTGAAAATAAAAGTGTCAAGAGTGACTTTGATCCAGAATTAACAATTAAGGTTGATGCTAATAACAAAAATAAAGTAGAAATCTTTGATAAAAAATCTGGTCATTCGATCGCATCTAGAATTTTAGATGTAAACAGAGTTTTTGAAGTAAATAATTCTAAATTTCAATTTTCAGAAGAACCTATTTTGAGTAATAGTTTTGAATTTTCAACCAATTTGGACGGTAAAGGAGATAATAGAAATATTCTTAATATCTTAAGTTTACAGGGCGAGGATAAAACTGGAGAAAATAGAGGAAATTTTCAAAAAACCTTCAATATAACCGTTTCTAAGATAGGTTCAAATGTACAAGCTAGTAAACTTTCGCTTGATTCAGCTTCAAATATATTAGAAGCAGCAGAAGCAAGTCAAAGCGAATTTGCTGGAGTTAATTTAGACGAAGAAGCTGCCCATTTACTTGAATTTCAACAAGCTTACCAAGCTTCGGCACGTATTTTGCAAACAGCTAAAGAATTGTTTCAATCTCTTATTGAGGTTGTATAAAAATAATAGGCTAATAAATGCAAATAAGTTCAAAACTATTTAATCAACAACAACTTAAACAATTTTCCTCTACAACTGAAGAATTGCAAGATTTACAAAATAAAATTGCTACTGGAGAAAATATTTTACGTGCTTCAGATGATCCAGTGGGTTCAGTTGAATTGTCAGGATTAAATGTGGTTAAAAAAAGAATTGAACAGTATGAAAGAAATGTAAATTCTGCTTCAGATAGATTAAATCTATTAGACAAAAACTTAGAAAATTTAACTAATATTATGATAAGGACTCAAGAATTAATTATACAAGCATCTAGCGATGTGCTTGGTGCTTCTGATAGAGACGCTATTGCTCTAGAAGTTGACGAAATGAAAGAAGAAATTTTGAGTGTAGCAAATGCCAAAGACAGTAATGGTAGTTACTTATTCAGTGGTTATAAAACTAATACTATGCCTTTCGTAAAAGATCTAGCTGGTAAAATTAATTACAAAGGTGATAGGGGAATATCATCCCTTTCTATTTCAGAATCTCGAGTAATGGAAACAACTCTTGATGGTGGCACATTGTTTGAAGCTGTTAAGGGATCAGATGGAATAAATGTATCAATCTTCCAAATGTTAGAAGATATCAGTTTTTCTATTAGAACTGCTTCAGGTGGAGTTAACTCAGTTAAGTCTAATGGTGTAGCCGAATTAACGTTTGAAAATAAAAATCCTGGAACCTGGACCTTTGATCTTACAGGAAATTTAGGAACTGCAACCATTACAACGGAAATTACCGGAGAAGATCCTTCAGAATTTGTAAAACAAATTAATTTAAGTTCTACTGGCGTTACAGCCTCCATTAATGATGACGGTAAGACAATAAAATTAACTGACTCAGTAAATGGACCCATGGAAATCAAAAATTTGTCTGTGTACGGTGTCAATTCTGCGCAGAAAACTCCTGGCTCTTTTTTCAATGTTCAACCCACCGACGGAACTGGAAATAAAATAGGTAGTGTTCAAAAATTATATGACAACAACCAGTTACCGTCAAAGCAAATTGATAATATAGCTTCTGTTCAAGTTCATATTGCTAATAATAGAGGTGAAATTGGGGCAAGAAATAATTCACTTGATAGACAAATTGAACATTTAGCACAAAGAAGATTGGCTGTTGAAAAAGACGTTAGTGATTTGAAAGATGCAGACCTTGCGGCCTTAGTAACTGATTTACAAAGTATGTTAACATCAATGCAAGCTAGTCAGCAGTCTTTTGTTAAAATCTCACAATTAAATTTATTTGATTATTTAAGATGATTAATACTTAGAATAAATCAGATTCTTGGTTAAATACTTCACCAATCCAGCCAATATCCTTAACATCAGTGATTGCCCAGCCAGGAGTAGCTTTCGGCAAAGCGTCGTTTCTAATACTGAAGACAGTTGCCTTAAAAACTCTAAAACTTTTATCTGAATTATAGTCTTGTATTTTTTCTGGATTAAATGCAGATGAAAAAATTCCTGATAATTTTCTTTCGCTTCCAGTAGCTTCAAAGCAAACTCTGTAGTGAATATAGTCATTTATATAGGTAGCAGCTTGGTCACCCGCATTAATTTCAGATAAGAACTGAAGTATTTTTTCAGCAACATCCATAATTTCTTCAGTTCTAACATCTTCGTACCTTTCAGAAATAGCATTAGCATATTTCCTAGCGACGGCGGCAATAGAATTGTTAGAATATAAAAACTCCTTGCTTGTTTGAGCAGAAAATACACCAAATATCCATTCAGGGCAGTATTTTGACAATCTAACACCTACAAATATAAAATAATTATTAAATATACTTTTTAATTTTTAAATCAATAGTAATTTTATTTTATTTGCTTCCAACCGTCTAAAATTTCGTCAATAGGAGGAATTGCATCGTATACTAATTTTGAATCTCTTTTAGTAAAACCCTTCATTATGCCATTTTTACAAAACTCATAAATACTATAAAGGTTTTCAGCAATTTCCTTACCTTCTTCAAAATTAAGACTAGATTGAAGAATATAAATTGCCGTTAATGATTTTGAAAAACTGTTTGATTTTATAGATGAAACCACAGGCTCGTTATCTAAAGAATAGGCCAATGTCTCCATATTCTTCTTCAAATCCTGTAAAACCTCTTCTATTATCTTATGAGGATTTAAATTAGATGTTTTTGCAGAAATCTCATTATCAATATACTGCTTCATAGACGCATTGTAGTTCATTTTTATCCCCAGATTGTCAGTTTAATTGAATGTCTAATGATAAGTACGGTATATTTATCTTTATGTTTAGAATTTATTAAAATTAATGTTTTTCTATTTGGTTAATTTCTTCCGAAATATCTAAATATGCTTTTAAAACATCATTTTCTGAAATAATACCAATCATTTCAGAAGTTTTTTTATTAACAATAGGAATACTTTCTCCAACAAACTTTGACAGTTTTTTGATTACAAATATTAAACTTGAATTTGGATCAATTATAAGAGGTTTTATTTCTGTGTAGTCAACTATATTTGAGTGATTTTTATTGACTAGACTTAATAGACTGATTTTACCGATATATATATTTTCTTTTGATACTATATATCCTTCAGTTGTTTTTTCCTTAGTCAATAATTTTAAAGCCTTATCAATAGATGTCTTTGAAGTGAATTTAGTAAATTTTTTATTTACATAATTCTCTATTTTTACTTCATTTAAAAGTATACGTTCTCGACCTTTTGTTATGGCAACACCTCTTAACGTTAGTTGTTTATCAAATAAACTATTTCCAAATGTCCTACTTGTAATAAATGAGCAGATCACTATTGGCAATGTTGCCGCTATTGCGTATTCGTAAGATCCTGTAAGTTCTAAAACCAAAATTATTGCGGTTATTGGAGCTCCAATTACAGAGCTGGAAACAGCTGCCATGCCCGAAACAGCAAGAACTGACAATAAATCAGGGTTAACCGAAGTCATTGGTAATTGATAAACTATAGCACCTAGGACACCTCCTAAAAAAAGAGCTGGTGAAAATGTACCTCCAAAGAAACCAAAACCAATACAAATACTAGTTAGAACAAGTTTTCCAACTAATAAAGCTAACAAATAAACTGTGTTTTGTTCGTTTGTAATAACTGAAATAAGTGTTTCAGTGCCCAAACCAAGTATTTCACTAAATATCATTCCACATAAACCACAAGCAAATCCTGCGATTATTGGAGCTTGCCAACTTAGTAATTTAAATTTTGTTGGAATACTACCAAGATAGATCATTGATTTCATAAAAATTATTGCAACAAATGCAGCTAATGGACCTATCAAGGCTAAGCTGGTTAATATATCACTCATTTCAAATGGGATTGCTGTTAACAATAGAGGTGGGTTTACAATTCCTATTTCAGTAGCCGAGTAATTGGCTACCATAGATGCAATGGCGAGTGCTGCTACAGCCTTCATAGAAAAATGTCTCAATACAGTTTCATGAGCAAATATAATTCCTGCAAGAGGAGCTCCAAAACCAGCCGAAATAGCAGCAGCGACACCACTACCAATTATTATATCGTGTGGAATTTTAGGAATATATTTTTGGCGTCTTATAAATGATGAGACAGTCGCACCAAAATGAACAAGGGGACCATAAATACCAACTGACGCACCACCACTTATTGAGATAAATGATGCTAAAGTAGATCCAAACCCACCTTTTAGGTTAAGAATTCCAGCTTTGTGATGAGCAGCATAAATTGTATCTGCAGGTCCAAACCACCTTGGTAATTTTAGATAATACATTAAAAGACCTACCAAGATTGAACTTGGTACACAAACAATTAAAGGTATTAAATTTAGAGAGGTGTCTCCTATATAAAATGCAAGTATAAAGTCATTATTGTTGAAGATAAACTCATAAATATTTTTTGCGCCTATAATGAAAAGTTGGGCAACAAATGATACTATTGCCCCAATTATAGTTGCAATTAATAATAATGAAAGACTTTCTCCAAACGCTTTGATGTTTATTTTCTTAAACATTATGAGCTCCGATAAAATTACTACATATTTTTATAAGAATGTCATTTAAATAAATACTTTAAGTAAGATTTTAGAATATTATCTTATAAAAGGCATAAAAGTTGCAGTTTAAAAGTCGTATTATATTTTATTAATTTCATGGATTTTAAATGACTGTAGATTATTTAAGTACTCTCAATCAAGGTGGAAGTGGTCTAAATGTAACTCAAATTGTTGACAGCCTTGTCGAAGCTGAACAGGCACCAAAAGAAAACCAAATTCAATCTAAAATTGATACAAAAAACACTGCTATTTCTGCAATTGGTGAAATAAAAAGTGCGTTATCAAAACTTTCCACTTCTATTAAATCACTTACTGGAAATACTTCATTAAATGTAAGTTCAACAAGTTCTGCAATAAGTGCAACTATATCTGATCCATCAACGGCTGTTGCTATAAATTCATCAATCAGTATTTCAACATTAGCAAAAGGACAAACATTAGCTTTTGAGGATTATACTTCAAGTACATCCATTGTTGGAGCGGGCAGTCTTGTACTCGAAAGAGGGGATTGGTCTTCAGGTAGTTTTGTGGCGAGTTCAACAGTAAGTTCAAAATCACTTACTGTTCTAAATACTGACACATTAGAGTCTTTGAAGGATAAAATTAATGCATTAGATTATGGGGTTACGGCAAGTGTTCTAGGAGCAGGTGATGGTACTTTTACTCTTGTATTAAAGTCCCAAGACGGAAAAGAAAATGCTTTAAGAATAACAGCAACTGAGAATCCGTCTGGTTCAGGTTTAGCAAGTATTGATAATACAACAACGAATGCTTCAAAGCAAAAATTAGCTGGGACAGATGCATCTTTCACTGTTGATGGAATCTCATTGACAAGATCATCAAATTCGATAACAGACTTATTTACAGGTTACAACGTAAATTTACTTTCATCAACAACGGTTAATGGGACTGACACACCAGCAAGCTTAATGGGTTCTGTAGATACAAGCTCTGCCACTACAAATCTACAATCTTTCATAAGTGCTGTTAATGATGCTAGAGGTTTACTTAATGAAAAAACCTTTAGAGGCTCACTTACTGATGAGGCTGGAGACTTATCTGATGATCCAGTTATTAAAAGCATCCAAAAGCAATTGAATTCACTTACATCTACTCAATTAACAGGATTTGGAGCGAATGGAGTATATTTATCTAATCTTGGTGTAAGAACTGAAAAAGATGGACTTCTTAGTTTAAATACAACTGTACTTGAAAACGAGTTGAAAAATAATCCAACATCTTTAGATGCTATTTTTAATTCGATGTATTCTTCATCATCCAGTTTATTAACAGCAAGTGGTGGATCAGTCAAAGCACCTATAGCTGGATCATATGCCTTTGTTATGACTGCATATGTTGCTGGCGCGTTTACAGGACTTAACACTAATGACACTTCACCTGAAATCACTGCATCCAACAATACTATTCAAGTCACAGTTGATGGAACTCAATCTGGATCAGTTAGTATCCCAGCTGCCCACTACACATCAGAAGCGGCCCTTGCTACAGCAATTCAAACAGCTTTAAATACAGACAGTACTTTAACTGCTGCAGGCAAAACAGTGGCTGTAAACCACTCAAATGGGACATATTCAATCACTTCAGGGTCAATAGGTGCTTCATCTTCAATTGTAGTTGACGCCATTGGAAGTAATCTTAATAGTTTTTTAAAAATGTCAGGAGTAGCAGACACGGATTCTATTTCTACTTCACAATCCGGTACGGCTTCTTCAGCATTAACATTAAATGGTAGTTCAATTAATTCTGGATCATTTACCGATAATACAGGTAAAAGGTTATCAATAACAAGTGAAAGTGGTAATGAAAGTGGTTATTCATTTACTATTGTTGGAACAGACCTGTCTGGAAATGCACAAACTGAGGTAATTACAGGTCCAACTTC
>CABZSR010000006.1 GCA_902528415.1 uncultured SAR116 cluster alpha proteobacterium | reverse complement strand
ACTTGAGCGTTCCGCGTTTTCTTCTTTTACGAACACAACCCATAATTAGATTCTTTTTATTGTATCAAATTTGTTTCAAAACTTATTATTCTCTGAGGGATATTTTAGTTTCTATTTTATTAACTAATTGATATTAAAAAGAAAGAATTGGTGCGCTCGAGAAGATTCGAACCCCTGACCCCTAGATTCGTAGTCTAGTGACCTAAAAAAAAATTCTTTATAAACGATTAAAATATAACAATAAATTTTTTTTAATTTATAGTAGCACCAATAGCAACAATTTATTTCTTGTGATTTATTAGTCTTTTCTTACTTCTTCAAAGAGTTAAAAATTTAACTAAAATTTTAGCTAACAACCAAATTGAAAATTGTTGAGAATTGTTGAATTTTTCAACCTTGCTCCTCAGAAAACTAAAAAAATCCATGTCATTAATCTGGCGAGTTCGTCTGCAAATCGAAAAGGTTATAAGTCTAACTAACTGCCTAAGAATTAAACAAGCACGACATTAAAACTTATGTTGTGCCGTTTAAGCATAGTAGAACACTAGGTGGAGGACACCATTGTGTTACACTAGATTTACACAGAGTATCAACCCCGGGTGAAACGTTTTAGTTAAAGAACACCCTCTAAAAGAAAGGAAAAATAATGAAACTACTAAAAATATTGACAGTTTTACTGTCAGTGATGTTTGTCAGTATTGCTCATGCTGGTGGCAAAGTTAAAGTAGGTTTTATCTATGTTGGACCAATTGGTGATCATGGATGGACTTATAGACATGACATTGGAAGATTAGATGTTGAGAAGGCATTTGGTGACAAAGTCGAAACTATGTATTTAGAAAATGTTAAATATGGACCAGATGCTGAAAGAGCAATACGTAACATGGCAAAAGAAGGAGCAGATATCATATTTGCTACAAGTTTTGGTTACATGGAACCAATGTTAAAAGTTGCTAAAGAATTTCCAAACGTAAAGTTTGAACATGCTACTGGTTATAAACAATCCAAGAATATGTCTAGTTATGGACTAAGATTATATCAAGCAAGACACGTACAAGGTGTTATTGCAGGCATGATGACAAAAACAAATAAAATTTGTTACGTTGCTGCATTTCCTATTCCAGAAGTTATACGTGAAATTAACACATACTACTTAGGTGCTAAATCAGTAAACCCAAAAGTTGATATCGATGTTATATGGGTAAACACTTGGTATGACCCACCAAAAGAAGCAAATGCCGCAAAAGTTATGATTGCAGAAGGATGTGATATGGTTGCACAACACACAGATTCTCCTTCACCAATTCAAGTTGCGGAAAAGTCTGGAGTGTTTGGATTTGGTCAAGCAAGTGATCAATACAGATTTGCACCAAAGGCACAGTTGACAGCAACAATCGATAACTGGTCACCTTACTACATTAGTAAAGTACAAGCAGTAATTGATGGTAATTGGAAGAGTATGGATTACTTCGGACACATGAACGAAGATGTAGTGCAAATGGCTCTTTTTACAAATATGCCTGCAGATGTTAAAGCAAAAGCAGAAAAAATTAAAAATGACATAAGAGATGGAAAATATTTTGCATTTACAGGTCCGTTAAAAGACAATACAGGTAAATTGCAATTAAAAGATGGCGAAGTAGCAAGTGATGCACATCTAAATAGTATGATGTACTATGTAGAAGGTATTGATGCTAAAGTTCCTGGTGGAAAATAATTATGTCAGTCCCTATTATTGATTTTAAAAGTGAATCAGTATTAGACGAGATCCGCAAAGCCTATACTACTGTAGGCTTTGCAGTCTTTACAAATACACTTACATCAGAAGATAAAAAGACTATGGACAATTGGTTCAAAACAATGAAAGATTTTTTTGAACTATCATTAGAAACAAAACAAAAATATTCTTATAGAAAAGAAAATAATTTAGGTTATTCAGTAATGGGTGCTGAAAATGTAGACCCAACTGCGCCTAAAGATATGAAAGAAAGTTTCAATTATAATAATTTAAGAATGCCTGATGAATTATGGCCCCATGGATGGGTTCCAGGTTTTCAATATAAAGCAGAAGAATCTATACGAATTGCAGATACACTTACTTACAATATACTTAACAAGTTTGATACGATATTAGATTGTGGTACTACACTAGTTGATGCACATCAGCAAATGTACAATACTACAAGAATAATTCACTATCCAGCATATGAAGGTTCCTTAGAGAACAGACAAATGAGGATAGGAGAACACAGTGACTACGGCACCATTACTTTGCTTTGGCAAATCAATGATGTACCCGGATTAGAAGTACAGGATTTAAGAGGTGTTTGGCATCCAGTACCTTTCGAGGAAGATGGTGTCGTAGTTAACATTGGAGATTTATTACAACGTTGGACAAATGATTACTTTGTAAGCACAAAGCATAGAGTGGTAAATACTCATATACATATGCCACGTTATAGTATGCCACATTTTGTTGATCCTACACCCGGAACAATAGTAAAAAATTTAACAAACGAACAAGATAAGTATGAACCTATTGAAAGTAAAGAATACTTGATGTGGCGTTTATCACAGAGTTATTAATATGAGCAAGGCAGATTTGTCAATAAAGTTTAAGAGCCGATTCTCTGTAATGTATATTGGGATTGAAAAGATGGTGCGCTCGAGAAGATTCGAACTCCTGACCCCTAGATTCGTAGTCTAGTGCTCTATCCAGCTGAGCTACGAGCGCATCTTATATTAAACATGCTTCATAGTTATCGATTAAAATAATTATAATCAAGTAAGAAATTTATATTATAATATTACTGATTTTAGTATAATACATTTTATTAAAAAAATGAGATAAGTATTATGAACAACACAAATACATACGAAAAATCTTTTCCTGTTTCTTGGGAAGAACTTCATAGAAACAGCAAAGCTCTTGCTTGGCGACTATCTGAAATGCAACCTTATAAAGGTATTATAGCAGTCACAAGAGGTGGCCTTGTTCCTGCAGCAATTGTAGCCAGGGAATTAGATATAAGGTTAATAGATACAGTTTGTGTATTGTCATATAATCAAAAAACAAAGGGCGAAGTTAACGTTTTAAAAGAATCAACAATTGCAAATGACGGACAAGATTGGTTAATAGTAGATGATCTTGTCGATACTGGTGAGACAATAAAAGCTATAAGACTCAATTTACCTAAAGCACATTACGCAACAGTTTATGCTAAACCGAGTGGAAGAGAACAGGTTGACACGTTTATAACGGAAGTTTCCCAAGACACATGGATATATTTTCCTTGGGACATGGAAATGAAACCTGCACCTACCATTTCTGAACGAACTCAGAAATAATCATATTGACTAATTAAGGCAAAGTGTCTAATAGATACTCAAATCAATTCAAGGGGGCTGTATTAATACAGGATTATAATGAAACGTACATTTCAACCAAGTAACCTAGTCAGAAAAAGAAGACATGGATATCGAAGTCGAATGTCTACCGTCGGTGGAAGAAATGTTATTCGTAATAGAAGAGCCAAAGGCAGAAAAAAGCTTTCTGCTTAACAAAAATTCAAAATTAATTTATTTTATTTTGTCAAATTTGCATAAGAGCTGATAAAATGAAAATCCAAACTTTAAAAAAAAGAAAAGATTTTGTTTTATCTAACAAGTTTGGGAAAAAAATATTCAACAAAAATTTTATTCTTCAGAAATATAGCCCACCAGATTGTACAATCTTAGATCTAAAGTTTGGTTTCACTGCTACAAAGAAAATTGGAAATGCCGTAAAAAGAAATAGAGCTAAGAGAAGAATGAGATCTTTAATATCAGTTTTTTTAAAAGAAAGTGCTTTTTTATTTGATGATACTAGCACTTATATTTTAATAGCTAAAAATTCATTAATAAAAGCATCTTTCTACGATTTGAAAGTTGAAATGAGAGAGTGTCTTTATAAATTATGATAAAAAATTTTTTAATATTTTGCGTAATCAACTTAATTAATTTTTATAAATATTTGATCTCACCTTTATTAGGTAATAATTGTAGGTTTTTACCGACTTGTTCTGAATATACAAAAGAGGCTATATTAAAGTTTGGATTACTTAAGGGTATTTCTTTAGGTTTTAAAAGAATTATTAAATGTCATCCTTGGGGGAAAAGTGGGCATGATCCGATTAAATAATTTAATTTTTTCAGTTCTTTGAATAATATGAACTTTAGTTTAAACAGATGTAATTGAAATATTTTAAATATTTTAAATTTATTATAAATTAAGTGAGATAAAATGAATCCAGAAACTCGAAATTTAGTTGCAGCGATTTCTCTGTCTATGGCTGTATTGATAGGTTATCAACTATTATTTGTAGAACCTAAAAAAGACATAACTCAAAACGAGAATATTGTGCAAGAAAGTAATGATAGTTCCAATATTCCTTTACCTCAAAACTTAGATAATGGAATAGTAGCTTCAGACACCACAGAATCCAAAAGTTCTAATAAGCCTATACCAAGAATTTCAATGATAAGTAAAGAAATATCAGGATCCATATCTTTAAAGGGTGCTAGAATAGACGATATAACTCTCACACAATATAAAGAGACTTTAGAACCAGAGAGTGAATTAATAAAATTATTATTAAAATCTAATGGTGATTCTCCATATTTTATTGAATTTGGATGGAGTAGCCCTGACGGAATTAAGGTTCCAAATGGTAAATCTTTATGGAAGTCGTCAAGTAATATTTTATCACCAGATAAAAATATAACGCTTAAGTGGGATAATGGAGAAAATATTACTTTTTTCCAAGATATAAGTGTCGATGATAGTTTTATGATAACAGTAAATCAAAGGGTAGAAAATAACTCAAATAATTCTGTAACATTATACCCATATGGATTGATAAGAAGGGCAGGGGAGCCAAAAACAATCGACTTTTTTGTTTTGCATGAAGGTCCTTTAGGAGTTTTTGATGGTACTTTATCTGAAAAAAGTTATGGAGATCTGACAGAGGCAGGAAAAAAAGGAATTAACATTAAACCAAATGAAACTGGTGGTTGGATTGGACTAACTGATAAATATTGGCTGACTGCTTTATTGCCTGATCAAAATGAAAAATATAATTTCACTTACAGAAAACTGAATTCTAATGGAGGGCAATATCAAACTGATTTTCTAGGTAAAGCAGTTACTATTCCATCTAATTCAAAAGGTGAATTTTTATCAAGAACCTTTGCCGGAGCCAAAAGATTGGCTCTATTTGACGAATATGAAGAAAGATTTAATATAAAGCACTTTGATCTAGCAATTGATTTTGGGTGGTTTTATTTCCTTACTAAACCCTTCTTTTATGCTTTGTCTTGGGCGAATGATTACTTAGGTAATTTTGGTTTAGCAATTTTGGCAATTACAGTAATTGTAAAATTACTATTTTTCCCATTAGCGAATAAATCTTACAAAAGCATGGCTAAAATGAGGATACTTACTCCACAAATTCAAAAATTGAGAGAAAGAGTTGGAGACGACCGTCAAAAATTAAATCAAGAGATGATGAATCTATATAAAAAAGAGAAGGTTAATCCAGCCGCGGGATGTTTACCCATTTTAGTACAAATACCAGTTTTCTTTGCACTTTATAAAGTTTTGTTTGTGTCTATTGAAATGAGACAAACGCCTTTTTTTGGGTGGATTGAAGACTTATCAGTTCAAGATCCAACTAGCATTTTTAATTTATTTGGATTATTGCCTTATAGCACATCTATACTTCCCGATTTTTTAAATATAGGGATATGGCCTTTGTTAATGGGTGTGACAATGTTCCTACAGCAACGTTTAAATCCAACACCTCCAGATCCAATCCAAGCCAAAATTTTTGCATGGATGCCAGTTGCTTTTACATTTTTGTTAGCTACGTTCCCAGCTGGATTAGTCATATACTGGACATGGAATAACCTACTTTCCATATGTCAGCAATGGGTAATAATGAATAAGATGAATGAAGAGTCTAAATAAGAAAGTTTTAAAAACTTGTTGTATGAAGATGCAGAAATTGAAAAAGCTAGGAAAATTTTTTCTGGTGAATGTAGGTTTATTGCTGCAGCTCTTAATGCTAATGCTATTCCACCTGAAGAAGGTAACGAAGTTGCTTTTGCAGGTAGATCCAATGTTGGGAAAAGTTCACTTGTAAATGCATTAACAAATAGAAAAACATTAGCAAGAACTAGCCAAACACCAGGAAGAACAAGACAATTAATTTTTTTTGATCTTATTTACCAATCTAATAAGCTCAGATTAGTAGATTTACCAGGATATGGTTATGCAAAAGCTCCTAAAAAAGATATACAATCTTGGACATATTTAACCGTTAAATATTTAAAGGGTAGGCCTTCTCTTAGAACAGTATGTTTATTAGTTGATTGTAGAAGAGGAATTGGAGATTTTGACAAATTAATAATGAATGAATTAGATAAGGCTGCGGTTAGTTGGATTTTAGTACTTACTAAAACTGATAAAATGAATATTGAAGAAATTAATAAAGTTAAAGATGAATCTAATAAAGTTATATCTAAACATCCAGCTGCTTATCCTGAAATAATAATGACTTCTAGTCTTAAAAATAATGGTATCGAAATACTTAGGACATATTTAGCAAGTTTTGCATAAAAAAAGGATAAAATGATAATTGAATTAGAAATTTTATGATACTAAGTATAATTATTAATTTAACAAATGGTTAATGCATTGACTGAAAATAAAGATAAAATCCAATCGGAGTGGCTTAAAAAAGCTGATTTCCTTACTGAGACGTTACCTTTTATGAAGCGTTATGCAAATAAGGTAATAGTTGTAAAGTTTGGTGGTAATGCAATGGGCAAAAAAGAATATGTTAATAATTTTGCTAAAGATATTGTTTTATTACAACAAGTAGGCATGTTGCCAATTGTTGTTCATGGAGGTGGTCCGCAAATAGGTGAAATGTTATCTAAGTTAAAGATAAAAACTGAGTTCATAAATGGACTAAGAATTACAGATGCTGCAACAATTGATGTGGTTGAAATGGTTCTTAGCGGAGTAACAAATAAATCAATAGTAACTGCTATCTCAAATTCTGGTGCTAAGTCAGTTGGAATTTCAGGTAAAGATGGGAATTTAATAACAGCTAAAAGATTACTAAAAGTAGATGATAAATCTGATTCGAACGTAGTAAAAGCTGTTGACCTTGGTTATGTTGGTGAACCAGAAAAAATTGATCCTAAGGTTATTAATGCTCTTATTAATGAAAAAATGATACCGGTTATTGCTCCTGTTGGTATGGGCTCAGATGGACAAACATATAATATAAATGCTGATACTGCTGCAGGCGCCATATCTGCTGCTATGAAAGCATCTAGAATGATAATGTTAACAGATGTTTCGGGTGTTATTGATCAAAATGGCAATCTAATTTCAGAGTTAACAATTAGCCAAGCTGAAGATCTCATAAAAAATAAAATTGTTGTTGGAGGTATGATACCTAAACTTAGAACATGTATTGAGGCAGTTCTAGGCGGTGCAGAAGCTTCAGTAATTATGGATGGAAGAATGTCACATTCATTGTTATTGGAATTATTCACTGAGCATGGAGTGGGCACAATTATACGAAGAGATTCAAAATAAATTAATGAATAACTTACAGTCTATAAATTTTAGAAATAATTATGATTATTGGATTTTTGACCTTGATAATACTATTTATGACTTCAACTTAGGATTGTTTAGACGAATTTCAAAAAGGATGACAATTTATATAAAAGATTTTTTTAATTTAAACCACGCTGATGCACTTAACTTACAAAAAAATATGTATAAAAAGTATGGTTTGACCTTAAGGGGTCTTATAATAGAAAAAAAAATGGATCCAGAACCATTTCTTGAATTTGTTCACAATGTAAATTTTGATGATTTAAGAAAAGATCATGAATTAAAAAGATTGTTATCTAAAATTAATGGTCAAAAGTATATTTATACCAACGCATCATTCAAGCATGCAAAAAATATATTGACTTCAATGGGAATATTTGAAGAGTTTGAAATTATTTTTGACATAAAAGATTCTAATTATATAGCAAAACCAGATCGCAACTCTTACATAATGATGAAAGAAAAACTCGGACTAAATGACAAAAATATTAATAAAAGTATTTTTTTTGAAGATACTGCAAAAAACTTAAAGCCTGCTAGTGAACTAGGTATGAGTACTGTTTGGATAGAAAATAATTTCAATAGAGAAGAGGCTAACCATTTAAAGGAATATATTAATTTCACTGGATCAGATATAAAATCTATTCTAAGTAATATGCTGGATTCTTAAAATTAAAAGCCATTTAATCTTAAATTGAGGGACAATTGATGAACATTGAAAAAATAAAATCAGTAATTGATAGAGTATTTGATAACAATGAGGATATAAATCCAAATACATCTGGCGAAATTAGAGTTTCTATTGAAACTGCTTTGGATTGTTTAGATAAAGGTGAGTTAAGAGTAGCTGAACCACTTGGGAATAGTAAATGGCGAGTTAATCAGTGGCTTAAGAAGGCAGTTTTGTTATCTTTTAAAATAAATGACATGGACGTAATATCAGGTGGTCCCCAAAGTCCAAATAGTGGCCCAACAAATTGGTGGGATAAAATACCTTCTAAATTTTCTGGATGGAATAAAAAAGAATTTAAACAAGCAGGTTTTCGTGCAGTGCCAGGAAGTGTTGTAAGACATTCTGCTTACATCGCACCTAGTGTTGTATTAATGCCTTCTTTTGTGAATATAGGTGCTTATGTAGACTCTGGGAGTATGATTGATACTTGGGCAACTGTTGGGTCTTGTGCACAAATAGGTAAAAATGTTCATATATCAGGTGGTGCTGGTATTGGTGGAGTATTAGAGCCTGTCCAAGCAGGACCAGTCATAATTGAAGATGACTGTTTTGTGGGAGCAAGATCTGAAGTTGCAGAAGGTGTTGTAATTGAAACAGGCGCAGTTTTATCAATGGGAGTGTTTATTGGAGCTTCAACAAAAGTTGTTGATAGGAATACAGGAGAATTTTTTGTTGGAAGGGTGCCAGCATATTCTGTTGTAGTCCCTGGTTCGCTCCCAGGAAAATCATTGCCTGATGGTTCACAGGGTCCAAGCTTATATTGTGCTGTTATAGTCAAAAAAGTTGACGCGCAGACACGTTCCAAAACATCTGTTAACGAATTGCTAAGGGATTAGATATGGATTTTTATGTCTAATATAGTAAACCCTGTAGAATTAACGTCTGAGTTAATTAAATGTGAGAGTATTACTCCAAAATCTGCTGGATCCATTGATCTTATAATTTCTTTTTTAGAACCATTGGGATTTAGTTGTAAAAAAGTTGATTTTGGAGAAGGCACTGAAAAAGTCGAAAATTTATATGCACGATTTGGTAATTTAGAGCCTAACATTTGTTTTGGTGGACATGTAGATGTGGTTCCAACAGGTGACATTGAGAACTGGTCTATAAACCCATTTGGCGGGGAAGTTAAAAAAGGTAAAATTTGGGGTAGGGGTGCTGCTGATATGAAATCTGGAATAGCAGCATTTATAGCCGCTGTTTCAGAATTTTTAGAAGTCAATAAAGATTTTAATAGTTTGGGAAGCATTTCTCTTATCATTACAAGTGATGAAGAAGGTAAAGCAATAAACGGAACAAAAAAATTAGTTGATTGGCTAATAAGTAAAGGAGAATCTATATCAGGATGTATCGTTGGAGAACCTACTAACGTAAACGAAATGGGTGACACAATAAAAATTGGAAGAAGAGGAAGTTATACTGGTTCTTTAGTTGTTAAAGGGATCCAAGGACATGTTGGATATCCACATTTAGCAGAAAACCCAATAAATTCATTATTAAAAATGATAGAACCTTTATCAAAAATTTATTTAGATGATGGGACTAAAGAATTTCAACCTAGCTCAGTTATGATTACTAGCATTGATGTCAATAATGATGCTAGCAATGTCATTCCAGGCGAAGTTAAAGCCAAATTTAATATAAGGTTTAACACTTTGCATTCTATTGGCTCACTCACCACAATGTTAAAAAAACAATTTGATGCTATTACTTCAAAATATGAATTTGAATATTTTTGTAATGCAGAACCATTTCTTACGAGTGATGAATTACTAAGATCAACACTTCAGAAGGCAATTGAAAAAGTTGTAAAACTTAATCCACAAATCTCTACTTCAGGAGGGACTTCGGACGCTAGATTTATTACCAAAATATGTCCGGTGATAGAGTTTGGCCTAGTTGGGAAAACAATGCATAAGGTAGATGAAAATGTTGAGGTGAATGATATATTAAAATTAACAAGTATTTACAATACATTCCTATACAATTATTTTGGAGCAAAAAAAATTGATTAATCCACCTCCTAGTCCTTTTGTTGTGAAGGATGGTTTTGTATCTGCTTTTAAATTCATGTCAAAGAAAGACAACGTAAGTAGAGCTTTTAAATTAAATAATAATGGTTTTTGGGATAGTTGTTGGATTGTGTTTTTTATTAATGCAGTAGTCTCTACTCTTGCTTCATACGGTATTAAAGCTAATCTTGATGGAGATATACAAAGTGGAATATTACCAAGATTACTTTTAATTACAGTCATAGATATTTGTTTATTCTCAATTTTAGTAAACACAATTTTTGAAAAAATTGGTAAAGGTGAATTCTTTTATAAATTTATTATTCCATTTAACTGGATACAGTCTTTTCAAGCAATTTTAATGCTATCATTTGCTATTTTAGGATTAATCTTACCGCCATCAATCTTTGTTTTTTTTGGGATTGGTGTTGTAATATGGGTAACTTTCTCTCTCTGGAGGATTGGCAAAGAAGAGGTTGGTTTATCAGGATGGGGGGCAACAGGAATGATTTTTTTATCAGTTGTTATAGAAGCAAGCTTAGGTATGTTTTCTAGATCATTATCAATGACAATGTAAAAGCTAACTATATTGTTGGTTCTCATATATAATTGGCCACTGATCATTCAGTAAGTTTTCAGGATACTTTACTTTTTCTAAATAAAGACCATCTGCTGGGGCAGTAGGACCTGCTAAATTTCTATTTTTACCTTTAAGAATAGTTAAAATTTTATCAGGGTTCCAAGTACCATCTCCTATTTTAACTATAGTCCCAGCAATTATTCTTACCTGACTATGCAAAAAACTTTTGGCAGAAACTCTCATTATTACTTCTTCATTCTCCCTAGAAAAGGAAATATTATCTATAGTTCTAATAGGAGATTTAGCTTGACATTTTATTGTTCTAAAACTTGTGAAATCGTGTCTTCCAATCAAATGTCCAACACCTTCTTCCATTAAACTGATATTTAATTTTTTTCTAAAATGCCACACTTTGCCATTGTCTAAGCCAGGAGGAGCTGCTCTACACAGAATTCTGTATTTGTAAAAACGTCTAATTGCGCTAAACCTGGCATTAAATTCTGGTTTAACAGGTTTGGCAGAAATTACTCTTATATTGGTATCTCTTAATAAAGAGTTGAAGGCAGAGATAATATAAAAAGGATGTCTTGATGTTAATCTATGACCTTTTGGTAAATTTATATGTGCAATTTGACCAAGGGCATGTACCCCAGCATCGGTGCGGCCTGAACCTTGAATATCAAAATCTTGATTGAAAATATTTTTTGCAGCTTCTTCAAGACTTCTTTGTACGGACATACCTTCATTTTGTTTCTGCCACCCGACCAGATCGCTACCATTATACTCGATTAATAATGCGTATCTTATGCTATTTTCAATGTCCAAATTTTTCACCAACATTTATCTTTGTGCTATTTAAAAAGTCGTTCGCTGAAATCATTCTCTTTCCTGGTTTTTGGAGAAGTTTTATTTCTAAAGCAGATTTATTTCCACAGGCTATAATAATTTTTTGATTGGTATTAATTATAGTTCCTGGTTCAAAATTATGAACAATATCACTAAGATTGGTCTTTATAACTTTTATAATTTTACTTGAATATCTAGTATAGGTTCCTGGAAAAGGATCAAATGCTCTAACTTTGTTAAATATTTCAATGGAGGTTAACTCCCAATCAATTTCAGCCTCATCTTTATGAATTTTGTTAGCATATTTAATACCATCAATTTCTTGATTTATAGTTGAAACAGTCCCTTCTCCGTAATTTTTAATAGCTTGGACCAGCAGTTTTGCAGTAGTTTCAGATAACTTATCGTGAATTATTTTAGAAGTATCATGTTTTCTTATATCAATAACTTCAGATGATATTATTGGCCCTGTATCCATTCCCTTTTCCATTAACATAATGCAAGTTCCTGTCTTATTATCACCAGCTTCTATGGCTCTTTGAATTGGGGCAGCCCCACGCCATCTAGGTAAAAGACTAGCGTGGCCATTTATACATCCATATTTTGGAACCTTTAGATATTTTTCTGGAAGAAGTAACCCGTATGCTACAACAACTACTATATCAGGTTTAAGCAGATTAAATTCAGAAAATATATCTTCGTTTTTTAAAGTGGTAGGAGTTATTACATTAAGATTTAATTCTCTAGCAGCAATCTCTACAGAAGATATTTTTGATATCATTCCTCTTCCTTTAGGACGCGCAGGTTGAGAAAAAACAGTTATAACATTGAAATTAGAAGCAACTAATTTTAGACTTGGGACTGCAAAATCTGGTGTCCCCATAAATATTATATTCAATTATTCCTCATATTTATAAACCTTTTAATTTTTTGCATATTCTTTAATAGCCTTTTTAAGAATTATTTCTCTTTTTAGTTTAGAGATATGATCAATAAAAAGAATCCCATTTAAATGATCTATTTCGTGTTGTATACAAGTTGCCAGTAATCCTCTAGCCTCAAGAGTTTTATTTTTTTTATTTTCATCCGTATAGGTTACTTTTATAGATGAAGGCCTTTTAACATTTGCGTTGTATCCAGGTATAGATAAGCAACCTTCTTCTCTTTCCTTTAAGTTTTTATTAAAAGAAATTATTTCTGGATTAATCATTTTGATTGGAAAAGGTTCAATTCCTTCATTTTTAATTCTCTCATTATATTCTTCTTCTGACATATTTTCAGGGTCAAAATTTGTTTTCCCACAATCCATTACAATTAATCGTTTATCAATTGCTATCTGTGTGGCAGCAAGACCTATTCCATTTGCGTTGTACATAGTCTCCAACATATCATTTAAAATAGTTAGAATATTCTTATTAATATCAATTACTGGTTTTGCCTTAATTTTTAAAAAAGGATTAGGCACTTTTATTATTTCCTTAACGCTCATTTATAAGATAACCCTTATGAAAAATTATTTTATAGTAGTTAATTTATAATCAATTTGTAATATTATACTATTTACAAATGGAGTTAAAATGGATTTCGAATATTTAATAATATTTATTATAATTCTTTTTACACTCTCAGTTATAATTTTTGTTACATGTAAAACTTATTTCCAAAATAAAAAAAACATTGATGATCAAACTATTTCCCCTAAAGATGAAATTACTCAAATATCTGAATTGAAAGGCGCAGTCTCTCAATTAAGCAGTACTATAGAAGAAAGATTAGGAAATTTTGGATCAACAATTGGTAATAGCTTAACTCAGCAAACACAAAATACCCAAAAATCTTTGATGGAAATGCATGAAAGACTGGCCGTAATAGACAGAGCTCAAGAGAATATAAATTCTTTATCAAACCAAGTTAATGATTTGCAGAATATATTATCAAATAAACAATTAAGAGGTGCTTTTGGTGAGGTTCAACTTGAAAATATAGTCAAGGATGCACTCCCACAAAACGCTTACCAATTCCAATATACTCTTATCTCAAATAGTAGGGTAGATTGTATAGTTAAAATGCCAGAACCTCCTGGACCTATTTGTATTGACTCTAAATTTCCATTAGAAGATTATAAAAAATTTACCCGCTCCACAAACGACCAAGAAAAAAAAGATTATTTAAAGTTATTTCACAATGCAGTTCAAAAACATATAAGAGATATTTCTGAAAAATATATATTACCTGGTGAGACTGCAGATTCAGCTATTATGTTTTTACCAAGTGAATCTATTTATTCTGAAATAAATATTAGATTTCCTAAATTAGTAAAAGAAAGTAGGAATAAAAAAGTATATATGGCTGGTCCAGATAATTTAATGCTTCTTCTGCACACTGTTAGGGCAATTTTAAGAGACGCTACAATGAGTCAAACAGCTGGAAAAATACAAATTGAAGTTGATAAATTAGGTAATGATTTAAACTTATTGGCTGAAAGAATATTTAAGTTAGATAAACATTTTGACTTAGCAAGAAGAGATTTGGATGAAATAAAAATTTCGCATAGGAAAATTGAGAATAGAGGGAACGTAATTACTTCAATCGATGTAAATGAAAAAAAGCAATTAAATGATTAAATCATAATAGGTTTCTAGCTTTTAAAGCTTGTGCAATTGTTCCATCATCAAGAAAGTCCAATTCTCCTCCAACAGGTAAACCATGAGCGAGTCTTGTTATTTTTATATCTAATTTACCTAATCTTTCTGCAAGATAATGAGCTGTTGTTTGTCCATCAAGTGTAGCTGATATAGCAATAATAATTTCTGTAAACATTTTACTTTCAAGTCTCTTTTCTAAAGAATCAATATTTAATTGATCAGGATTAATGCCATCTATAGCCGACAAAACTCCGCCTAGAATATGATATTTCCCATTATAAACTTTAGATCTTTCTAAAGCCCACAAATCTGCAACATTTTCGACAACACATAATAATGTCTGATTTCTAGATGAATTTTTACATATTTGACAAATATCATTTTCATCTAAATTACCACATTCAACGCACTTTTTTATATTATTTGCAACCTTACTCATATCTTCGATAAGAGGAAGAAGTAAAGTTTCTTTATCTTTAAGCAAATGTAGAACTACCCTTCTAGATGATCTAGGCCCTAAGCCAGGAAGCTTGGCTACTTTTTCTATTAATTTTTCAAGAACTTGTTCTGACATCTGTATTTTCCAAGTATAACCTTAGCTAGAATCTTTATCTTCAATCGAAGTAATTTCAGCTTGAGGAAAATGTTTAAATACTTCTGCAAAATGAGGATTAGATTTTATTTGTTCTTTATTTTTATCAAATTCACTTTTCTGTTTTTCTACAATTGTTTTTTCGCCTTCTTCTTGAGATTGAGATACAAGCCATTTAGTCTTGGTTATATTTTCAAGAGTGGAAGACAATTTTTTTAATATTTCTGTATCTGTATTATCCTTTAATCTTACCTTAATTAATCCTTCAGAATAGGAGATTAAATGCACATTATTTATAATTTGAGCGTGAAGTAATGCCTCTTTATTCACTAATAGTAGATTTAACACTTCTTCAAAAGTTTTTGGAAAATTAATATTTTTTGTTTCGATGTTCTCAGGACTTTCAAAACGTTTTACTTCTTTCAAGTCATTTTCAATATTAGACTTTACATTATTAGAATTATTGTTGTTTAAATAATTTTTAGTTTGATTTGAAATTTTTTCTAAGAACTCACTAGGGTCTGGCATTAACGATCCATAACACAATTTAATGATTGCCATTGAGCCTGCTTGTTGTTCGTTTGGAGCATATCTTAATTCTTCCACACTCTTGATTAAAATTTGCCAAAATTTAACTATTTTGGGTAGACCATGCGAAGAAATTTTAGAAACACTTACCTGTAAAGCTTCAGTAATATTTGGATCAAACTTAATAATACTTACCCTAGATGCTAAGTGACTAATTTCCAATAAATTTGATATAATTTGGATAGGTTGTATACCATTTTGTATAATATCATCATAAATTTTAAGAGCTTCTTCACATTTATTAAGAAGACACAACTCAAACAATTCTATGTTTTTTTCATAACCATTTAAACCTAGCATGCTCAAGACAATTTCATCTTTAATATTATCTTGGCATAGAGAAGCAGCTTGATCTAGAAGAGACAATGCGTCTCTAACAGAGCCTTCACTAGCTTTGCATATTTGATAAATTGAATTATTTTCATATGAAATATTTTCAGCTTTACAAATTCGGTTTAAATGATTTCTTAATGTTTCTATATCAACTCTTTGAAGATCAAATTTTTGACATCTAGAAATTATAGTAGCAGGAATTTTTTTGATTTCTGTAGTTGCAAAAATAAATTTAACATTTTGTGGAGGTTCTTCTAAAGTTTTTAATAGAGCATTAAAAGCTGCATTAGACAACATATGTACTTCATCTATAATATAGACTTTGTATCTTGCGTTATTTGGTGAATACATAACGGAGTCAATTATTTCTCTGATTCCATCGACCCCTGTTCTACTAGCAGCATCAACTTCAATAACGTCAAGAAAATTCCCATTGTTTATTGATTTGCACGGAGAACATTTATTACATATTTCAAAAGTTGGCTCTTTTTTATTCCCATCTGAGACGCAGTTAAGAGCTTTAGCTATGATTCTTGCCGTAGTCGTTTTGCCAACACCTCTTATCCCTGTTAAAAGAAAAGCATGGGCCAATCTGCCATTATTAAGAGAATTATTAAAAGTTTTTACAAGCGTATCTTGGCCAATAAGTTCACTAAAATCGTTTGGACGATACTTACGAGCTAAAACTCTGTAACTTTTTTTTTCATTAATATTGGTTATTTGAAATCTCGTTTTTTAAACTTTAAAACGAAGGGCCTCACAACCCGCTATCATTGTTACGGCTGCTTCCTTTCGGACCTGACCGGATTGGCAAGAATTACGTCCGTGTGACCCTTCATAAATATATATGTTATAAAACATAATAATATGCAAGAAAATCTATGTTTCGATGGCTAACTTTTCCTTGTTCGGCTATAAGTTCCTATAATTTTAACTGAATTAGGTTCACTGTAAAAATACATCTCTTCTAGCGCGTTTTTCATAGCCATTGTCTCTGGATGTCCCTCAGCATCAACATAAAACCTTGCTGCATTCATCTCCTTGCCACCTATATAACTCTCAAGTTTTGTGAGGTTTATTCCGTTTGTAGCAAATCCTCCCAAAACTTTATATAAAGCAGCTGGAACAGATCTTACTTCGAAAATGATAGTAGTTACTGGTATAGATATCTGAATGGATGGTACCTGAGGTTTTTTTGCCATTACCAAAAATCTAGTAGTATTATGTTCTGCATCTTCAATATTACTTTTTAACACCTTTAAGTTATAAATTTTTGCTGACATATTAGAAGCTATTGCAGCAATCGAAGGGTCACCTAATCTTGATATCTCTTCTGCCGCTCCAGCGGTATCTATATGTTGAATAGGTAATAAGTTTTGTTTTTTAATAAAATTTCTACATTGAGCGAGCCCTTGAGCGTGACTTTTTACATATTTTAAATTCTCTAAATTAGAATTTTTAAGTCCTAACAATTGATGGTTAACTCTTTGAAAATGTTCACCTACAATAAACAAACCACTCTCTGGAATTAAATGATGAATATCTGCCACCCTTCCTGCTAAAGAATTTTCAACAGGAACCATTGAATAATCTGTTGTTCCATTTTTTGTAGAATTCAGCATATCTTCAAATGAATTACACGCTAAGGTTTTAGAATTTGGGAAGTAAGCCTCACAAGCCATATTTGAATATGCTCCTGCCATGCCCTGAAAAGCAACTATTAACTCATGGTTTTCCTTATTCATATTTTATCTCTATTTTATTAAATCTTTTTAATTATATGAATCATTAAGATATGTCTTTAAAATAATTTTCAGCTTTCTTCAAATCTGAATGAGTATCCACCCCAATTGGGTGTTCTGACGTGATTACAGTATATATATTTATTCCAGCTTCAAGTGCACGAAGCTGTTCAAGCTTTTCTGACAGTTCTAGTGGTGAAGGTTTTAAACTTATAAATCTCTCTAATATATTTCTTTGCCAAGCATAAATACCGATATGATGCCATATAACAGCATTTCCAGTAGGTATACAAGCTCTACTAAAATACATAGCCTTTCCAAGATCGTTTATCTTAGGTTTGTCTTTTGAGAAAGCCGCTGCTACTTTCACAACTGACTGGTCATGAAACTCTTCTGGTATTGCCTTTACTATAACAGTGACAATCTCTTTTATTGGATCATTAATTATTTTTGCTAATTTTCTTATCAAATTGCCTGAAACATTAGGGAGATCACCTTGGAGATGAATAATTTTTTTATACTTCTTGTGAGGATCAAATTCTTCAATAGCTTCAAAAATTCTGTCAGATCCACTTACATGTTGATTTGAAGTCATTAAAGCTATGCCTCCATGATCCTTAATTATATTAGCAATTTCTTCATCGTCAGTTGCAACAATAATAGGGACATTTAGATTTGCTTCTTTTGCGCAATTGTATGTATGAATTATTAAGGGTGTACCATTAATTTTCAATAAAGGTTTTTTTGGTAATCTCGAGGACCCTAATCTAGCAGGTATCATTATAATAGTGTCAGAATAATCCAATTTAATAACTCCTCAAATAGCTTTAATGATGCCTCATTATTTGAAACAATAAATAATTAACTTTTTCAACTTTTATACTTGATGAAAGCATTTCTTGCATGTAAATAATTACATTAAATATTATTTGCATGGATTAATTTATGGACGCTTTAAGATTTAATAAAATAGCCGCAGCATTACTTTCAGGTGTATTACTTATTATGGTTTTTGGAAAAATTGGAAATATTCTTGTAAATCCTAAAACAGAAATATCTAATGCATATCCAATAGAGGTTCCTGAGAAAAATGAAACAAAATCGAAAGTAGCTGAAAAAGTTATTATTGAGCCAATTCTGACCCTTTTAGCAACTGCTGACTTAGAAAGCGGATTAAAAATTTCAAAAAAATGTGTTGCTTGTCATGGGTTTGATGCTGGCGGTCCAAATAAAATTGGTCCTAACCTTTATAATATTGTTAATAAAGATCAAGGAAAGGCGGATTATGTTTATTCAAAAGTCCTAGCCTCACTTTCTGGTAAATGGACATACGAAGAATTAAATAAATTTTTGTATAAACCAAAATTATACTCCAAAGGAACAAAAATGAATTATGCTGGGTTGTCTAAAACAAAAGATCGAGCTAACTTGATAGCCTGGTTAAGAACTAAGAGTGACAGTCCAGTTTCTCTTCCTTAGATTAATTAATATTACTTAGTCATTGCAAAGGTTAAGTTATGAATGATGCTGAGTTTAAAGAAATTTCGGATTTTATACATATATTAGCCGACGCATCAAAAAAAATAACACTTAATGGTTTCTTATCACATAAATCTTTGAAAATAAAAGATGATGGAAGTCCAGTTACTGAATTTGACATAAATGCTGAAAAAATTATGTGTAGACTAATATCTGAAAAATTTCCTGATCATAGTATATTAGCAGAAGAAGAGGGGTCAAAAAAATTAGATTCTGATTATACATGGATTTTAGATCCAATTGATGGCACTAGGAGTTTTATAATAGGAAGACCTTTGTGGGGAACTTTAATTTGTCTAGTTTATAAAGATCTTCCTATAATTGGTTTGGCGGACTTTCCGGCTTTAAACGAGAGATGGCTAGGTTATAGGAACAATTGTTTTTTTAACAACTCTGAATTTAAATCCAATCACATATTTACTAATAAAATATCAGAAGCAACTATCGGTTCTACAGGCCCAAATTTATTTTCTAAAGATGGTAAAAAAAAATATGAACGCTTAACTAATGCAACTAGATATCATGTTTGGTCAGGTGATTGTCACAACTACTGCTTAATTTTGAAAGGAGGTCTTGATTTAGTTGTAGAACAAGGGCTTGCTGCTTATGATATTTTTCCCCTTATGCCAATTCTCAAGTCCCAGGAGATAACTATAACAGATTGGAATGGCGAACAATTATCTTTTGATAAAAATTATACAGGTAAATATTCAACATTAGTTGCAAAGAATACTGAAATATACAAATCTGCAATAGATATTTTAAAGTAGCTTCTATACTATACTAATTTCTTCTGTGAATATTTTATTATCATATTTACAATATTTCTTAATCCCATTGCCTCACCTCCAATAGGAAACCCGGGCCTTGAGCTTGTGTTCCAAGCCATTAAATCAACATGAGCCCAATTAGTTTTTTCATTTATAAATTTGTTAAGGAATAATGCTGCTGTTATAGCTCCTCCAGTACCAGAAGACCCTGTACTACTTAAAATGCCAGAATTTTTTTCAAGTTGTGTTTCATAAGATTTAAATAAGGGTAATCTCCACATAGGATCAATCTGCTCTATTCCCTCATTAATAATATCATTTCCTAACTTTTCATTATTTGTAAATAAAGCTGGTAATTCTGTACCTAATGCAACTCTTGCTGCACCTGTGAGTGTTGCAAAGTCAATAATAAAATCGTGTTTAGCCTTACTTTCCTGACTAAAAGTTAGTGCATCAGCAAGTAACAACCTACCTTCTGCATCAGTATTACCAATTTCAACTGGAGTTTTATTTCTTGAAAAGACAATATCTAATGGCCTCATAGATTTTTCAGAGACTGAATTTTCAGCAAGTGGCAATATAACTCTTAAATTAACAGGACAATTTATGCACATTAATGCGTAAGCTATTCCAAGGACTACTGCACTACCACCCATATCTTTTTTCATAAATAGCATACTTTTTGAAGGTTTGAGATCTAATCCCCCACTATCAAAAGTAACCCCTTTTCCTATTAATGTAATATTGGGAAAATTATTTTTTTTATTTTTACTCCATTCTATATCAATAAGAGTAGGTTTATTTTCTGAAGATCTTCCAACCACATTTATTAATGGAAAGTCTTTCTCAAGTTGTTTGTCTTTATAAGAGGTTATTTTTGGAGAGAATTCTTTGAAACAAGTTTTAATAATTTTTTCATAGTTATATGGGGTTAGAATATTAGGTGGTAAATTTATCAAATCACGTGTAAGAAAAATACTTTTAATTTCAGCAAAACATTTTTCTAATAAAACTTTTGAAATAATGCCACTACCTTGATTTGAGCATAAAGTTCTACTTTTAGTATGACTTTCTTTTCTTTTCTCTATAGAAAAATTATAAAATGATAATCCCCATCCAAGGAAAAAATTATACTTATCATTATCTTTAAAAGTAGATATGAAGTTTGTAGCCCACTTCTTAGCAGGTAATTTTTTTGATATTTTAGCTGCCTGATCAATAATACTTTTTTTGGGTTCTTTTGAGGCTCTAATTATAGTAATGGCACCAGCAAGAGCACCATTCTTATCAGGGAAAAACCCTAAATTATCATTTTCCAAATCAAATGCAGATTTCAGAAAACATTTTTGTTCAACATTGATAAGATCAGCTGAATTCAATTCGTTTAAATTATTGAAAATATATAGAGGAAGTGATTTAATTTTGTTATTTTCGCAAAATCCAAGTAAATTATTATCAAAACTGTATAACATTATTTATAACCCTTTTTTATGTTATAAAATTATAACATTACTTTAAAATTATGGTATTTCTAATTAATTTATCAAAGCATATTATATGAAAAAATTTTGGAATATTACTAATTATTTTAAAGATTTAACAAAGTTTAATGTTTTAACTTTAGGATCCCTAGTATTTTTAATTCTTGCTGGTATTTTTTCTGGACAGAATTCCATTCCACCAATAGATAGAGACGAGGCTCGCTTTGCTCAAGCTAGTAGACAAATGGTTCAAAGTAATGATTATGTAAACATAAAATTTCAAGATGATATCAGGGCAAAAAAACCAATTGGTATTTACTGGCTTCAAGCATTTTCAACTAAAGTTTTTGGATCAGAAGAAATAGGATCCTTTAGAGTGCCATCTTTGTTGAGTTCTTTAATCTCAATATTATTCGTTGGATTTTTGACAAGATTAATTTTCCCTTTATATCAAACTATAGTGGTCACATTATTGTTTAGTTCGTCTATTACTTTTATGGGTGAAGCACATTTAGCTAAAACTGATGCAACTTTATTGTGTCTGATATGTATTCAACAATATTATATACTTAAACTCATATTAGACAAAAAAACATCTTTTAGAGTTAAATATTTGTATCCAGTAATTATATGGTTTGCTTTCTCATTTGGTGTATTAGTTAAAGGTCCTCTTTCATTTGCAATATTAATTCCGACAGTAATATTATTTTGTTGTTTTCAAAAATCCATAGATTTAATAGGAGAATTAAAACCTATTATTGGAATTATAATTTGTGCTTTAGTAATTCTACCCTGGTTTTTTGCAATTGAAGAGGCAACCCAGGGAGTTTTTTTACAAAAAGCTTTCAACGAAGACTTTTTTAGTAAGTTACAAACTGGACAAGAAGATCATGGTGCGTTACCTGGAACGCATTTGCTAATTTTATCAGTTGCAATATGGCCAGTAGCAACATTTTTACCATGCTTAATTCTATTTTGTATAGAGAATAAAAATAACATAGTTGTTCAATTTCTTATAAGTTGGATACTTCCATTTTGGATTATTATTGAAATAATTCCTACCAAACTTTTTCATTATTCATTGCCAGTTTTACCTGCAATTGCAATCCTAGCAATTGGTGGCATGTTCCAATTTAAATCGAACATCAAAAAAATTCAGAATACTTTATTAAAAAATCTTATATATTTTTCATCAGTTTTATTTGGTTTGGGTGGTGTTGTTTTGGGTATAGGACTTTTCTATACTTGTTACAAATTCAACATAGACAAAGACTTTAGCATTACATTTTTAACAATTTTAATCCTATTAATTACAACAGTAGTTTTTTCATTATCTCTTTTATTAATTTTTAATTTCAAAGCTATCAATAACATCAACCGTAAATATTTTTATAATCTTCCACTTGCTATCATAGCTTTAGGCGCGATATTCAATATTATCAATTTTAATTTTATTCTACCAAAACTAGACTATTTATTTCCAAGTAAAATTCTTGCCAATAAGATAGAACTTATTAATCCTGAAACTATAACCTCTGCTGGTTATCATGAACCGAGTTTAGTTTTCTTATTAAAGGGTAATGTTTTATTATCTAAACCTCACGAAGCAGCAATATTTATGGCTGAGGGTAAAAAAAATATTAGTTTGATAGAAAAAAGTTCGCTCGGTGAATTTTTAGAAGCAACACAAGAGTTGAATTTAAAAGTAAAAATTGTAGATACTGTAAGAGGATATAATATAGCAAAAGGAAGACATGTAGAAATTAATATTTATGAAAATCAAATGTTTGACCAATCTAATTAAAGTAGCTATTGATTGCTATTATCTAAATTAGAATAAAACTAACTATGACTAATAAAACTGAAATATCTATAGTTATCCCAGTAAAAAATGAAGCTGGTAATATTGATCGGTTAATCAAGGAAATTGAACAATCATTAAAATCAAAAAACTATGAAATAATTTATGTAAACGATGGCTCTATAGATAATACTGAAAAAGAATTAAAAAATAATTTAAAAAAAAATAAAAGATTGAGGATAATAAGCCATAAAATTAGCCAAGGCCAATCTGCTGCATTGCGTTCAGGAGTAATAGCATCTAAGTCACCATTAATAGCAACATTAGATGGTGATGGACAAAATGATCCTTCTGATCTTAAGGAAATGATAGAGAAAATTAAAAAGTATAAAAATGAACTTACTTTAATTGGAGGTGTCAGAGTTAATAGAAAAGATAGCAAGCCAAAGTTATGGGCATCATCATTTGCGAAATACTGTCGAATTTTTTTACTTAAAGATAAACACCCAGATTCAGGATGTGGCATCAAAGTATTTCATAAAGAATTATTTATAAAACTGCCTTACTTTGATCACATGCACAGATTTTTATCTGCTCTTGCTTCAAGAGAAGGAGCAAATGTTTTAGAATTTAATGTAAATCATAGAGAAAGGGCAGTTGGCAGTTCTAACTATACTAATATAGGAAGACTGTTAGTTGGAATTTTTGACGTCTTAGGTGTAATTTGGTTAAGAAAAAGGATGCCTAAAAACACTTCTTCTATAGAAATTTTTAATGATTAGGGATTTCAAATGAACTTCATTTCGTTCTTGTCAATGCAAATTGAAAAAATTGCTCTTAATCTAAATGAAATTATAATATATTTGTTACCTTTTTTAGAGCCTTATTTAACGAACCATCCTGAAGCCATAATGATAACAATTGGTTTTGGCGGACAAGCTTTGTTCGCTACTCGTTTTATAATTCAATGGCTTAGTAGTGAAAATGCGGGAAGATCAATTATACCTGTTGCTTTTTGGTATTTTTCAATATCTGGTGGATTAGTTTTATTAACCTATGCAATTTGGAGGCAGGATCCCGTCATAATTGCTGGTCAGTCAGTTGGTGTTTTTATTTACGCAAGAAATCTATATTTTATTAACAGAGAAAAAAAACTAACTGAGTAATGTTGTTCTGAAATAAATTAAATAAATTCATTTTTAATTGGTCTTGATAATAGTTTTTTTATTATCTCATCTATATTAGTCTCTTTGTTTAGTATTTTTTTAATAGAGGTCATTATAGGTAGCTCTAAATCTAGTTTTTCAGATAATGCAATAGTGGCATTTATTGCGTTTAAACCTTCCACAAGTTCTTTTGGTGGTTCATTATTATTTTTCACAAATTTCATTCCATATGCCATATTTCTTGAATGTGGACCACTGCATGTTAAAGACATATCTCCTATACCTGCCAGACCAAAGGCAGAATTATAATTTCCTCCTGCTTTTTTAATTAATTCGGATGTTTCAGAAATGCCTCTTGTAATTAAAGCAGCTTTTGCGTTATCGCCTAATCCTAAACCTTCAATAATACCAGCTCCAATTGCAATTATATTTTTAACGGCTCCTGCAATGGACACTCCTTGCGGATCATTACTAGGATATAATCTAAGATTTGAATTATGGAACAATTTAGAAATTGAGTTAGCCTGTTCAATAACCTTATTTGCAATAACAGCAGCAGCAGGTTGATTATTAGCAATCTCATCAGCAAAGGTTGGTCCTGTTAATATAGATAAGTTCATATCTGGAAAATCACTTTCAACAATTTCACTAAATGTTTCTCCTGTACTCGTTGCAAAACCTTTTGATGTAATAACAACGTGAATGTTTTTATTTGATAAAAAAGCAATCTGATTAATTGTATCTAATACCCTTTTACTTTCTGTTGTGATAAAAATTAAATCACATCCTTTGATTGTTTGACTCTTATCTATCGACGCTTTTATGAGATGGCTTAACTTAGCTTGAGGAAATCTTTTTGATACATGATTATTAATATCTACTTCTCGGAATTTGTCAGAAACTATCAGTGTTGATTTGTTTCCAAGCGAAGCAAGTGTAATAGCTAAAGCTTGGCCCCATGCCCCACCACCAAAAAAACATATATTTGAATAAGAAGACATTTAAGCTTTAACTCCACTTTTACCTATTTTTGGTTGTATTGGATTTATGTAATGTGCCTCTGGATCTAATGGCCATCTTGGTCTAGGTTTGAAATCTAAGTTAGTTTCACCCTCATGATTATACTTTTCATAGCCAGCCCAAGCAATCATAGCCCCGTTATCGGTACATAAATCTAAAGGTGGTGCAAAAAAAATTGCGTTTGCTTCTAAAGATAATTTTTTTAATTCCTTACGTATGTATAAGTTAGAAGCAACACCGCCAGCTACAACCAATTGAACATTAGACTTGTTAGTAATTATTTTTGTAAACTCGCTTATTGCAAATTTAGTTCTATCTACAAGACAGTCAGATATTGATTTTTGTATGCTCGCACATAAATTTTTTGTTATTGTTTTATTTAATTTATTCCTTGAAACAGTTTGATTGAAAGCAGTCTTCAATCCTGAAAATGAAAAATTAGGATTTTTTGACTTATACATTGGTTTAGGTAAATCAAAGCTCTTAGGATCTCCATCAACTGCCATTTTCTCTATCATAGGCCCCCCTGGAAATCCTATGTCTAGTATCTTTGCTGCTTTATCAAAAGTTTCCCCTGCAGCATCATCAAGAGTAGAACTCATTCTAAAATATTTCCCATATTCTAACACAGCTATTATTTGTGTATGTCCTCCAGAAACTAAAAGCAATAGATATGGATATTTTACATTATCGGTTAAACGTGCGGTTAGAGCATGCCCTTCAAGATGGTTGACTGCAACATATGGCTTATCTAGAGACATTGCTAAAGATTTAGCAAATACCGTTCCTACAATTACTCCTCCGATTAGGCCAGGACCTCCTGTGGCAGTAATTAAATCTATATCATTTAATTCTAACTTTGCTTTATCAAAAGCTGCTTGAATTGCATAATCTATATTCGATAAATGATCTCTAGCAGCAATCTCAGGAACAATTCCACCAAACTTATTAAGATTTGAATTTTGATTAATTACTATATTAGACAAGATACTTTTCTCAGAAGTAACTATTCCAATAGCCGTATCATCACAACTTGTTTCAATACCCAAAATATTTTTATAATTATTTTTTTTCATCAAATTTCCAAAGAAACAAAATTTTTATATAAAATAGATTTTAATCTAAATAACGCAAATATAAATTAATATTGTATCTTTTAGTATTTACTATAATTGTATTAAAAATGTTCAAGTCAAATAGTAAGATCTAATTAGTTAAACTTTGATAGAATTAAAATGAAATTAAAAATTAGAATTGCTACACGCAAATCAAAGTTAGCACTATGTCAGGTAGAGATACTTAAAAGTTACTTTGATTTAGGTATAGAAACGGAAATATTAGAAGTAATTACTTCTGGAGACCAAATTTTAAATAAATCCTTATCAGAAATTGGAGGAAAAGGTCTTTTTATAAAAGAACTAGAAAAATTTATTTTAGATGGTTCTGCGGATATTGCAGTTCATTCTATGAAAGACATGGAAACTGAGATAGCCCAAAACACTGTAATTTCAGCCGTTCTTCCAAGAGGAGACAGAAGCGATATATTGTTAGGAAAATACTCAACATTAGATGATTTGCCTTATAATGCAGTAATTGGGACTAGTTCTGTCAGAAGAGCTGCTTTTACTAAATCATATAGACCAGATCTAGTTATAAAACTTTTAAGAGGAAATGTAGAAACTCGTATTCAAAAGCTAGAAGATGGAATTTTTGATGCAATTATATTAGCTAAGGCGGGTTTAGATCGATTAAAAATCAATGTTGGTAAACAAATACCTTCAGATATAATGCCACCTGCGGCCACCCAAGGTGCTATTGCAATCCAATCAACTACTAATAGAAATAATAAATATGAAAAAGATTTAAATAATTATTTATTGAATATTAATGACAATGAAACATATTTTGAAACTTTAGCAGAGAGAAGTCTTTTAAAAACTTTAGATGGTTCATGCCAGTCTCCTATTTCGGCAAGTGCATATATAATAGAAAATGACCGTTTAAAATTATATGGTGCAATTGCTAGGCTAGATGGAACTAAGGTAGTTAAATCAGAAATAGTAGGATTAAAAAAAGACGCAGTTTTGTTGGGTAAAAATTTAGGAACAGAAATATTAAGCAAAGCAAATGGTGAAATTATTTATAAATAAAAATAAGGAGTTTTAGATTTCAAAATCCAATACATTAACTTTGATACTGAGAGAGACTAATGATGCAAAAAAAAATTCAGACTATCTCAATGAAAGAGGTCTGTTTTCTAAACCATTTCCTATAACCTCAACAAAATATGAAGATTTTAGTAATTCTGATATAGTTAATCATGAATATAATTATGCAGTTATAACAAGTCCTAAAGCTACGAAAGTTCTTAATAAAATAGTTTCAAATAATAAAACAGTATTTTCAAAATCTTCTAAAATTTTCACTATTGGTTTAGAAACCAAGAATAAACTTAACGAACTTAATTTTAGTAATGTTTTTAATGCTAACAGTAATTCTCAATCTCTAATCGAATTGATATTAAAAAACACTTGTCAGAGTGATTTTGGGTTGTGGATTGCAGCTAAAGATAGAAGTATTGACCTTAAAAAAATTTTAAAAAAGAGTAACAGAAAAATTGAAATATTAGAGGGATATAAAACCTTACCAATTTTAAAATTATGTCAATCAATTAAAGAAGATTTAATCAATTGTAAACGCTTAAATTTAATTATTTTATCATCAAGAAATGTCACAATTACAAAAGATATTTTAAATAATTATAATTTATTTAAAGAAGTTAATTGTAAATCAACATTATTTGTTAATAGTAATAAAGTAGCTCAAAAAGCTAAAACCCTTGGTTGGCTAAATATTAAAACAATTAAGAAAAATTTTACTAAAGATATCTTAGATTATATATTAGAATTACCTAAATAATTAGGAATGTTAATATGGTTGATACCAAAACTCAAAGAAATAAGAGTGATAAAGAAACTATCATTGACATGGAACCTGTAAAAGAACAGCAAAAAATAAGTTTTTTTAAAACTAATAATTTTGTTTTACCTCTCATTAGTGTTTCGTTTTTTGTATTGATATCAACTTGGTTAATATTGGATTATTTACCTAATTTTTTTCAAGAACATACAAACAGAATTAATGACTTAGCAAATACTATTCAAAAAATAGATGAGAAAGAAAATAAAAAAATAAATATTTTAAACCAAGAAATTGAGATATTGAAAAATGATATAAAAAACTTTGATTTGAATAGAAATGAAGAAGCTAAGATTGAGATAAAAGACCTTCAAAAATCTCTTTTGTTAGTTAAAGAAGAACTCAAAAAAGTCTCGACTAAATTATTTGTTTTAGAAAAAGAATATAAACAAGTTGTTGATAAAAAAGATGAACCAAAAAATAAAATATCCCAAAATAATTTTATTAGAAATAATGTAAATATTTCAGAAAATAATAAAAATTTTAAAAATATTGAAAATGAATTTATAATGGAAGCAAAAAATATTATAGAAAAACTCTTAGCTAAAAAAGATCTAGAATCCTTTTCAAATGAAGAATTAAACTTAATTGAACAAAGTTACTTTGAAAAAATTAAGAATTACCTAGCAGGTTTTTTTATGCTTAGACAATATTCTAACGACCAATCTCCTCGAGGGTTGATTACTAAAGCAGAATTAGAATTAAAAAGCGGGAATTTATATAATTTTTTATCTTTGATTAAGAAGTTACCAGATAATTGGAAGGTACCTATTAAAGACTTTATCTTTAAACTTGAGAAATTTTTATTATCAATTGATAAAAAGAGTGGGTAAGTGATTTTCAAGATTATCAAACTAATTTTATTTATTTTAATAATCTGGTACTTGTCAGAATTTTTTGCTAATTCAGAAGGTGAAACCTCTATAAATTGGATGGGATGGGGTATTCAAATACCTACAGACCGATTTGTTTTAATATTAATATTATTTTCTGTTGTAATAATTTTTATTGATAGAATTTGGCTTGCATTCTTAAATTTTCCAAAGGCAGCTTTTAGAAGATTCGAAGTAAATAACAATAAAAAAGTAGAACAAAAACTAGTTAAAGCATTTTTACTGGCTAGTCACGGAGAATTTGAGTCTGCTGCAAAAGAGGCTTCTCTTGTAGCCAAAAACACTAAAGATAAAAATTTAGGTAAATTGTTAAGCACACATTTAGATGTTTTCAAAAACTTAAATGAAAATTCTACAAATAAAAAAGAAATATCAAAGAATTACTTTAAGCAACTTACTGCTGAGTCTTCAACAGCATTTGTTGGTCATTTAGCTTTAATGAGACAAGCAATATTAGATAAAAAAAATATTAAGGAAATTCTAGAAGAAGCAGAAAAAGCTATTAAATTTGAGCCAAAATCAAAACAAATTTTAGAAGTTTTACTTTTTTCTTATGCAAAAATAGGAGATGTCACAAATTCTCTTATTTATCTAAACAAATTAAAAAATATGAAATTTATAAATCATAAAATCTACCAAAATATTGCTTCTGATTTAAATTATGTCTGTGCCTTAAATTATTTAGAAAAAGGAAATATAAATTCAGCATCAAATCATTTAAAAGATGCGTTTAAACAAAAACCTAATCATGTCTTAGTATCGATAAAATTATCAAATCTGCTCAAGGGGATTGGTTCAAAAACTAAATCAATTAATCAACTAGAAAAAACTTTCTTACTTACTTCAAATCATGATGTTTTAGATGAGCTGTCAAAAAAGTGGGATTTAAAAACATCTGGTTCACGTGTAGCAAAAGCAATAAATCTATTAGGTAAAAAATCATCTCAAGACATAAAAGATGATCTTAAAATTGCTATAGCTTGTTTTGCAGTTACAGAAAAAATTTGGGGTGAAGCAGAAAAATTACTAACTGAGGTCCCTAAAAGTAAACTTACGAACAAGGCTTATCAGGCCTTTGCAGATATAGCTAATTCACAAAATAATCCTGAAATAGTTAAGGATAATTTGGAAAAAGCTGCAAACGCTGCCGAAGGTTTTAATTATTTTTGTTCCTCTTGTGGGAATAAAAATAATAAGTGGGAACTTCATTGTCCAAAATGTGATAATTTAAGTACTATCAACTGGATGAAAATGAATGATATTGAAATGCAAGATAGTATTTCTTTGTCGAACTTAGTTCCGAAAATAGACAAAAATTTAATTAGCAATTAAAGTGAAATATCTAATTGCTTTAAAAGCTAAATAAAAAGAAAAAATTATCAAAATTGTTCCCAAAGTAAGAAAAATAAATTTCTGTTTTGACTTTATATAATTTTCAACAACTTTAATACTTACTGAATAGCAAACTAAGATATACCAAGTTGAGTCTATTATTCCTGCTAAGAGGGCCATTCCAAACTTTGTGTAAATACTATAATCTTGATTAATAAATTGACTAAAAATAGATGTAAAAAAAATTAATATTTTTGGATTTATTAGAGAAGTAGTTAATCCAAGAAATATGCACTCTATTGTTGTTTCGGGTATTTTTGTTTTATCATTACTAACTCTTTTGGAGATTTTCAAAAATAGTATTTTGGAACCTAAATAAATAAGGAAAATAGCACCCGATATTTGAATAATGGGTATGGCGGAGGGTAATAAATTAATTACAAAACTTAAACTAAAAATAGAAATTAAAGCATAAATAAATATCCCAAATCCATGCGCTAATGAGGCTACAAATCCTGAAACGAAATCTTTTGAATTAGTTAAATATATAATCACAATTAAACTTGGGCCAGGTGTCATAGCACCTATCAGACAAACAAAAAAAATTGTTAACCATTCAAAAAAACTCATAAAATATCTTTGCCTTACGCCAAATTCTTAAATGCATTTTGTCTTAAAGCTTCGTATATTGTTATAGCTACTGAATTACTTAGATTAAGACTTCTACTTTTAGCAACCATAGGAATTCTTAATTTATTAGTGTCTTTTATCTGTTTAATTACATCATCAGGCAATCCACTAGTTTCGTTACCAAATAATAAACAATCATTCTGTTTGAAACTAACTTTATTAAAATTTTTCTTTGCAAATTTTGTAAAAGCATAAATTTCATTAAAATTTATTGATTTCAAGCATAAGTCTAGACCGTCATAAATAAAAAAATCAGCATCCTTTTTGTAATCCAGACCTGCTCTTTTAAGCGTATTGTCATTAAGATTAAAACCTAACGGTTTTATCAAGTGTAATGTTGTTCCAGTATTGGCGGCTAATCTCATAATATTTCCTGTATTAGGAGGAATTTCAGGGTTAAATAAAATTATGTGGAACATACACTTTTTCTTTATTATTTATTTATCAACTAACCTTAGAGAGTTTCGGCTAATCTAATGATTCTTTGATTATATATTTGAGAATTCTAACAACCTGATGTTGGTCTTTTGCTACAGCAGCTGCAGCAGCATCAACTTCTTTGAGTGCATGTTGGTGTTCATCATTATGAATTACTATAATCGATTTATTAAGAGCAGCCGCGTACCCTGCATCAAATGCAGCATTCCATTGCTTATATTTCTCTCCAAATTTAACAACAACAATATCACAATCTTTTATTGATTTTCTTGTTTTTATAGAATTTATGTTTGCACCTTTGTTATCTTTCCAGAAATTTTTTTCTTCGTTACCTAGAATTTGAACTCCACAATTATCCGACGCTTCATGATTTGTAATCGGGGAGGAAAAGGAAATTTCTAAGTTTTCTTTATTACATAAGTTTATTATTTCTTGGCGCCAATCACTATGTATTTCACCTGAAAGGTATATGTTTAACATTTCTAACTCCTTTAAATTTTATTTTGAGGTAATAGTTTGGGTGCCTTTGTCATTGTAATGGCTAGAGATATACTTGCAACAACAGCAATCACAAACATGCCAAATAAAATTATATCATAATTAATATGTAAGTCTAAAAGTTTGCCGACAACGGCAGGGCCAATCGCTGTTCCAAAAACCATTGTAGATGTCGATAAAGATCTAACGGATCCTAAATTTTTAGTTCCATAATACGTTGGCCAAAAGGTTCCACCAATCGTCATTGCTAAACCTTGTGTCATTCCTATACATGCTAGCCCATAAATAGCGTTTATGTAGGTATTACTATAAGAAAAGATTAGTAAACCTAACGCCATAGGAATAAGGTAGAATGGTAAAATTTTCTCAACACCAAATCTGTCAAGTATCCACCCTGAACTCAAAGTAGTTAAGATCGACATTCCAGTATAGAATGGGAATAAAGCGGTAAAAGAAATTAAGGACCAGTTTTTCACTTCAGTAAGATGAACCATGTTAAAAAAGAATGCGGTTGAAAAGATTGGAGGGATTAAAAATGGTACTATTACCGCCCAGAAAACCCAATTTTTAAGAACTTCTTTTCTTGTCCAATGCTTGTGACTCATTCCTAGTTGATTAGTCATATTCTCCTGTTTGCTATTCGGTGTTCTTTCGTTAGATAGAAGATATAATATGACTGGAAGTATTAACAACAATATTATCATTCCAATTATCCAGCTGTTTCTCCAACCTATAATCGCAAATAAACTTACAAATATAACTGGGAAAATTGCTTCACCAAGTGAAAATCCCATAATTGAAATTGACAATGCCTTTCCTTTATTTTTGCCATACCATTTACCTATAGCAACAGCAGGTATATGAATAAGCATTCCCTGTCCAAAAAACCTCAATCCAAAAATTATAAAAGGAAGAAGCCAAACTGTATTAATAAATGTCATAGATAGGCAAAGCAAACTTAGCGAAATAATCACAACTTTTATGTTTAAAGTGATTTTATATTTATCGATATATCCACCAAAAATTAGCATTGCGATTGCTGAGGCTAAGGTTCCACCTGAATAAATAAATCCCCAATCCCCATGAGATAAATCAAATGTTAGTCTTATTTCTCCTGCAAATAATGAAATAAAAAATGTTTGTCCAAAACATGAACAAAAATATAGAAAGGCAGTTGCTATCAACCATCTAGCATTCTGTTTTAAAAAATTCATAGGGGTCCATTTAATTCATTATATTATGATTATATGATCCTTAAATAAAATTAAGGCAATAGTTTAAATTTTTAATTCACCTATCTCTTCATTTTCAAAGCTTAGAAATGTATCTGTTGGGTTGCCTATTCTTCCATACCCGTTCCATACTTTAAAACCAAATAATTCTTTTTGATAATCATTGAGTTGTGAAAAAATTTCTTTTTTTATTCCTAATGTAAAATTCTCTTGAGGTCTAAATTGTGGACCACAAAAAGTTATTAATATAGCCAATCTTTCTTCTTTAGAGATATTTGCACCAGTTCCATGCCACACTCTACCATCCGTTATTATTGCGCAGCCTGGAGGTCCTTCTGCAGATATAGTTTCAATATTTTTATCAATATTTTTATCAGGATGGCGACCAAATAAGTGAGAACCTGGAACTATCAAAGTACCGCCGTTTTCTCTAGTCATACCATTTAACATAATTAATACATTTGAAACCGCAGGCCTTGATATAAGTTCATTATTATTAGAAATATCCTTATTAACTTTTATATTAAATTTTTTTCTGTCTATAGAGCCTGAAGGTAAAAAATCTTCGTTTCTTCTTACAGGGTCAGGCAACCACCATTGGTCCGTATGAAGGTCCATGGCAATGCCTCCTGGCTTAGCTATATTTGCTCCAAAGCTAGAGATTAGATATTCATTACCAACTACCTGTTTAATACAATCGACATAATTGTGCAGTTCTAAAATTTCTAAAAATACTTTTCCTTTATTAGGTAACATCCAAACTCTTTGGTTGATGCCTGTATTGTTTTTGTTTTTATCAAATTCCCCCCATTTTTTAGTTTTACTGCCATCTTCATATGCGATATTTAATTTCTTTTCAGCTGCTGCCTGCTCTACTAATCTTTCCAAAACCTTTTTATTAAGATCAGTAGGAATAGCGTTTTCTAAAAGGCAGTATCCCCATTTTTTAAGATCATTTTTGGCAACCTCAATTGATTTTGTGGGTTCAGGATAATTTTTATTCAATTTATAACTCTCCCTAAAAACTAATTAACTAAAACTTCTACATTAAATTAAATTTAAATTTACTAATGCATTTTTAACCAACTTTTTTTGATCATCAGTAGCTGGTGCTGTTGGTCTTCTTGCAAATCCACTTTCAAGACCTTGAAGCTTTTGAGCATATTTACATAAAGAAGGCATATTATCTAAACCAATTGCATCCCATAATGGCATTAATCTTTCATGAAGATTTTTAGCTACGTTCCAATCCTCTGCAATTACAGCGTCCCATAATTTGACTGATGGTCCAGGGGCTGCAGTCAAGATTGCAGCTATAGATCCAGGAGCACCAAGTTGATATGAAGAGTATAGGAGTGCGTCTACCGCACTAAAAATCATATTCTCAGGTTTTGCTCTTCTAATTAGATCAGCAAAAAGTTTCATATCTCCTGCACTTTGTTTGACCCCTAACACACCTGGAACCTCATCCATTATTCTTAAAAGTAAATCAGGAGACAAATAACACCACGGGACAACGTTATAAATAAGAATAGGAATTTGGCATTCCTCATGTATTTCTTTGAAATGTCTAACTATAGCGTCATCATCTGGTCTAAATAGATAACTAGGTGGAGTTATTTGAAGCGCAGAGACATTCAATGATTTCACAGATTGGCCTCTAGCTATAACTTCAGAAGTTGAATTGGCAATTATTCCAGCGACTAAAGGTACTCTATTGTTTAATGCCTCTGATGTTTTTCTCATAAGAGACACATATTCGTCTCTATTTAAAACATGACCTTCACCTGTACTACCTCCAGCAGCTAAACCATGGACTCCGTTTTCTATCAACCAATCGACTTGAGGCTTTATCAAGTTTAAGTTTATCTCTCCATTTTCAGCAAATGGAGTTGTGAAAGGCGCGATAATACCTTTTAGCTCGGTCATGTTTCTCTTCCCCCCTAGAGTTTTATTGTTTCTTAAATTAGTATAATTTAATAAATTATAAAAATTAAGATAAAAAAACAAAGGAAATAAATTTAGAAGACTATCATGATAATAGATAAAGAAACAAAAATTTTCCTTGAGCAACGTGTTAAAAACAACTCCAAACTTCATCATTTATTAGAGCCAAAAGAACTTAGAGAAGAACGTTTAAGACAGTTAAAAGATGATAATTTGACGCCTCCAAAAATATCTACTTTTAAGAATATAAAAATAAGGACTAGGTTTAACAAGAACATTAATGTGAGGTTCTATTTTCCTATTAATTACAATGATAATATTAAAACACCAATTATCATTTTTTTTCATGGTGGTGGGTTTGTAATGGGAAATTTAGAGACACATGATTTTACATGTAGATCTATTTGTAATGAATCAGAAATGATAGTTGTAGCAGTCGATTACAGCCTTTCTCCAGAGTATAAGTTTCCTTATGCCTTGTCTGAATCAAAGGACGTACTCCAATCTTTAACGGATTTTGAAAATGAATTTAATATAGACCTTAATAATTTGTTTGTTTGTGGAGACAGTGCAGGAGGTAATTTAGCTACTGTATTAGCAATTAATTCTTCTAAAAAAAATATTATACCTATCCAAGGGCAGATTCTAATATACCCTTGTGTTGATTTAACATTAACTATGAAGTCAATGGATATAAATTTGGATGGAATGACTTTGACGTATGACACCATGAATTATTTTATTGGTCATTATTTAAAAAGTAAAAAAGAGTCAGTGAATTGGGAAGCTTCACCTTTGTTTAGTGGCAATCTAAAGAACATGCCAGAAACGTTCATATTTGCGGCAGGGTTGGATCCACTACTAGATGAGGGAATAGCATATAAAAAGAGGCTTGAATATTTTGGTAATAAAGTGACCTATAAATTATACCCAGGCCAAATTCATGGCTTTTTATCAAATTCAAAACATTTTCCAAAGTCAAACGAATGTATAAAAGAAATAGGTCGTGCTGCAAAAGTAATGTTAAGTAGTAGAAGAGCTTAAATGAAAAACATACTTATATTTGGTGGAAGTGGTTTTCTTGGCAGTTGGATTACAAAATCACTTTTAAAAAAAAACCTTAAGATAACTATATTTGATCTTAGAATTAAAACAGAATTACTTAAAAATTTGATAGGTCATGAATTGAATAATATAGACTTTATTGAGGGTGATATTACTGATTTTGAAGGAGTTTTAAAAGCAACTAAAGATATGGATTATATTTTAAATTTAGCAGGTTTAATGACACCAGATTGTAGTTCTAACCCATCTTTGGGGCTAGAAGTGAATGTTAAAGGTTCAATTAATGTTTTTGAGGCAATAAAAAGAAATAATATTAAATTTCTTATTTATACTAGTAGTGGTGGAGTTTATGGTAACGAAGATAAATACAATCCATTCCCTGAAACACATTATGGTGCTTTTAAGTTAGCGGCTGAAGGAATTGCTAGAGCTTATTTTAATGAATCTCTAATTTCCAGTGTTGGGTTAAGGCCATTTGTGATTTATGGGCCTGGAAGAGAAATCGGTGGAACTGCAGGTGTCACCTTGGCTTGTAAAGCTGCTAAACAAAACCTTAAATACACTGTAGGTTTTTCAGGAAAGGCTGGGTTTGTATATGTTGAAGATGTTACAAATTTAGTTGAAAGATTAATTGATAAATCTCCTGTTGGAGCATTGACTATCAATGTTAATGGAATAACAGCAAGCGTTGAAGATTTTCTTTCAATAATTAAAAAAAATATTCCAGATGCAAAAGTAACATTAAATGGTAAACCAATAAGTGTCGTCGAGGAAATTCTTGGAGGAGAGCCTTCTAAAATTTTTAAGGATTTTAAATACACCTCACTTGATCATGGAATAAATAAAACAATTAATTTTTATTAAAATACTGAAAGCTAAAAATAATATGCCCACAAAATTTTCTTCAAATACTAAGGGCATACTTTTTATTGTGTCAGCAATATTTTGTCTTTCGTTAATGGATGGTTTTACTAGGTATTTAACTGATTATTATAATGTTATTACTATTAATATGTTTCGATATTTCTTTTTATTTTTATTCGTAATCACAATAAATAGTATAGGAAATAAAAGTGTAATTATTGTATCAAAAAGTAAGTATAAAATTATACAAATTATTCGTGGGACTGTTTTAGCGGTTGAAATGTGTTTTGCTCATTATCTTTTTTTAAAAATAGGACTTATTGAAACTCACGCTATTTTTGCAAGTTGTCCACTCATCGTAGCCGCATTATCCGTATTTTTTTTGGGGGAAAAAGTTGGGTGGAGAAGATGGTGTGCAATTTTAGTAGGTTTTGTTGGTATCTTGATTATGCTCAGGCCTGGTTCTAAAGTTTTTGATCCATTGTCTTTAATTGCACTTGCGTGTGCTTTTGCCTTTGCGATTTATCAAATTTTGACCAGATATGTATCAAGTGAAGACAGTCCAGACACTAGCCTTTTCTATACTGGGATCACTGGTTTTGTTATACTTGGTTTAATAGGGCCATTTTTTTATAATTCAATAGAAACCTTGCATTGGCTATGGTTGCTAGTTGTTTGTATGCTTGGTGCTGGTGGACACTTTCTTATGATTAATGCTTTCAAGCATAGTGAGGCTTCTTTATTGCAACCATTTACATACCTTCAATTAGTTTTTGTCTCTATAATTGGTGTTTTAATTTTTAAAGAAAAGTTAGAAACTGAGATTTTAATTGGAGCTTTCATAGTTATAGTAGCGGGATTGTTTACTTTCTGGAGAGAGTATTCAAAAAATCAACAGATTTAAGGAGAGATAAATTGTCTAAATTTAAATATAAAAATATTTTATTAACAGGAGCTGCAGGCGCACTTGGAGAACAATTAAGAGAGACACTTTCTCAAAAATGTGACTTATTAAGAATTTCAGATAAAACTAATTTAGATAAAAAATTTGATAATGAAGAAATACAACAAGCAGACTTATCTTCAGCAGAAGCTATTTTTAAACTTACAAAAGATATTGACTGTGTAGTGCATATGGGAGGACAAAGCATAGAGGGTTCATGGGACAATGTCCTGAACTCTAATATAATTGGGATGTATAATTTATATGAGGGTTGCAGAAAAAATAATGTGAAGAGAGTAATATGGGCTAGCTCAGTTCATACTGTTGGTTTTTATCCAAGAGCAGAGATTATAGATAATAGAGTAATGCCAAGGCCAGACAGTAACTATGGATTATCAAAAGTTTTTGGAGAATCATTAGCGCAATATTATTGGGATAAGTACAAATTAGAGACAGTTTCAATTAGAATTTATTCGTGTGTTGCCGAACCTAAGGATCATAGAATGTTATCTACATGGTTAAGTTATAATGATTTAAGAAGCCTAGTGATATCATGTATGAATACTTCAAATGTTCAGCATTCAATAATCTTTGGAGTGTCAAATAACGATTCTATATTAATCGATAACAAATATGCCAATCATATTGCTTATAGACCAAAAGATAATGGTGAAGAGTTTAGAAAAAAAATAGAAGATAATGACGGTTTCATTGATTCGAAAGATCCTCTTGTAACTACCCATGGTGGTTATTTTGTATCAGCAGGTCATTTTGACGATGAATAAAATTACTCTTACTAATTTTTGATAAATTTCTTTCTTTAATAATATAAATTTCGTATAATGATTCCATTTAAGTTTATATTTTTTAACTGAGCCTTTAAATTTAAGTACTGACTAGAAATTAATCATAATTAAAAAAATACAAAAATTTGTTAACATATTAATCATATTTACAAAATAATTTTTCACGACAAAAAAAATATTTGAAAATATATTAATTTTTTCTTGCCTTTATCTTAATAATTGAGAAGATACGACTCAGTTGGAAACAGTAAATGTTTCTTGGGTTGGGTTATTTTTGGGGAAATAATAAACTTACTTGATGATAGCCTTTATTTTAATACTAGGGAGGAATTTTATGAAATTCAAATCTAGCCTATTCGTAGGCGCTGTAGCATTAGCTGCAACTAGTTTAGTAGCTATCTCAGCACAAGCTGGTGACAAGTTACGTTGGAAGATGCAAAGTACTTGGGGAAGCCAGGTTGCCATTAACGGTGAAGCTGCTGTTTATTTTTCTAACAAAGTTAAAGAAATCTCAGGTGGTGACGTTCGTTTAAGGTTCCACGAGCCAAATGCACTTGTACCTTCATTAGAAGTTTGGGATGCTGTTAAGAACGGTTCAGTAGATGCAGGTTACACAACACCTGGTTATCATGCTGGAAAAATTCCTGCAGTTTCTTACTTCACAGCTGTTCCTTTTGGCCCAGGTGCAAGTGAGTACCATGGTTGGATGGAATATGGTGGAGGTCAGCAGTTAAAAGACAGAATTTATGGTGAGTATGGCCTTAAAGCTCTTAACTGTCTAACACACGCTCCAGAGACTTCAGGTTGGTTTAGAAAGAAAATCAACAAAGTTGAAGAGTTAAAAGGAATGAAGATGCGTTTCTTTGGACTTGGTGCTATGGTTATGAGTAAAATTGGTGTGTCAACACAGCTACTAGCAGGTGGAGATATTTATCCAGCACTAGAAAAAGGTGTTATTGATGCAACTGAGTTTTCCATGCCTACACACGACTTAAGTTATGGTTTTTATCAGTTAGCTAAGTTTAACTACTTTCCAGGATGGCATCAGCAGACTTCAATTGGTGAGCTATTAATGAGCACTAAAGGTTGGGGTGGTTTAACAAAAACACAACAAGGCATTATCAACACAGCATGTCGTGACACAATGTGGTGGGCACTTGTTAGATCTGATGCAAAGCAGGTTCCTGCGATGCGTGAGCTTGAGAAGAAGGGCGTAACATTTGTAACATGGCCTGATTCAGAGATTTCTAAGTTCAAGAGAGCTTGGGAAGAAGTTGTGAAAGAAAAGTCAGCAACTGATCCTTTATTTAAAGAAATCACTGCTAGCTACGACGCTTTCAGAAAAGACTACAGCATTTGGTCACAAAGAGCTTACTTAAAGTCTAAAAACTACTAATATTTAAATACTGAGTACACCTATTGTAAAATAGGTGTACTTTTTTTTGTCTAGATAAATTTATTGAAATATCACCTTTAATAAGTTAATTATTTATTAATTAGATAAATTTTGGAGGGGGATAATGGCATTAACTGAACAAAATATGCAGGGTTTAGTTTCTATCAGTGAAAAAATACGAGAAATCGTCAACAGAGCTGGAAGAGCTAGTACATGGCTATTGGTTCCCTTAGTTATAATAACAATGTGGGATGTGGTTGCTAGAAAATTAGTTTGGATACAAATTTTTATGGTTGCCAATTTTGGTTCTTTCTTTGAATCAACATTAATGCAAGAAATGGAATGGCATTTACATACAGTAGTTTTTTGTATGGTTTTAGGATATGGTTACACACATAATAGACATGTAAGAGTTGATTTTCTTCGTGAAAATTTTAATTTCCAGTCGAAAGCTAAAGTTGAATTTTATGGTAATTTATTGTTTATGTTACCTTTTACATTAATTTGTGTTTATTTTTCGTGGATTTATATGGTTGACTCATATCAAATTGGAGAAGTTTCTGCCTCATTAGTTGGTTTAAGTAATAGATGGATTATTAAAACGTTTCTTCCAATAGGATACTTCTTTTTATTCCTTGGTGGAATGTCAGTCATGATACAGCTTATAGCTGTAATTTGGGGTGATAACAAAAAACGGCTTGATTTAATGGTTCTGGATTATGATGAAAAGAAATAAATTAATTTCATTAAGAATTGTGAGTTAAGTTATGTGGTTCTCTAAGATTCCAGGTTATATTTTTGATAAGCGAAAAACACCTTACTTAACAGAAGCGAAAGATCTTACTTTAGCTCAATCACAATATGAACTAGCTGCTTATGGAGTTTTTACTGGAAGTTTATACGGTATTATAGGTTTAGCAGCTATTCTAACATTTTTTGAAAATAATAACCCAATATATTTGGGATGGTTGGTTTTGTCAGTTGTGGTGATTTACTCAATTTTCTCTGTTATGAGAAAATATGAATTAATTGCTTCTTACATTATATCTTTAGCACCTGCAGGTATTATTGTTTTCTGTATTTTTGAGGGACTTAAAAATAGTTCATCTTTTCTAACTTTAACTATTTTTATTTGTCTTTTTCTTTTGTCTTTAAAATATGGATGGAGAGTATCAAGAATAGTTGCATGGCAGAGGTATAATGGTGATTTTAAAATAGGTAATAATAAAAAGAAAGCATAGGAGCGGTTATGGATTTTGTTGAAATTATAATTGAGTACCTACCAATATTTATGTTTCTGACTATGGGAGTACTTTTATTTATAGGTTACCCAGTTGGCTTCATACTGGGTGGTGTAGCGATCACCTATGGATTTATAGGATATTTATTTGGCGTTTTTAAAATAGCAGAATTTTTCAACTTCGTGCCTCGGATGTGGGGATTTTCTGCAGAAAACCTAATTTTAGTTGCGATACCAAGTTTTGTTTTTATGGGAACTATGATGGAAAGAAGTGGTATTGCTAATGATCTATTAAGGACTACTCAAATTTTACTCAGGAAAGTTCCTGGTGGATTGGCAATGTCAGTTACGGTAATGGGAACAGTTCTCGCTGCAATGACAGGCATTATCGGTGCTTCTGTGACTATGATGACTGCATTGGCTTTACCTACAATGTTGAAAAATAAATATAGTCATGCACTTTCAACAGGAGTAATTGCTGCGTCGGGTACTTTGGGAATTCTTATTCCCCCAAGTATTATGTTGATTATCATGGCTGATATTATGCAGGTTTCAGTTGGTAACTTATTTATGGGTGCCGTTATTCCAGGATTAACACTAGCATTGATGTATTTAATATTTATTTTTGTGTGGTGTTCAATTGATAAAACAGTTGCTCCAGCTCTGAAAGAGGGAGACCTTGTTTATGAAAAAGGAAAATTGCCTTCTATGGTTCTTAAAGCTTTTCTTCCACCAGTAGCATTAATCACACTAATAAAAGGTTCAATTCTATTAGGTTGGGCTACACCAAGTGAAGCTGGAGCGGTTGGTGCGTTTGGTGCAACATTGCTGGCTATAATAGGTAATAAGTTTACTTTTCCTATGTTAAGAAGTGTTCTTCATTCTTCAGGTCTAACTATTTCTATGGTTTTTATGATTATCCTGAGTGCAACATGTTTTGCTTATGTGTTTAGATCACTTGGAGGTGATTACATTGTTGAAGAATTAATAGAAAAAGCAGGTCTTGGGTCTTGGGGCCTATTATTTTTACTTATGGGTATGACATTCTTGCTTGGGTTTTTCTTAGATTGGGTTGAGATTACACTAATAATTCTTCCTATTTTCGCTCCATTAGTTGTCTTATTAGACTTTGGTGATCATGTAACTCAGCTTACTGGTCTTGATGGACGGAAAGAGACAATGGTTTGGTTTTTGGTATTAATGGCGATAAATCTTCAGACGTCATTCTTAACACCACCATTTGGATTTGCTTTATTTTACTTAAAAGGTGTTGCCCCACCTGAGGTCGCTACACTAAGTATTTATAAAGGTGTAATACCATTTGTTATAATCCAATTAATTGGCCTTGGCTTAGTTATAAGCCAACCTGAAATGGGATTGTGGCTTCCGCGGCTAATTTAAATTAATTTTAAAAACCGCATCAATTTGATGCGGTTTTTTTTAGGTTTAAAAGATGAAGAATGTTGGTATTTGTGGTGCCGGTCTAATCGGTGCAAGTTGGGCAATTGGTTTTGCAAATGCAGGATTTAAATGTCTTGTCTATGATTCAAATCAGGAAAGTATTAAAAAATTTGAAAAAACATCTGATCAATTACTTTTAGATTTAAAGATACTAGAACCCAAAATTGATGTAAACCAAATCAAATCAAATATTATTCTTAATTGTACAATTAACGAAATATGTAAAGACGTTCTTTTAATCCAAGAAAGCATAATTGAGGATTTAAATGCAAAACAGCAAATCTTCAAAGAATTAGACAGGTTATCTCCTAAAAACACTATTTTAGCATCTTCATCTTCTTATCTTCTTATTTCTAAGATATCAGAATATGTTGAACATAAACATAGATGTATAAATGCCCACCCAGCTCTGCCACCTCACGTTGTTCCTTTTGTTGAAGTTGTTGGTAGTAATTATACTTCTAATGAAATAGTTCGAAAAGCAATTAACTTATACAAAAAAGCTAACTACGCAGCAATAGTAGTTAATAAAGAGACTGAGGGTTTTGTTTTAAATAGGTTACAAGGAGCATTACTAAACGAAGCTGTTCGTTTACATGAGGGAGGTTATGCTTCGATGGAAGATATAGATATAGCCTTAAAACATGCACTAGGAATAAGGTGGGCATTTATGGGCCCCTTCGAAATAATGGATTTGAATGCCCCAGAAGGCATTAAAGACTCTTTTTCTAGGTATAAGAGTGGTATACAAAATTTAGCAAGAGAACAAAATAGTGTACCTGAATACTCTGAAAATTATTTAAATAAATTAGAAAATGAGCAAAGAAAGAGATTATCTTATTCTGAAAGATCAAATAGAATAGAAAAAAGAAATAAGATGATTGCATTAATTAGAAAGTTAAAACTTGAACTTAGAGAGGACATTCACGATGGCTAAAAATAAAAAAGTAATTATAAGTTGTGCAGTGACTGGAGCAATACATACACCTTCAATGTCAGAGTATTTGCCAGTAACAGCTGAAGAAGTTATTGAGCATTCTTTGGCAGCTCATGAAGCGGGCGCAGCTGTTCTTCATCTTCACGCAAGGGATGAGGTTGACGGACATCCAACCCAAGATCCTGATGAGTTTCAAAAGTTTCTTCCAACTATACAAAGCTCGTGTGATGCTGTTATAAATATAACAACTGGTGGAGGCCCACAGATGACTGTGGAGGAAAGAATGAAACCGGCTATGCACTTTAAACCAGAGCTTGCTTCATTAAATATGGGATCAATGAATTTTGGTCTTTTTCCAATGCTTAAAAGACATAATCAATTTAAACATAAATGGGAAACAGAAATGCTTGAAAGAAGTAAGCATTCACTTTTTAGAAATACGTTTGAAGATATAGAAAATATTATGACACTTGGTTATGAAAATGGCACTAGGTTTGAGTTTGAATGTTATGATGTTGGTCATTTGTATAATTTACATCATTTCCATAGAGAAGGGATGCTGAAAGGGCCCTACTTTATTCAATTTGTAATGGGGATAATGGGTGGAATAGGCTCAGATGTAGATAATTTATTACATATGAAGAAAACTGCAGATAAGCTCTTTGGCGATGTAGGTTATGAGTGGTCTGTTGTAGGCGCTGGTGCAACTCAAATGAAGATGAATGCAACAGGTGCTTCACTGGGCTCGCACGTTCGTGTTGGTCTTGAAGATTCTTTATGGGACGGGCCAGGTAAACTTGCAAAAACAAATGCAGATCAAGTTAAGAGAGTTAGAGATCTACTTGAAGGTCTCTCGTTAGAAGTTGCTACCTCAGATGAAGCAAGAGAAATGTTAGGACTTAAAGGTAAGGATAAAACTAACATTAATTAGAAAGTAAAAATATGAACTATGAAAGACTGCTTGAAGGCAAGAAGGCATTAATAACTGCTGGTGCTGACGGGATAGGATATGCAATAGCTAAAAGATTTGATAAGGCTGGTGCGAAAGTATTTGTCTGCGATATCAATGAAGATGCAGTCAATAAAGTCAACGATGTTGATGATAATATTAAAGCAATGCTATGTGACTTAAGGCAAACTCAAATAATTGCATCTATGGTTGAGGCAGGTTTTGATTATTTAAAAGAAGTTGACATAATAGTTAACAATGCAGGAATAGCTGGTGAGACTGCTGGGGTTGGCGATCAAACTTTGGGTGGATGGCAAGAGTGTCTTCAGGTAAATATAACTAGTCATTTTGAAACTATGAGATTAATTGTTCCTCGTATGAATGATGAAGGATCTATCCTTTCAGTTTCATCAGTTGCAGGAAGAGTTGGTTTTGCATACCGGTTGCCTTATGCAGCAACAAAGTGGGCTGTGATAGGGATGGTTAAAAGCTTAGCTATTGAATTGGGCCCTAGGGGTATTAGGGCTAATGCTCTTTTGCCTGGGATTGTGGAGGGTGAAAGACAAAATCGAGTAATAGAAGCAAAAGCCAAAGTTAAAAATATTTCTTTTGATGATATGAAAGATGAAATTTTGTCGGGTGCGTCTCTTAACAGGTTTGTTACACATGATGATTTAGCTGAACAAGCGCATTTTTTGTGTAGTCCTTTAGGGAAGAATATATCTGGTCAGGCTGTAAGTGTTTGTGGAAATATTGAAAAGGCCGGTTAGAATTATTTTAAAATTTCATCTAAAATTGGATAAATATAAGATTTAAATAATTCTGGGTTTTCTGACATTGGAAAATGTCCTATGCCAGGAATTATGGTCGCTTTAGCTCCTTTAATTCTGCTTGCTGTTGCTAAAGTTCTTTCAGGAGTACAAGAACAATCGTATTCACCAGATAATAAATATACAGGACATTTTGTGGTATCTATCAAACCTGAGCGATCATCAAAATCGCCGTCATGCCAATAAAAGTAAAGATCTCCTTTAAAAATCCCAGGGCCTCCTTGCATATAATGCCATAATGTCTCGTGTCTAAATTTATCAGGACTTTGAGGAGCTATTTGAGATGAAACAAATGCAGATTGAATTAATCCACCATGAATATCAGGTCTATATAACCAGTCCAAATCATAGTAGGGTTCTAGTTTATCTGAACTTTCAAGGGCAATGACAGCTTTAAAATAATTACTATGTTCTAAGGCAAGATGTAAAACAACTCTTCCTCCCATGGAACAGCCCATAATAACAGGTTCATTTAATTTATAATTATCACAAAAAGACATTATAATTTTTTTATATAGACTTGTAGTTAATTTATAATCCTTTAATTCGTAATCTTCTGGAGGGTTAGATTTTCCATGCCAAGGAAGATCAAAAGCAATAACTCTAAAATTTTTAGTTATTTTTTGATCATTTAAAATATGACGAAACTGACGCCCGTCTGATCCTGCTGTATGAAGACATAGTAAAGGAATACCTTGACCTGCTTCTTCAACATAAATTCTGTAATTTGTGTTATCCACATTTATATTTAAGTATCTGCCAATTATATCTTCAAATTCTATATTAATACTTTTCATAGTTAACCTACTTTATAGACTGTCTATTTGATGCAATAAGATCTTTAAAATATTGAAGGTTTTGCATAAATGGGGTCAAATTGCCGTCTATAATAATTAATTTTTTGGCAAGCATAGCAAAAATATCGTGATAATCTCTTGGAGGAATATTAAGCCAATGCTTTTCCCAAACAATTTTTTCCCCATGAATTTTAAAAGTTCCACTCCTAGTTAAAATTGTTCTTTTAGTTGTGGAGACAACTTTACCTTCAATAATTTCAAATAAATAATCATTTTGTCCAATACCAAAGGTAAAAGTTGAATTTACCCAACGACCTTTTTCAATTAATCGTTTATTAGAATTAATTTTAACTATCCATGTTTCAATCGATTGCATAACAACACTTTTTTAAATAAGTTAATTATAAATTTTTATAAATATTTTACAAAAAATTTCTTTATTATAATATTAAGAGAGATGGGGAGTGAATATGTTTAATATTAATAGTTTTTTACACTCAGATGCTTTAGGACCAGCGATTGAATGGAAGGGTTATCCAAAGTTTAACTTTATTGGTGGGCATAATGATAATGAAAGCATACCAATTACATCCTTAAAAGAATCTATAGATAAAATAATTTTAAAAGAGGGAAAAACATTAGCCAAATATGGATTGGAAAGTGGTCCCCAGGGATATCTGCCACTCAGGCAATTCATTTCAAAACAATTAAAAAAAAGTGCGAGCATTAACTGTTCTGAAAAAGAGTTGTTAGTCGTTTCTGGATCGTTGCAGGCATTAGACCTAGTAAATCAAACATTTTTAAAAAAAGGCGACACAGTTATAATCGAAGAAGAAAATTATGGTGGCACTATTTCAAGGCTTAGAAGGATAGGCGTTAATATGATAGGTATTCCATTGGAAAAAGATGGAATGAATATTGAGGCTTTAGAACAAACCTTAGAAAGTCTTAAGAAAAAGAAAATCAGACCAAGATTTATTTACACTATTCCAACAATTCAGAATCCAACAGGCACTATTATGTCTGTGGATAAAAGAAAAGCTCTAATAAAATTATCTAAAAAATTTGAAATGCCAATTTTTGAAGATGATTGTTATGCGGATCTTATTTTTGATAAAGAAAGGCCTCCAGCAATAAAATCTTATGATAATGATGGTTATGTAATATATTGTGGCTCTTTTTCAAAATCTATAGCACCGGCGTTAAGGGTGGGATACTTAACAGCTGATTGGAGTATTTTATCAAGAATACTCCCTTATAAAACTGATGCCGGAAGTGGATCATTGGAGCAAATGGCACTTGCAGAGTTTTGTAAAATTAATTTTGATTCCCATATAAAAAAACTTAGAAATGAACTTAAAAAAAAGTCAGACGCCATATGCAATGCGTTAGATAAATACTTTGGCTCTACAGCAGATTATAATAAACCTGTTGGTGGAATTTTTGTGTGGATTAATTTACCTAATAATGTGGATACATCACGCTTATACGAACTTGCATTAAAAGACAATGTCGCGATAAATCCTGGAAATGAATGGTCGATTAACTCTAGTGGAGATCATAAAATTCGACTTTGTTTTGGTAATCCGTCAATAGAAGAAATTGATGAGGGGGTAAAAATTTTAGCCGAAATATGTCAGAAGGAGTTTGGTATACCTCTTCAAATAGCTAATTCATAAATGTTAATTAACAAATGCTAATTCTAGAACAGCTTTAGAAAAATTTTTAGGATCCTCTTGAGGTACATTATGTCCCGTGTTTGGTAGAATTTGATGTCTAACGTGAGAGGAGAATTTTTGTTTAATTTTAGTAATATTAGACAACCCTGAAACGCCGTCAGTTTCACCGTCAATAGTTATACTTGGAACTGAAATTGTGGGTTGTTTAGATAAGTCTTTTTCAATTAGATTAAATTTTGGATCTCCAGCAACTATACCAAATCTATGTTTGTAGCTATGCACAACCACATCTACAAAATCAGAATTATCAAATGAGTTTTTGCTTAAACCATATATTTCATCATTAAAATCCCAAGAAGGTGACCATGTTTGCCAGAGATATTTTATAAAATCATGACGCCTGTTTATTAAGCCCAAACGACCTCTTTCACTATGAAAAAAGTACTGATACCATAATTTTTGCTCAGTATTTGGATTTGAGGGTTTTGAAGAATTTTTTATATCTTGAATATTATAGCCATTACAGGAGATTAATCCTATACATCTTTCTGGGTAAAGAGCAGCAACTACACACGCCGCCCTACCTCCCCAATCATAGCCAGCTAAGATGGCTTTATCTATTTTAATTGAATTCATTAAATTTAATAAATCGTATCCCAGTGCAGCTTGTTGACCAGATCTTAAAGTTTTTTTTGCTAAGAATGAAGTTTTTCCATAACCCCTTAGATAAGGCACAATTACTCTACATCTAGCATTTGATAAAACAGGGACCACTTCAAGGTATGAATGAATATCATAAGGAAAACCATGCAGTAGGATTACGGGAACGCCATCTATTGGACCTGTTTCAAAATAGCTTACATTTAGATCTCCAGCTTTTATTTGTTTTAAATCTGCAATCAATTTTATTACTTTCTAATTAAATTATGAGTTTAAAGGTAGGTTGTTTTTAGTTTTAACTCTACCTAGAGCAAAGTTTGTTTCGATAGAAGCAATCCCTTTTACTTTAGTCAATTCTTCTCTCATAAAAATCTCATAATTTTTTAAGTCTGATGCTACTACTCTAAGTAAATAATCTCTATTTCCTGTTACCAACCAACAATCCATAACAGCGTCCAAAGATGTGATTTCTTTTTCGAATGACTTTAGGATTTGATCAGTTTGATTTTCTAGTCTTACAGAAACAAATGCTGTTACTGGATACCCATAAGATACTTCATCTATAATTGCAGTATAGCCAGCAATTAAACCTTTTTGTTCTAAACTTTTTACTCTTCTTAAACAAGGTGATGGAGATAGACCTACCTTTTCAGCTAAATCAAAATTTGTTAATCGACCGTCCTTTTGAAGAAAAAATATTATTTTTTGGTCTATTCTATCAATATTGCCCAAAAGACCCTCTTTAAAGTAAAATATTTTATAAAAAATTTTATATTAGCATATTATACTAAAATTGAAAGTAAAATTGTTATCTTTAGTCATTTATTTCATTAATAAAGTGTTAGACTTTTTCAAATGTTAAATAAAAATAAATTATTGAAAATTATTGAGAAGAAGGTTTTATGGCTTTCTTGTTGGATGATACATAATGCTAACCATCTTAGGAATAATGAAGATGGTTTAAAAGTAGGAGGTCATCAGGCTAGTTCTGCCTCAATTGTTTCAATAATGACAGCATTATATTTTAACATTTTAAGACCAGAAGATAGAGTTGCTGTAAAACCACACGCTAGTCCAGTATTTCATGCGATTCAGTATTTGTCTGGGTTGCAAACTAGAGAAAATATTGAAAATTTTAGAGGTTTTGGAGGTGCTCAGTCATATCCTTCTAGAACAAAAGATATTGATGATGTTGACATTTCAACAGGTTCGGTTGGGCTAGGTGTAGCGATGACCAGCTTTGTTTCACTTATACAGGAATATGTTTCAAGAAAACAGTTTGGAAAAAAAATACCTCAAGGAAGGATGATTGCGTTAGTTGGAGATGCTGAGCTTGACGAAGGTAATGTTTATGAATGTCTTCAAGAAGGATGGAAACATGACTTAAGAAATGTTTGGTGGATAATAGATTATAATAGACAATCATTAGACGGAGTAGTTCATGAAGGATTATCTGAGCGTTTAGGTTCTGTTTTTGAAGCTTTTGGCTGGAATCTCATTATTTTAAAATATGGTAAATTGCAAAAAGAAGCATTTGATGAACCAGGTGGTCATTTATTAAAAAAATGGATTGATGATTGTCCAAATCAGCTCTATTCAGCCTTAATTTATGAAGGTGGTTCTACTTTTAAGCAAAGAATATTGGATGATATTGGCGATCAGGATATTGTTTCGGAATTAATAAATAAAAGAACAGATAGCGAGTTTCTAGATTTAATGGCTAACTTAGGCGGTCATTGTGTCCAAACATTGATTAAAGTTTTTGAAAAAGTAAAAGATGATAAACCAACAGCTTTCATTGCCTATACAATCAAAGGATGGGGTACACCTTTAGCTGGTCATAAAGATAATCATGCAGGATTGATGACCAAAGCCCAAATGAATAGTTTTAAATTAAAGTATGGTATTTCTGATGGGGATGAATGGAATAGATTTTCTGATGAAAAAAATAATGTTGAATTGGATAAATATATTAAAAATCTACCATTTCAAAAAGCAAAGCATAGAAAATATCAATGTAAAAAAGTATCAGTTGATGAAAACGTTTTTATTAAGGAAACAAAAATTTCAACGCAAAATGCCTTTGGTAAAATTTTAGATCAATATGCAAAAAATAATACTGACTTTAGTCAAAGAATTTTAACAACTTCTCCAGATGTCTCTGTTTCTACTAACTTAGGTCCTTGGATAAATAGGAAAGGTTTATTTAGTAGAAAGGATAGTTCAGATACTTTTAAAGATAGAAAAATTCCTTCAGCTCAAAAATGGATATTTTCTTCTCAAGGACAGCATATAGAACTTGGTATTGCTGAGATGAACCTTTTTTTAATGTTAGGTGCAGCTGGACTTTCTCATGAATTTTTTGGTGAGAGGTTATTTCCAATTGGTACAGTATATGACCCTTTCATATCTAGGGGACTAGATGCAATGAATTATGCTTGTTATCAAGATGCTAGATTTATGATTGTTGGGACCCCATCAGGAATTTCTTTAGCTCCAGAAGGAGGAGCTCATCAGTCCATTGGCACACCTTTAATTGGTATAAGTCAGCCAGGACTTTTAAGTTTTGAACCCGCTTTTGCAGATGAACTAGCTTTAATTATGAATTATGGTTTTAATTATCTCCAAGACGAGGCTGGTGGATCTATTTACTTGAGATTAACTACCAGATCTATTGATCAGCCTATGAGAGAGATAGATAAAGAGTTGAAAAATAATATTATCAAGGGAGGCTATTGGTTAAAGAAGCCAGGTCCAAATCCAGAAGTTATTATTGTTTATCAAGGAGCTATTGCAATTGAAGCAATAGAATCTACAGCTTTGTTAGGTGAAAAATTTAAAAATTCAGGGGTGCTAAGCATTACAAGCTCTGATAAATTATTTCATGAATGGAAAAATCAAAATAGTACAAGTCATATAGAATTACTACTAGAATGCGTTCCAAGGGATACAAGAATAATAACAGTTATCGATGGTCATCCAATGACTTTATCCTGGATAGGTTCTATAAATGGCCATAAAACTATCCCATTAGGTGTTTCTTCTTTTGGGCAAACAGGAAAAGTTGAAGATCTCTTTAAAGAGTTTACCATTGACTCTCAAAGTATTTCTAACCTAGGGTTTAGTTTTAATTAAATAAAATCCTCAAACGTATGAATTTAAAAAAAAGCCAAACAGATATTTTAAGAACTCTCATGAACGAAAGAGACTTTATTCCCATTCCTTCATGTTTTGACGCTCTTTCTGCTAAATTAATTGAGCAAGCGAAATTCGATGTTACTTTCATGTCAGGATTTGCAGCTTCAGCTTCAAGAATAGGCTCCCCGGATCTTGGGCTTATGACTTTTTCAGAAGTTTTTGATCAAGCAAATAATATATGTAATGCAATCAATATACCTATGATAGTTGATGGTGACACTGGTTATGGAAATGCAATGAATGTGAGAAGAACATTAAAAGAATGTTCAAAAGCTGGATGTGCAGGGATTTTAATTGAGGATCAATTGGCACCAAAAAGATGTGGCCATACTCCAGGTAAAGATGTTGTTGAAAGAGAAGAAGCTTTTGACCGAATTAGAGCTGCAAGTGATATGAGAAGTGAAGGCTATGATATTTTAATAATGGCAAGAACAGATGCCAATCATACACACGGATTGAAAGAATCTATTTCAAGAGCACAGAAATTTTATGAATTAGGTGCAGATATATTATTTGTAGAAGCTCCCAAAAATAAAGATGAAATGAAAACCATTTGTAAAGAAGTTCCAGGATTTAAAATAGCAAATATAGTCGAAGGTGGTATTACACCAAATTTACCTATGACAGAGCTTGCAGATATAGGTTATAAGCTTGCAGTTTATCCGTTAACAGTTATGAGTTCCGCTATGAAAGCTATGACTAACTCACTAAATCTTTTGATGAAAGATGAAGACAGGTCTGAATTTTTATTAGACTTTAAAGACTTAAGGCAAAAAGTTGGTTTTGACGACTATTATGAAATTTCTAGTAATTATGAAACTTCTAAAAGAGATTAATTTATTTTAGGGAATAATAAATGAAAAGTTATCAAGTCATAGATTTTGGGAAACCTTTAGAACTTAGAGAATATGAAAACCCTAAACCGCAGGGAAAAGAAATACTTGTAAAAATTTCCGCTTGCGGCGTTTGTCATAGTGATATTCATTTATCTGAAGGTTATTTTGACCTTGGTGATGGAAAGCGAATTACTTTGGCTGACAGAGGAACAAAACTACCGTTCACACCAGGACATGAAATTACAGGATCAGTTGTTGATATGGGTGAAGAGGCAGAAGATGTTAATATTGGAGATAGCGGGATTGTTTTTCCTTGGATTGGGTGTGGAGTATGTGAAGCATGTAAAAAAGAAAATGAAACTTTATGTGAAGCTCCCAAATATTTAGGAGCACGCCTTAACGGAGGGTATTCAGATCATATAATTGTTCCAGATAGCAAATATCTTGTGTCTTACGGAGATATGGATCCAGCTGTCGCTGCCCCATATGCCTGTTCTGGTTTAACTGCATATAGTGCATTAAAAAAAATACCAAAAACTTCTGTTGACGATTGGATAATAATAATCGGAGCTGGTGGGGTAGGTATAAATGGAATTTTATTATCCCCAGCTGTTCATAATGCAAAAATATTAGTTATAGATAATGATAAAGAAAAAAGAGAAAAAGCAATTGAAGCTGGAGCTGATCAGTCTTTTTCTCCTAAAGATGAAGAAAAAATTAGAAAAATTATAGGAATAGGCGCTGTAGCAGCAATTGATTTTGTAGGGATGCCTCAGACAACTGACTTTGGCTTATCTCTTATAAAAAAAGGAGGAATGGTCATTGTTGTTGGATTATATGGTGGTTCACTTAAAATGTCTTTGCCTTTAGTACCAATGAGATCAATTACTTTAAGAGGTTCTTATGTTGGAGAATTGAGAGAATTAAAAGAATTAGTAGAAATTATAAAATCAGGGAAAATTAAACTTATACCTGTAAAAAAACAAGATTTAGAAACAGCAAATCAAGCTATGTCGGATCTTAGAGCTGGCAAAGTCAATGGTAGAATAGTATTAGTCCCTAAATAAAATTAATGTAACCAAGTAAGAAATTAATAATCGTGAGCAAATAAAATGAATTCAAATAACGATCATAATCTGCATCGAGTTCAAGGTCATAAAAAAGATGACGCACATTCACACTTACCTTCAGATCCGGAATTAAGAGTAAAAGCAATTGAAACACTACTTTTAAGCAAAGGGCTAATAGACTCAAAAACCTTAGATGAATTGATAGATACTTACGAAAATAGAATAGGCCCACAAAATGGTGCCAAAGTGATAGCCAAGGCATGGGTAGACGAAAATTATAAAAAAAGACTCCTTGATGACGCCACATCAGCCATTAGAGAGTTGAGTTATCAGGGTAGGCAAGGCGAAAATATGGTTGTAGTTGAGAATACAGCAGATATTCATAACGTAGTAGTTTGTACTTTATGTAGCTGTTATCCCTGGCCAGTATTAGGTATTCCTCCAACATGGTATAAGAGTGATGAATATAGATCTAGAACAGTAAGAGAACCTAGAAAAGTTCTTTCAGAATTTGGATTAAATATTGATTCAAAAATCGAAATTAAAGTTTGGGACTCAACTGCTGAATTGAGATATTTAGTTTTACCTATAAGACCAGACGGAACGGAAAATATGAATGAAGAGCAGTTAGCAGAGTTAGTAACGCGCAACTCTATGATTGGAACAGGTTTACCGGAGAACTCAAAATGAGTAGACTTCATGATATGGGAGGTCGCTATGGAGATGGTCCTATACCAGTTCCTAGAAATAAAAACAATCAGGTTGAAAATAGTGAGCCTACTTTCAAACATGAATGGCATGCAAAAGCTTGGGCTATAACACTCGCTGCTGGAGCACTTGGTGAGTGGAACCTAGATGTAAGCAGACACTACAGAGAGTGCCTGCCACCAAAGGATTATATGAATTATTCATATTATGAAAAGTGGTTGGCCGGCCTTACTAATCTTCTGGTTGACAAAAAATTGATTTCCATAGAAGAGTTAAAGAAGTTCATAAGTTTAGTGCAAGAAGATAACTCAACCGAAGATTTGAAAGAAAATGTTAAATTAGATGAAAGGACTTGGCTAGCAAAGGACGTTCAAAAAACTTTGGGGTGGGGTGGACCTTCTCTTAGAAAAACAGATATAACCCCTTTACATAAAATTGGCGATAGTGTGATAACCACGAAATATAATCCTAATGAAAATGTTATAGGTGGTCATACTCGTTTACCTTCGTATGCAATGGGGTGTGAAGGGAAAATATTTTCTTATAATGGCACTCACGTTTTTCCTGATAAAAATGCGCATGGAATTGGAGAAAATCCTTTGCCTCTATATACGGTAGAGTTTAAAGCATCTGAATTGTGGGGGCTTGCAGCAGAAAATGGCAACGATAAAATTTATTTAGATCTATGGGAACCCTATCTTAAAATTAAAGCTTAAAGATTTATTTGAGATTAAAATGAACACTTTTGATTATATTTTACCATTTACAAATAAAATAGAAGATGGTGTAGTTTTTCAAAATCCTTGGCATAGTCAGTTGTTTGCTATTACAGTCCAATTATCAGAAACAGGGAACTTCTCCTGGAAGGAGTTTGTTAAATTTTTTGCAAAATCTCTGAATGAATCAAGGCTTGAAATAAATAGTTTAGATGGTAATGATGATTATTTTAACTGTTGGCTGATCGCACTTGAGGAAATTATTATTTCAAAGAAATTAGGAAACTCAAATATTTTATCACTTTTGAAAAAAGATTGGACTAACGCTTATCTGTCAACACCTCATGGTAAGCCGGTAAAGATTAAACAAAGGAGCATTTAAATGTCAATTACATGCAAAGCTGCAGTTATTAGAGATAACAAATTAACAGAGCCCTATAAAGAATCAAAACCATTGTCTATAGAGGAAATTAAAATTGCTCCTCCATTAGAGAATGAAATACTTGTAAAAGTGATGGGAGCAGGATTGTGCCACTCAGATCTGTCAGTAATTAATGGCTCAAGAGTTATGCCTTTACCTCTAGTGATTGGCCATGAAGGCTCGGGAGAAGTGGTTGAATTAGGAAGTGCAATCAAAGATGTAAAGGTTGGAGATCATGTGGCCTTTCAATTTTCCCCATCATGTGGAAGGTGCAGAAGATGCCTTGAGGGTAGACCTCAAGTTTGTGAGCTTGCAGCAGCTACTAAAGGAAAAGGTGAATTAATGTCAGGAGGAAGCAGGCTTTCAGACTTAGATGGAAATAAACTTAATCACCATACAGGTATTTCATGTATGTCACAATATAACGTTGTCGATAGAGGATCTGTAGTTGTAATAGACAAATCTGTTAATATTCAAGATGCAGCTCTTTTTGGCTGTGCTGTTATGACTGGGGTGGGCGCAGTAATAAACACGGCTAGAATTAGACCAGGAGATTCAGTAGCTATAATTGGTTTAGGAGGTGTTGGACTTAATGGTATAATAGGTGCAAAACTTGGGGGAGCAGAAACTATTATTGCAGTAGATATTGACCCATCAAAATTTAGTAGAGCAGAAGAGCTTGGCGCAACACATTGCTTTGATAGCAGAAACAATGACACTATTGATGAGATTAGAGCATTAACAAATGGAGGTGTTGACTATGCAATTGATTTAGCAGGGGTTATCCCGGCTATGAACACAGCATATCAAATCATTAGATATGGAGGATCAGTTATTACAGCAGGTTTATCTCCAATAAACACTCAATTTAGTTTTAACCACAGTGATCTAGTTGCTCAAGAAAAGTCAATATTAGGCAGCTACATGGGTTCGTGCGTTCCAGTTAGAGATGTCCCTAGATTTTTGAATTTATTTCAACAAGGACGTCTGCCAGTAGATAAATTAATTGATGGGAAAATAACATTTGATGACTTAAATGAAGGTTTTGATAAGTTATCAAAGGGAGAGGTGGTTAGACAAATTTTAATGCCTAATGCCTAATTCAAAATTTCTTTAAATCATTTTCCAGTTTTTATAAAAAATACTTCTTGTTTTTTTTAATAAAAAACCCACACCAGTTAAAATTGATTTCATAATATTATCAAAGTGTGAGGGTCTTATAATGTCAATGAATGCGCAATATCTCAAATTTTCTTCTTCGTTAAAACTTTGATGAATAAGAGTATCATCAAAAATAAATAATGGTTCATATTTCCATTTGTTTATTCGACCATCAGCTTCTATGTAAGAGCCTTCTTTTTTTACTTTATTAAAATTATACAAAATACGATAAGTCATTCTCAAAGGGCCAAAATGTCTTGAGGTAGAGGTCTTTTGCCTAAATAAAGACACTCCAATTGTTTTTATATATTTATAATCATTATTAAACTCGTCTATGGACTCATCTAGTCTATAGCCATACCATTTGTAAAATAACATTGTTCTATTATCATTAATATTTTCCTTAAATCTGTCAGTTATTTTTTTAGAATTCTTATCAAATAAAGAAACGACAGCATTAATTTCGTCTTGGTGTTCTATTGGAAGATCCTCTAGCTTAAAGGTATGAAGATTTCTGAATGATAACAAATCAGCAAAAAGGTTTAAGGGAGACAAGATAAACGTTAAAAAGCCTTTACCTAAAAAATACTCCTTAATTAATTTCAAATTCATTGTTTTATGTCTTGAAACGTCAATTAAGCCGCACAAAAGCCAAATCGGAAAAATTGACAAAATTCCTATATTTATAAATAAAAAATATGAACTTATTATAACAGGTACAAGAAGTAACAATTTAAATATAATATCCATTCAATTTTCAAATCTTAAGTTCAAATGTGTATAATTTATAATTTAACTTAATATCTATCAACTGTTATTTAGACTGTTTGAGAAATATGAATTAAATATTATACTGTAATAAAACTTTATTAGAGGAAATAGATTATGCCTAGTTTTGATATAGTAAGTAAAATAGATATGCCTTCAGTTCAAAATGCGCTTGAAGGTGTCAAAAAAGAGATAAATACTAGATATGATTTTAAAGGGAGCGTCTGTGAAGTTGAACAACAAGACGATAAGATTATAATTAAAGCAGACGACAATTTAAAAAGAAAACAGGTTGAAGAACTAATTATTACTCACTTAACCAGAAAAAAAGTTGATGCAGGAGCATTAGAGTTTGAAAAACCAGAAGCTGCATCTGGAAATTCAATCAGGCAAGTTGTATTAATCAAACAAGGTGTTGACAGAGAAATTGCTCAAAAAATTGTTAAAGTTATTAAATCTTCAAAAAGTAAAACTCAAACATCTATACAAGGTGATGAGGTGAGAGTCTCAGGTAAAAAGAGAGACGATCTTCAAGCGGCAATAAAACTAATTAAAGATTTAAACATTAAACATCCATTGCAATACGAGAATTTTAGAGATTAAAATTTTATTATTTCTGCTCTTTTGTCTCTTTTGCCCCACGTGGATGCTTTAATTGAAGAATAAAACTTTAATAATTGGCTATTAAATAAAGCTGGTTCTTCTAAATTGATTGTATGGCCTGTTTTGGGAACAATCAACAAACCAGAAGTTTTGATCGTTCTCTTTAGAAACAAACCTACTTCAAGACACATATCGTCTTCATCACCGTTTATTATAAACGTTGGAGCTTCGATATCACTTATTTCTTTCTCTAATGCGTACAAATTGGGTCTTTTGTTTTGCACACCTAACAGAGTGTTAGCTGAACCGATTGCATCATGTTTTATTAACTGATCATTAAATAACTGCCAACCTTTTGGATCTTTGTTTTGAAATTGAACTCTGGATGGACCTAAAGCATATTCTGATCCTACTTTTGCCATACCCTTATTTAATATATTTTGGGCAGTATCAAGAGAAACATTAGAAAAATCAGCCTCTTTATTAAATGAAGTTTTATCAATTGGAATTGCTCCATATCCGCAACCTGCTATTACTAAACTTGACACTCTATGAGGAGCGTTGATACCTAAATGAAGAGTTGCAAAACCACCCATAGATAGACCTACAATATTCGCTTTTTGTATATTTAAGTTATCCATCACACTTATTATATCGCGCCAAGCTCTTTCTTGGCTGTATTGTGTTTCATTTTGGGGAATTTCTGAAGGATGATAGCCTCTTGCACAATAAGTAATACATTTATTATATCTGGAAAAATAATTAACCTGTGGTTCCCAACTTCTGTAATCACCTGCAAATTCGTGAACAAATATAATAGGCTCACCTTTGCCCACTGTTTCATAATATAATTTAACTTTATCATCAGTTTTAATAAATGACATTTGAAGCTCCTATCTATAACTTAAACAACATATTATTTAAAATTTTTACCAAATACAATTGGTTATAAAAATGGATACTTTAAATTTTTTAGGCTCAGATTTTAATGCAGTTTTAATTACGTTAAAACTAGCTCTTACAACTTGTTTTTTCTTAGCGTTAATTGGAACACCTTTGGCGTATTTTTTAGCGTTTAAATCAAAAAGAGCTAAACCATTTTTAGAGTCAATTGTTACTTTACCATTAGTTTTACCGCCTACCGTAATTGGTTTTTATCTTATAGTTTTTTTTAGTCCAGACACACCCTTAGGTAAATTTTTTATCTTACTAACAGGCGAACAACTTATTTTTTCATTTTATGGACTTGTTTTAGCATCAATTATTTATTCCCTTCCTTTTTGGGTTCAGCCCCTTCAATCATCATTAGAAAAAATAGGTAATGATACTCTTAAAACCTCAGAAAGTTTAGGGGCAAGTAAATTTGATACGTTTATTAATGTTATAGTACCATTGTCTAAAAAAGGTTTCTTAACTTCCTTTATTATTTCATTTGCCCATACAATGGGGGAGTTTGGAATTGTTTTAATGGTGGGCGGGGGAATCCACGGAAAAACAAAAGTTATAGCCATCTCCATTTATGATCATGTTGAACAACTATCTTTTGGAAAAGCTCATTTTCTTGCAGGCGTTATGTTAATCTTATCATTTACAATTTTATTAACTTTATTTTATTCAAATAAAAGGTCGATGGTGAAAGTTAAATGATAACTAGTTTATTTGTTAAAATAACAGGATACGTTGGAGATTTTTTCTTAGACTTTGAACATGAATTCAATACTGGTGGTATTACAGTTTTATATGGACCTAATGGATCAGGTAAAAGTACAATTATATCTGTCTTATCGGGATTTATAAATCATTTAGAAACCAAAATAGTATTAAATGATAAAAGTTTAGAAAATACAAAAATATTTCCGCCACATAAAAGACCTTTTGGGACGATGTTCCAAAACCCTATATTATTTGAACATATGAGTGTGAATCAAAATCTTGATTATCCAATTAAAAGAAATAAGTCTTTAGAACAAACTTTATTATCCAAAGAAGAATTAATTCATTATCTTGAATTAGGATCTATGTTGAATAGGTATCCTCAAAATTTATCTGGTGGGGAAAAGCTTAGAGTAGCTTTGGCAAGGACTATATTAAAACAATCAGATTATTTGCTTTTAGATGAGCCTATGTCTGATTTAGATATTAAAACTAAAGCTAGATTATTAAATTTTCTAAAAATGATTAATAAAAAATTTAAAATCCCGATTTTATATGTTTCCCATTCTATTGAAGAAATATCTCAAATTGCAGATGAAATCATTTTAATAAAAAATGGAAAAAAAATAATTTCTGGTAGCGTATCAAAAATTTTGAATAGTAATTCTTTTCAAAGATTAATTGGAAAATTTGAATCAAGTTCTGTTTTAGAAGGAACTTTAATAAAAACTAATCAATTAATGAACATGACAACACTAGATGTAAATGGACAATCATTAATTGTACCAGGAAGACCAGGACTAGAGAATAATATAGTAAGGGTTAGAATAAGGTCCAGAGATATAATTGTTTCTCCTGTAAAAATTAATACACATATTACAGAAAATGAATTGGTGGGAATAATAATAAAGATCTATACTGAAAAAAATACTGCCTTTTCTGAGTTAGTAATTAAATTGATGAAGAGTAAAATTAAAAAAACATCACAAATACTTAGAGCTAGAATTACTACTTATAATTTAAATAAAATGAAAATAACTGAAAACAAAAAAGTTTTTATTTATATAAGTTCTGTCTCTATAGATAGACAGGCATATCAATATTAATGAAAAGCTTTTTATACTCTTTCAATTATAACGGCACTACCCTGACCAACTCCAACACACATAGTACATAAAGCATATTTTTTGCTTTTTTCTATTAACTCTTGCGTAGCTGTAAGAATTAATCTTGTTCCTGACATTCCCAAAGGATGACCAAGTGCTATCGCCCCTCCGTTAGGATTAACCCTTTCATCATTGTCTTGAATACCTAGAGATCGTAAACTCGCCAAACCCTGAGCAGCAAATGCTTCATTTATCTCAATTACATCCATATCCTCTATATTTAGACCAGCGATTTTTAGTGCTTTTATAGAGGCTGGAACCGGCCCAATACCCATATATGCTGGCTCAACTCCAGCACTTGCTGCTGAAATTATTCTGGCTTTAGGTGTTAAATGGTTTCGTTTTACACCAGCTTCACTAGCAATTATAATTGCAGCTGCACCGTCATTAACTCCACTTGCATTTCCTGCAGTAACGCTTCCATTTTGGCGAAACGGTGACGGTAGTGATGATAGTTTTTCAAGTGAAGTACCTCTAGGGTGCTCATCATTATCAAAAATTATAGGTTCACCTTTTCTTTGAGGAATCTTAACCGAAGTTATTTCTTTAGCCAATCGGCCACTGGAAATTGAATTAGCGGCTTTTTGTTGACTAGATAAGGCCATTCTATCTTGGTCCTCTCTACTAATTTGATATTTTTCTGCAACATTTTCAGCAGTTTCAGGCATCGAATCTATTCCAAAGTTTTCCTCCATCTTTGGATTTACAAATCTCCATCCAATTGTAGTATCATAAATTTCTGCATTTCGTGAAAACGCTGAATTAGCCTTAGGCATAACAAAAGGGGCTCTACTCATACTTTCTGCTCCTCCTGCAATTGTCATATCAGCCTCATTTGATTTTATCATTCTAGATGCGCTGGAAATTGCTTCCATTCCAGAAGCACATAATCTGTTCAAGGTAATACCTGGAACAGAATGAGGTAAACCAGCAAGAAGAAGTGCCATCCTTGCAATATTTCGGTTATCTTCTCCAGCTTGATTTGCATTTCCATAAAAAACTTCTTCTAAATTTTCCCAATCAGTTTTGCCTAATTTTTCTTTCAATGAGATTAATGGTAAAGAAGCTAGGTCGTCAGTTCTTATAGAAGACAAACTTCCACCAAATTTTCCAATAGGGGTTCTTGTTCCTTCACATATAAACGCTTCTGACATAAAACTTCTCCAAAGTTTATTTTTATAAAAATTTTGTATAGATGGGAGCATTAGTAGGTTCCCATTTTTCATATTTTTTCATTATAGATAAAAAATCATTACTATCAATTAATTCAAACAACCATTTCTTTAAAAAATTTAAATTTAATGAGTCAAACCATTCACTATCAACATTTCTAAATTGCCTTATAAATGGAAATATAGCGTAATCTATTAAACTTAAGTGAGAACAATTTAAAGCCTTATTTTTTTTTAACAAATCGTCTAAATACCAGAGAAAGCTTAAATTTTTATCTCTATGAAAATTTTTATCTACACTTTCAAATCTATTTGGGTATTTATATTTATCTAAGCTTGGTTTAAATTCATTTTCAAGATTGTCTAAAAGTTGATTTATTTGATATTGTGAAAGATGACCATTAGCTAACCATTTTTTTGGATCATTTTTATTTAATGCCCAATAAATTATATCTAGGCTTTCCTCTAAAATTTTACCTGAAGTAGTAACTAAAACAGGGACAGTTCCTTTTCGAGACAAATTTAAAAACTCTAATGGTTTATCCTTTAACATAATTTCTCTTATTTCTACAAAAATTTCCGAAATCTTAATAGCTAGTCTTGCCCTCATTGCATATGGACAACGTCTAAAAGAGTATAAAATAGGGTGTTTATTTTTATTCATGATTTAATCTTAATTAAATTTTATTTAAGATTAAATTATTTTTTAATAATTAATTATATTAATTTATTTTTTTGGAGTTATATCAATATCTTCATGAATCTCATCAGTTATATGGCCTTGTTTTGTGAGTTGGTAAACAGTATTCCACAATGAAGGAGGGTAATTTTGTCTAATATTCTTTATCATATGGAGAATATGTTTTTCTTCAAAAATATTTTCTTCTTTAGACTTCCTTACTCTATCGAGTGGAAAGGGAACAATTTGTGCCATTAATATTTCTCCTATTATAAAAGAAGATTGCAAATAGCTTGCCGAGTTTAATTATTTAAAAAAATAATTTTAATATTTTATTAATATTTGATGTATAACATTGGAATTACTAAAAAAGGTTAATTATGAGAGATAAAAATTATTTAAGATCAACCAAAATAGTAGCTACTGTTGGAACTGCTACTGACGATGTTCAAAACATCAAATCATTAATTAAAGCTGGGGTAAATGTTTTTCGTCTGAACTTTAGTCATGGTAATCACGGGGATCACCTTAAAAGAATTACTTATATACGTTCAGCTGAAAATGAACTTGGTTGTAATGTTGCAATCTTGGCAGATCTTCAAGGTCCAAAATTTAGAATAGGTAAAGTTAAAGAAGATATTAAAGTAATAAAAGGAAGCACTTATAACTTTGATAAGAAAACTGAGATTGGAGATTTTAGAAGAGTAAATTTATCTCATGATGAAATATATGAGAGTTTATCAATTGGCTCAAATATCCTAATGGATGATGGGAAGCTTCAATTTAGAGTTAGAGATATTTCTAAAAATATAATAAAAACAGAAGTTATTGTTGGAGGATATATTAAAAGTAATAAAGGAGTAAACTTACCTGACGTAGTGTTAAATACAAGCCCACTAACTTCTAAAGATATTGAAGATCTTAAGTTCATTTTAAATCAAGAAATTGATTGGATAGCTCTTTCATTCGTTCAGAAATTAAGAGATGTAGAGGAGGTAAAAAAATATATTGAAGATAAAGCATCTATTATTGCTAAGATAGAAAAGCCATCAGCACTGAAACAATTAAATAAAATAATTGGAGCTTGTGATGGTATAATGGTTGCTAGGGGTGATCTAGGTGTTGAACTTCCTCCAGAAGAGGTTCCTGGAATACAAAAAGATATAATTCTTAAGTGTAGACAAGCTGGAAAACCTGTCATCGTAGCTACGCAAATGTTAGAGTCTATGATTGAGTCTCCTTCTCCAACTAGAGCAGAAGCTTCAGATGTTGCTACTGCAGTATTTGATGGCGCAGATGCAGTTATGCTTAGTGCGGAAACGGCTGTAGGCTTATTTCCAATAGAGACAGTCACAATAATGGACCGAATAATATTTTCAGCTGAAAACCATATAAAAATGCATCCAGGTGATGGTCCACAAAATTTAAAAGTAGAAAATTATGTTTATAACGCAGTTTCTCGTTCTGCAGTTAGTTTAGCAGAGGCAGTAAACGCTAGGGCGGTAGTAGCTTTTACGGCATCTGGAAACACCGCCTTTAGAATGGCTAGAGAGCGACCAAACTTACTCCTAGTAGTTATGACTCCGGAAGTAAAAGTTAAGAGAAAGTTATCTCTTCTCTGGGGAGCCTATTCATTTTTTAGTAAAGTTCAGGGATATGAGGCAGCAATAAAAGAAGCAAGAGAGATAATTAAAATTGAAAAACTAGCAGGACAAGGTGATGCGATAGTTGTTGTTGCAGGTATGCCTTTTGGTGTTTCTGGTTCTACTAATTCTATTAGAGTGGTTGATATTTAATTAATTATTTTTTGCCAAGTCTTACTGATATCATTTTGTCAGGATTACTTGGTGGCTCTCCTATTGAAAGTTTTTCAACAGCTTCCATTCCAGAAATAACTTGCCCCCAAACAGTATATTGGCCAGTTAAATGACTACAACCGTCAAAACAAATAAAAAATTGACTGTCCCCACTGTCGGGACTCATAGATCTGGCCATTCCAACAGTTCCGTATTTGTATTCGTAATCAGAAAATTCAGCCTTCAAATTCTGTCCTGAGCCACCTGTACCAACACCGTCAGGGTCACCGGTTTGAGCCATAAAACCTTTGATAACTCTGTGAAAAATGATACCATCGTAAAATCCACTTTTAACTAATTGCTTTATCCTCTTGACATGCATAGGAGCAATTTTCGGTAGTGTCTCAATTACAACTTTACCTTGAGATGTTTCAATAGTTATAAATTTACTTGAATTTGCAGAAGCTTTTTTTGTTGGCTTAACCATTGTTACACACATTACCCCTAATAAAATAATAATTAATTTTTTAAACATAATTCACTCACCATATTTTTTAATGTATAAGGCTAGCTTATTTAAAATCAACATCTTTTTATACTAGCGCGTCGATTTGTTCATCAGTTAAGTTTCCTGGAACAATAGTTATAGGAACTCTGCATTGATTACTACCCTTATTAATTATATAATTTATTAATGGGCCAGGATTACCATGTTCTGTAGAAACTCCTAAAACTAAAACTCTAATGGCCTCCTCTTTATCGATTAAATTAAATAATTCTTCGTGCGCAATTCCTTTTCTAACAAATGTTCGTGGTTTAGGTGTTCCTAATTTTTCACAATATTCACTAAGTTCATTAAGCAATTTTTTACTTGATTGTTCAGATTCAGATTCCATTATTTCAGTAACGCCGCCCCATAGTTGCCCTTCAATAGGCTCTATGCAGCGGAAAAGTGCAATTTCGCCTCCAGCAGTAGCTGCTCTTCTAGCTGCATAGTATAAAGCTTGATGCAATTCCTTACTATCGTCAGCAACAACTAAAAATAAACGATTACTTGGTTTAAGGATTTTAGATTTAGTTTTAACATTTATTTTTTTTGCCATCACTTCCTCATCAAACTTTCCTAAAAATTAGATTGGTACCCCAACCAACTAAAACTGCTAGTATAACAGCAAAAATGCCATACAATGTTGAGTAATTTTGGGCTATATTATATATTTCTGCGCTGACTCCTGACTTAGAAACGTTGATTGTACTCAATTCTTTAGATATAAGTTTACTGTTTCGATAATGCAATATTTTTACTTCAAATTGACCTGTAATGACATTAGATGGAAGACTTAAATAAGACCTAAATAACGCATTTTTATTTAAACTGACAGAATTTTCGTTCAAGCTCCACAATTTTGATTTTAACATATTTCTTGTAAGAGCTTCTCTCCATTCCTTTTCTTTTTGAACTTTTTTACCAGGTTGAAGTCTTATTTTTAGATTATTTAACCCAATTTCTGAAATTTTTTGAGTTTTTTGGTTGAGTATTTTATTAATATCCCTGTTAGATGAGATGTTTAAATACTTTGGAGTGTTTATATAATTCACTGATTTAGTATTCACCCAAATACCAAAAACTTTTTCCTTCTTTTGAACTGTAACTAGTCCTTTTGGACCAGTTACAACTACAATAATATCGTCGCCTTTTTGACCGTCATATGCTCCAAATAAAAGTATTTTAGCACCTAAAAAATCTGTGGTAATTTTAACATTTTCTTGAGAAAGGTCTGCCACAATTTGATTTTTGGCTTTTACATCATGTGAGATAATAAAAGCTAAAACTAATATGTGAAGAGATGTTAAAAATTTCACTTTTGATTTACCTACTTATAATTACAGAAAAAATGTCTGAAGGAATTGTAATTAAATCCGTTAAAAGCTTTAGACTCACTAAAATTATAAGGGTAGACAAAATCAATCTCAAATACTCTCCTTTTAGAATATTGGTAAACCTCGAACCAACTTGTACTCCTACTACTGACCCTAATAACAAGATTGATGCTAATACAATATCAACTGTTTGATTTTGAGAAGCTTGTAGAATTGTTGTGTTTGCAGCAACAAATATAATTTGAAAGAGAGACGTACCGACCACTAAAGAAGTAGGCATTCCTAAAAGGTATATCATCGCAGGTACAATAATAAACCCTCCACCAATACCCATTAATGCTGCGAGAATACCCACTATAATGCCAATAAAAATAGGCAATAAGACTGAAATATATAATTTTGATTTTCTAAATCTTGTTTTAAAAGGAAGTCCGTGAAGCCAATTATGTTGATGAAGTTTGCCTCTAGAAACTTTCCCTTTTCTTTTTCGTAAAATTAAATTCAACGACTCTGACAACATTAAGCTTCCTATTAAAGTCAGGAAAACTACATAAGAAGATTTAATAACGAGATCTAGCTGTCCGATTTTGCCTAAAAAATTAAAAATCACAACTCCTATAGAAGAGCCGACGACACCACCTAAAAGTAAAACTGTGCCCATTTTGAAATCAACATTACCTCTTTTCCAATGTGACAATACTCCAGAAACTGAAGGTGCAACTAATTGATTTGCAACAGATGCTACTGCAACTGGAGGCGGAATTCCTAAAAACATCATAATGGGCGTTAATAAGAAACCACCACCCACACCAACTAAACCCATTATAAGCCCAAGAAATGTTCCCACTCCTAAAATTGCTAAAGAGTGAATTGGTTGTTCAGCTATAGGTAAATATATATACATAAAATTTTCATTATTATTTGTTCATGTATGATAATACATTATTTATATTTTAAAAATAATTATTTAGAGTAAAATTAATGATAAAGACTATATCAAAAAATGATCTTGTTAGTTGTATAACTAGTGTTAAGAATGCAGGGGATAAAGATCGTTCAATTGTCAATTACTCTGAAGCAAGTATACTAATATTATTTGTAAACAATTATGTGGAAAATAATAGTCTAATTTTAATGACTAAAAGAAAAAATAATCTTAGAAAACATGCTGGACAAATAGCATTTCCTGGAGGAAGGAAAGAAAGAGAAGATAAAGATTTAAAAGATACTGTCCAAAGAGAAACCGAAGAAGAAGTAAATATCCCTAAAGATAATTATGATATTATTGGAAAATTACCAAAATTCTATACAGGAACAGGATATGTAGTTACACCATTTCTTGCTATTATGAAACAAAATTCAGAATGGGAAAGTTTAATCAGTCCAAACTTAAATGAAGTTGAAAAAATTTTTTATCCTAAATCTTATCATCTATTATCACCTAAATTTCATATGAGAGAAAAACCTCCTGTGAATTCAAGCATGACTATGACTTGGAAAATAAATTATAATGATGAAAATATTTGGGGATTGACAGCAAGAGTTCTAGTTACCATTTCTGCAGGATTAGGTTTGAGGGAGTTTCCGCCATGCGACGATATTTGATTATTTTTTTAGCTATACTTTTTTCAATAGCTCTTTTTTTCTTAACTAATTATATTTTAAAAAAACTTACAAAAAATAACACAATATTTGTTTCAACTTTAGTAAGTATTATAGGATTTTGTATGTTTATTTTATTTTCCTTTTTATATTTGGAAGGAAATGCTTTTAATCCAAGTTATTCGTATAATCCCCCATCAATCATAGATGGAAGAGTTAAAGATGGTAACTTTTCTAAATAGAAAATAAAAGGCTGTTAGATTATTTATCAAGATTTAAAAAATCTTATGAATGAAGATAAAAATATTCAAATTATATTTAATATAGTAAAAAGTGCTAATGCTAAAGCATGGATTGTTGGTGGTGCGATAAGAGATTATCTTATTAACCAGGAAATTTATGATATAGATTTTGTAATAAATATTGATATCAATCTATTCTTAGAAAATATTAATAAAAAGAATATTAAGATCAACGCTACAAATATAAGATATAAGACAATCTCTATCATTTTAAATAATAAAGAATATCAAATTACAAGCTTTAGAAAAGATTTGATAAGTTTTGGAAGGAGTGCGTTTGTTGACTTCACTCATACTTTGTATGAAGACGCAGAAAGAAGAGATTTTACAATTAATGCATTATACTTAGATGAAAAAGGGAACTTAATTGACCCATTTGGTGGATATAAAGACATAATTAATAAAAAATTAAGATTTATTGGGGATCCTGTTAGTAAAATAGAAGAGGACCATTTAAGAATTTTAAGATTTTGCCGTTTTTGTGGAACATTTCCTATTATAGATATTGATAAAAATTTAAAAGAAAAAATTATAAAAAAGGCTAAGAAGATTTCAATATTAAGCAACATGAGAATTAGAAATGAGTTATATAAAATTCTTATGGCTACAAATTTTGAACTTTGTTTGTCAATGTTAGTTGAATTAGAATTGGATAAATACATTCTAAAAAAATTTAACAAAAGTAACAAAATATATAAGCATGAAGGTTTTATAACGAAAGATTTCAAGATAGTAAATTACATCAAAACACATGGATTGAATATGATAAATTGTGAAAAGCTTGATTTAATATCTACAGTAATGCCGCACTTATATAATTTAGAAAATTGTGCCGTAATTATTAAAAGGTTTGAATTAAACAAAAGAAAAATTAAATTTCTTAATTTTATTAAACAATTAAAAAACAACGAACTTAGAGTAAATCAAAATACTATGAAAAAATTTACTTCTAAGGAAATAGAATTATATATATTAAAGCTTATTTGGAAATATAGATGTAAAATTAATAAGGTTAATAAAGGTTTTTTTATGAAAGACAGGATCCCATTCAATTGGTATAAATTTGGACTATTACATGTACTTCCTATTGAAATTATTAAACAAATTGATTTATTTAATTTGGAATGGCCAATATTGACCTTAACAAGGAAAAAGATACAAAATTTACAAGATAAAACCTACTTCAAGAACATTGATGATTTAATATTTAAAGCTGAAGATTTTTGGGTTAATAACAATTTTAATAGTTCGCCTGAAAATATTTTAATTTTTTTAGAGAGTTACTTAGATAAAGAAATTAGATATGACAATTAAACTAGATATGTTAGCTAAATTACAAAAACAAAAATGTCTTGATAATGCAAACTTACTTGAAGATAAAAAAGAGACGGCAACCATTTGGTTTGCCAGCCTTCGTGATGAAATTTGTAAATCTTTTGAAGAAATTGAAAATAGTCAATTAAATAAAAATACAAAAATTAACTTTGTTCAAAAAAAGTGGCAAAGAGAAGGTGGAGGTGGTGGAATAATTTCGATTATGAAAGGTAAAATTTTTGAAAAAGTTGGTGTAAATATTTCAACAGTTCATGGAAATTTTTCTAAGGACTTTAGAAAACAAATTCCAGGTGCAGAAGAAAATGGGACTTTTTGGGCTTCTGGCATCTCAGTTGTTTCACATATGACTAACCCGCATATTCCTGCAGCACACATGAATACCAGACTATTAGTTACTGGTGAAGGTGATAATAAAAAGATTTGGTTTGGGGGAGGTGGAGATTTAACTCCAACCTTTGAGGATTTTGAAGTTACGAAATTATTCCATCAAGATTTAAAAATTAGTTGTGACAGATATGATAACTCATATTATCCAAAATTTAAAAACTGGTGTGATGAGTACTTCTTTTTACCCCATAGAGAGGAGGCTAGGGGTGTTGGGGGTATTTTTTTTGATTATCTCAATAATGATAACTGGGAAAAGGATTTTTTATTTATTAAAGATGTTGGCAAAACATTTCTATCTTCGTATTCAAAAATAATAAAAAATAAACTTAAAAAAAAATTTAGTAAAAAAGATAGGGAAGCTCAATTAATAAAAAGAGGAAGGTATGTTGAGTTTAATCTTTTATATGATAGAGGTACAATTTTTGGATTGAGAACTGGAGGGAATACAGAAGCAGTTCTAATGAGTTTGCCTCCAAAAGTCTCTTGGATTTAGATATATACAAATAATTAATGTTCAAATTTTTCATTAGAGAAAATTTAGTTAAAAAAAATATTTTTCATAAAGAAAAAGACTAGAAATTTTTTAAAAGAATGTTTATATAAATATCAATGACCGACAGGGAGATATATGTCCACTAAATCAAAAACAAAAAACAACAAAGATGAAGGTAAAAGGGATTTTTTAGCTGTCTCAACTTATGCAATGGCTGGAATTGGTGCTGCTTCATTTGTATGGCCATTAATTGATCAAATGAATCCCGCTGCTGACACTTTAGCCCTTGCGTCTACTGAAATTGATTTATCTTCTTTAGAAGAAGGTCAGGCCATTACAGTTAAGTGGAGAGGCAAACCTGTTTTTGTACGTCATAGAACTGCAGAAGAAATTAAGAATGCTCAAGAAGCTTCAATACATGACATGAGAGACCCAGAAAAAGACTCAGATCGTGTTACAAATGAAAAATATATAATATTAGTTGGTGTGTGCACACATTTAGGCTGTGTTCCACTCGGTCAAAAATCAGGCGATGTTAAAGGACAATATGGGGGTTGGTTTTGTCCTTGTCATGGCTCTCACTATGACCATTCTGGTAGAATTAGAAAAGGGCCTGCCCCTACAAATTTGGCAGTACCTTCATATGAATTCTTATCAGACACTTTAATTAAAATTGGTTAATTTTTTTGTTATTAGGAGTAATTAATGTCGAAGGCTAAATTTAAAAACCCTGTAGTTAAATGGATTGACCATAGGTTGCCAATATTTTCTTTTATGGATCATGAGTTAAACCACTATCCAACTCCAAAAAACCTAAACTATTTTTGGAATTTTGGCTCTCTAGCAGGTATTGCTCTAGTGACAATGATCATTACAGGAATTGTTTTATCAATGAATTATACAGCTCATGTAGATTATGCATTTGATTCTGTTGAACGAATAATGAGAGATGTTAATCATGGATGGCTTATTAGATATATACATATGAATGGTGCAAGCTTCTTTTTTATAGTTGTTTATATACATATTTTTCGAGGGCTTTATTATGGTTCTTATAAAGCGCCTAGAGAGCTTTTATGGATTTTGGGTGTGCTAATTCTTTTACTAATGATGGCTACAGCCTTTATGGGTTACGTTTTACCATGGGGACAAATGAGCTTTTGGGGCGCCACAGTTATAACTAATTTATTTTCAGCTATACCATTAGTTGGAGAAAGTATAGTAACATGGTTGTGGGGAGGATTTTCAGTTGACAATTCAACCCTTAACCGTTTCTTTTCGCTTCACTTCGTTTTACCTTTTGTAATTGTTGGCGTCGTAATACTTCACCTTGTTGCTTTGCATAGATTTGGGTCGAATAATCCTATAGGAATTGATGTAAAAGGTACTCAAGATACACTGCCATTTAATCCTTATTACACTATTAAAGATTTATTTGGACTAGGTGTGTTTTTAACGATATTTGCGGCGGCTGTTTTCTTTTTTCCAAATTTTATGGGACACCCTGATAATTACATTGAAGCCAACCCGATGGTGACCCCTGCCCACATTGTACCTGAATGGTACTTTCTACCTTTTTATGCAATCCTTAGAGCAATTCCTGATAAATTAGGAGGTGTTCTATTTATGTTTGGTTCTATTGCTGTATTATTTGTAATCCCCTGGCTAGACAGATCTTCAGTAAGGTCTTCCCAGTTTAGACCAATTTTTAAGATCTTTTTTTGGATTCTTTTAGCAGATTGTGTGTTACTAGGATATTTAGGGGCAATGCCTGCAGAAGGTATTTATGTTATATTATCTAGAATAGCTACCGCTTATTATTTCTTTCACTTTTTAATTTTATTCCCATTATTACCTTACATTGAAAAAACAAAACCTCTACCAATATCAATATCCGAGCCAGTTTTGAGTGGTTCGTCTCCGGCTTCAGCTTTTGCCTTTAGGGAGAAGAAATAGATGAAAGCAAAACCTTATTGGTTGAAAATTAAAAGGTTTATAATTCAATCTTGTACTATTTTATCCTTATTTTTTTCTTCTCAAATATGTTTTGCTGCTGGAGAGAAAATAACCTTCCCCAAGCTCGATTGGTCTTTTTCAGGTATCACTGGAACTTTTGATCGTGCGTCTCAGCAAAGAGGACTTCAAGTATATAAAGAAGTATGTGCTGGTTGTCATGGTATGAGACTTTTAGCTTACAGAAATTTAAAAGCAATTGGCTATAATGATGATGAAATTAAGGCTTTTGCCTCTGAAAATAGTGTTAACACTCTCAATGATGATGGAGAGGTGGTTGAAAGAGAAGCTAGACCAAGTGATAAATTTGTTTCCCCATATCCCAATGAGCAAGCTGCACGTGTAGCTAACGGAGGAGCTTATCCACCAGACTTATCATTAATAATTAAGGCAAGGTCTGACGGTGCTAATTACTTGCACGCTTTATTAACTGGTTATGTAGACGCTCCTGATGAACAAAAAATTCCAGACGGAATGTATTATAATAAATATTATCCCGGAAAACTTATAGGTATGCCACAACCTTTATACGAAGACGGCGTTGAATATGCAGACGGAACTAAAGCGACACCAGATCAAATGGCTAAAGATGTAACAGCCTTTTTAGCATGGGCAGCAGAACCTGAGATGGAAGACAGGAAAAGACTAGGCATTTCAGTTATTTTATTTTTACTAGTGCTTACCATCTTATCATATTTTACAATGAAGCAAATTTGGGCTCCCATAAAAAATAGATAAATTATTATAAATTAATTTTTAAAAATTTTAATGTTCTGTCTAAAGCCACTTTAGTACTAATTTGACAATACTGCTTCCTATGGTCACAATTAAATCCATGATCTGCTGGATACGTGTGTGTGACAACTTCTGGTTTGACTGACTTAAAAGCTTCAACACTTTCTATTGGTATACCTTGATCTAATTCACCAAAATGCGCCAAAACTCCACATTTTGGTTCAAGGCTTTTAAGTTTAGGAATTTCACCACCATAATAGCATACAGAAGCTGACAAATCATTTGATTGGCAAGCCATCCTCCATGAAAGAGATCCACCCCAACAATAACCTATTACTCCAACTTTACCTGCAGAAGACACAACTGAAATAGTAGCATCAATATCCTTGAGAGCATTTTTATCACATAATTCTTTTAATTTTCTTCCCTTATTTATACCATTTTCATCATATTCAAGTTCAATATTATTTTCTATTCTATCGAATAATGCAGGAGCTATTGTAAGATAACCTTTACTTGCGTACAAATCAGTAACTTCTTTAATGTGTTTATTAACTCCAAATATTTCTTGTAATATCACTAGTCCTGCTATTGGCTTTTCTGAAGGTTGAGAAATATATGCTGAAAATATATGATTATCTTCTGCTTTAAGTTCTAAAAACTCGCCCATTCTTTAACTCCTATTAAACATTAAATCTAAAATGAAAAACATCTCCATCTTTTACAACATAATCTGCACCTTCAACCCTCATTCGTCCTGCATCTTTTACAGCTTGCTCACTTTTTAAATTTAAATAATCATCACATGATATTGTTTCAGCCCGAATAAATCCTTTTTGAAAATCTGTATGTATTATACCGGCTGCCTCTGGTGCGGTGGAATTATTCTTTAATGTCCAGGCTCTAGACTCCTTCGGACCGATTGTAAAAAAGGTTATTAGATCTAATAATCTAAAACCAGTTTTAATAAGTCTGGACAGACCAGATTCTTTTAAATTTAAATCTTTAAGAAATTCATTTTTCTCATTATCATTTAACATAGCTATTTCAGCTTCTATTGATCCTGATATTATGACTGCGTCACAATTTTCAATGCCAGCTTTGTCAAAAATAGTTTTTGTGAAGTTATTTCCTTTGGCGGCATCATTTTCATTTACATTACAAGCATATAATACTGGTTTTGATGTTAATAAATTAAAATTTTTAATTCTTTTTATTTTATCAAAAGTTAAATCAGCTAATCTTATTGGTTTACCATCCGATAAAAAAACTGACAATTCTTTCATTAGAAGCAGGTCATTTTTTGCACCAACATCATTAGATTTAGCTTTCTTAGATAAATTTTGAATTTGGCGATCAAGACTTTCCAAGTCAGCTAACATTAATTCTGTTTCAATAATCTCAGCATCTCTTAGAGGATTTATACTGTTTGCAACATGTGTAATATCTGCATCTTCAAAGCATCTTAATACATGAACTAAAGCATCGACTTCTCTTATGTGAGACAAAAATTTATTCCCCAAACCTTCACCCTTACTAGCTCCACTTACAAGTCCAGCTATATCTACAAATTGCATTTGTGCGGGGATTACCTTTTGAGATTTGGCCAATTCAGATAGTAATTTCAGTCTAATATCAGGAACTGCTACTATACCTGTATTAGGTTCAATAGTACAAAAAGGATAATTTGCAGCTTCAGCTGTTGCTGTCTCCGTAAGAGCATTAAATAAAGTTGATTTACCAACATTTGGCAAACCAATAATTCCACATTTAAATCCCATTAAGCTATCCCTAAATTTTTTGTTTTAAAAACAATCTTTATTATTTATTAATAAAGATATATTTTTTGAAATTTTATTAATTGTGTCGTCAACCCATTCAATTTTTTCGTCTGAAGAAAAGTCAGAAAGCACCCAACTTGAAATATTTTCATTTGTTTTATTTTCAAATATCTTTGATGGTCTAGAAACTCCTACTCTGACCCTATTATAATCCTTACCAACTAATTGATCTATGCTTTTAAGACCGTTATGTCCATTATGCCCCCCGCCAATTTTAGTTTTCACACGACCTTGATCTAGATCAATTTCGTCATGTATGACATATATTTTATTTATATCGAAATTATAGAAATTTTTAAATTCTTTAACAGCCATACCAGAATTATTCATGAAGGTTGTCGGTTTAATTAAGAAAATTATATTTCCATCTATTTCTGATTTTGAAAATTCAGAATCAAATCTTTTAATAAATTTGGGAAAGTTATAAATGTCTTTTATTGCATCTACAACTTTAAAACCTATATTGTGCCTATTATTATTATATTGTCTTCCAGGGTTCCCTAAGCCAACTATGAGAAACATTTTAAAGTTTACTATTCATTAATGTGTGATAGTTATTTCTAACTATCGCTCTTGTTATCTTCAGTATCTTCGTCAGTTTCTTCTTTATCTTCATCTTCTTCTGCATCACCTAAACCACCTCTTGGTGCAGCTATTGTTGCTACTGTAAAATCTCTGTCTGTAATTGTAGGAGTACAACCTTCTGGCAGACTTATTGAACTTATATGTATTGTTTGACCAACGTTAAGACCTTCTAAATCAACTGTTATTTTTTCAGGTATTGAGATAGCAGGGCAATTAAGTTCTACTTGTGCTCTTACTATATTTAGAACACCACCCATTTTTAATCCTGTACATTTATCTTCATTTAAGAATTCTACGTTAATACCAACAGCCACAGTTGCATTTTTGGTAACCCTTAAAAAATCAACATGTTCTGCCTCTTCTGAAACAGGGTGTTGTTGGATATCACGTGGTAATACAAAATGTTTTTCATTATTAACTTCAATATTCATAAGTTGGCTAAAAATACCAGGTTTATGCATTAATTGACGCCATTTATTGGCATCTAAAGTTATGGGTATAGCAGATTGTTTGTTTCCATAAATAACTGCAGGAACTAATCCTGCACGTCTTGCAGCTCTGGAAGACCCCTTACCAACCTGACTACGAGCTTCGGCTTTAATATCAATAGTATCCATTAATTATCTCCTTCTAAAAGTCTTTTACCTCCAGGGGTGTAAAAGAATAAAGCATTCATAACGTTTTAATTAAAAAATATAAAGTAAATAATATAAAAATTATTCAAAAAGGCTTGATACAGATTGTTCTGTGTGGACTCTACGAATAGCTTCACCAATAATCGGTGCAATAGAAATTTGTCTTATATTACTTGATATGCGTACAGCCTCTGTTGCTTTTATAGAGTCAGTAGTAACAAGCGAGGTTAAAGGGGAGTTACTAATATTACTAACAGCTGATCCAGACAATACTCCATGAGTAACATAAGCATCAACACTTAATGCGCCTACGTCGATTAGAGCCTGAGCCGCATTACATATTGTTCCTCCAGAATCAATAATATCATCAACTATTATACAGTGATGATTTGAAACATCACCAATGATATTCATGACTTCTGATAAACCTACTTTTTCTCTTCTTTTATCAATTATTGCTAAATTAGCATTTATTCTTCTTGCGATAGCCCTGGCCCTTACAACACCACCTACATCTGGAGAGACAATAACTACAGGTTTGTTTTTATATCTACCTTCAATATCTTTTACAAAAACTGGAGCGGCAAACAAATTATCAGTAGGTATATCAAAAAAACCTTGTATCTGACCTGCATGTAAATCCATGGTTAAAATTCTGTCTGCACCAGCTTTAGTTATTAGGTTTGCAACTAATTTTGCGGAAATGGGTGTTCTTGGTCCAGATTTTCTATCTTGTCTTGCATACCCATAGTATGGAATGACTGCTGTAATTCTTCTGGCACTTGCTCTTCTAAGAGCATCTAATGATACAAGTAATTCCATTAAATTATCATTCGCAGGATAAGAAGTTGACTGTATAATGAACATATCTTCGCCTCTAACATTTTCTTGCACTTCAACAAAAACTTCCATGTCAGAAAATCTTTTTACCTCTACCTTAACAAGTTGAGTATTAAGTGCCTTAGAAATACTCTCTGCTAAATTTATATTAGAGTTGCAAGACAGTATTTTCATTTAGTGTTATCCCAAGATAATTCCATTAATTTAATAGCAGTCTCAACAAAGTTATAGCAAGATAAATTTATTAAATTATTCCTTTATTATATGAACACTAAAATAAATAACCCAAAAATCATTAACATAAAAAAAATTATCAAGTGTGGCATCTTAGTCCTATTCTAAAATTCCAATCACAGAGATATGACGACCTGTCATGCCTGCTTTTGATGAATTTTGATGAGAAGAATATCTATGACTGAAAAATAAATTATTATCATATGTATTTATATTAATATCACTAATTTTATTGATTTTAGATATTTTTAAACTCTCTTTTAATAATAAAGGTAAATCAAATAAGTATTTATTATTATTCATTTGAGATAAAATAGAATTATTTCTTTTAAAGCTTAAGCTTTGTTTAACTATTTTTGCTACATCATCTTTTATTTCATATGACTGTTTTTGTATAGTTGGACCAATTACGGCTATTATATTATTTCTACTTCCCCCAATTTTTACCATACTTATTACTGTAGCCTCAACAATATTATCTATTGCACCTCGCCAACCGGCGTGACAGGCGCCGATAGTTTTTGATTTATCGTCATAAAACAAAATAGGTGCACAGTCAGCACCAAGAATTGATAAACCTATACCTGTTAAGTTAGTCACTAAACCATCAGCATTTAGAGAATTTCTTTCTTTATTTTGATGGTTAATAATCAAAACGTTAGATGAATGAATTTGATTTAATTTTATTATTTTTTTTAATCTAAGTTCGTGACTAACTAATCTTAGATTTTCTTTTACATTTTTTTTATTGTCATTAACATTAAAACTACAATTAAGTGAATTAAATGGATATTCAGAGACACCTCCATTTCTTGTAAAAAAACCATAGCTTAAACGCTTATTTTCTAAATTTTTATGCTGTATTTTTTTTATCGACATGAGTTAGTTAACTTTTGAACTACAGTGTAAAATTAATTTAAATTAAATTCTTATTGTTTTTATAAATTATAATGATAAAGCATAAGCCAATTATAATCATTGGTAATGACAAGAGTTGTCCCATTGAAAAATCAAGGTATAAGTATCCAATGTGAATATCTGGCTCCCTAAAAAATTCAACAAAAAAGCGAAAAAGTCCATATAAAAATATAAAGCATCCTGTCATTAATCCTTTGATTTTAAAAAAATTAGTCATATTCATCAGCAACCATAATATAATAAACAAGATCAAACCTTCAAAAAAGGCCTCATAAAGTTGACTAGGATGTCTTGGTAAATTCCCTCCTTTTGGAAATATCATCCCAAATTTGTGATTTGTTACTTTACCGTATAGTTCACCATTGATAAAGTTTGCTATTCTTCCAAAAAATATCCCAATTGGTGAAACTATTGAGATTAAATCAGAAAAAATCATTAAAGGTATTTTGCTTGATTTACTTGAATAAATTACAGCAATTACAACACCTATAAATCCACCGTGAAATGACATCCCACCATTCCAAATTTTTAAAATTTCTAATATGTTATTAAAATAATACTCAGGATTATAAAATATTACATAACCTAATCTTCCTCCTAAGATAATTCCAACAATACAATTACTAATTAAATCGCTTATACTTTTATTGCGAATTTTGATATTTTTAAATTTTATAATTTTCAATATTAAAAACCAGCTTAAAATAATTCCGCATATGTAAGATATAGCGTACCAACTGATTTTGATTATGCCTAAGTCTATAGCTACAGGGTTAATATTTGGAAAATCTAACATATGTAACAACATTTAATTAAATTAATTAATAAATTAAAGTATATATGTTACAATGATTAAAATATAGTATTATAAAATCCATTCGTTAAAGGCAAATTTATGAAAAAGAATTATTTTTTTTTAAAAGATACTGCGTCTGTTATTACAGGAGCTCTTTCAACGTTTTCAGATTTAAAAAATGAAGTGGATAATATTATTAAAAGTAGGTTTGAAAAATTTATTAATTCTCAAGGTATTGTTAGTAGAGAAGATTTTGAAGCTCTTGTTGACAGACATGAAAAATTAAATTCGGAATTTAATCTTTTAAAAGCAAAATTAGAAAATAAAAAGACAATTGTAAAAAACAAAAAGTAAATTTTGTTTGTATAATCAATATGTAGTATATAAATCTTTATATTTATCAAAATATATTATATATGGATATTATGAATGATGAATTTAAGAACATAATTTTTACTCATAAAATATCCAATATTTTCAAAAAATATCATTGGTTTATTTCTTCAAATTCTGATAAAAATTTTTATTTCAATTATCAAGGTGAAATTGCTGATTATTATTTAGTTGTAAACTATAATTATAATTATATACAGTTCGATTATACCTTAGATTTAGAGGTTCCTAGAGACAAAATAAATGAATTACAAAAGTTGATAAACTTTGTTAATCAAAAAACTAAAAATGGATTTTTCATTTATGATCTGGAACGCGACAAAGTTAAGTTCTACATAATCAAATTATATTTTGGAAAATTACAAAATAAAATTATAGAAGTTGTTATTGAAGAAAATTTACATTTAACAAATTATTTATTTCGTAATTTTACACTGGCAACACACAATTTAATATACGCAGAAAAAAGAGATCAGAATTATATTGAATTAATGTTTATGGAAGTCAAAGGATACGCCTAGATCTAATTATGCTCAAAAAATAATTGTTACAATATGTTAGGTAAAGTATGAAGAATGTAGTTTTATTTGGATTTGGAAAAATGGGATCATCCATTTTAAAGGGATGGATGCGCAAAAGTTTAAATTTTAATTTCTTTGTCGTTGAAAAAGAATCTTCTTTAAGAAGTGCTGCTGTTAATGATGGTATAAAATTATATGAAAGTTTTGAGCAATTGTTAAAATTTGTTGATAAAGAAACCCTTGATATAATTTTTCTTGCTGTTAAGCCACAACAAATGAGTGAAGCAATTAAGGTTTTTTCTAGACTTAATTTTTCTAAGACATTATTTATTTCAATCGCTGCTGGTCTTTCTTTTGATTGGTTTCAGTCAAATCTTAAAAAAGATATAAAACTTGTTAGAGCAATGCCAAATTTACCAGCTTCAGTAGGTTTTGCGGTAACTGGTTATTGCAAAACTAATAATGTAGATAAAATAGAATTACTTGATGTACAAGATTTATTAAGCGCTTTTGGAAAGGCAGTTTACTTAGAGTCTGAGTCTTTTATTGATGTTGTAACTGCTATATCTGGGTCTGGTCCAGCTTATGTTTTTTATTTTGCAGAGGTATTATCTAAAATAGGTCTAAATCAAGGTTTATCAAAAAAAAACGCAAAGGCATTAGCCATAGAAACTATAATAGGTTCGGCAAAATTGTTAGAAATGTCAAATATTAATCCCAAGATACTAAAAGAAAACGTAACCAGTCCTGGTGGGACCACAGAAGCAGGTTTAGAAATACTTGCATCTGAAGATTATGGATTATATAATTTATTAAATAAAACAGTTAGTGCGGCAAAAAAAAGAGCTAAAGATTTAAATTCTAATGGCTAAATAGTTACATGAAAAATAAAGATCAAGCTTTAAAATGGAAATTATGCGATACATATTTTTCAATTTTAAATGCTGGAAATAAAAACTCAATAACTCTAGAGGAGATCTGTTCGAAAAGTAAAGTCTCCTATGAGGAAGCAAGAAAAATAATTCCTAAAGATTTTGTTCATAACCCATTTTTTTTTTTAAAAATACTTGTCACTAAGCTAGATGATGAAGCTTTAAAAGAATTTAAAGCTGATGTATTTGAAGATACAATATCTACTACTTATGACAAAATTTTAGAAGGTATAACTTTAAGGTTTGAAAAGCTTTTGAAGTACAAACCAGCTTTGAAAATCTTTAGTGAAGGATTAGATCGTAAAGCTGAAATCTTTTTTAAACTTTTACAACAAAATTATTCTTTTATGTTTAACCTTTTAGATATAGTTGAAAACAAACAAAATTGTGGTTTAAAAACAATTAAGTCTGTAGCTTTAAATATTGTATTTATAAAAGGAATGGAAGTTTTTTTAAAAGATGAAAACAACAACCTTGATTCAACTCTGAGATATTTAGATAAATATCTAAAAGATATTGTGGATGTTGGTTTTTTCACTGGTATTATTAAAAAGTAACTACAAAGGTAGTAATAACCTGACTCTTAACCCGCCTAAAGGACTATCTTCCAAAATAAGTTCTCCACCATGATTAAGTGCTGAATTCTTGGCAATTGATAAACCTAGTCCGGTACCACCAGTTTTATTATTTCTAGAATTATCCAATCTTGTAAACGGTAATACTACCTCGTCTCTTTTATCTCTAGGTATTCCTGGTCCATTATCATCAATTATAACTTCACTATGATCATCAAAAATTTGAATTTGGGCATTTGCTTTACCTGCGTATCTAATTGCATTGGTAAATAAATTTATCAGAGCTCTTCTTATTGATTGAACTTGAATTGGAAAAATTGGAATATTATCTGGTGGTACAGCAATATTTATTTTTTCTCCCTTAGGATCAGACGTCTTAGCGGCTTGTTGTAGTAACTTAAATAAACTTGCATCAACCATTTCCTCTTCTCGTTCATTCCTTGCAAAATCTAAATAGCCATCTATCATTTTTTCTAATTCTATTAGCTCTTTCTCAAAATCTTCCCTAATCTCTTTTTTATTGTCCATAACTGCTAATTGAAGTCTCATTCTGGTTAATGGAGTTTTTAGGTCGTGACTTACTCCCGCTAAAAGTGATGTTTTCTCAGAAATTTGTTTATTTATTCGATGTCTCATTGCTTGAAATGCTCTTCCAGCTATTCTTACTTCTGTTGCACCCTCAATATTATAGTTTTCTACTTCCCTTCCAAAACCAATTTGACGTGCTGCTTTTGCAAGTCTTAATATTGGGCTGACTTGTTTTCTTAGAAAAATAATTGCTACAGAAAAAAGTATCACTGATGCACCCACTGACCACATAATAAAAGTAATACCCGTAGGAACAAATAACCTTTTATTATCTATATGCATTCTTACTATTCCATTTGCTAGTTGTATATCTACATAAAATTGTCTTGAATTCTCAATTGTAGATAAATAGAAAGGTTCCTTTATTCTAGATTCCAAAGAGGATCGAAAATTTTTAAATTTAGCATTAAATGATTGATTAGGTTTTAATATACCCCCTTCCAACCAGTAGAAAATAATATCAAAGTATTGTCTTGCCCTTACAGCTGATAAAGCCCTTTGATTCTTAGAGGGCTCGTTCCCAAGCTCATCAATTAATAGACCTAAATCTTTTGCCAAATTTTTTGACATATGTCTAGATACCCAATCCCAATGTCTTTCATAAAAAATTGACACGGAAATAATTTGAACAAGAATTATTGGGACAAGTATAATAGCTAACATTCTTCCAAATAAACTTTTTGGTGTTATGTTGCGTAATCTCATTATTTATACTTTTTTTTAATCATTATTAATTCTGTCATCGTGAGTATGTAGCATCCAGCCTATCCCTCTAACTGTTTGCAGATAGATGGGGTATCTTTGATTATCTTCGATTTTACGTCTTATTCGTGCAATTGCCACGTCAATAGATCGAGTTTCCATATTACCACCAAGTGAGTCATTAATATCATCTCTAGAAAAAGCTTTATTTGGAAATTTACAAAAACAATTTAACAATTTCTGCTCAGATGTAGTTAGATGAACCGGTAAATCATTTTTATATAAGTTTAAAGATTTTTGATTAAAAGAAAATGGGCCAAATCTAGTATTATCTTCAATATTAGTTTTATTAAGATTTTCAGGACGTCTTTTAAGTATATTTTGTATTCTTAGTAATAATTCTCTTGGTTCAAATGGTTTTGTCATGTAATCATCTGCCCCATACTCGAGTCCATCAAGTCTATCCCCAGGATTTGACATGGCAGTTAACATAAGAGTTGGTATTGAATTCGTTTGTCTTATTTCTTTTAAAAATTCCAGACCATTTTGTCCTGGCATCATTATATCGATGACTAACAAGTCAAAAATTAAAGTTTCCATAATTTTTTTAGCTTGCTGGGTATTTTCAGCGTCGGAAACTCTAAAACTATTATTTTCTAAAAATTTTTTTAGTAATTGTCTAATTTTTTGATCATCATCAATTATTAAAATATGAAAACTTAATTTTTTTAGATCTTGATTATACATTTTACAAAAACAGGTCAGTTCACATTGAATTTATTATATTTACTCAGTAATAAACCTTAAAAAAAATAAAAATACTAAAATACTTAATTAATTACAAAACTTATTTCTTAATATTTGATTATTTAACTATAATGTGGATTATAAATTAAGTGCAAATTAGGAGGAATTTTTCTTGGATAACTTTTCATTTGATAATCGTGATGGCTATATATGGCATAATGGAAATTTAGTTGAATGGAAAACAGCTAACATTCATGTATTAAATCATGGTTTACATTATGCTAGTTGTGTTTTTGAAGGTGAAAGAGCATATAAAGGTAAAATTTTTGAAACAAAGAAACATACTGAACGGTTGTTTGACTCCGCCCATTCACTTGATATGGAAATACCTTATTTAAAAAATGAAATAGAAAAAGCAAAAGATCTTTTGCTTGAAAAAAATTCATTGTTAGATGCTTATGTAAGACCAGTAGTTTGGAGAGGTAGTGAAATGATGGCTGTTTCTGCACAATCAACTAAAATAAATGTAGCTATTGCTGTTTGGGAATGGCCAAGTTATTTCGATCCAGATCAAAAAATGCAAGGGATCAAACTTGATATTGCTAGGTGGAGACGTCCAAGCCCTGAATGTGGACCCGTTCATGCTAAAGCTGCTGGTTTATACATGATTTGCACACTCTCTAAACATGAAGCAGAAGCAAAAGGTTATAGTGACGCACTAATGTTAGATTATAGAGGTCAAGTCGCTGAGGCAACAGGCGCTAATGTTTTTTTCAGAATGCCAGATGGAAAACTTCATACGCCACTAGCTGACTGTTTTCTTGATGGAATTACAAGAAGAACAGTAATGAAACTTGCCAAAGAAAATGGTATTGAGATTATTGAACGAAAAATTATGCCAGAAGAAATGGCTGAGGCTGAAGAATGTTTTTTGACAGGTACAGCAGCAGAAGTTACTCCAGTTCAATCAATTGGAGATTATAAGTTTAAACCAGCTGAATTTTGTTTAAAATTGACAAAAGCTTATTCAGATTTGGTTAATGGTAGTTAGAAAAATTTTAAACAACCCATTTTTTTGTTGCTTCATCGTCAGACAAATTATAATTAACCCATTTTTTTTGATTGTTATTTTCTTCAATTTTCCAAAAAGTAGCTTTTGTTTTTAGCCAATCAATTATAAAATTACAACTGTCAAAAGCATTTTGTCTATGTTTTGCAGACACACCAACAAAAACAATTTGATCTGAAGGTAATAATTTTCCAACTCTATGTATTACAGTTACTCCAGTAATATTCCATCTCTTAGAGCTTTGTTCAACAATTTTTTCAATTTCTAATTCAGTCATTCCAGGATAATGCTCGAGTGTCATTGAGTCAATTAAACTATTGTTTCTTTCGTCGAAACCTCTCACAACACCAACAAAATTTACAATTGCACCTGTTTGATTTTCTCGTAAAATTTTAGTCTCCTCTGAAACATCAAAATCTTTATTCTGTATTTTGATCTTGACTGGGATCGTTGTTTTTTTATCCATTTATCCTCCTGTCACAGGGGGAAAAAAAGCTATTTCGTCATTATTACTTATTTTTGTTTCAACAGAGCAATATGTTCTGTTTACAGCAATTTTAATTAAATCTTTTTTTACAAAAACTTTTTTGTAATCATCGTTTAAATCATTTAAGTAATTAATAAGTTCACTTATGTTTTTCACATTATCAGGTAGTTCAATAAATTCTTCTGACTTACCAATATGTTCTCTAATCCAAGAAAAGTATTTTATAACCATTACTGACTCTCATTTTTATTATTTTTAAAAAATAAAACTAATTTCATAATATATTGAATTCCAGTTATCAAAGTAATTATGGCTGCAACCCATAGAAAAGTATATGAAATGATGCCTAACGCTTCGATATTATAGGAAAAAGTATTTGTTCGCCAAACTAAAAAACTGCCACAGGCAATTAGTTGCATTGTGGTCTTCCATTTTGAAAGAAAGGTTACTTCTAAGTTAATATCATAACCAGCAATACTTTCTCTCATACCGCTAATTAAAATTTCTCTCAAAACGATTATAAGTGCAGGTATAAAAGCGTAATTATATTCGAACATATGCTCTGAAGCTAAAGCAAAAATTAATCCAATTACCAAAAGTTTATCAGCAATTGGATCTAGAATTTTTCCAAAATTGGATATAACTTTATATTTTCTAGCATAAAAACCATCAAAATAGTCAGTCATACCAGCTAAAATTAACAAAGGAGTAGCAATTACTGCACCAATTTCACCGCCATAGATAACAATTAAAGGAAGTAACAATGCTGTTAAACATCTGAACAAAGTTAAACCATTAGGTATTGTGCTTTTAATTAAACTTTCTTTTAGCATTCACAGCCTTACTTAACATCTAATTTTCTATTATAATAAAGGTAAAATCTATTATAGTTAAGCAATTATTATTAATTAAAAAAGTTAAATACTTTTTGTGCTGTTGACTTGTTAATTCCTTCAACTTTTAATAAATCCTTTAAGCTGGCTGTTCCAACAGCTTTTGCCGAACCGAATTCATCAAGCAATGATTTCTTTCTTTGAGCACCTATACCGTCTATTTCATCTAATGGGTTTTGAAATAATCTTTTTTTTACTTTTAAGTCTATGGCCGGTTATGGCGTATCTGTGAACTTCATCTCTTAATTTTTGAAGAAAAAATAAAATTGTGTCATCTTTTTCAAATATAATTTTATTGTTATATTTGGTATAAAAGCTTTCTCTTCCTGCATCTCTTTTTATACCTTTAGAAACTGCTAATACTTCAATATTTTCAATTTTCAATTTTTTAAGT
>CABZSR010000005.1 GCA_902528415.1 uncultured SAR116 cluster alpha proteobacterium | reverse complement strand
TCAAAATCTTTGTTACCTTCTTTATTGATAATTGCTGCTAAAATCAGAAAAACTAATAAAGATTTTCAACTAGCAGGTGATATAATGAATGCGTTATGGGTTGAAGAATTAAATGTTGATGATGAGAATGTTTTAAAAAATATTACAGATAAATTAGAATTAAATTCGGAAGACCTATTATCCTTAGCAAAAAGTCAAGAATGTGAAAATGTATTTAAAGAATATACTAAAATTGCAATTGATAAATATGTTTTTGGAGCCCCAACATACATATTAGAAGATCAAATTTATTGGGGACAGGATAGATTAGAATTTATTGAGAGGCATATATTAAAATTAAATAACTCTCAATAAAATGATGGATTTATTTTTATACATTGGCTATATATGAAAAAAATAAGGAATTATTATGGACTCTACCCTCAATACTAATGAAAAGAATTTTGTTGATTTAAAAAATACAAAAGTTTCCCAACCTAAATTTAATTGGGAAGATCCTTTGTTATTGGACACTCTTATTTCTGAAGAAGAGAAACTTATTAAATCAACTGCACATGATTATGCACAATCAAAACTTTTACCCAGAGTAGAAGAAGCTTTTTTAGACGAGAAAACAGACAAAGAAATTTTCAGGGAAATGGGAGAGTTAGGTCTTTTAGGTATTACTATACCTGAAAAGTACGGTTGTGCAGGAGCCTCATACGTATCATATGGTCTAGTCGCAAGAGAAGTTGAACGTATAGATTCAGGATATAGATCTATGATGTCTGTTCAATCTTCATTAGTAATGCATCCGATTTATACATATGGAAATGAAGATCAAAGACAAAAATACTTACCTGGTTTAGCATCGGGAAAATTAATTGGTTGTTTTGGTTTAACAGAACCAGATGCTGGTTCAGATCCAGGATCTATGAAAACAACAGCAACCAAAGTAAATGGTGGATATTCATTGTCAGGCTCTAAAATGTGGATATCTAACTCTCCAATAGCTGATGTTTTTGTTGTTTGGGCAAAGTCAAAAGAACACGGAGATGCCATAAAAGGTTTCATTCTAGAAAAGGGAATGGGTGGATTAACAGCTCCTAAAATCAAAGGGAAATTATCTTTACGTGCCTCAATTACAGGTGAAATTGTTATGGATAATGTATTTGTTCCAGAGGAAAATCTAATGCCTAATGTAAGTGGTCTTAAAGGACCTTTTGGTTGTTTAAATAGGGCTAGATACGGTATAGCTTGGGGAGTTATGGGTGCTGCGGAAGATTGTTGGTTTAGAGCACGTCAATATACACTAGATAGAAAACAATTTGGCAAGCCACTAGCTGCAACACAATTAATACAAAAGAAACTAGCAGACATACAAACCGAAATTACTTTAGGCTTAGGTGCTGCTTTGCAAGTCGGTAGATTATTTGATCAAGGTAATTTGGCTCCAGAGGCTATTTCTCTTATTAAAAGAAATAATTGTGGAAAGGCTCTTGATATAGCTAGAATGTCCAGAGATATGCATGGCGGAAATGGTATTCACGCAGAGTATCAAGTCATGAGACATTTAATGAACCTCGAAACAGTTAATACCTATGAAGGAACCCACGATGTGCATGCATTAATTCTTGGTAGGGCACAAACTGGTATACAAGCATTTTTTTAAATCGAATATCGTCGAAATTGATCTCTAAACAAACTTAAATAACTTTCCTAATTCTTCCAATTCTATTGTTTTTAAAACTTGAAGTGTCGTATCATTAAATTTAACGTTTATATTAACTTTAACAAATGAAGCATTTTGATCATCAAAATAGTTTATTATCTTGGCTTTGGCTCCAGTTTTTAAGCAGATCAAGTTTTTATTTTTGTATTTTGCAATATCCATTTAATTTTTCTATTTTGTATTATAGAATAATTATAACATGAAAATATTTCTTTATTTTGTGTTTAATTCACGAAATGAGATATCTAGTTATAATAAGTAAATTGATTAAATGGAATTTGAAAGTTGTCTCAAGTAAAAAGAAAGTTAGCAACTATTTTAGCTACAGACTGTGTTAGTTTTAGCAAACATATGGAAGAACAAGAAGAAAAAACTCTTGAGAGTTTAAAAGCTTGTCGTGAAATCATAGATCCGTTAATTTCAAAATATTCTGGAAGGATATTTCATACTGCAGGCGATTCAGTGATTGCAGAATTTGACAGTCCTGTTGGGAGCGCTAATGCAGCAATTGAATTTCAGAACGCTATAAAAGATAGAAACAAAAATGAAGAAGTTAACCCAAAACTTTCATGGCGAGTTGGCATCCATCTAGATGACATTATTATAGAAGGTGATAATATTTATGGTAATGGTGTCAATATTGCTGCTAGATTAGAAAGTCAGTCTCCAGTTGGTGAAATTTTAATATCTGACGTAGTTAACCAACAAATTAATAAAAAAATTGAGCAAAAAATACATTCATTAGGAAAAATTGAATTAAAAAATATTTCTAGTGACTTTGAAGTTTTTTCTATTTTAGGTGATGGTAAAAATAAAATATCTAAAAAAACAAGCCCCTCTGTGAATAAAAAACCCAAGTTTGCGATTTTGCCATTTGTAAATACCAGTAAAGACGAAGATAGTGGTTTTTTAGTTGATGGAATAGTTGAAGATCTAATTACCGAATTTTCAATGATGCGAGAATTTGATATTCTTTCCAGACAAACGAGTGTTAATTTTAAAGATGAAAATCAAGATATAAAAGAATTTTCCAAAAAATTTGATTTAGATTTTATTGTTACTGGCGGTATTAGAGCATCTGGTAAAAGAGTTAGAATAAATATTGAATTAAGTGATGCTAATGACGAAAGCATTATTTGGAGTAATAAATATGATAGAGTCCTTGAAGATATTTTTGACCTTCAAGATGAAATAGTTAGAAAAATATCGATTGCTTTACTTGGTGAGATTGAGATTAGTTCATTGCAACGTTCCAAAAGAAAGCCTACAGAAAATATAAGTTCATATGAGTATTTGCTAAGAGGTAAAGAAAATCATCACAAATTTACTAAAGAAGCAAATCAAGAAGCTTTACAAAACTTTGACAAAGCCATAGAAGCAGATTCTGGAAACGCTCAAGCCTATGCATGGAAAGTTTGTACTTTAGGTCAAGCAATGTTCAGAGGATTTTCTGATCGTAAAATGGAAGAAATTTTTGCTGATGCAAAACAAAATATAGATAAAGCTTTAGAGTTAAACGAAAATGATTTTGAATGTCATAGAATGTTGTCAGCTGTTTATTTAAGTAATCATGACTACCTACTAGCCGAAGATCATGGAAGAAAAGCATTTAATATGGTTCCAAATGACCCAAGAGTACTATCTGGATATGGTGAAGTTTTAGTTAGAATAGGAAAAGTTGAAAAGGGTCTGGAATTACTTAATAAAGCTTTTGAGCTTGATCCCATACCTCAAGGACAATCAACTTCAGATAATAGAATCAAAGATTTAATACTTGGATACTTTTTTGCTGAGGATTTTAATAAAGTAGTGGAACTAAGTTTTGATATCAGGGTAATGGATACAAGGTCACTAGCTTTAATTCTTTATTCTAGGTCAAAATTAGACCAAGACATCAAAGTAAGTAGCGAATATCAATCTCTTAAAGGTGAGTTTAAAGATACCGATTGGGAGCAAACAATTGATAGATTTCATATTCAAGACAAAGAAATTACTAAAAATCTTGTTGTTTTTATGAATACAATTTAATTGTGGTGTTTTGTTTTGAGACAAAGTTTACTTTGATCCAAAACCACCACCCCCTGGGGTCTCCATTACAAATAAATCATCTACTTTTACTTCGCAGCTATCATTACCTTCAAGTTCAATAAATCCGCCATCCTCTTTTTCAAGCCATTCTTTTCCACATTGCCCAGGTTCTCCACCATCAACACCAAACGGTTTAACTCTTCGATGAGAACATAATGTTGTTACTATCATTGGTTCAAGAAATCTTAATTTTCTTGTAACACCATTTCCTCCATTATACTTACCTTTTCCACCTGAATTTTTTCTTATTGAATACTCTTCTAAACGAACAGGAAATCTGGCCTCTAAAATTTCAGGATCTGTACTTCTGGTGTTAGTCATATGCGTTTGAACCGCAGATGTTCCATGAAAATTTGGTCCTGCTCCAGTTCCACCACAAATAGTTTCATAATTTTGAATTTTATCGTTTCCCCAAATAAAGTTATTCATTGTAGCTTGACTACCTGCCATAATACCAAGTGCACCAAATAGAGCATTGCACGTCAATTGACTCACTTCAGTGTTGCCTGCAATTACAGCAGATGGGTATTTAGCGTTTATCATTGCGTTATTTGGAACAACTATATTTAAAGGTTTAAAGCAACCCTCGTTTAAAGGAATATTGCTACCCACTAAAGTTCTAAAAACGTATAATATAACAGCATGACATACTGCCATTGGAGCATTATAATTTAAAGGGTTTTTCGGAGCAGTGCCTGTGAAGTCAATAGTGGCTTCGCGTTTAATTTTATCTATTGTAATTTTTACTCTAATAAATTCTCCATTATCTAATTCGTACTCATATTTACCCTCTCTTAAATTTACAATTGCATTTCTTATACATTCCTCAGCATTATCTTGAACATAGTTCATGTAAGAATGAACAGTTTCAATACCAAACTGCTCAATCATTGAATTAATTTCAACTATACCAGTATTATTTGCAGCTACTTGAGCTGCAAGATCAGCCATATTATGTTCTATATTTCTACAAGGATATCTTCCAGATGACAAAATTTTTCTGATTTCACTCTCACGAAATACACCTTTATCAAACATTTTAAAATTATCTATCAGAACACCTTCTTCATCAATATGTTTGGAGTCGGGAGGACCTGAACCCGGTGTTTTACCTCCTATGTCCGCATGGTGTCCGCGTGAAGCTACAAAGAATGTAATTTGTTTTCCATCATTATCAAAAACTGGAGTAATAACTGTAACGTCAGGAAGATGCGTTCCGCCATTAAAAGGAGCATTTAGAACAAAAACATCTCCGGGAAATATATCATTTTTATTTAATTTTATCACTGTTCTAATAGCTTCAGACATGGAGCCAAGATGAACAGGCACGTGAGGAGCATTAGCTACTAGTGCACCGGAGTTGTCAAAAAGAGCACAAGAAAAATCTAACCTTTCTTTGATGTTTACGGAATATGCTGTGTTGGCTAATGTAGCTCCCATTTGCTCAGCAATATTCATAAAAAGGTTGTTGAACACCTCTAACATGACTACATCAACAGAGGTGCCTAATCCTTTCTTTGACTTTTTTTCTTCAGCTCTACTCAGTATTAAATTATAATATTTATCTAATGATCCCAACCAACCTCTTTCAATTACATTTGTACCAGTTGCTTCAGATATGATAGCAGGACCAATGACTTTTTGTTCAATCTTTAAGTCTGATCTTTTATAAATAGGAACACTGTTTTTATTGTTATCAACATACATTGTTTTGTGAGCTATTGGAGCAGCTACTTTTGATTGTGAGGAAACATTTAAAAATTTGTTATTATCGTTGGTTTTACCTATGGCTTCAACCGTAATCATTTCAACAAAAATTGTTCTGCTATCAACAAAAAATCCAAACCTTTTTTTATGTTCTTGTTCAAAAGTTTTTCTCATTTTTTCAACAGTATCAAAATTAATTTCTAGGTTTTGATGAGAACCTTGATAATGTAGAAACGCAAGTTTAACTAATGTAATCGAAGAATTATCAATGCCCTGTTTTGTTAAATCTTCTTTCGCTTTTAATGATAATTTATTTATTAAAATTTTAGCATTTTCAATTTCTTCAATATTTTGTTCTAGATGACCCTCTCTTATACTTCTAATTTCGGCTAGTCCCATTCCATAGGCGGACAAAACACCTGCGTATGGATGAATTAAAACTTTTGAAATTCCAAGAGAATCCGCAACATGGCACGCATGTTGACCGCCTGCACCACCAAAACAATTCATTGTATAGTTTGTTACGTCATAACCTTTTTGAATAGATATTTTTTTTATGGCGTTAGCCATATTTTCGACAGCAATTTTTAAAAAACCTTCAGCCATGAAAATAATATCCATTTCTGGCTTTTTTGTTTGAGCGGAAATTTCTTTGGCTAATGCTATAAATTTTGTTCTTACAATTTCAACATTAAGAGGTTTATCACCAGTTTTGCCAAACACATTAGGAAAATGTTCAGGATGAAGTTTTCCAAGTAAGACATTACAATCTGTTACAGTCAATGGCCCATCTTTTCCATAAGAAGCCGGCCCTGGTATTGCTCCTGCGCTTTCAGGTCCAACCTGAAATCGACCATCCTTAAATGAAAGTATTGAACCACCTCCAGCTGCTACTGTATTAATTTGCATCATAGGTGCTCTAATTCTTACACCGGCTAACTCAGTTTCAAATGATCGTTCATATTCTCCTGCAAAATGACAAACATCTGTGGAAGTGCCACCCATATCAAATCCAATTAATTTTTGATATCCCGCTTGTTTCCCAGTTTGCACCATACTGACCACACCTCCAGCTGGGCCAGATAAAAGAGCATCTTTACCTTGAAACAGATTTGCATCGGTCAATCCACCATTTGATTGCATGAACATCAACTTTGTGGATTTGTCTTCTTCAAGTTCATCAGAAACTTGATTGACGTATCTACGAAGTATTGGAGATAGGTAAGCATCGACTACGGTAGTATCTCCTCTACCAACTAATTTTATTAAAGGAGATACTTTATGACTAACTGAAATTTGATCAAAATTTTCGTTTTCAGCAATTTTAGCAATGATATTTTCATGATCAGGATTGATATAAGAGTGCATAAATGCTATTGCAACGCTATTTATACCGTCATTTTTTGCTTTTTTTAGAGCTATCTTGACTTGATTTTCGTCAAGTTTTTTAACTATTTTACCGTTTGCATCCAACCTTTCAGATACTTCAACCACTCTATCATATAATAATTCTGGTAGTTGAATATTTAGGTCAAATAATAGAGGTCTATTTTGATAACCTATTCTTAATAAATCCCCAAAACCCTTAGTTATTAATAGAAGTGTTCTATCTCCTTTTCTTTCTAGTAAGGCGTTTGTTGCAACTGTAGTACCCATTTTCACAGAAGCTATTTTATCAGTGGGAATTTTATCTTCATTTTTTAATTTAAGAATTCTTTTTATACCTGCAATCGCTGCATCCTTATACATTGACACATTCTCAGATAAAAGTTTGTCAATTAGAATTGTTCCGTCAGGTTTCCTAGCTACAATATCAGTAAAAGTTCCACCTCTATCAATCCAGAATTGCCACATTATTTTTTCACCATTATTTAATTGATAGGTTTAAGTTTATTTTTCTAAATCGTCTTCAATGTAGATTTTAATTATTTCATCAAAATTACTTTCAGCTTTGAAACCTAAATCAATAGATCTTTTAGTTTCAAAATCTCTTGCCCACCCACTTACTATTTTTTCTATGATAGGATCTGATTGGTGTTTAATTAACTTTACTACATCGCTGCCAGCAACTCTCTCTAAGGCCTCAATTTGTTCTTGAACAGTTGCGGATAAGCCTGGCATATTTAGTGTAATTCTATTATTCAAATTAACCGTATCTATTTCTGCTGCATGAACTAAAAAACCTGCAGCTGATCGAGGTGTAGCGTGCCAATGTCTTACATCTTTACTTACTGGTAAAATAGCTTCTTTTCCATTTAGGGGTTCTCTAATAATACCAGAGAAGAAGCCAGATGCAGCTAAATTAGGTTTTCCTGGTCTTACACATATAGTTGGAAGTCTTATTGAAATACCGTCAATCATTCCTTTTCTGGAATAATCAGCAAGTAAAAGCTCAGAAATTGCTTTTTGAGCTCCATAAGAAGTAAGGGGAGTAGTAAAAAAATTGTCAGGTATTTGATCTGGAAATGGTGCTCCAAAAACAGCAATTGAACTTGTAAAGACAACTCTTGGACAATAACTTTCACCTCTGTGTCTTACTGCATCAAATAATCCCCAACTTCCCCTAGCATTGATATTCCAGCCTAAATCAAATTCCTGTTCAGCCTGTCCTGAAACTATGGCTGCCAGATGAAAAATAATGTCTGGTTCAGACGAAATGAGATCATTACTTACTTTAGGATCAGATATGTCTCCTGTTTTTGTTATAATAGAAGTTAAGGTATTTTTTGGGTAAGGTGCGTCTATAATATCAAATAATGCGATTTCACTTATTTTCTGACCTCTTAATTCTCCTTTATTAAGAATAAGATTAAGCAACTTTTGCCCAATCATACCAGCTCCACCCATTATCAAAATTTTCATAAAAGCACCTTATATTGAATTAATTGTTGAAGATTTTTGTATAACAACATATTTAATACAAACTTAAAATAAAAAAACATATTTTTAAAAAACATATGCATCATTCTATAAAATCCATTCTTTCAATGTCACCAGTTATGCCTGTATTAACTATCAATAAGGTTGAAAATATAGATTATTTATTCGAAGCATTAATAAAAGGTAATCTTAAAACAGTTGAGATTACATTAAGAACTGATTGTGCTTTGCAGGTGATAGAAGTTGCATCTAAAAAGTTTTCTAGTCTTCAAGTAGGAGCGGGCACTGTTTTAAATGAAAGTGATTTACAATCGGTAAAAGATGCAGGGGCTTCCTTTGCAGTAAGCCCGGGCACAACAAATGAGTTAGCAAAAAAAGCGATTGAAATGGATTATCCATTTCTTCCTGGAGTATCTAATTCAAGTGATATAATGAAATTACTCGATTTAGGATATAAGTCGTTTAAATTTTTTCCAGCCCAAGCAGCTGGTGGTATAAATTATTTAAAATCATTAAATGGTCCTTTCCCAGGTATATTATTTTGTCCTACTGGTGGAATAAACGAGGAAAATGCTTCTCAATGGATAAGTCAAAAAAATGTAATATGTGTAGGAGGAAGTTGGATAGTTCCATCAGAAGCTCATAATTATAAAGAAATTACAAGAAGAGCGTTGTCCGCTTCTCGATTAGGTAATTAAATTTCATACTTATAATTTAATAAATATTTGTAGTGATAAGTTTATTATTTACATTAGATCAAAAATCTTGATTAAAATATAATTAATATTTTATAATCTTTTTTAATAAGTTAAGCTTTATTTTTATAAAACATAGTTCATTTACAAACTTATTGACTACTTTAAGAGAGCTGAGATTTAAAATGATTACTTTTGACAATATTGAAAGAAATTATGAAATTGCAAGCAAGTCTTTCTCACTTGATATTCCGGAATTTTTTAACTTTGCATATGATATCTTGGATGTACGAGCTCAACAAGCTGATAAAGTAGCTTTATTGGCTATCGACACAGTCACAGGATATAAATCGTCTGTAACATATTCAGAACTATCAAAAGCTTCATCGCAATTTGGAAAGGCTCTTTTATCACTTGGCTTGAAACGAGGTGATGCTGCTTGTGTTATTATTGGCAGAAACCCTGATTGGCATAAAGTACTTTTTGGATGTATGAAAGTTGGTGTGATCTCTATGCCTGGGACTAATTTGCTAACCGCTAAAGATATAGCCTATCGTGTTAATGAATCTGAAGCTAAGGCTGTTATTGTTTCGCCAATGCATGTTGAGAAGGTGAACCAAATAATTGATGAATGCCCAACTCTTAAACACTTGATTGTCACTGGAGATGCACCAGATAATTGGCTATCTTTTAAAGAGCTTTGTGATAAACAAGATACTAATTTGAATATAGAAGATTTAGAGCCTTTTACATCTAATGAAACTATGATGATATATTTTACTTCAGGCACAACAGCATTACCAAAAATGGTTCCAAGAGATTTTGGTTATGCATATGCACATGCTTCAACGGCACTTTTTTGGATGGATCTTAAAGAAAACGATATACATTGGACTTTGACTGATACAGGATGGGCAAAAGCTGCTTGGGGCATACTTTTTCCCCAAATGATGATTGGTTGCACAACTGTCTTGTATGATACTCCTGAAATGGATCCAGTGGAACATCTTAAAGCAATTTCTGATTATAAAGTAACAACTTTTTGCGCTCCTCCAACTGTATACAGGTTGTTCGTTCAGCAAGACCTCAAACAATTTAATCTCAAATCATTAAGAAGATGTCTTGGTGCTGGTGAACCTCTTAATCCAGAGGTGATAAGATATTGGTCTGAAAATACAGGAACAGTTATCGCAGATGGTTATGGCCAAACTGAAACAATTAATATTGTAGGAAATTTCCCTGGCGTAGAGACACGTTTTGGATCAATGGGTAAACCCGTTCCAGGTTTTGATATAAACGTTGTTGATGATAATGGTAAAATCTTACCAGATGGTGAAGTTGGCCATATTGCTATTCGTACAGAAAAAAAATGGCCTCCGGGATTATTTCATGGGTACTTACAAAATAAAGTTATTGTAAAAGATTCTTTTCGACATGGCTGGTATTACACAGGTGACACTGCGTCTCGAGATAAGGATGGCTACTTGTGGTTCGTTGGTAGATCTGATGATTTAATTTCATCAGCAGGTTATAGAATTAGTCCCTTTGAAGTCGAAAGTGCTTTATTAGAGCATGATTTGATTGCAGAAAGTGCTGTGGTTGGAGTTCCTGATGAGACGAGGGGTCAACTAGTAAAAGCATATATTGTTCTAGTAGAAGGTTACAAAGGATCAAATGAATTAATTAGAGAAATTCAAGATTTTTGCAAAAATTTAACTGCCCCATATAAGTACCCAAGAAAAGTTGAATTTGTTGATTCTTTACCTAAAACTATATCTGGTAAGATTAGAAGAGTTGAATTACGTGAACTTGAAAATAAATAAGGAAAAAATATGAACAATTACTCAGTCGAAAATTATGTTAGGGATATACGTAAGGTAGTTAACGAAGAAGTTGCCGAAAAGTCTATAACAGAACGAATAAAGCCATTAGCTCTTCGTCTTGCTGAAGATAAAAGCTGGATTAAACCTGAGTATTATAATGTAAATGAAGAGCAAGGTTTTGGACTACATCTTCTGCATGAAGAAGATGATCATAAATTAGCTGTTTTTGTTATTGCATGGGCACCAGGAAAAGGTCTTGCTCCGCATAATCATAAAACTTGGGCAGTAGTTGCAGGAATTCAAGGTCAAGAACATGAAACTAATTATAAAAGATTAGATGATGGATCTAAAGATGGATTTGCCGATTTAATAAAAACTAATGAAGAAACAATTTTTCCGGGAAATGCCACTTGTTGCCTACCCGAAGATATACATAGTGTGTGGAATAATGGAGAAGAAGTAGCACTTTCTATACACACTTATGGCATGCATTTAAACCACACTGGAAGATCTATATTTGATATCAAAACCAAAACTGAAACTCCATGTATTGTTCAAGTCCAAAATTAAGTTATTATACGCACATTGATTTATTAAAAAATATTTAGGGAATTAATACTGTGGCTCCAGTTGTTTTTCTATTCTCTATTGCACGATGAGCTTTACCAACCTCACTCAAAGGGTATGTATGGTTGACATTTGATTTTAAGACACCTTTTTCAATTACATTGAATAGATCATTCGCACTCGATATTAAATCCTCTCTTTTAGCCATATAATGCATTATAGCTGGTCTGGTTAGAAAAAGTGAACCTTTCATACCCAATTCCACAACATCAACTGGGTCTGGAGCACCTGAGGCATGACCATATGCAGCAAGCATTCCCATGGGTTGCAGGCAGTCCATGGATCTTCTAAAGGTATCCTTTCCTATTGATTCATATACAACTGGGCATCCTTCACCATTTGTAACTTCTAGAATCTTTTTAACAAAATCTCCTTCAGAATGAACAACAACATGTTCAGCTCCAGCTTTTTTTGCTTGTTCTGCTTTCTGTTCTGAACTAACAGTTCCAACAACCGTAGCACCAAGATACTTAGCCCATTGACATAATATAAGACCCATTCCACCGGCTGCAGCGTGAACTAAAATAACATCTCGTGATTTAAGGAATATGTTCTTTTAAGAAGAAATTGAGCTGTTAATCCTTTTAACATTAATGCAGCAAGATCCTGATCAGAGACATGAGATAATGAATCAGGCACTTTTATTAATTTGTCAACGGGATACACTCTTTCTTCGCTGTATGCACCATGTGGAGGAAGAGCGTAGGCAACTCTGTCACCGATTGAAAACTCGTTTACATCAGCACCTAATTCTTCTACGACACTCACTCCTTCAATACCTAAAACAATTGGCAGCTCTGGAACTGGCCAGGGATGCGGCATACCGCGTTTGTGATAGGTGTCAATATAATTCACACCTATAGCAGTATTTTTTAAACGTACTTCTTTGTTAGTTGGATTTGGAACTTCAACTTCTTCCCATTTAAAAACGTCTGGTGTCCCTTTTTCATAAATAATTGCAGCTTTAGTTCTATTGCTTAATCTATTCATTAACTATATTTATCCTTGAATACAAACTTGGTTTTGCTCACCAAGACCTTCAATTCCAAGCTTCATTTTATCCCCAGCTTTTAAAAATACTGGTGGTTTCATTCCACCTCCTACCCCAGGAGGAGTTCCAGTAGCAATAATATCTCCGGGATTAAGGCTCATAAATTGAGATAAGTAATATACAATATATCTAGCTGAAAATATCATGGTATTTGTAGAACCATCTTGCATTCTCTGTCCATTAACATCCAAATACATTTTTAATTTTTGTACGTCAGCTATCTCATCTTTTGTAACTAAGTAAGGTCCTGTAGGTCCAAAAGTATCGCATGACTTTCCTTTAGTCCACTGACCTTCTTTTTTTAACTGAAACTCTCTTTCAGAGACGTCATTTACTAGGCAGTAGCCAGTAATATAATCATCCGCATCATTCTCATTTATATATTTGGCTTTTTTTCCAATAATTATGCCAAGTTCTACTTCCCAATCAGTCTCAACCGAATTTCTTGGTATTTCAATATTATCATTTGGACCGACAATTGCAGAAGTAGCTTTTGAAAAAAGGATAGGCTCACTAGGAACAGCCATGCCGCTTTCAGCTGCATGATCAGAATAATTTAATCCAATACATAGAAACTTGCCAACATTACCAACACATGCACCTAGTCTCGTATCATCAGATACAATTGGTAGAGAAGATAAATCTATTGAAGAAATTTTTTTTAAACTATTTTCACTTATAGTTTCTCCATTAATATCTGGTAAATGCTCAGACAAATCCCTTATAGAACCATTTTGATCAAGAATACCTGGTTTTTCTTTTCCAAAAGCTCCATGACGTAACAATTTCATTTTATTCTCCTCCTTTTTACAATTAATACTTTTTCTTAATATGACATTTTCTTAAGTACATATTCCACCATCTATAATGTGAAATTGACCAGTTGTAAAAGCTGAAGCATCGCTTGCTAAATAAACTGCAAGGCTTGCAACTTCCTCTGCATCTCCAATTCTTCCCATTGGTTGTCGGGCAACAAATTCCTTCCTTGCTTTTTCATAATCACCCATATCGGATAATCTTTGCTCTAGTGATGGACTATTTATTGTACCAGGACATATGGCATTGCACCTTATGCCTTGGGTAATATAGTCAGCAGCAACAGACTTAGTTAAACCTAAAACAGTTGCTTTTGATGCACTATAAATAAAACGGTTTGGAATACCTTTTAGAGATGAAGCTACAGAAGCTATGTTAACAATCGATCCTCCTCCTTTTTTAATCATTATCGGTATTACTTCTTTAATCATGTGATACATTGCTTTGCCATTAAGTTTAAAAGCAAAATCCCAATCATTATCAGTAGATTCTAAAATTGTTCCATTATGGACAATTCCAGCACAGTTAAATAGTATGTCAGGTTCTTTGATTGACCCAACTAAGTTTTTAATTGCATTATTGTCTGTTACATCAAGTATATGGGTTTCATCTACAATCTTATCTAAAGAAGATAAAGTTTCACGATTGATATCCGTTGCAATCACGTACGCACCAGCCTCAGAGAATGCTCTAGCAGTAGCTTTCCCAATGCCCTGACCAGAAGCAGTTAAGAGAGCAACTTTGCCTTTTAAATCAATCATAAAAATTCCTCACATTGTTGCTCCAATTTGCCAAGGTACAAACTCTAAATCTCCAAGACCTTGATACTCAGACTTTGATTTTTCACCTGAAGCTACCCTGACTATTAAATCAAAAATTTCCTGACCAACGTCTTCAATACTTTTATTGTCAGTTATTACTTTTCCTGCGTTAACATCCATATCTTCAACCATATTATTATACATCTCTGTATTTGTAGCTATTTTTATAGATGGTGAAGGTTTGCAACCAAAGCAAGAACCTCTTCCAGTTGTAAAAGTAACAACATTACAACCACTTGCTATTTGCCCAGTAACAGAAGCAGGATCATACCCAGGACTATCCATAAATAAAAAACCTTTTTTTTCAGCTTGTTGGGCGTACAAAAGAACATCATTTAATGGAGTTGTTCCCCCTTTAGCAGCTGCTCCCAGTGACTTTTCTAATATAGTGGTCAAACCACCAGCCTTATTACCAGGTGATGGATTGTTATTTAAACTTCCTTTATTTCTAGTAACGTAATCTTCCCACCATAAAATTCTGTCAACAAGTTTTTTTCCAACTTCTGGAGAGATTGCCCTTCTAGTTAACATGTGTTCAGCGCCATAAATCTCAGGTGTTTCAGCCAAAATAGCTGTGCCACCATTTTTAACTAATAAGTCTGCGGCATGACCAAGTGATGGATTTGAGGTTATTCCTGACCAAGCATCAGACCCTCCACATTGAAGCGCAACGCTAAGATGTTCTACTGATTGCTCTGTTCGTTTTATAGAATTTACCTCTGGAAGCATGTCATCTATGCATTTAATTCCTGCTTTAATTGTTTTCCTAAGTCCACCCATATCCTGCAGTGTCATTGTTTTAAAAAATGGATTTTCATGTAAATTAAAAGCATCTAAAAGAAACTTTATTTGGTTTGCCTCACATCCTAAGCCAATTAACAAAATTCCGGCTAAATTAGGATGTTGGATATAGCCTAAAAGAACTCTTTGAAGAGCATCAAAGCCATCGCCAGAATCTGCCATTCCACAACCAGTACCATGAGTAAATGAAACAACCCCATCAACATTTGGATATAAACGTAATTTAGCCTCTGTAAAAACTTCTGCAATATTTTTTGCTGCCGTCGCAGAGCAATTAACTGATGTAAGGATACCTATGTAATTTCTGGTTCCAACTTTGCCGTTTTGTCTTTTATAACCTCTAAAAGTAGGTCTTTTTTCAGGTTCAATCATATTTGGTAACTTAATAGATGTTGAAAACTCGTAATCATGATCAGTTGATTTGAAATCAGTATTTTCAACATGAACATGGTCTCCAGCTAGAATTTCTTTGCTAGCAACACCAATAAGTTGATCATATTTGATTATTTTCTCACCTTTATTAATTTTTCTAAGAGCTATTTTATGGCCTTTTGGGATTTTGTTAATGCTTTCAAGGTTCTGTGTGGTTTCACCTACGCGTATCTCCCTTAAAGCAGTAGCAACATTATCATTATTATTAAGTTTAACAGTTAACTTCTCACTATTAGACATTTTTATAACCTCCCACATTATAAAAAATAAAAACTGAAATTATCTTTTCGATTTTTTTAAAATCAAGTATGATATTAACAATATTCTTAAAATTTAAAATAAATAATGTAAATATTCACACTATTTTAAATTAAATTTATAAACTTTTATTATTTGTTAAATTTTAAAATTTTACTTGGGAGAAAAATTATGTCAGATAAAAATTTCAATCCAAAATATCGAAGTCAACAATGGTTTGATAATCCGACTAATCCTGGAATGACTGCTTTATATCTTGAAAGATCAATGAACTTTGGACTTACGCCAGAAGAGTTGAGATCAGGCAAACCTATCATTGGCATTGCACAAACAGGTTCAGATATATCTCCTTGTAATAGAGTACATATAAAATTAGCGGAAAGAGTTAGAGAGGGAATAAGAAGTGCTGGAGGAATAGCCTTTGAATTTCCCGTCCATCCCATTCAAGAAACTCTTAAGAGACCAACTGCAGCAGTTGATAGAAACTTAGCATATTTAGGATTAGTTGAAATTCTTCACGGTTATCCTTTAGATGGTGTGGTGTTAATGACAGGTTGTGATAAAACAACTCCTTCTTGCTTAATGGCGGCAGCAACAGTTGATCTTCCTGCGATTGTTCTTAATGGTGGACCAATGTTAGACGGATGGCATAATGGCAAACTTGCGGGTTCTGGTACAGCTGTTTGGGATAGTAGAGTTGAACTAGCAGCAGGTAGGATAGACTATGAACAATTTATAGATATTGTAACAAGCTCAGCTCCATCAGATGGACATTGTAATACAATGGGAACTGCATCAACAATGAATTCTCTGGCTGAAGCACTAGGAATGAGTTTAACAGGCAATGCAAATATTCCTGCACCATATAGAGAACGAGGGCAAATGGCATACAAAACTGGTCTTAGAATTGTTGATATGGTTAAAGACGATTTATCGCCCTCTCAAGTTATGACCAGAGAGGCTTTTGAAAATGCTATTACTGTAAACTCAGCTATTGGAGGCTCTACTAATGCTCAAATTCACATTACTGCAATTGCAAGACATATAGGAGTGGAATTAGAAACTGACGCATGGCAAAAAGTTGGTTACGATATACCTTTAATGGCAAATATACAGCCGGCAGGTGAGTACTTGTGTGAAAGTTATCATAGAGCAGGAGGAACGGCGGCCATAATGTCAGAGCTTTTAAGTTATGACAAGCTTCATGGAGACGTAATGACGGTGACGGGTAAAAAATTGTCTGAAAATTTAAAGGGTATTAAAATTAAAAATGAAAAGGTTATTACCCCTTTTAAAAATCCGATGAAACAAAAAGCAGGCTTTATTGTTTTAAAAGGTAACCTTTTTAATGCAGCAATAATGAAAACATCTGTTATTTCAAAAAGCTTTAAAGATAAATTTTTAAACCGCCCTGGTAAAGAAGGGATACTAGAAGGTAAAGTTATTGTTTTTGAAGGTTCTGAGGATTATCACGACAGATTAAATGATAAAAGTTTAGATATGAATGAAAATTCAATTCTAGTTATTAGAGGTGCTGGACCTGTAGGTTGGCCTGGGTCTGCTGAAGTGGTAAATATGCAGCCATCTGATGAACTAATAAAAAAAGGTATAACTGAATTACCTTGTATTGGAGATGGAAGACAATCTGGAACATCAGGAAGTCCTTCAATTCTAAATGCTTCTCCAGAGAGTGCAACTGGAGGTGGATTGGCCTGGTTAAGAACTGGTGATACGGTAGTAATAGATTTAAATAAATGTACAGCAAACATGTTAGTTAGTGACGAAGAAATAGAATTAAGAAAAAAAGACGGTGTTCCACCATATCCTGAAAGTCAAACGCCATGGCAAGAAATTCAAAGAAAATTTGTTGGAGAATTATCTGACGGAGCTGTTCTTGAAAACGCCGTTAAATATCAAAAGGTAAGAAAAACTTTACCGAGGGATAATCACTAAACAATATTATGGATATTAAAATTAAAAATATCTTAGTTGTTGGTCTTGGATCAATGGGCTTTGGAATAGCTCAGTCACTGATACGTGCAGGGTATAGTGTTTATGGACAAGATAAAAACCTTAAGCAACAGAAAAGACTTATCGAAGAAGGTGGCTATGATAAAAATATTCCATTTAATGATTTACAAGCAGTAATTATAGTTGTTTTAAATGAAAAACAAACAAGGGAAATTATCTTTGGCCAAAATGGTATTTCAGAAAAATTAAAGAAAAATAGTCTTATCATGGTTTGTACAACAGTAGCTCCAGATTTTGCTAAAGAAATGGCATCTTCCTGCAATGATAAAGGACTTTTATATTTAGACGCGCCCATTTCTGGAGGATCAAAAAAATCAGCTGAGGGTAAGTTATCCTATATGATTTCAGGTAGCCCAAAAGCTTTTGAGGTTGCTAAGCCTATTTTAGACTGCACTTCAGAAACAGTCTTCGAATTTGGGGAACATGTCGGATCAGGTTCTGCTATGAAAGCAGTTAATCAAATGCTTGCGGGTGTTCATATTGCTGCAATGGCTGAAGCTATTACATTTGGTATAACACAAGGAATTGATCCAAAAAGGTTTTTAGAAGTTATCTCGAAATGTGCTGGGACCTCTTGGATGCTCGAGAACAGAACGCCTCATATTATAGATAATGATTATTCCCCAAAATCTTCGATCAATATTTGGCCAAAGGATCTAGGTATAGTTTTAGATATTGCTAAAAATTCAAATTTTTCTGCTCCCTTGACTGCTGCAGCGTTACAACAGTTTATTTCCGCTGCAGGCTCAGGTTTAGGACAAGAAGATGATGCTGCAGTTGCAAAAATATATGCTAGAAATGCTGGAATAAAATTACCCCAAAATTAGAATATTTTTATACTACTTCTGATATAAGAGATTTATTTTCAAAATAATTTTTTATATTATCAAATACTAATTGTCCCATAGCATTTCTAGTCTCAACTGTTCCAGATGCTATATGAGGTAATAAAACAGTATTTTTAAGATTTATTAATTTTTCTGGGATATTAGGCTCATTAGTGTAGACATCTAATCCTGCAGCTAAAATAGTATTGTTTTCCAGGCAATGAATCAGTTCGTCTTGATCAATTACTGACCCCCTCGCTACATTAATAATTACGCCATTTTTGCCAAGGCTACAAAGAATTTTTTTATTAATTAATTTCTCTGTTTCTTTTCCGCCTGGTGTAATTACACATAAGGTATCTACTTCTTGAGCTAACTGATTTAAGTCACTGATATATTTATATTTCACATCTTTTTTGTTTCTAGAATGATAAAAAATTTCACAGTCAAATGCTTCGGCTCTTTTTGCTATTGCTTTTCCAATTCTTCCCATTCCAACAATACCTAATTTAGTACTACTAAATTTTTTTGTTAATGGAAAATCTCCATTAAGCCAAGAGTTGTTTCTTGCAAAACTATCTGCATCTACAATTTTTTTATAGACACATAGCATTAGTGCAATAGCTGTGTCTGCCACTTCGTCATTAAGTACTTCAGGGGTGTTAGTGACTTTTATACCTAGGCTTTTTGCATAATTTATATCTATTGCGTCATAACCTACACCATAACAGGCAATTATTTTTAAATTTGGCATACTTTTCATTAACTCTGGTGTAATTTTATAACCTCCCATAACGGCAATTGCATCAATTTCTGTTTTAATTTCAGATAAGTAATCATCTTCATTTTTGTTTAACCACAATTTATAAGTGTTGAAGTTTTTATCTGCCAGACTTACAAAATATTCAGGCATTTCTGTCATTATAAGTAAGTTTTTGTCCATTTTATTTATTCCTTATTTAAGTATTTATGTTAGGCATATTTTTATTGGAAATAATAGCGCCTTTATGCTTTATCACTTCTCTAGTAACAGAGTGGGACTTTAATATATTTTCTACTATTGGAATATTTTTATCGTTATTTATTAAAGCAAGGAAAGATCCATTGAATGCGTCACCTGCTGCTGTTGTATCAACCACCTCTCCATGATGAACTTTAACAGTTTTTATGACTTCTTGTTTGTTTTTAAAAATAATTGAGTCCTTATATCTTATAAGAATTAGATTTTTTTTGTCATTTAATATTTCAAAAACTTCATATGGATTTTTAATATCAAATAACTCTTTAACATCATCAAAAGATACAAAGTTGATATCTACATTTTCACTAATTTTTTTAAATAATAATTGTGACATTTTCTTATCATTATGTAATTGGGACCTATAATTAAAATCAAATCCACATGTAACTGCAGTAGATCCTATATGTATCAAATCCTTTTTTTGTTTTGCATCAAGAATGCCGGCAGAAATACCAGTATAATAAAAAACATCTGCATTTTTTATTTCTTTAGCTAGTTTTTTTCCTTTTGACCCTAAAAAAATGTATTTCGATGGTGATTGATCTCTCCAATAAGAAAAACTTCTTTCACCTATTTCATTAATTTCTATTGAATATAAACCAGGAGGATTTTTTCCATCGGTTCTTACATAATCACATTTTATTTTTTCATTTTTAAATCTTAAAATCATTTTTCTAGAAAAACTGTCATTTCCGAGTACAGTTGAATAGAAAGTATTAGTTTTATTATTTGCTAGTCTTGAAAAATATATTGCAGAATTATAAGTATCGCCTCCAAAATTAATTTGCATTTTTGAACTTTTATTTTCCAATGAAGAAATGTCTCCATTGAGTTCAATCATGCATTCACCTAAAAAAATAGCTTTATTATACATTTTTTTGTAAGCTTCCTAACGAGAAGTTCAAAACTATAACAAATATAATTTTTATTAAAATGTAATAATTTACTCAATCTTTATTTTGAAATATATTCATACGATATTAAAGAAAAACATATGTGAGGTTAATAAGTGACAATTTTAGATGTTAAAAACAGCTCTTTTTACTTAAAATTTGAGTACAACACAAATAGTGCGGTAGAAGCATTAAAAAAAGAGTTTGGGCAGCAATTCTCAGTTTCTAAATCAGTTCGTGAACAACATACAAGTACAACAACAGTTCATAAACCAGAATTGCCTGATGGTGTTGTTTTTGCCTACAACAAAGAGGATGTAAAAAAAACAGTAAAAATATGCCATGAACATGGATGTCCCATAATACCTTTTGGAGTAGGCTCTTCCCTTGAAGGTCATCTAAATGCTAATTTTGGTGGGATCTCCATAGATATGAATAATCTGAATAATATAATTGAAGTTCACCCTGAAGATTCAACTGTTGTTGTACAACCAGGTGTAACTAGAGAACAACTAAATACACACCTTAGAGATACGGGTTTGTTTTTCCCTATTGACCCAGGTGCCAATGCCTCAATTGGAGGAATGGCATCGACAAGAGCCTCTGGAACCAACGCCGTTCGTTATGGAACTATGAAAGATAACGTAATTTCATTAGAAGTTGTAATGCCAAATGGAGAAATAATAAATACGGCTAGTAGAGCTAGAAAAAGTTCTGCTGGATATGATTTGACAAGATTAATTGTTGGATCCGAAGGTACATTAGGTGTCATAACTGAAATTACACTTAAACTTTATGGTATTCCTGAAGAAATTGGAGCTGGTAGATGTACTTTTCCGTCTGTTCAGGATGCAACGGATGCTGTGATTATGACTATACAGGCTGGAATTCCAGTTGCCAGAATAGAACTATTAGATATTGCGCAGGTTAAAGCTGTAAATAATTACTCAAAGTTAAACTTACCTGAGTCACCATTATTATTATTAGAGTTTCATGGAAGTAAATCTTCTGTGCAAGAACAATCCGAGTTGTTTAACGAAATTTCCAAAGATTTTGGTGGTGATAACTTTGAGTGGAATGCAAATATTGAAGAAAGAAATAGACTTTGGAAGGCTAGGCATGATGTTTATTACGCTGTCAAAGCTTGCAGGCCTGAGGCAGATTATATTGCTACGGATGTTTGTGTGCCAATATCAAGATTGTCGGAATGTATTACTGAAACGATAGATGACATGGAAAAAAATAATTTGTTTGGACCCATTGTTGGTCATGTTGGTGATGGTAATTTTCATGTTCAGTTAATGATTGATCCTAAGATACAAAAAGAAGTTGATGTTGCAAACGGGTTTTTAGAGAGATTAGCTCATAGAGCCATTAGTATGGATGGAACATGTACAGGAGAACATGGAGTAGGGCAGGGTAAAAAACAATACTTAGTCGATGAATTAGGCCCTGCTGTTAATTTCATGAAATTAATAAAAGAAGAAATTGATCCAAAGGGTATAATGAACCCAGGAAAAATTTTATAAATTATAGAAAAGGTTTTTAAAATGGATGGTAGTGTTTCTGTATGGTCTGACCAGGATTATGATAAAGAGAGCATCAAATTATGTATAAAAAAAATTCAAGAAGAATTTGGGCAACAATTCTCTAGTAGTAAAAATATACTTGAACAACATACTCATACGATGACTATTCATGAATCAGAATTACCCAATGGCGTTGTTTTTGCCGAGAGCAAAGAAGATGTTCAAAAAGTTGTAAAAATTTGTAATGAATTTAAATGTCCAATAATTCCTTTTGGTGTTGGCTCTTCATTTGAAGGACATCTTAATGCTCCTTATGGCGGAATTTCTATTGATATGAATAATATGAATAAGATCCTGACAGTACATCAGGAAGATCTGTTAGTTGTTGTTCAACCTGGGGTTACCAGAGAACAACTAAACACCCACTTAAGAGATACTGGATTGTTTTTTCCAATTGATCCTGGTGCAAATGCTTCACTTGGTGGGATGACAGCTACTCGAGCTTCTGGAACAAATGCAGTGCGTTATGGAACAATGAAAGATAATGTAATTGCTCTTGAGGTTGTTACTCCTGATGGTCAAATAATAAAAACAGCAAATAAAGCTAGAAAAAGTTCAGCAGGTTATGATTTAACTCGGTTAATGGTTGGTTCAGAGGGGACATTAGGTATAACTACAGAAATTACACTAAAGCTTTATGGTATCCCAGAAGTTATTGCAGGAGGTAGAGTAAGTTTTCCAACAGTTAAGGATGCAACTGATGCAGTTATAATGACTGTACAAGCTGGAATACCAGTAGCAAGGATAGAGTTTTTAGATGTTGCTCAAGTAAAAGCAGTTAATAGTTATTCTAAGACAAACCTTCCTGAAGCGCCTTTATTACTATTAGAGTTTCATGGCAGTGAAAAATCTGTAAAAGAGCAATCAGAATTATTTAGTGAAATAGCATCAGATTTTGGTGGTAACGATTTTGAATGGACTTCTAATAATGAAGAAAGAAACAAATTATGGAAAGCAAGGCATGATGCATATTGGTCATGTAGGTCAGTAAGGCCTGAGGCAGAAATTTATTCAACAGACGTTTGTGTGCCAATTTCCAAACTGTCTGATTGTATTACAGAAACGATTGAAGACATGGAAAAGAACGAATTGATAGGTCCAATAGTAAGTCATGCAGGTGATGGAAATTTTCATGTTGCATTACTAATTGACAAAAACAGCAAGACTGAATTAGACAAACTAGATAGTTTTTTAATCAGAATATCTGAAAGGGCTATTAGAATGGATGGTACATGTACCGGGGAGCATGGTATTGGACAAGGCAAAAGAAAATATATGTTGAAGGAATTAGGAAACGCTGTAGACGTTATGAAAAAAGTTAAAAATGCTTTTGATCCAAAAAAAATAATGAACCCAGGAAAGATTTTTCTGTAATAATGTGATTATCAAAATCTTATTATAATTATATCTTCAAAAATTATTCCATTTATCCAAGGTATAGATATTATCTATAGATTCAAATGATTGCTTACATAATTATTAGTTTTTTAATGATGGTTACTCCTGGTCCAGGCGTACTTTCTTTAGCTGGTGTTGGAGCTGGTTTTGGATGGAAAGTTGGAATGATGTATCTCATTGGGTTGTTTTTTGGAACTAATGGGGTAGCATTACTAGTCGTGCTGGGCTTTAAACAGTTTCTGTTTGAAATTGAAGGAGTTGAACTAACTTTTTTATTTTTATCACTATCCTACTTATCTTTTTTATCTTGGCGTATAGCTACATCTGAAAATAAAACTGGTTTTAAACAAAGTTTTAAAGCTCCAAAATTATACGAAGGAATTTTTTTACAATTTGTCAATCCAAAGGCTTATGTAGTCCAAGGACATTTATTTGTAGTGCTATCACTTGGAATGACTTCTTATAATGTTGAGATTCTAACTAAATTTATTATAGTAAATTCAATTTGGATACCTATACATTTATTTTGGCTGTGGTTAGGGATAAGTCTAAAAAGATGGTCATTAGCATCTAACAAGCAGGTTTGGGTAAATAGGGGAATGGGACTTTCTTTATTCGCAGTTGTAATACTTTCTGCAGTCATGGAACTTAAAACAGCAGTTTAAAATGATTAATTATTAAACAAAAATTATAAAAGTAAGTTTTTTTGCACAAATATATAACAAATTTAAGGCTCTAAAAATTTATTATTAATTAGAACAAGACAAACTTCGAAAAAGAATCAAACATTGAACATGTTCAATAAAACTCCCCCGTTTAATTGTACTAATTCTAACTAATAAGTTCCTCCCCCGATTATTAGTTTTTGAGTTAAGGTGCAGAGGATCTCCTAAAAATCCTCACCAATTAATAAGTAGCTCTGCCTCCTGAAATATCAAAGACACCAGCCGTAGTGAAACTATTATCTTTACTCGCTAGAAAGGTAATAAGAGATGCAACTTCTTCAACAGTAACAAATCTATTTCTTGGAATTTTTGAAATCATATAATCAATAAATTCCTGTGATACTTGATCAAGAATTCTCGTTTTAGCAGTAGCTGGTGTTATACAATTAACAGCGATGTCTTTATCTGCTGTTTCTTTACCAAGAGATTTTGTTAAACCTATTACAGCTGCTTTAGATGCGGAATATGCAGGAGCATTAGGATTACCTTCTTTCCCTGCAATTGAGGCTATATTGATAATTCTACCATAATTTCTTTCGCGCATTGATCTTACAACATGCTTATTACAGTAAAATACACCATTTACATTTACGTCAAATACTCTTGACCATTCTTCAACAGGATAATCCCAAGTTGAATAAGTTGGTCCAGCAATACCTGCGCTACAAACTAGAATATCAATTTTATTTATTTGTTTAAGAGTTTTTTCTGTAACTTCTTCGACTAAGTTGTTATTAGTTTGATCAACTTTTAAAAAATGACAATTTAGCTCTTTTGCTGCCTCCACACCCATTTTCTCATCTATATCCCAAATCATAACTTCACAGCCATCGTTAATAAAACTCTTTGCAGTCGCTAAACCAATACCTTGTGCACCCCCAGTAATTACTGCAGTTTGTCCATTAAAATTAGCCATAAATCTCTCTCCTCTAGTTTTTATAGTTTCAAATTTCATCAAAAAAATAAAATACAATAGATATATTTTAAAGATCTCTTATATTATTTTATATTGTTAAAGAGTTCATTGCTATAAAAATTTAAATATAAAAAGGGCTTTTAATGGAAATATTGAACATTGTAATTATTGGGATTATTTCATGTCTTGCGATGGATATTTGGCAGAGATTATTAAAAATTATGTATGATATAAATCCATCAGACTGGGCAATTGTTGGAAGATGGTATATATTATTAATATCAAAAGCAAAAATATATAATCCAATAATCGAAGAAGTGCCCCCAATAAAAAATGAATTAAGAATTGGATGGGTTGTTCATTACACTGTTGCGATTATGTATTCAATATTCTTCTTTATGTTATTAAAATATAATATTTGTAATGCTTCAATTTTTAATGGATTTGTTTTTGGTTTGCTAAGTGTTGTTGTTCCTTGGTTTTTCTTCATGCCTGTTTTGGGTAAAGGTTTTCTGGGATTAAAAACACCATCACCTTTTTTATCTTGTTCCTTAGCTATTGGCAGTCATGTGGTAATTGGCTTGTCTATAGGTATTTTATACCAATTATTTGGTTACTGAAATTAATATATATATAGGTTATATTTTATAAATGAACGAAAATAAATTAAGAGAACAAATCTGTACTTTAGCGTCTTCAATGTTTGATAGGGGTATTACTCATGGATCAACAGGTAATATTTCAGTTCGTTTAGATAATGATGATATACTAGTTACACCTTCAGGATCTTCATTTGGAAGGCTTGAACCAAATGAAATAGTTAAAGTGACAAAGTCTGGTCAATTCATAGGATCTTTATCACCAACTAAGGAGTTACCCCTTCACAAAGCTTTTTATGAAACAAGAGGTATGAAATCTGGTGCTGTAGTTCATCTTCATTCTACTCATTCTGTAGCTCTATCTATGTTACCCGGAATAGACGAAGATAATGTATTACCCTCTTACACACCATACTCAATAATGCTGTTAGGGAAAGTTAAGTTACTTCCCTTCTTTGTGCCTGGTGACCCTGCTATGGGTGACGCTATCAAAGGTCTTGTTGGTAAAAGGTCAGCTGTTTTGTTAGCTAATCATGGACCGGTTGTCTCAGGCAAAAACTTAGAATCTTCAGTTAATGCTATTGAAGAATTAGAGGCTACTGCAAAATTAGCTCTAATCTTAAAAGGTGCAGACGCAAAAGCATTAGATGAATCTCAAATAAACTCAGTTATAAAGAAATTTAATATAGAATGGGATTAATATTATGTATAAATTTTCCGCAAATTTAGGTCTTTTATGGAATGAATTTTCTCAGATAGATGCTATTTATAAATCAAAAGAATATGGATTTGATGCTGTTGAATTTCAATTTCCATATCAATTTGACTCAAAAGATATAAAAAAAGCTTTAGATGAAGTTAATTTACCAGTTATGGGTATAAATACTTTAAAGGGAAATATTCAGGAAGGTGACAATGGTTTACTTGCAGTTCCAACAAGAATATCTGAAGCAAGAGATGCTATAATTCAAGCTTTTGAGTATGCTAAAGTTATTAAATCAAAAAATATTCACGCTATGGCTGGTGTGACGGATTTATCAACAAAATCTCTCGTAACTTTTATTGATAATTTAAAATTTGCTAAGGACTTACTAAAAGACAGTGGTATAGGATTAGTTATTGAACCTTTAAATTTAAAAGATAATCCAGGATACTTTTTAACTAAAGTTGAGCAAGCAAGAGAAATTTGTGAACTAGTAGGATCAGATACTGTTAAAATTATGTTTGATTTTTACCATGTTCAAATAAATCAAGGCAATGTAGTGAAAAGATTTAAAGATCACTTACCTTTTATTGGTCATGTCCAAATAGCATCAGTTCAGGATCGAGCAGAACCAGATAGTGGGGAATTAGACTTTAGTTATATTATTCCCGAAATATACAAAGCTGGATATAAAAGTATTGTTGGAGCTGAGTATAAACCAAAGACAACTACTGAAGCGGGTCTTACTTGGATGAAAAATTTTAAAAATAATTAAGAGGTTTTGTTATATGAAAATGATAAGAGAGTTTGGGCCTAATAATTTAAAAAATTCATCGTTATGTTTTGGTACTATGCAATTTGGTGACGGAGCAAACGAAAAAGATAGTCAAGAAATGTATGAAGCTTGTCGTGATAGAGGTATAAACTTCTTTGATACTGCTTTTGTATACACGGGAGGTAAATCTGAATTAATTCTTGGTAATTTAATTAAAGAAGAAAGGGATAAGATAATTTTAATTACTAAGGCTGGATCAGTTGGTGGGTCTAGTGGTAAAAATATAAGATCACAGTTAGAAGAAAGTCTTAAAAGATTAAAGCAAGACTATGTAGATGTTTTTTTCTTACATCATTGGGATGACGACGTCCCATTAGAAGAAACATTTGAAACACTTCAAAAACTTAGAGAAGAAGGAAAATTTTTTCAATTAGGTGCTTCAAATTTTTCTGCTTGGCAAGTAATGAAAGCGCAGTTGATTGCGGAAAAAAATGGGTTCCCGTCAATTGATATTCTTCAGCCCATGTACAACATAGTTAAAAGACAAGCTGAGGTCGAAATCCTTCCTATGTCAAAAACTGAAAATATTGGCGTTATTAGCTATAGTCCATTGGGTGGTGGACTTCTCACTGGAAAATATAGTTCAGTGGATACATCTAATAAAAATAGTTTGGGTAGACTGCACGATAATTCTAAATATAAAAAAAGATATGGTCAAAATTGGATGTACGACGCAGCTAATTCACTTGTCAATTTAGCTAACGACTTAGATTATGACCCAATTGCTTTAGCTGTTGCTTGGGTATCATATAATGATGCTATAACTGCACCTATTATAAGTGCAAGAAACTTAAAACAATTAAAACCATCATTAGACTCAGTGGAGATTTCTTTAGATCAAGAAACTTATAATTTAATATCTAATATTAGCCCAACACCCCCTCCAGCCACCGATAGACTAGAAGAAGTTTGATTGTCAAAGGAGAAATTAAAGTGGATACAGTTTTAGAAAAAAAATGGGAAGTATATGCTTTAAAATATGCAGAAAGAACGGACAGGACTAGAAAAGAGAGTTTCATATTTGATGATCATTCCCACGAAGCTCATACAATTGATTATTTTATATGGGTCCTTAAATCAGACAAAGATATTATTATTGTTGATACTGGTTATGATTACAAAGAAGCAAAAAGAAGAAATAGACCAATTGATAGATCACCATCTGAGGCTCTTAAAGCAATTAATATAAATGCTAGTCAAGTAACTGACGTTATTATAACGCATTTACATTATGATCATGCAGGGGGATTAATTGAGTTTCCTAATGCAAAGTTTCACTTGCAAGAAACAGAAATGGCGTATGCAACTGGACCTTGTATGTGTCACGAAACAATAAAAATGCCCTTCACTGGAGAACATGTATGCCAAATGGTAAAAAATGTTTTTTCAGGAAGAGTTATATTTTATAATGGAATTGGAGCAATTCAACCTGGAGTAACGACTCACCTTATTGGAGGACACTCAAGAGGATTGCAGTCAGTAAGAGTTAAAACTGAAAACGGATATATGTGTTTAGCATCAGATGCCACTCACTTTTATGAAAATTTTCTCACAGGTAAACCTTTTCCGATTGTTATAGATCTTGAAGATATGCTCAATGGTTTTAAAATCATCAGAAAGTTAGCTTCAAAGGACGAACTGGTAATACCTGGTCATGATCCACTTTTAAGAAAATTTTTTCCAAACGAAGGCAATTCAGGTTTTGTATGGCGTTTAGATAAAGGACCAGATAAGCCTATGATTTTTTAAAATCCTTTTCCATTTTTCTTCTGTATGAAATTGCAGGATCATTTGATGAAAAATCAACATCATTCCATGTAATTATTTTATTTTCTTCAATCTCATTTTTAAGTTTAATTCCATGAGCTAGTCCAATAGGAAGAGCTTCCATAGATAGCGATAGTTTTGATGGTACAAGTTTGCCCCATACAGTTGCTCCACCTTCTCCATCAAGAATTTCACTTTTTTTCAAATTTTTCTTAGTTGTTGATACAACATCTCCGGTAAACTTTTTGGTTTGTCCCGTTGCCTGCTTTAACAATGCAGCTGAAAAAACTGATATATTAAGCTCCATCCCTATGAGGTGAAAAGGTTTATACATCGCAGAATATTTACCAGTATCATCAGTATTCATTCCATATTGTTTGAAACAAGACGCTGCATAATCATTTGGGGCTTCTAACACGGCATACACGCCCCAACGTAAATCTTTAAATACGGGTCGACCATCTCTCTCAAGTGAAGACACGACTTCAACTTGTCCATTCTTTTCTAACAAACCACCAAATTCTAATGGTTTTAAAATATTTGCAAGATCGTCCATTCCACATGGAGGAAATAATAGACCATTAGTTGGGACTTCTAGATCACATGCATTAGCTATGGCAGCCATTTCTAATCCAGATTTAGTTCCATCTAAAAATGAGTTGAACATTTTTGGGTTCATTCCTGCTTTTCTTGCTTCTTCGTGGGTCAAGCCGTAGTAATTCCATACCGTGTCAGGTGATGATTTGTGGTATATTGGTTGATATCTGGTCCCTTTACCTGCACTAGTGACATTAAAGCCAGAAGCTCTTGCCCATTCAACTATTTCTGCAGTTAGGGCAGGTTGATCTCCATAAGCCATAGAGTAAACAACTCCTACAGAATTAGCCTCTTTAGCTAAAGCTGCTCCGGCTAAAACATCTGCTTCAACATTTACCATTATTATATGTTTGCCATTTTGAAAAGCTTGTCTTGCATGTTCAATACCTGCTGCAGGAAATCCTGTTGCCTCAATAACTACCTCTACTTCATTTAATTTTATCGCATCAGCACCTGTATCAACAAATTTTGTTTTGTTGATTAAATCATCACTCCAACCAACGTTTTTACAAGCTTTTATGGCATTGTCAGGTTTTAGATCTGCAATTACTAAAACTTCAATTCCCGTAGTGCTTGGAACTTGACTTAAAAACATTGAACCAAATTTACCAGCTCCTATTAGGGCTACCTTGACAGGATTTTTATCATCAATTCTTTTTTGAATCGCATTTTGTAAAAACATCTTCTGCCTATCAATTGGAATATTGTTTTTTTAATTTAGCAATATCATTTCTATCAAAATGAAGTTCTTTTATAATATAATTCTCTAAAGTTTGATATTTACTTTCAATTTCATTTATTGCTGATAATAAGTATGTTTTTTTTACTTTTCCAAGAGCACTTAACATAGTTTTTGTTACCTGAAGATTATCACTACTAGAAGTAGTTGTTTGTTCAGCTGTGGCAGCTTTCGTAGTCAATAATTTATTTGATAATAAATAGTTTTTATAAATCAGTTCCATAGAACTGTTTAATATTCTTTGAATAATAAAACTTGCTATACCAGTCCTATCTTTTCCAGCAGAGCAGTGAAAAATTACTGGGTTGTTATCAGAATTTAGTAAAATCTTAATAAATTCTTTCCATACATGTTTGTGATTATTTATATATAATTTGTAACTCTCTTCCATAACTTTTTCATAGGTTCTTACATTATCACCGTCTATCTTTTTTTGTGTAACCATTCTACCTAGAGTGCTAGCTGATATTGGAAGACTTATATACTTACTTTGTAATGTATTTGATAGATTATCTGGAGCTTTGTTTATTTCCTTATGATCTCTAAAATCAATAATAGCGCATGGATTTAGCGTTTCTAAATTAATAATATCTTCTTGATTTAGAGTGCTTAACTTAGCACATCTAAATAATAAATTTGTCTTCATTTTGGAGCCAATAGCTACATCTCTAAAATTTGCAACTGAGTTTATTGTTAACAAAATTAAATATTCCTTGATAGAAAGTATTAATGTTTACTCAGCGGCACTAACGTTTTCGCTTATTAATTCGTTTAAACAATTGTCACTAAGTTTAGAAATAGGTGCAAAGTCTCTGTGAGCTATCCATTCGTCACGCTTAAATTTTTGTATATGGTTGTCAACATGGCATAATGAGAGGTAGACAATACTTCTTCCAAATGGAGAAATATTTGGTGGACTTGCATGCACTAAAAGTGAAGAAAACATAAGCATGCTTCCTGCAGGTCCTGTCGGCGCAACACAGCCGCCTCTTTCAGCTAACTCAAGAACTTTTTTATTATCTAAAGTCCATAATGGGTAACTGGTTGTCTGGAGGTCGTGATCTGCGTCTATAACGCCAGACTTATGACTTCCAGGAATAAATAACAACGGACCATTTGCGGCTGTTACATCATCTAAAAAAACTGCTATATTCATTGCTCTTGGCTCTGGCATACCATCATCTCTTTTCCAGGTGCCATAATCTTGGTGCCATTGCCATACAGCTCCGTCAAATGCAGCTTTTGCATTTAACTTAAACTGATGCATATAAATATCTCCTTGCAATACTTGAGAAACAGGGTCAATTAATCTTGGGTGTGCTCCTAATCTTCTAAAAGCTTCATTATATTTATGAGCAGCAAATGCTGTACGTGCAACCCCAGAACTTTCTTTCCAAACTTCTTTTCTATCTTGGGAATAAACTTTTTCTGCTTCCTCTTTTAAAAGTGAAGCTTCATCTTTGCTAAACATTTCTGGAAAAAACAAATAACCATCTTCATCAAATTTTTTTAAATCAGTGTCATTCAAAAACATTTTTATCTCTCCCATTTAATAATAATTATCTAATCATATAAAAAAAATAAGTATATGTAATTAAAATAATTGAAGAATTTATTATTAGCGTGTTAAATGATTATTCTATTTTTGAATAAAACACAGGAGACAAATTTGTCACTTCTTCCTCCATTAGATAAACTTAAAATACCAGTAATAGGTTCCCCACTTTTTATCATTTCAAATCCTGATCTTGTTATTGCGCAATGTAAAGCGGGTGTAATTGGCTCATTCCCTTGTTTGAATGCTAGAGAAGGAGAAGGAGAACCAAATATGTTAGAGATTTGGTTGAAGAAAATAAATGATGAATTAGACAGGCATAACCAAAAAAATCCAGATAATCCAGCAGCGCCATATGCAGTAAATCATATCGTACATAAGTCTAACATAAGATTAGAAAAAGATATTGATATTTGTGCAAAATGGAAAGCTCCTGTATGGATAACATCTTTAGGAGCTAGACCAGAAGTGAATAAAGTTGCACATGAAGCTAATGGTATAGTTTTACATGATATTATTAATAATTTTTTTGCAAAAAAAGCAATTGATAAAGGGGCCGACGGTTTGGTTGCTGTAGCTGCCGGTGCAGGTGGTCATGCCGGAACTTTATCACCTTTTGCACTAATTCAAGAAATTCGGGAATGGTTTGATGGTCCTCTTTTATTATCTGGTTCAATAGCAAATGGTGGAGCTGTTCTAGCAGCACAAGCTATGGGGGCTGATCTTGCCTACATAGGTTCTGCCTTCATAGCTACTAATGAGGCTAATGCGGATCAAAGGTATAAAGAAATGATCACTCAATCAAACGCTGATGATATTGTTTATACAAATCTATTTACAGGAGTTCATGGTAATTACTTAAAGGGCTCTATTGAGGCACAAGGACTTGATCCTGACAACTTGGAAGAGAGTGATTCAAGTAAGATGAATTTTAGCTCAGGTACATCAAAACCAAAAAGTTGGAAAGAAATTTGGGGTTCTGGCCAAGGTATTTCTGTGGTTAAAAGTATTTTACCAGCAAGTAAATTAGTTGAAAGAATTAATAATGAATATATAGAAGCAAAAAAAACATTAATATAGAGAGGTTAGAATGACAGTAGTTAAACATAATATTTTAAATGATATAGCCGTTATTGAGATTTATAATCCTCCAGTTAATGCTATTAGTGCTGCGGTAAGAATTGAACTTCTTGAGACAATAAACAAACTTTCAGTAGAAAAAATTATAAAAGCAGTTGTGATAACAGCTCCTGAAAGAACGTTTCTCGCAGGAGCTGATATTAGAGAATTTGGTAAAGATATTGATGCACCAAATTTAAGTGAAATTTGTGATAAGATAGAGAATTTAGACAAAATAGTTGTTGCATCCCTTCATGGTACTCCTCTAGGAGGAGGTCTAGAGGTGGCAATGTCAGCTCATTACAGGATAGCTGCTCCAAAAACTAAAGTTGGATTACCAGAAGTTTTACTTGGTATTTTACCTGGCGCAGGTGGGACTCAAAGACTACCTAGATTGTGCGGTGTTTCAATGGCCTTAGATATGATGCTTACAGGCAAACATGTTCCTGCTGAAGAGGCGTTTGCAAATGGTATTATTGACGAAATTGCTCCTAATGATAAAACTGTAGAAAACGGAGTATCCTATGCGCAAAAATTAATTAGTGAAAGTTTTGAAGTAAGGCCAACTTCAAAAATCACAAGTAAAGTCAATAATCTAGAAGAGATAAAAGAAATAATTACAAATGCAAAAGCTAACGCTTTAAAAAAATATAAAAATTTATTTTCTCCACATAATATTATTAAGTCTGTTGAAGAAGGCTTAAATTTAGATTTTCCAGCTGCTATACTAAATGAAAGAAAACTTTTTAAAGAATGTATAGAAAGCCCTCAGAGACAGGGCCTGATACATTCGTTCTTTGCTGAACGAGCAATAACAAAAATACCTGAATTAAAAAATGGCAAACCCTCGGAACTAAAAAAAATTGGTGTCATTGGTGGTGGAACTATGGGTACAGGAATTTCAATGGCTGCTATGAATGCAGGATTTGATGTGATTATGATTGAGCAAAATCAAGAAGCAATTAAAAAGGCTTTTGATAAAATTAACTCAACATATGACAGAAATGTAAATTTGGGTAGAATGACGACAGATCAAAAAAGCCAAATAATTAATTTATTTAAATCAGACACTGATATGAACGTTTTAAATGATAGAGATTTAATTATAGAGGCTGTTTTTGAAAATATGGATGTCAAAAAAGAAGTCTTTATTAAACTAAATAAAATATGCAATCAAAAATGTATTCTAGCCTCAAATACAAGTTATTTGGATGTAAATGAAATTGCGACAGTAGTTGATAATCCAGATAGGGTGATAGGTCTTCATTTTTTTTCACCTGCTAATATAATGAAATTGTTAGAAATTGTTGTGGCAGATAATACTTCAGAGAATACAGTATCAACCTCGTTTATGTTAGCCAAAAAAATGAGAAAAGTTCCGGTGCGTTCTGGAGTTTGTGATGGATTTATCGGTAATAGAATCCTTTCAAAATATCTCGTAGGGACTTATCACATGGTAGAGGACGGGGCAAGTCCATTCCATATTGACAAAGTGTTGAGAAAATTTGGCTGTGCAATGGGTGTTTTTCAAGTTATAGATCTTGCCGGAGGCGATATAGGCTGGGCAACTAGAAAAAGAAAAGCGCCATTCCGTCACAAAGATGATAGATATGTAGAAATTGCCGATAGAGTATGTGAGAGGGGCTGGTTTGGACAAAAAACTTCAAAAGGTTATTATCTTTATGGAGAGGGTGTAGAGTTTCTTACACAAAACCCAGAGATAGAAATTATATGTAATGAAGAAAGAAAAAGAGTTGGAATAACTCCTAAAAATTTTTCTGATCAAGAAATATTAGATAGATATATTGCTGCAATGGTCTATGAAGGAACCAAAATTTTAGAAGAAAAAATTGCTATCAGGCCTTCTGACATAGATGTTGTTTATACTAATGGCTATGGTTTTCCTAGGTGGAGAGGAGGACCAATGAAATATGCTGATATGATTGGTTTAGATAAAATATTAGCAAATATTGAAAAATTTTATCAAGAAGATAAAAGATTTTGGTCTCCACCTCAATTACTTCAAGATTTAGTTAATAATGGAAAAAATTTTGATAGCCTTAATTAAGGCTATCAAGAGGCAACCGATTAGATTGTTGGGTCATGATTTACTCTAACAACTAGTTTACCAAAATTCTTTCCGTTTAATAAACCAATAAAAGCATTAGGAGCATTTTCTAGTCCATCCACAAAATCTTCCTTATATTTAATTTTACCCTCTTTAATCCAATTAGACAAAGCTATAATCGATTCTTCTCTTTGATCATAATGGTTAAACACTATGAAGCCCTTGATCATCATCCTTTTTGTTAAAACTTGTCTAAATAATAGTGGTAAACGATCTTTTTCACCACCAGGCATACTTGTAGCATTATATAAAGAAATTAAGCCACAGACAGGTATTCTTGCATAATCGTTAAGAAGAGGCATTACAGTATCAAATGTTATACCTCCAACATTTTCCCAGTAAATATCCACACCATCGGGACAAGCGGACTTAAGTTGGTCTTTAAAATTGTCGTCTTTGTAATTAATGCATTCATCAAAACCTAATTCTGATTTTGTAAATTCACATTTTTCATTGGTACCTGCAACACCAACTACCTTACATCCATATATTTTCCCAATCTGTCCAACAGTAGCTCCAACTGCACCTGAAGCTGCAGAAACAACCAGAGTTTCACCTTTTTGAGGTTTTGCAAAGTTGTGCATACCAACATATGCTGTTGTTCCAGGCATTCCCAATACACCAATAGAGGTTGAAAGTGGAGCCATATTTGGATCAATTATTCTTAATTTTTTTTCATCAACAGTAGGATTATCTTGCCAACCGGTTCGACCTTCTACAAAATCTCCAACTTTAAAGTTTTTTGAATTACTTTCTATGACTTGACTTAATGCGCCTGCTTCCATTTCTTCACCAATCGCAACAGGTTTAGCATAGCTTTTAGCATCGTTCATTCTACCTCGCATATACGGATCTAAGGACATGTAAATAGTTTTGAGCAAAACCTCACCCTCTTTTGGAGATCTAATTTCTTCTTTCACAGTTTTAAAGTTGTCAAGAGTTGGTTCACCATGTGGTCTTTCGTTAAGTATAATTTTGGTGTTCATCTAATTTTCTCCGTTTGTTAAACATTTTCCTTATTGATATATTGTGACATCTATTTTTATTTAAACTTTTGATAAATAATACTTAAAACATATTGTAGAAAATAAAGACCCTAATCCTAAACATAAAAATGATAAGAACCAAGCTAAATGACTTGTTTGTCCCCCAAAATTATCCAAAATAAACCCAATTATAGGACCTCCCAACGCTCCTCCATAGAAACCGACCATTGAGTGAAGAGCTAGTCTTACGCCTCTATCATCTGGTTTACCGTTAATTACTGTTCCAGTAGTTAATGATCCTGAATCAAGTACTATAAGACTATTATAAACAAAAAGCATTAAAAGGGCTAACCAAAAACTAAACCAAAAAGAAATAGCAGTTAAAATTGAACCAATAAAACATATTAATCCCATCTTACTCACTATTCTTGCTCTGTCTTTTCCTATGCAGTACCTAGCACCATAGATAGATGCGAAAATACCCAAAAAGCCCATTAAACCAATACAATTTGCAATGAATGCGTCGCTGACTTTGGTGTTAAAATAATTTGAAAGAAATAATATACATGGAAATGTCCAACTCCTAAACCCAAATAGTTCATATGTATGTCCCCCATAGCCAAGTATAAACGGCAATGCTTTCTTATTTTTAAATGTAGTAAAAATAGGGATAATTACTTTTACAATACCTTGATATGACCTTCTTTCGCGTTTTTCAATTTCCTCTCCTGAAAATAACAACAAAGGAAAAGCAGAAATAAATAGAATAAATGAGGCAAATAAAAAGGCTTCTTCCCAAGAAATTTCATAACTCTTTATGAAACCAAATAGAGAGAACGAAAATGCGACACCCAATCCAAAAAAAGATGTGTAAACAGCAACATATTTCTCTCTTGAGATCTTGTTAAGTCTTGAGTTAAGTATTTGTAATCCAGGCATATATGTGCCAGCAAGACCCGCGCCAACAAGAGCCCAATAGATTGAAGCATTAATAAAGTTGTTAGCAAAAAAAGAAAATAATAATAAACCTAAGCAACCAAGTAGAGAAGAAAAGCAATATAGTTTTCTGGCATCAAAAGTGTCAGTCATGCTCACTAAAAATGGAGTTGCAATAACATATCCAATATAGAATGATCCACTTATCCAACCAGCTTCACTATTTGACAAATTCCATAAGGTTTGAAGGTCTAATAAATAGATAGGCCATACAGCAAATCCAGTCATAGAAAACATCTGTATAAAGCAACTTAAAAAAACAATTCTAGGCATTGTATCTTTGAACAATCTGACTAATTATATTTAATATTTCATTTAACAAGTTTATTATTTAATGTAGATTATAGACTGTTTAAAACTTGTCTATTAATTAAAGGGTAAATATGACTACTCTACAAGAAATTATGTCACCTAAATCAATTGCTATTGTTGGAGCTTCAGATAATAAAGCTAGGATTGGAGGACGCCCATTAGCCCATATGATTGAACAAAAGTTTTCAGGAGGGATTTTTCCAATTAACCCAAACAGAGACAGTGTTCAAGGTATTAAAGCTTACTCTTCTTTATTAGATGTGAAAGAAGATTTAGATTTTATTTTAGTCGCAGTTCCTTCTCAAATAGTTGTATCTGTTCTTGAACAGGCTGTAGAAAAAAAGGCAAAAACAGCATTAATTTTTTCTTCTGGGTTTTCCGAAATAGGTGGTCAAGGACAAATCTATCAAAACCAAATTAAAAAAATTAGTAAAGATAGTGGTTTAAGAATAATAGGCCCAAATTGCCTTGGACTTTTTAACTCAGCTACTAATTTTTATCCAACATTTACATCAACCATAGACAGGGCTACTCCAAAGCCAGGCGGAATATCAATTGCCAGCCAATCAGGTGCTTATGGAAGCCATATATATATGGTAGCTCATCAAAGAGGTTTAGGAATAAGATATTGGATGACAACTGGAAACGAAGTTGACTTATCAGTAGGAGAAACAATCCAATTAATGGCTGAGGATCCAGATGTTCATTCAATTATGGCATATGCTGAAAGTGTAAAAGATGGAGAGCAATTTACTAAAGCGTTAGACACTGCAAGATCTGAAAAAAAGCCAGTAATTTTTATGAAAGTAGGTAGATCAGAAGTTGGTGCTGCAGCAGCTAACTCTCACACAGCTTCTTTGGCAGGTGAAGACCTTATTTACGATGAAGTGTTAAAAGCTCACGGTGCCTATAGAGTAAGAAGTACAGAAGAAATGTTAGATGTAGCTTATGCAGCTAAACCAAGGATATTTCCTGCGGGAAAAAATTTAGGTATAGTAACTATATCAGGAGGAGGCGGTGTATTGATGGCAGATGCTGCATCCGATGAAGGTCTAATAGTTGGTCCCATGCCAGAGGATGCTCAAGATGAATTAAAACAACTTGTACCTTTTGCATCACCGATGAACCCTGTAGATGTGACAGCTCAATTTTTTAATGATTTATCGTTGATACCTAAGTTTACTGACTTAATGCTCTCAAAAGGTGGTTATGATGCATTAATAGGTTTTTGGACATCTGTTGCAGGCTCTCCTGTTTTATCAAAACCCCTTTTATCATCTCTTAAACAGGCTATGAAAGGGTACGAAGATAAATTGTTTATAAATTGTATGGTTGCGCCTGAAGAATACGTTAAAATGTATGAAAAAGAAGGGTTTCCATGTATTGAAGATCCTACGAGAGCTATTATAGCAATGTCTGCATTGATGTTTTTTGGAGAAAAATTTAATCTAAATGAGGCTAAACAAGATTTTAAAAAAAATGATTTTGTCATAAAAATACCTGAAAAGAAATTAAACGAAATCGACTGTAGTGAAATTTTAAGGGCTGCTAATTTACCAGTTGTAAAATCTTTGCAAATTAAAAACTTAGATGATTTATCCTCCCTTTTTAAAAATGATGATACCAAATATGTAATGAAGATTTTGTCATCAGATATTCAACATAAAACAGAAGTTGGTGGTGTAATTTTAGAAATTAAAAATTTTGATCAGGCTAGAGAAGCTTTTAAAAAAATTCATATAAATGTTAATGAAAAAGCTCCTAAGGCTATAATTGACGGGGTCATGATTTCACCAATGATAAAAGGAGGAATTGAATGCATTTTAGGTGCTAAAATTGACCCAGTATTTGGACCAATAGTTATGTTTGGTCTTGGTGGAATATATACAGAGGTAATGAAAGATATTTCTTTTGCTGAAGCTCCACTATCTTCTGAGAAAGCTAAAAAAATGATTTTGTCTTTAAAAAGTAAAGATGTTTTTTTTGGTACTAGGGGTCAACCTTCTGTTGATATAAAGTCTTTAATAACTGCGATTGTTAACTTATCTAATTTAATTGCAGCTAATTTTGATCGGATTGATCAAGTCGAAATGAACCCAATTTTAGTCAGTGAGAATAGTGTTATTGCGCTTGATGCATTGATTGTAACTAAATAAAACTCTAAAAAAGGAAGAAAAATGCCAGAAAACTTAAAAGGATTGGTTGGCCCAGAACAACAATTTAAAAATTATTTGTCTGAAGGAAAATTTATGATCCAAAGGTGTAAAAGTTTAGACAAATTTTTCTTTCATCCGCGAGTTGCTTTTCCAGGTACTGGTGAAAGGGATTTAGAGTGGGTAGAAGCATCTGGAATAGGAACTGTTCATAGCACCACTTGCAATAGAAGGTTACCAGAAAAGGGTGGTGATTTTAATTTGTCTTTAATTACTCTGGATGAAGGCCCAAGAATGATGGCAAGGGTTGAAGGCACAGAGCCAGATAAAGTTCAAATAGGTCAAAAAGTAAAAGCTAGAATTTCAATTCTTAATGGGGAACCAGCAGTAATTTTTGATATTTTACAAGGATAATTATAATGAACCAAAATGATATTAACAATTTAAGAGGTAAAACTGCTGTCGTTGGCCTAGCAGAAAGTGGTTGTGGAATGGCATCAGGTTGGAGCGCTATGGAGATAATGGCAAACTCTGTTCATGACGCTTTAGATGATGCAGGAATAAAATTAAATGAAGTTGATGGAGTTTTTGCTGCAACAGCCTTTCATTCCATGGCGGCGATGTCTTTATCTGAATATCTTGGTTTAAAACCGAAATTTGCTGATGGTTCTCAGATTGGTGGATCAAGCTTTTTATCTCATATTTTGACAGCTGCATTGGCTTTAGATGCGGGATTGATAAATGTAGCAGTGGTTGCATATGGCTCTAATCAAAAAAGTATTGGAGGATTTAAAACTATTTCAGAAGCAATGCCATATGAAGCACAATATGAACCTAGAATGCCAGTTACTGCATATGCTTTAGCTGCAAAAAGATATATGCACGAATTTAGAGCATCTCGCGAAGATTTAGCAAATGTAGCAGTATCTGCAAGAGACTGGGCCTTACTTAATCCAAGAGCTTACACTTATGATAAGGGTCCCTTGACTGTTGAAGATGTTCTTTCAGCAAGACCAATTGTAGATCCCTTGGGTAAACTAGATTGTTGCCTAGTCACTGACGGAGGGGCTGCGGTCATAATGACAAGGTCTGATAGAGCTAAAGATACTAAGAATACTCCTATTTATTTGCTTGGAGCAGCAATGGAACACCATCATCGAATGGTTTCTGAAATGCCAGATTTAGTTAGAACATCGGCAATAGAAAGTAGCCAAAGGGCGTTTAAGATGTCTAGTTATAAAGCCACTGACATGGATACAATACAATTATACGATGCCTTCACCATAAATACATTGTTATTTCTTGAAGATTTAGGTTTCTGTAAAAAAGGTGAAGCTATTGAATTGGTTAAAAACAACAATATTGGGCCCTCTGGATCCTTAAATGTTAATACTAATGGAGGAGGGTTGTCCTGTGTACATCCAGGAATGTATGGTCTTTTTGTAACTTTAGAAGCTATTCGTCAATTAAGGAATTCTGCAGGAGACAATGTAGGTGAAAGATCGGGTGGAGGATGGATTGACAATGCAAAATTGTCAGTAGCTCATGGTAATGGCGGAGTTTTATCAAGTCAGGTTACAAATGTTTGGGGTGTTTCTGAAACTCTCTAAATTATGATTTGAGAATTTTTAGATAATAAAAAGTTCCTGTTTCTTCATTATATTTCACCTCAAGCTTACCTTTAATTGTTATAGGATCAAAGGAAAAGTCAATTGCCTTTTCTGAACTGATTTCGATAACTTGAGATGGTCCAACGTGGTAGTGAAATGGACAACTCAAAGGATATGGTCCAATCAAAAACTTATTTTGTTTTTCTGATTGTTCGAGAGGAAACATAAAGCCCATTATTGTAACTATTTTTCCATTATAATTTTTAACATCATCATCATAAACTGGTTTTATAAGACAATAGTCAAAACCATCTTTATCAATTGTACAATCTTCAATCTCTTTGGTTTTTTTAAATAATTGCCAAGGTATTGCATCACCAGTTACTTCAAGTGGCTCAAATAAATCCTCAACTATAATATTCTCAGATGGATCAATATCATTAAGGTTAAATTTTTCAAAACCAAAAACCTCAAATGGAAATAAAGAACAAATGAGTATAATTATTAATTTTTTATTCATGTTTTGATCTTTTCATATCTCACTATACGTCTGTAAAAATAAATAATTAACTATTTAACAAGGTGTTTCTAATATTTTGTTTATATACTTTGATGCAGGGTATAAGACAAGTAAGAAAAGAAATAATCAGAATAACAGACCATATTGTTAAAATTTCATAAACAAAATCAAGCTGTCCTGTAACTATATTTCTTCCAAGTAATGAAAAAAATTCAATGCACTTGTAGACTATACCTCCTAAGATCAACCCAATAAAACTTCCTACAATTGAAATAGTCATTCCCTCGATTAAAATTATAGAAAAAATTCGTTCCCTAGTAAAACCAAGTGTTCTTAATATTGCCAGATCATATTTTCTTTCGTTTATGTTATTTAATAATGTGAATAAAATCCCTGCAAATGATAAAGATACAATTATAATGCTTAAATAATTAATAATTTTATGGGCTCCGCCAGTTAACTTAAATAATTTAGAAATTTCAAGATTAGGACTAGCTGCCTGCATACTTGTGTTTTTGTTAATTAGTCTTGGAAAAGAAAAGACGGAAGTTTTATTTTTATATTTTAATAATAATGCTGTTACTTCTAAGCTATCACTGTTTTTCAAAATGTCATTTTGATTTGAATGTAAATTCCATACACTATCCAAGCTGGTGATAATTAAATTATCTAATATAGTACCTGTCTTTTTTAAGATACCAACTACTTTATAAGGTTGTTCAGAATGAATGTCGCCTGTATCAATTAAACCATGAGATCCCACAAAAAATTTGTCAATTTTTAATTTAGTGAAAGTAGCTACATTGGAACCAATTACGGATTGCATAGGCTTTTCCCACATAAAACCTATTTCTAATTCTGCATCATATAGTTTTAAGAATTTCTTATCAGTACCTACTATCCTGTAATTTTGGTAATTATCACCTAACGAAATTGGAACTCCAAATTTAATAGCAGGATGTTTCATAATTTTTTTAGCATTTTTGTAACTTATATTTCCCGTTGGAATATCAATGTGATGAATAGATGATAAAACTAATTGAAGAGGGCTTCCCTTGGCACCTACTACTACATCCAAATTAGGATTATTTTTGGTAAAAGTATTCTTAGTAATTTGATTAACTAAAACTGATAATGTAATTATTGTGACACCTAATATCATTAAAAGTATACTCATCATGAAATTTAATAGCTTAGATTTTAAATACAAAAATGAAATTAAGAATATATTTATAATACTTCTCCTAATCTCAAAATTTCGTTGAAATTAAGAATTGATTGAACACGTTTGTCGTGAGTTATTAAAATTAATGAGGCTTTGTGTCTTAAGCTTTCTTCTTTGATAAGGTTTGCAATAATATCTGTATTCTTATCATCCAATGATGATGTAGGCTCATCACAAAATATCCATTTCGGTTGCCCTATAAATGCACGTGCTACCGCAACCCTTTGTTTCTCACCAATACTTAAATTTGAAACCTTGATATGAGATTTATCAGCTAATCCCACTCTTTCAAGGAGGTCGTAAAGATTATCTGTATCTTGGGAACCTTCCGCAGTATTTGCTATTTGTAGATTTTGCTTAATTGTAAATGCATTAATTAAATTAAAACTTTGAAAAACTATTCCGAGTTGTTTTCCTCTAAATTCGTCAATTTTGTTTTCAGATAAACTATAAAGGGAAATATCATTATAACGAATACTTCCTTCAGTAGGTATTTGAAGACCACATAAAACACTTAATAATGTTGTCTTTCCTATACCAGAAGGACCTGTAATTAACAGGTCCTTTTCTTTTTTTATTTTAAAATCTATGTTTGAGAATAATTTGTGACCATCAATTGAAAATGAAAGATTTTCACAGATTAACATAACTCATTTATCCTAAACATTCCTTTAAACTTTTAGCCATATTTTTTAGTAATTGTATATAAAAATTTTCTTTTCCAGAAATGTTCACGCCTAATGGATCTAGAGTTCCAATTTGCGCATTCGTTCCTTCAACAACTATTTTTACTAATTTACTGTCAAATTGTGGCTCTTGAAATACACATGAGGCATTTAATTTTTTTATTTTATCTTTAATAAAAGATATCTGTTTTGGTGATGATGCGATATCACCCTCTAGTGCAACAGAACCAACGGCATTTAGCCCAAATGCTTTTTCGAAATATTGATACGCATCATGGAAAACCACATAAGGTTTGTCTTTAATTGGAGCTAGATCTTTTGTTAACTCACTTTTTAAATCACTTATTTTATTAATAATATTATTTGAATTTTCTTTATATTGACTAGCATTGTCTGGGAAAAGCAAACTTAATTCTTCATTCACTTTTTTAACGATTTTGATTGCATTATCTGGGCTTAACCAGATGTGAACATCGTCTTTACTTTGATGATCATCGTGATTGTCATGCTTTTTACCGTGCTTATCATGATCGTGATCGTCACGCTTTTTAGCATGTTTATCATGGTCGTGATCGTCATGTTTTTTACCATGCTTATCATGATCATCGTGGTCGTCATGCTTTTTACTATGCTTATCATGGTCATCATGATCGTCATGCTTTTTCCCATGTTTATCGTGATCATCGTGGTCGTCATGGCCTTCATGTCCATGGTGGTCATGACGTTCCCAAGCTTCATTATCCCTTATTGCAAGATGTTCGATCCCTGTCTCTTCTAATAGATCTATTATTTTAATATTTTTAGGCAAATTTTTGAAAACTTTTGTAACGCCACTTTCTAAATGATTTGAAACGAAGAAAATAATATTCGCTTCTTGCATTTTCTTTGCATCAGAAGGTTTTAATTTATACTCATGTGGAGAAATTTCTGCTGGTATCAATGAAATAGTTTTGCCAGTATTACCAATTACTGCACTAACAAGTGAATTGATAGGCTGAATTGTTGTGATGACTCCCTTCGTCTCGCTGGCAAAAACGGTAGAGTTTGAAAATAATATCAAAATTATAAAAGAAAGTATTTTATTCATCATTTGTCCTTTAAATATTGTAATGTTATAACATAACATATTTATGTATATAACCTTTAAAAGTCAAGATTAATAAGGTATAAGAAATTATAACAATTTATAAAGAATATTAAGAAAATTAGTTAAGTTTGAATGTTAAACAATTTATTAATAATGATTTATTAATATTATTTAAAATTAAAAGTTCAAAAAAGATTGTCACCAAAAAATGAAAACTACAAATGCATTAATATCCGCACAAAATATCAATGTAGTAAAAAATGAAAAAGCCATATTAAAAAATATTGATATAGAAATAAAAAAAAACGACTTTCTTACAATTATTGGACCAAATGGTGCTGGTAAAACTATGCTATTAAAATGTTTAATGCAGTTCTTCAAGCCTGATAGTGGCCAAATTATAAAAAAACCAAATTTAAAAATGGGATATATGCCCCAGTCCATAAATATCATTAATACAATGCCTATGAGTGTCCAAAATTTTATAACCATGAGAAAAAAATTTGATGAAATTTCTTTTAGACAAGTCGTATCTGAGACACAAATTGAGAAAATAATTAACAAGCAACTTTCAGTTTTGTCTGGTGGTGAAATGCAAAGAGTATTGCTTGCAAGAAGTTTGCTTAATAATCCTGAATTACTTATTCTTGACGAACCTGCTCAAAATTTAGATGTTTCTGGTCAAATCTACTTTTATAATCTTTTGCAATCCATATATTTAAAAAGAGGTTTAAGTATTTTGATGGTGTCTCACGATTTACATTTAGTTATGGCTTCAACAAAAAAAGTATTATGTCTTTCTAATCGCATATGCTGCATTGGTAAACCTCAGCAAATTACTAAAGATCCAAAATTTATATCTATGTTTGGCAAAGATATGGCAAATATAATGGCAGTTTATCAACATTCAAACGAGACTGAAACAGTTAAACACAATAATATTATTACTGGAGAATAAAATAACTGATCCTTTCATTATAAGAGGTGTTTTAGCAGGTGTTGCCGTTGCTCTAATATCTGGTCTAGTAGGCTGTTTTGTCGTTTGGAGAAGACTCTCATATTATGGCGAATCAATTGCACATAGTTCCTTACTAGGTGCAGGAATAGGAATATTACTTGGTGTCGGCATAAATATAGGAGTTGTTTTTGTCTGTTTGGTCTTTGGATTTCTATTTTTATGGTTACAACAAAGTAAAGCTCTCTCATCTGATACCTTATTAGGTGTATTGGCCCACGTAGCCCTTGCTATTGGGATTATAGTAATTTCATTCAATAAAATTAAAATAGATCTACATGCTATTTTATTTGGTGATATTTTGACAGTAAGCTCAAATGATATTTGGGGAATGTATATAGGAGTTTTTTTTGCTATAATTCTTATATTATTTAATTGGTCATCTTTACTTTTAGTGACTGTGGATGAAGATTTAGCAAAAGCAGAGGGAATTAATCCTCTATACATGAATTTGTTATTGACATCAGTTTTAACTATAGTTGTTGCGTTGTCATTGCAAATTATTGGACTTTTATTAATTACAGCAATGTTAATAATACCTGCTGCGACTGCCAGAAGACTAGTTAATTCACCAGGAATTATGGTAGTTATTTCAACACTAATTGGTATTTTTTCAGTTATAATAGGAATTTTTATATCTGTTGAAACAGATATTCCATCTGGACCTTCCATTGTAGTTATTAGTGCAGTTTTATTTTTTCTTTCCCATTTTTTTGGGAAGTTTTCGAAAAAAGAATAAAAAATTTATATTTTTTTATCGATTAAGGTTTTAAAATTATTTTACCCTTAGCGCCTCTGGCAAGAATTTTTTCTAACACTTTTGCAGCTTCTGACAATGGATAATTTTCCTCTATCAAAGGTTTAAGTAGATCTTTTTGATACCATTCAAATAGTTCAATCATATTCTTTTTATATTCTTCGGGTTCTCCTCGGGTAAAAGCTCCCCAGAAGACACCAACTACGCTAAATTCTTTTACTAATGCTAAGTTGACTGCTAATTTTGGTATAGTACCTGATGCAAATCCAATAACTAATAATCTACCACCTCTAGCCATTGTTCTAGCTACTGTATCAAATATATCCCCTCCGACAGGGTCAAAAATAACATCGACACCTTTGCCATTTGATATGCTTTTTAATTCTTCTTTAACATTATCGTATCCAATGGAAATATCTGCTCCATTATCTTTGGCTATTTTTTGCTTCTCAGGATTTGAACATACAGCAATTACTTTTGCTCCTATTACTTTACCTATTTGAATGGCTGCTATTCCAGTTGATCCAGAAGCTCCTAAAACAACTAGTAATTCATTTTTTTGTAATTTAGCTCTTTGTTTTAGAGCGTAATGAGAAGTCCCATATGCACACAAAAGTGCGCATGAATCATCAAAAGACATTTTAGGCGGTATTTTAAAAACTTTTTTTTCTTGGACAACAGCTTGTTCTGCATATCCACTAAGCTGAGAAAGAGCTGTAACTCTATCTCCTATTTTAAAGTTTTTTACACTTGATCCAACTCTTATAATTTCTCCAGCTACTTCCATCCCAGGAATAAAAGGAGTTTCTGGTTTTAATTGATATTTGCCTTGAACTAATAATCCATCTGGAAAATTTACACCTACGGACTTAACATTTATGATTACACTTTCACTTTGAATAATAGGTTCTTTGACATCTTTATATTCTATATTTCGGATTGGTCCAAAACCACTACAAACAATCGCTTTCATTTCAGGTCCTTTATAATTTATTAATTATGAAAATACTAAAGATATTGTTTCAGCAATAAATGCTGGCTTACTTTCATTTTTAATTTCTAATTCACATTTATTTACGACTCTATATCCACCATTCTTCATTTCTTCACATGATATTATAGTCCTATTGAGTCTAACATGTGATCCAGCCTTTACTGTGTTGATAAAGCGTACTTTATCAGAACCATAATTTAATGTTTTAGATGAATTTTGAATTTGAGCATTTTGAGCAGCCAATTTTGGAAGTAAAGATACCATGAAATAACCATGAGCAATAGTTTTACCATCGGGCATTTCTTTTTTTGCTCTTTCTTTATCAACATGTATCCATTGATGATCAGAAGTTGCTTCAGCAAAGTTATTAATTTTTTCCTGAGTTACATGATACCATTCACTTGGTGTCAATGGTTTTTTAATAAAATTTCCAATTTCTGAGGGGTGTTTAATTACTACCATTTTCTACTCTCTTATTTTATTTTTAATTTTCATAATGAATGATAGATTATTTAATATTAAATAAAAATAAATTTCTGCGAGATTTTAATGTTACAAAATAAAAACATAAAATTAGAAGGTGTTATTCCAGCAACATTGATAGCCTTTGATAAAGATTATCAAATAAATGAAAAAGCAAGTAGAAAGCATATAAAAGAGTGCGCGGCAACAAACGGTATTTCAGCTATTACTGTTAATGGACATTCTTCTGAGATACATGCCTGTGATTTTGAAGAACAAAAGCGCATTTTAAGTTTTTCTCTAGAAGAGGTTGGTGATTTTATGCCTGTTATAAATGGTGTTTATGCTGACGGCAGTATAGAGGCTGCCAAAATTGCTAAAATGTCTTATAAAACTGGCGCCTCTGCTTTATTATGTTTTCCTCCGCAAAGTATGGCTATGGGTGGTCATTTGAGGCCGGAAATGGCTGTGGAGCATTTTAAAAGAATTGCAGATGCAACAGATCTACCTCTTATATGTTTTAACTACCCATCTGCAGGAAATTTAACTTATCCATTTGATACATTACTAAAATTATTTGAAGCTGTACCCACTATTAAAGCCATAAAAGATTGGTCAAACGATCCTATGGTTCATGAAAAACATATTAAAACATTTCAAAATCTCTCTAATCCAGTAAACGTTCTTACAACACATAGCTCTTGGTTAATGTCATCATTGGTGATGGGAGCGAAAGGTTTGCTATCAGGTGCAGGCAGCGTAATTGCTTCTTTACAGGTTGAAATGTTTAATGCTGTTAAAGCAAAAGATTTACAGAATGCGCAAAGAATTAATGATCAAATTTTTCCTTTAACTCAAGCTTTCTATTCTCCCCCATTTTTGGATATGCATAATAGAATGAAGGAAGTTTTAGTTTTAACTGGAAAGATGGAAGAGGCAATCGTGAGGCCCCCACTTATGAAAATTTCTCAAAAAGAAATATTTAATCTAAAAAAAGCAATAAAGCAGTCTAGACTATAATTTTTTAAAAACTATAATAGTTTAAGTATTGAATTATAATTAAATATTTAGTTTAGTTATGATACTTTTTTAACTTTGGAGGAAAACAATGAATTTTTTTAGACAATGTCTAATTTTAATGTCATCAATTTTGATTTCTTTATTAACTTTTGTGGGCATTAGTAACGCTGACGGACATAAAGGTTTTAAACTTGGTGTAGTAACATTTTTATCAGGGCCGGCTGCTGAGCCATTCGGAGTTCCTGCGTGGAATGGTGGTAAGTTATTTATTAAATTATTAAATGAAGGAAAAGTGCCAGCACCATATAATAAAAAAGGTTTTGGTGGTATGAAAATTACTGCGATACCCATTGATGAGTCTGGTGGAGCAACAAAGCAGGTTCAAGAATTTAGAAATTTAGTTCAAAGAGATAAAGTTGATGCTGTATTAGGTTATGTATCTTCTGGGGATTGTATGGCTATTCCGTCAGTAGCAGACGAACTCAAGGCTTTGACTGTACTTTATGATTGTGGAACTCCTAGAGTTTTTGAAGACGCATCATACAAATATGTTTTTAGAACTGCAGCTCACGCAGCTATGGATAATATTGCCATAGCAAAATATTTGATAGAAAAAGGCCACGATATAAGTTCTATAGCTGGCATTAATCAAAATTATGCTTGGGGAAAAGATAGTTGGAAAGATTTTAGTGTTTCAGTAAAGAAACTATCTCCTAGTTCTGAAATTAAAAATGAATTATTTCCAAAAATTTTCTCAGGTCAATATGGAACTGAAATTTCTGCTTTAATGAATTCAAAAGCAAAAGTTGTTCATAGTTCACTATGGGGTGGAGACCTTCAATCTTTCATTTTGCAAGCCAAGCCTAGAGGATTGTTTAAAAGAACACAGGTTGTTTTTTCAGCTGGTGACCATGTAATGCCTGGTCTTGGTAACAAGTATCCTGAAGGTGTTATTCTGGGCGCAAGAGGACAATATGGAATGATGGCTCCTGACACCGCGTTAAATAAATGGTTTTATAAATCATATATGGATGAATATGGAGTTTTCCCTGCACAACCTCCATATAGAATGGTTCAAGGATTGATGGGTCTGAAAATGGCAATTGAAAAAGCTATGGAAAAAAATGGTGGTAAAAAACCTAATAAAGATGAAATAGCTGCAGCTTTTAAAGGTCTTGAGTTTGACTCTCCAGGTGGTCTTGTGCAAATGAAACTTGGTGACGGTCATCAGGCCATTCAACCCCATGCTATTGGAACAACTGCAAAGGATAAGGATGGAAATATAACTGTTACTGATATTGTCAGATATAAAGCAAGTTGTGTGAACCCACCTAATGGCATCAAAGCTGTAGATTGGATTAATGCTGGATTTCCTGGAGCCGATTGCTAGTTTAAAATAAAAATAATATGGCCAAGACATAAAATCATTTGTCTTGGCTTTATTTATTACTAATAAATTCACTTAAAGAGATAAAAATTGGTTGATGAAATTTTAACTATAGTTTTAGACGGTGCGATTTATGCATCATGGTTATTTATTGTAGCTCTTGGTTTAACTTTTGTTTTTGGTGTCCTTAAAATACTTAACATTGCTCACGGTGGAATATATGCACTAGGAGCCTACTCAACTGCTACACTAGTACCTATTTTTTATTCACTGGGAATGCCAGAACAATTAGTTATTTTAGCGATGCTAATTTCAGCATTAGCAGTGGCTATAGTTATCACTCCAATAATGGAAAGAGGAATTTTAAGAAGATTTTATGGTCAAGATGAAGTTTTAATCGTTCTTGTGACTTATGCTATATATCTTGTTTTAGAAGATGTTCAAAAATTAATTTGGGGAATGAACTCCTTATATGTTTCAGAACCAAGAGAACTTCTTGGAGCCCTAGAGTTTGGATCTTTATATTATGTCGGTTATGACTTAGCTCTTATCGGATTAGCTATTTTTTGTGGCCTTTTTCTATGGTTTGTACTTAATAAAACTCAGTCAGGTAAAATAGTACTGGCAGTCATTCATAATCCGGAAATAAGTGGTTGTATGGGAGTAAATATAAATAAAGTTTACTTAGCAGCCTTTTTTATTGGAGCATTTTTAGCCGCATTGGCCGGATCTTTTACTGCTCCATTAATTTCAGTTCAGGTTGGCATTAGTGTTGCGGTTGTAATTGAAAGTTTTGCAGTAGTGATAATTGGAGGGCTAGGTAGCATTCCAGGAGCTGTTATTGGTGCTTTGATAATTGGAATGGCAAGAGCAGCATGTGTTCATAAACTTCCAGAGGCTGAAATTTTTATAATGTATTTTTGTATGGCAGGGATGTTAATTTTTAAACCCAAGGGTTTGTTTCAAGGTGCTCAAGCTAGGAAAATATAATGTCAGAAAAACTTTATAATAACTTATTGTTTCAAAGTATTTTTTTAATGTTATTTCTAATTCTCGTTGGACTATTAATTCCAAACTGGCTTGTCTTTGTTATTACAAAAGCTATTGCTTATGGTCTTGTTGGTCTGGGAATAATTACTCTTATGAGAGGTGGATTGGTATCTTTTGGCCAAGGTTTTGTTTTTGGAATTGGTGGTTATACCGCTGGACTTCTTGGTACACAAGCCGGTCTAACTGATGCAATGTTATTGTTATTTGTAAGTTTTTTATTTACAGGCTTGGTTGGCTTAATAATAGCTCCACTTCTTGCTAGATATCGAGATATATTTTTTGCCATGCTATCACTTGCTTTTTCTATGGTCCTATACGGAATTTTAATAAAAATTGATGCAATTGGTGGTTCTGACGGTTTTGTACTTCCTGAGTCTACTTATTTTGGAATTAAACCTTCTTCAGAATATGCTGATTATCTATTGTACGTAGTTGCTATAATAATGACAGGATTTATATCAATTTTGCTCAGGTATTATTATGATTCGACTCCTGGATTAATTGCCTTAGCTGTTAGAGAGAATGAACTGCGAGTGGAATATCTCGGGTCTTCAGCTTTTAATGTAGCAGTATTAAATTTTACAATTGCAGCAGGATTAGGTGGTATGGGTGGAGCTCTTAATGGAATTGCGTTAGGACATATAGATCCTGAATTTACATATTGGACCACCTCTGGTGAATTTGTATTCATATCAATACTTGCAGGATATTTAAGTGTTCCGGCAGTATTTTTGGCAGCGTTGTTATTAGAATTAGTCAGATCTTTTTCAGGAAGATATTTCCCTGATACGTGGCAGTTAATTTTAGGGTTGTTTCTGATATTAAGTATTATTTTTATTCCTTCAGGAATTGGATCTTTTTTCAAACAATTTTTTGATAGATTAAAAAAATCAAATAAATAGAGTTATAGAGTTTCTAAATGTCTAAACAAAGTCTTTTAAGAGCAGAAAATGTTAATAAATCTTTTGGAGCTGTAGTTGCAGCCAATAATATCAATATAAATATTGATAAAGGAGAAAAGGTTTCACTAATTGGATCAAATGGAGCTGGAAAAACAACATTTATGAATATGGTTACAGGATATCTTAAACCAGACACCGGAAATATATACTTAAAAAATGAGGAAATTACTCAACTTGATCCGAGAATAATTACTCAAAAGGGTATTAGTAGATCATTTCAAATACCTCAAATTTTTGAACCTATGACAGCTTGGGAAAATCTACTTATTGCATTGGGTACCTCCCAAAAAAAACACTCTTATTTCAAAAATGCAAGATCGAAAGAAAATGCTGATTTCATTGATGAAATACTAAATAGATTTGCATTAAACGAATTTGCACACAGGCAAGTAAGTGAATTACCTGGTGGAGTTAGAAAACTTCTTGACATAGCTATGGCATTAGTAAGAAAACCTGATATTTTATTGTTGGATGAACCAACTAGTGGAGTAGGGGCAGAAGAAAAATATCCATTAATGGATACTATTGCAAAAGCGCTGTCCGGTCAGGGATTAACTGTCATTTTTGTTGAACATGATATGGATATAGTTCAAAATTATTCAGATAGAATTATAGCTTTTTATCAAGGTGCGGTGATTGCTGATGGAAATGGAAATACAGTTTTAAACGATAGTAATGTTAAAAAATATGTAACAGGAAAAACTGAAGTCAAGGCAAAATTATAATGTTAACTGTTAATAGCGTGAGTGTCAAAATTGGTGCTATTCTAGCTTTAAAAAATTTTACTTTAGATATTAAAAAAGGAGAAATGATTTCGTTAATTGGTAGAAATGGCGCTGGTAAAACCACACTGTTGAAATCAATTATGGGTGTAAACAAATTAGCAAATGGTACAATTAAATTTAACGATTTAGATTTGAATAATTCAGCAAGCCATGAAAGAGCAGCTTTAGGAATAGGGTATATGCCGGAAGATAGAGGTTTGATCCCAGAATTGACTGTTGAAGAAAATATATTATTACCATCTTGGTCAATTAAAAGTTTAGATAGTAATAATAGACTTACTTTAGTCTATCAAATAATGCCGGAGCTAAAAGAAATGTCAGAAAGAAAAGCTTTGCTATTATCTGGAGGGCAACAAAAAATGGCTGCTTTAGGAAGAGCCTTAGTGTCTGGAACTCAACTACTTTTACTTGATGAGCCTTTTGAAGGGGTGGCACCAGCTTTAAGTCAAAGATTAAGTGAGGTGATAAAAGGTTTAAAAAAACAAAATATGTCGATTATACTAAGTCAGTCAGAACAAAATCACACAGAGGATATTTTTGATAAAAAATTTCTAATTGAAAGAGGAGAAAACGTAAATTAAATTAATTGTTAGGAAGGTTTATTTAATTTATGCGAGAAGTTTCCAAAGAAGTTCATTTTCGGGATAGGTTAGTCTCTACATTCGTTAAAAGAGATACAAACTTTTGGCATGCATTTGAAAAGAATGTAAAAAAAAATCCTGCTAATATAGCTGTTATAGATGACGGTGTAAGGATTTCTTATGAAGAAATTTATAATTTGGCTATTAATCAATCCTGTCATTTTATCCAGCTAGGAATAAAAAAAGGTGATAGAGTTTGTGTTTTATTTGAAAACTCTTGGCCCTTACTGGTATATATTCTTGCAGGCTTAAAAGATGGAATAATTATTGTACCTTTAAACCCAAAATCTTCTATTGTTGAAAATGAAACTATTATTAATGATTGTACCCCTAATATTATTTTTTTTGACAAATTATTAAATATAAACATACCTGAAAAACAAAAAATAACTTCAGTTAAGTACTTCCTAAATTTTGACGAAAAGATTTTAAAAAAAAACATAACTGAAAATAGGAAGTCTTTTTATGTTGTTCACGAAGAAGATCCTGCTTTTATTTTATATACATCTGGTACTACTGGAAATCCAAAAGGTGCAGTTATCACAAATATAAACATAATTCACTCTTGTCTTCATTTTCAAAGACATTTCAGTTTATCAGATAAAGATAACAGTATTTTAGTGGTGCCCGCCAGTCATGTAACTGGCTTAGTAGCTCATATTATGACAATGTTTTTTTCTGGTGGAACACTGATCTTAATGAAAAAGTTTGACGTTAAAGAATTTCTATATCTGGCAGAAAAAGAACACTTAACATACTTAATAATGGTTCCTGCCATGTATAATTTATGTTTAATTAGAGACGATTTAAGTAAATATGATTTATCAAATTGGAGAATTGGATGCTTTGGTGGGGCATCTATGCCATTGGGAACAATAAAAAAATTGAAATCTTTATTACCTAATCTTTCACTTGTAAATGCATATGGATCTACCGAGACATGTTCACCTGCTACATTAATGCCTCTCAAATATAAAAATAATTTTATAGCAAGTGTTGGTAAAGTAGTGGAAACGGGCAAAATAATGATTATGAATGATAATAATGAAGAAGTTTCAATTGAAGAAACAGGAGAGTTGTGGATTTTTGGACCTATGGTCATCCCCGGTTATTGGAAAAATAAAAAAAAAACATCAGAAGAATTCGTTAACGGATATTGGAAGTCTGGTGATATTGGGTACAAAGATAAAAATGGATATATATATATTTTAGATAGAAAAAAAGATGTAATAAATAGGGGAGGTTACAAAATCTATTCTACTGAAATAGAAAATCTAATAAGTTTGAGTGGTTTGGTTTTAGAAGTTGCTGTGATACCTCATATGGATTCGATTTTAGGAGAAAAAATACATGTTATCATTTATTCAGACAACCAAAGTAAAAATTTAAAAAAATTACAAAAACTTTGTTCAATAAATCTTTCTGAATACAAACAACCTGATTACTGGACATTTTTAGATTCGGAGTTGCCAAAGAATAAAAATGGCAAGATTTTAAAATCTTTGTTAATTGATGAAATGGAAGATAAATTTTAGGTTTTAATAATATTTTTAATATATTATATCATTATATATTTTTAGGAGTTATAGAATGTTAGGTTTAATGCAGGACCATCCTTTGCTAGTTTCAAGCATTTTTGAACATGCAATTAAAAATTATGGAAAACAAGAAATTGTTTCTAATACAGTTGAAGGTGGAATTCATAAATATAATTATTCAAGTTGGGGAAAGAGAACTAAAAAATTAGCTAATGCTTTTAAATCATTAAATTTAAAGCGGGGTGATAAGGTTGGAACTTTAGCGTGGAATGGCTATAGACATTTAGAAATATATTATGCAACTTCTTGTAGCGGGATTATCTGCCATACACTTAATCCTAGATTGCACCCTGACCAAGTATCTTATATTGTAAATCATGCCGAAGATAAAGTCCTATGCGTTGACTTGAACATTTTACCATTAATAGAGAAAGCATCAAAAAATTTTAAAACCGTTGAAGCTTTAGTTATTATGACTGACGAAAAAAATATGGTTAAACCGAATATTAAAGATGGTATAAAAGTTATATGTTATGAAGAGTTTATAAAAGATCAATCTGATAAATTTGTCTGGCCACAATTTGATGAAAAAACAGCTTCATCACTATGTTACACTTCTGGAACTACTGGCAATCCAAAAGGTGTGCTTTATTCACATAGGTCAACTGTTCTTCATGCATATGGCATGAATTTAAAAGATGTCATCCCTTATGGTGCTAAAGATGTAGTAATGCCTGTTGTTCCAATGTTTCACGTAAATGCTTGGGGTACGCCTTATGCAGCACCAATGTGTGGGACTAAAATTGTTTTTCCTGGTGCTAAGTTAGATGGTAAAAGCATAACAGATCTCATGAATGCAGAAAAGGTTACAATTTCTCTTGGAGTTCCAACTATCTGGCTTTTATTATTAAACCACTTAAGAGAATCTGGCAAAAGAATAGATACAGTTAAAAGGTTAGTCATAGGAGGATCTTCCTGTCCAAGGACATTATTTGAAGGTTTTGAAGATGAGTTCGGAGCTGAGGTGATACATGCATGGGGTATGACAGAAATGAGCCCATTAGGTACTGTAAATATGCCTGCACTTGCTGAAGAACCAAAAAATAGAACTGAATATTATGATCAAAAAATTGCACAAGGTAGAACTATTTTTGGTCACCAAATGAAATTAGTTGATGATGAAGGTAATGATTTACCTGAAGATGGAGAAACTCAGGGTAGGTTACTTTCAAGAGGCTTCTGGGTTCTTAAGGAATATTATGATGATACTACAGAAAAAGATAGATTTCTTGATGGAGGTTGGTTTGACACGGGCGATGTTGCTAAGATAGATGCAGATGGTTTCATGACCATAACGGATAGAACAAAAGACATTATTAAATCTGGTGGAGAATGGATAAGTTCCATAGATTTGGAAAATATTTGTGTTGGTCATCCGGAAGTAGCTAATGCTGCAGTAATTTCAGTGCCCCACGAAAAATGGGAAGAAAGACCAATAGTTATAGTGCAACCCATGCCAGGCAAATCACCTTCGAAAGACGACATTCTAAACATGTATGAAGGTAAGATAGCAAAATGGATGATACCTGATGATGTTCTTTTTACTGATTTAATTCCTTTAGGAGCTACAGGAAAAATTCTTAAAAATAAATTAAGAGACCAATTTGGAGGTCATAAAATTAGTTAAAATTAACTTAATTATTTTAGTAATTTTCTCATACCATGTGTCTTCTTGCTATAAGAGAACCGCCATCTACTGGTATTATAGATCCGGTAATATAAGAGCTGGCTTTCGAAGACAAAAAAATTGAAACACCTGCCATATCTTCTGGGATACCAATCCTGCCTCTTGGTACAGATGACTTTATCTCTTCTCCATGCTCCCGCAGCGTATGGGCCATCATATTACTTTGAAAAGGACCAGGGGCTATTGCATTAACATTAATATTTCTTTTAGCTAACCTATTTGCTAGAACTCTAGTAAGTTGATGAACAGCAGCTTTTGAAGCAGGGTAGGAATATGTCTCTGCCCTTGGTATGCCTATTCCATCTATCGAACCTACATTTATTATTCTTGATGGATCAGTATTACTAGCGGATTTCTCTAAAATATCAGCAAATTTTTGAGTTAAGAAAAACACTGATTTTACATTTGTATCCATTACTTTATCCCAACCATTTTCAGGAAAATCATCAAAAGATGCACCCCACGCAGCACCTGCATTATTTACAAGAATATTAAGTTTTTCTTTTTTGTCTTTTATTCGAGAGACTAATTTATCCATTTCATTCATATCAGTTAAGTCAGCAGGGACCGAAATACATTCCCCAAATTCTGAAAGTTCTTTCGCTTTAATGTCGCAAGCTTCGGCTTTTCTAGATGTTATATATGTTTTAACGTTATTCCTAACAAACCCTTCTGCAATCATAGCCCCTATGCCTCTTGACCCTCCTGTAACAAGCGCTGTTTTTCCATTTAAATCAAATAAATTTTTCATACTTTTCCTTGAGTTTAATTATAATCTTTTACTTATTATACTTTTATTTAACATAATAAATAGTTATAAAATATAACCAAAATAATTTTAAATTAAAATATTAATGGTAACTTGATATGAATTTAATGGACCAAGAATTAATTGAAATTAGACAAGATGAGCAACTTGATTTAAATAATTTGAGTTCATATTTAAAAGATACTTTAAATATGCAATTTAAAAATATTAAAACTCTCCAATTTTCAGGAGGGCATGCAAATTTAACCTATCTTTTAAAAGTAGATGAGACAGAATATGTGCTAAGAAGGCCACCTTTAGGCCCATTAGCACCTTCGTCACATGACATGTTTAGAGAGCATACTGTTCAATCTAAAATCAATACTATGTTCTCTTTAGCACCAAAAAGTTTATATTTTTGCGGTGATGAAAGCGTAATTGGCTCGACTTTTCACATTATTGAAAGAAGAAATGGCTTTGTTATTAGAAAGAAAATGGAACCTTTTATGAAACAAACTAAGGAAAATGTAAGAAAATTGAGCTTTCGCATTATTGATGTTTTGGCAGATCTTCATAAAATTAACCCAGAGCTCGTGGGTTTAGGAAATTTAGGAAGACCTGAAGGGTTTGTCAAAAGACAACTTGATGGATGGGAAGTTAGATGGAAAAAATCAACTGACAACAAAATTCTTAAACCTAAGTTTGACAAATTAATAAACTATTTGAGATCAAATTTACCTGAGCCACAAGCGACTACTATTTTACACAATGATTTTAAATTAGATAATATTATGTGGAGTAACTCTGAAGAAATTACACCTGTTGCGGTGTTTGATTGGGATATGTGCACAAGAGGTGACCCTCTTATGGATGTAGGACATATGCTAAATTATTGGATTGATGAAAATGATCATGAAGAATGCAAAAATATTACTTCAATGCCAACAGATAAAATTTATTATCCTACTAGAACTGAAATGATAGATTATTACTCACAAAAAACTGGTTTTAATTTACAAAATATTAGCTGGTATTATGCTTTTGGTGCATTTAAGTTAGCTGTTATATTACAACAAATATTTTATAGGTTTCAAAAAGGACAAACAAAAGATAAAAGGTTTGCAAATTTTGGAACTAGAATCGATGCTCTTATAAATAGGGCAAATAATGTTTTTAATTTAACTTAGAGGAAAAAAAATGGACTTCGAATATTCTCAAAAAGTAAAAGATCTACAAGAAAAAGTTACAAATTTTATGAACGAAAACGTTTATGAAAATGAAGATGTTTATAAAAATCAAGTGGAGAAGGGTGGAAGATGGTGCATACCAGAAATAATGGAAACATTAAAAGCTAAAGCAAAATCTGAGGGTTTGTGGAACTTATTTCTTCCTGAAAGTAATTTAGGTGCAGGTCTTACTAATACTGAATATGCTCCTCTTTGTGAAATAATGGGAAGATCTCCAATAGGTGCCGAAATTTTTAATTGTTCTGCCCCAGATACTGGAAATATGGAGGTTTTGGTAAGATATGGTACTGAAGAACAGAAAAAAGATTGGCTAACTCCTTTATTAAGTGGAGAAATTAGATCTTCTTTCGCGATGACCGAGCCAGATGTAGCGTCTTCAGATGCTTCTAATATTCAAGCTAGCATTGTCAAGAATGGAGATCACTATGTAATTAATGCCAAGAAGTGGTGGACCTCAGGTGCGATGGATCCGAGGTGTAAGATTATGATTTTTATGGGTAAAACAGACCCTAGTGCAGATAAGTATAAACAGCAGTCTATGATACTTGTTCCTTTTAATACCCCTGGTGTTAAAGTTTTAAGGCATTTGCCTGTGTTTGGTTATGATCATGCACCACATGGACATGCTGAGGTAGAGTTTAAAAACGTAAAAGTTCCCGCCTCCAATATTCTTCTAGGTGAAGGAAGAGGGTTTGAAATAGCTCAAGGTCGTCTGGGACCAGGTAGAATTCATCATTGTATGAGATTAATTGGTCAAGCCGAGAGAGCATTGGAATTAATGATTTCACGAGCAAAGTCTAGGGTTGCTTTTGGTAAACCTATTGCCCAACAGGGTGTTATTATGGAGGCAATAGCAGAAAGTAGAGCTGAGATTGAACAAGCTAGATTGTTAGTATTAAAGACCGCTCATATGATGGATACCGTTGGAAATAAAATTGCAAGAAAAGAAATTTCAATGATTAAAGTTGTAGCACCTAATATGGCCACAAGAGTGATTGACAGAGCAATACAGATTCATGGAGGCGGTGGTGTAACATCAGATTTTCCATTATCTTATGCATACGGTTATGCTCGGGCTTTAAGGTTGGCAGATGGTCCAGACGAGGTTCATAATATGAGCGTTGCAAAATTAGAGTTGAGAGATAGAAATTAGTATTATTCCTAATATTATTAATTCTATGCATATAAATAATTTAGAAACTTTTAAGGGGCTTATCAAAAAATTTGATTTGGACGATAGGAACCAACTTAAAGTATCTTCTGTGTATAAGTTTTTTGAAGAGGCAACAGGTTTTACTTCTTCATTATTAAATAAGAAAATAGATTTCAATTTTGATGAGAAATTAGAAATAGATGATCTAGTTTTTAGTTATCAAGAATTTCAAACTATTTACATTTTAACAGATTTAATACAACAAAAAGATGATATTCAAATTATTCATAAATTGCATCTCACCAACTTAAACAATGGTTCAAAAGATCAATTAATGGTGGTTAAAAAAGTTCGAGTAAATGATATAAATTTAGATAGTATTTCAAAAAATAAACCAGTAATTGAAAAAGACATTTTTTCAGCTTTTAAAGGATTAGTTAGCAAAAAAGATTGTGATCAAATGTCTCACATGAATGTTCAATATTACTTTGGTAAACAAAATGATGCTATAAAAATTCTTTTCAATAAAATCTCAAGTAAAACTTCAGATAATTTAATTTATCAAATTGCTAATGAAAGATGTATTTTTAGTAAAGAAGTAAGCCTAGGTTGTGCCTTAGAATTTATTTTTACTATAAAAAATATTGATGATGATAAAATAATTTTACTCACAAAAATTTACTGTATTGATAACCAAAATGTATCAGCATATTTTGAAACTAATATTTCGTTTAAAATTGATGAAAAAATAAAAAAAATAATAAATGAAATTTTTTCTATTAAAAGCTCTACTTATCTTAACGAACCCCAATTTAAAGATTTACCTCCACTATCTGACAAGAGACCTTCAAATAAACCATCTAAAAAAGCTTTCATATCATGTAAAAAAGCCGTAAATACTTGGGATTTAGATTATGAATTAGTGGGTTCCAATCAGTTTAAAATTGGGTGCGTCTCTGATGCGGCAACTCATTTATTTACTTATTGTGGGGCAGATTACAATTGGAGGACTGAATATAGTATTGGATCAGCCGCTCTCGATTATTCAGTTAGATATTTTAAAAAAGCACCTCTTGGTATGGCTGTTACCATGCATACTAATTTCACTAAAATTGGTAACAAATCCCTTAAATTCATCCATCACATGGTTGATGATGCCTCTGGTGATATTATTATGGATATCGAGGTTGTTGCCGTATTATTTGACCTAAAAAAAAGAAAAGCGATTGAAGTTCCAAAAGATTTTAGAAGTAAGGCGTCTATTTTGTTAGTTAATAATTAAAAGTTGCTTAAAAGTTTAAATCTGTCTCTGTGATAATCGCTATCACCCATTAAATGATCTATCATTATAAGTCTTTTTGCATAATGTGCAGCAGAATACTCCCAAGTCATTGCAATTCCCCCATGTAATTGAATTGTTTCTTCAGCAATTAATTTACCAACTCTACCAACCAAATTTTTTGCTGCTGAAATATTTTTATCTCTTGTTAAATCATCTATCTCAAAAGTGGATGAAGCTAACATTACTGCTGATTTTACTTGTTCTATCTCAAGCATCATATCAACCATCCTATGTTGAATACTTTGAAAAGCTCCAATAGATTTACCAAATTGTTTTCTTGTCTTCAAATAATCAAGTGTTAAATCAAAACAAATTTGCATAATACCTAAAGCTTCTGCTGACAAAGCTAGGGCACCTGCAGAATTAGCTTTGATAATACATTTTAGAGCATTTTCATCTTTTGCAAGTAATTCACCTTTTAAATCTCTAAAAGTTAGCTCTGTCGACCTATAACCATCTATTGTATTATAAGGTCTTTTTAAAGTTTGGTCATTATCAACCAAAAATAGTCCTATCCCATCCCTGTCATTTACATCACCATTTATTCTTGCTGAAACAATGATTTTGCTAGCATCATCTCCATTCATGACAAATGATTTAGTTCCATTAATATTCCACTCATCATTTTTTAAATAAGCGTTAGTCTCAATGTAATGATCTTCATACCTATTATTCATTTCACAATGAGCAAATGATATTAATAAATTACCCTCTATTATCTCAGTAATTAAATCATTTCTTGGATTTGATATTGAAGATAATACAGTACTAGATAACACAGCTGATGATAAAAAAGGCTCTACACATAGTGATTTTCCTATAAGTTCAAATATAATTGAAATGTCTTCTCCACTTCCACCTAATCCACCAAATTTTGGAGATACCAAAGCACTAATGACTCCTAAATCTGAACTTTCCTTCCAAAATTCTTTTGAATAACCTTCAGGTAAATTTACATTTTCGCTTCTTTTATCTATATTTTTATAATTACTATTAAAAAACTTTCCAACAGTCTCCTGAAGCATTTTTCTTTCTTCAGATAATGTAAAATCCATATTTGTTCCTATAAGCCAAATGATGCTTTTGCTACTATATTTTTTTGGATCTCGTTAGATCCGCCATATATAGATATCTTCCGCATATTAAAATATTGTTTTGCTATTGGGCCAGCATAACTAGGTCCAACTGGCATCTCATTCCATCCTTCATCAAATTGTTCTGGTAAATAGGGAAGAGCTTGTGGTCCTAGTGCTTTTCTGAGTAACTCGGTTGTTTTTTGTCTAACAAGCGTCCCTTTGATTTTAAGTAACGAACTTTCCATTCCAGGAGCTTTTCCTTCTGCGGCAGCACTTACTGTTCTTAAATTGAAAATTTCCATAGCTAATAAATCTATTTCTAGTTCAGCAATCTCAGAAGAGAAAATAGGATCTTCAATTAAGGGTTTGCCATTTTTTAAAGATCTTTTAGATATCATTTTCAAGTGATTTAATGCTGATTTTGAATAAGGGACACCAGCGATACCAGTCCGCTCAAACGTTAATAAATATTTTGCATAAGTCCATCCTTCATTTTCTTTTCCAACAATATTTTTTTTTGGAACTTTTACATTTGTAAACCATACTTCATTCACTTCATGTTCACCATCTAAGGTGATTATTGGTTTTACTTCGACCCCAGGAGTATCCATATCAATCAATAAAAAAGAAATTCCTAGTTGCGGTTTTGCATTTAAATCTGTTTTAACTAAGCAAAATATTTTATCAGCATGATGACCAAGAGTAGTCCACGTTTTTTGGCCATTAACTAGATAGTGATCACCTTTATCAACTGCTGTTGTCTTTAAACTAGCTAGATCCGAACCAGCACCAGGTTCAGAGTAACCTTGTGCCCACCAATCCTCATTACTTAAAATTCTAGGAAGATAATAATTTTTTTGTTCTTCGGTTCCAAATTCTATCAACACTGGACCCAGCATATTAACACCAAAAGGTACAATCCTAGGAGCAGAAGCTTTAATTATTTCTTCTTCAAAAATATGTTTTTCAATTGCGTTCCAACCTGTTCCCCCATATTCTCTTGGCCAGTGCCATGCTAACCAACCTTTAGCAGTTAGGTTGTTCATGAATATCTCATAATCCTCTTTCGTCAGTCTTTGATATTTCTTTACTTTTTCGGAAAGAGATTTGGGAAGGGTTTCATCAAGCCAATCTTTCACTTCTTTACGAAAGTTTTCATCTTTTTCAGAGTATTCAAAATTCATATTTATTACCATTCAGTTTAATTTATTTTTAGTGTATAAATGATATTATATATCTAAAAAGAATTTAAACAACATGAAAGCTCAAAATGCAAATCAACAAAATAAAAACAGAAATTGCAGAAATGTTATCAGATGTTTTTGATGGAGCTACAATTATGGTTGGAGGTTTTGGAGAAGCGGGAAGCCCAATAGAACTTCTTCATGGTTTGATTGATCATGGAGCTAAAGATCTCACTATTATTGCTAATAACTCTGGAAATGGACGAGTTGGCCTTGGTGCATTAATTGGTCAAAAACAGGTAAAAAAAGTAATTTGTTCATTTGCCAGATCAGCCAAAGGTATAACTTTTCAAGAACTATACAACAAGGGTGAAATAGAATTAGAAGTAGTCCCACAAGGCACTTTAGCAGAAAGAATTAGAGCTGCGGGATCAGGTATACCTGCATTCTATACCGCAGCAGCGGTTGGAACTCCTTTAGCAATTGGAAAAGAAGAAAAAATCTTTAATGGCAAGAAGTATATTTTGGAAGAGGCCCTAAATGCAGATTTTGCACTAATAAAGGCTGATGTATCAGATAGATATGGTAATCTGACTTTTAAAAAAACTGCAAGAAATTTTAATCCTATAATGTGTATGGCAGCAAAACAATCTTTAATTCAAGTAAGAAAACTTATAGAACCTCATCAAACTAATCCAGAAAATGTTATAACCCCAGGTATATTTGTAAAAAAAATAATTGAAATTGATAATCCTATTATTGAAACAAATGCAATTGAGGAGGGAATGATATATCCATGACAAAAAAAAATTTTACGAATGCAGAAAAGGGATGGGAAAGGGGAGTTATCGCTTCCAAAATAGCAAATGATCTTCCACACGCATCATATGTAAATTTAGGGATAGGAATGCCAGAATTAGTTTCACAACACATCAAAGATGATCGTGAAATCATTTATCATTCAGAAAATGGTCTTTTGGGAATGGGACCAACTCCTAACGAAAATGAAATTGATTTTGATTTAATTAATGCAGGCAAAAAACCAGTTACAATTTTACCTGGTGGTAGTTTTTGTCACCATGCAGATAGTTTTTCCATGATAAGAGGTGGACATATTGATTATTGTGTGCTCGGAGCTATGGAGGTTTCCATGAATGGTGATTTAGCAAATTGGTCCACCGGCAAAGGTATTCCAGCTGTTGGTGGAGCAATGGATTTAGTAGCTGGAGCCAAAAACGTCTTTGTAATGACCCAACATTTAACTAAAGAAGGGAAACCTAAGCTAGTTGAAAAATGCACATTGCCATTAACGGGGTCTGGAGTGGTATCCAGAGTTTATACAGATTATGCTGTTATAGATATTACTAAAGAAGGTTTTAAAATTGTTGAAATAAATGAAAATCTATCAATAGAATATTTACAAACAGTTACTGAAGGCAGAGTTTATCAATAATTTTGTTTTAATCGTAATAAACAACTTGACCATTATTTAAATAATCTAGAGCTTTTTGAGATATCTTAAGTCCATTAGACACTTTTTCATCCATAGCATTTTCAACCTCAACAATTCTTTCAAGCTTTTTAATTACTTCATCAATTTTATCAAATGGAACAACTGTAACTCCATCGGTATCAGCGACAATAATATCACCACTATTTATAGTTTTTCCTCCTATATCGATAGAAAAACCAATTTTTGAAGGACCACTATTATAAGGTGAATTTGGATTTAATCCTGTACAAAAACAATCTAAACCAGTTTCAATAATTCCATTTAAGTCTCTCATAGGTCCATCAGTAACAAGTCCTACTCCTCCATTATTTTTTATCATTCCAGCTATTCTGTCGCCAACCGCGGCAGTTCCTTGAAAACCACTTACACTATTAACAACAATGTCGCCTTCTTGTATTTCACTTAAAGCTATAGCCATTCCTAATACGTCAGCAGCCCCAGAAAAAACAGTCAATGCTGGCCCCACAATATGATTTACAATTTTTCCAGGAATTAAAAGGGGTTTTATCGAAGGGTCTAATGCAGCGTAACCATCTAGCGCATCACAAATAAAACCGGTTGGAACATCCTTAAAATAATTGAGTTGTTCATTGTTGGGTCTGTTTCTGCTAGCAGGTTTTTTGATTTGTATCAAAGGAGGATTTTCAATCATGAATTATACTCACTTAATTTTATTTTTGATTTAATTAATAATTTAACTATAAAATAATTAATACACAACTTTTATAAACTTCAGGAGAAATCTTTGTCTAACCTAGTTGATAAATATCCAAGAGTTAGTGATATGGTTAATGTTGCAAAAAGGAGAATGCCACATTTTGCCGCAGAATACTTATTTGCAGGTACTGGTTATGATGAGGCTTTAGAAAATAATAGAAAGGTCTTTAATCAAATTTTTTTAGTTCCTCAGTATTTAAAGGGAACCGTAAACCCAAATTTAAAAACTAAGTTATTTGATCATGAATATGACGCACCTTTTGGAATGGCTCCTATGGGAATGACTAGCTTAATGTGGCCGGGTGCAGAAATAGCATTATCAAAAATGTCCGTTAAAAATAACATTCCTTATTCATTATCGACAGTTGCGTGTGCTTCAGTTGAAGATGTTGGAAAACATCTTAATGGTATGGGCTGGTTTCAGTTATATCCTCCTGCGGACAAAGCCATAAGAAATGACTTATTAAAAAGGGCAAAAAATGCTGGCTTTAAAACCTTAATTGTTACTGCCGACATACCCGCATCTAGCAGAAGAGAGAGGCTTAGAATGGCAGGAGTATCAGTGCCACCTAAAAATAATTTAAGAACTTTCTTTCAAGCAGCAATATGCCCATCATGGTCAATTGGGACGCTTATAAATGGTATTCCTGCATTTGGGACTATGGATCAATATAGTGATGGTAGCTGGCATGGAAACGCAAAGTCTAAAGCAGGCTTTGCCGGAAGCCAGATGCAACGTTATCTAGATTGGGATTATCTAAAAGAAGTGAGGGATTTATGGAGAGGTCCAATTATTCTTAAAGGCTTAATGGATATTAACGACGCAGTTCAAGCTAGTAAAATTATTGATGCTATTTATATTTCAAATCATGGAGGACGACAAATTGATATTGCGCCAAGCCCATTACAAGTATTACCAGAAATTAGAAAAAAAATAGGGTCAAAATTTCCGATAATTATAGATTCAGGCTTTTACTCTGGTCAAGACATAAGTAAAGGCTTAATGCTTGGTGCTGATTTTATAATGACTGGACGACCATTTATTATTGGTCTTGCTGCATTAGGATATAAAGGAGCTGATCACGTACATGATATATTAAAAGACGAACTTTCAAATGTAATGGAACAAATTTGTTCGAAGGATATCAAAGAATTGAAGTCACAAAAGGTAGTTCTTGGAAATGATTTTTATTTGAGAAATCCCAATCAAAAATTATAGAGAGTTGAAGCGCTTCCCAGGCAATACCATCTCAGACCCAGTTTTAATATGAAGTAAAGCAGGAAGTTTATTCTTATTTGCCCAATTATTAGCGTTCACAAATAATTCATAAAAATCTTCGGTATTTTCAACTGTATAACCTTTGCCTCCCATGGCGTTGGCTAAATCAGAAAAGTTTGGGTTGACTAATCCAGTATGTTTATAATTTCCTTTATAATGTTTATGCTGATGCATTCTAATTGTTCCGTACATTTCATTATCTACTACTAATACAATTACTGCAGCATTATATTGAACGGCTGTAGCATATTCATTTTCAGTCATTTGAAAACATCCATCACCTGCAAGGGCTATAACCATATTATCAGGAAATCTTAATTTAGCTGCTATTGCAGCTGGCAGTCCGTATCCCATTGAACCAGAAATTGGTGCAAGTTGCGTCTTAACTTTTGTAAACCTAAATAATCTATGACCCCAAACAGCATAGTTACCAGCCCCATTAGTAATAATTGTATTAGGATCTAAATGTTTTCTAAGAGTTCTAAAAGCTGATGTTAGGTCAACACCTGAATTAGGAGCTTCTAAAGGCATATCGCCCCATTCAATATATTCTTCGTGAGATTTAAATGCATTAAGTTCATTATTAGAATTGGGTTTTGTATTTAGACCCTTCAATGTGTTGTTAAGTATGTTCACAAATGCTATCGGATTTGACACGATTCCAAGATGAGGTTTATAAATTCTTCCTATTTCCTCTGAACCTGGATGAATATGAATAAACTTTTTATTATGTTCTGGAATACCCAACAATGTAAAACCTTGCGAAGGGTTTTCGCTTAATCTACCACCTAACAATACTAGATAATCACTATTATTAATTCGATCGATTAATTTTGGATTAACACCAAGCCCGAGATCACCACCATAATTTTTATGTAAATTATTATAATAACTTTGTCTTCTATGAGATGTAATTATTGTTAATCCAAGCATTTCAGAAATAGATATTAAATCTTTTTCAGCTTCGTGAGACCATATTGATCCCCCTAAAACAACAATTGGATTTTTAGCTTCTTTTATTTCTTCAATAAATTGTGCAAGATCCTTTGTTGTAGGAGCAGACATCAATTGATCAATGAACTCTAATGGTTTTTTATCTGTTTTTTCAGTTAGCATGTTTTCTGGTAATGCTATTATAACAGGTCCAGGTCTTCCTGACATAGCTGTGTGATAAGCTCGTGAGAAGATTTCTGATAATCGGTTAGATTGCTGAACTTCAATTACTAATTTTGCCATACCACCATAAAATTGTTGATAATCAACTTCTTGGAAAGCGTCTCTGCCATACATTTCCTTACCAATTTGCCCTACAAATAATATCATAGGAGTACTATCTTGCTGCGCAATATGTATTCCTGATGCAGCATTTGTAGCTCCTGGACCTCTGGTTACAAAAGCAATGCCAGGCCTGCCAGTAAGCTTACCATCGGCTTCAGCCATCATTGAAGCCGCGCCTTCGTGTTTACAAAGAATTGTTTCTATAGATGTTTCTTGGAGACCATTCATTACTGAAAGGTAGCTTTCGCCTGGAACGCAAAACACTCTATCAACTTTTTGTTTTTCAAGTAATTTTACTAAGAGTGATCCAGCTTCTTGCATTTTTCATTCCTTAAAATTTTTTAAATATGGTGAATTAGAGGGTATCATTTCTTCACTAATAGGTAAAATTAGCTCGTGAAGTAGATGTGAAGATAAAGTTTTACCATGTCTGTCAAGTCTTAATGAGCTATTAACACCACCCCCAAGAGCACTTTGAATTACAAAATTTAATGCTTTTAGAGATGGAAGTTGAAATCTTTTAACTTGAGTTGCTCCTAAATGCCTGAAAATATCCAATACTCTTTCTTCAGTAGCAAGATCATTTATTACTTTCCATCCACTATCTAAATAAGCAATAAGTGAAATATTAGATACATCTCCTTTATCACCAGCTCTAGCATGAGCAATTGCATGAACAGGTAAGTCTAATATAATCATAATTGCCTCAAAAGAATTTTATATAATTTTAATTTGAATGTTGGGGTCAACAATATCTCTGTTAACTAAAATAGATGCAGTTGATGATTGAGGTGTAACATATCCACGTCCTCCACCTCCAGCAGCAGGTCCACAACAATATAATGACATGACTTCATCAACCATTTGTTGTGCTTGTTCTTTTTTAGGATATATTGCGGAAGTTCTGACTCTGTAATCACCATTTTCAGGAAGATGATAAGAAGATGTTTCATCCATAGAATAATGAACTGATCCAGCCCCAATAATTTCAACTCTCAACTGTCCTTGTAATCCTAAAATTTGAATTCTTTCACTAATTACTTCACCTGCAAGCTTTGCTCGTGCAAGTGCATTAGGTCCTGCATAGCTTATTTCAGCCTCACCCATAAATCCATTATCACAACAAATAGTGGCTTTTAGTTTTTCAGGAGATTTTTTACCTTTACCGCCCTTAACTAAAATTCTATTTTCTCCACTGTTTTCTAAAATTAAACTTGTCATATCAGCCGTCACGTCTGGGACTAAGTAATTAGAAGGATCATGTGTCTCATACAACAATTGTTCTGTAACCGTTGCTTCACTTACTAGACCACCCGTTCCATCAGGTTTAGTAATAATAAATGAACCATCTTGATTAACTTCGGCTATGGGAAAACCAACGTTTGCCAGATTAGGTACGTCTTTGAAGCCAGGGTCAGCGAAATAAGCTCCAGTTACTTGAGCTCCACATTCTAGAAGATGGCCACAAATTGTACCTGAGCCAATCAAATTTAATTCATTTTCTTTCCATTTAAATTCGTATAACAAGGGTCCTAAGGCAAGAGCACTGTCAACTGTTCTTCCAACAATTACAATGTCAGCACCCTTCTCTAAAGCTTCAGCAATCGGTTGAGCTCCAAGATATACGTTAGCTGCAGTAATTTTGTTATTAGAAAAATCCAAACCTTCCATTGTTGGACTATTTAGTATTTCATCATTAGACATATATTCTAATAAATCATCACCTAAAACAACACCAATTTTAGGTTTTTTAGTATTTTGTTTTTTTGCTATTTCAAGTATTCTTTTGGCTCCTCCCATAGGATTTGCAGCACCAATATTTGAAATTATTTTTATATTATTTTCAAGGCAATCGTCAAGAATTGGACTTATGTAAGAATCTAAAAATGGCGAATAACCCTCCTCAGGATTTTTTAATCTAAATTGTTGGGCTATAGCAAGAGTTCTCTCTGCAAGGACTTCAAACATTAGATATTTAGGAGCATTTATTTTTTTAAATTCGTTTACAATAGGAATTGATGCATCAAACCTATCACCTGAAAATCCTGCACCACAGCCAATAAAAACTTTCTTTATCATAATATAATCTTCTGCTAGAAAACTTTAATTTTTGTATTTATATTTTACTTAAAATGATAAGATTTTACAATATACCTAGCATAATTAAAAAAGGAAATGAAAATGTCAAAAATTGCAATGGTTACAGGAGCAGGAACCGGTGTTGGCCGTAGAGTTTCTGAAGTATTGTCAAAAGAAGATTTCATTATTTATTTAATAGGAAGAAGAAAAGATAAATTAATTGAAACACAACAATTATGTTCTGGCATAACTAAAGTAATGTCATGTGACGTAAGTGATCAAATTTCGGTAGAAAATGTATTCAAAATTATAGAAAAAAAGCACGACAGAATTGATGTCTTATTTAATAATGCAGGGATAGGTGTGCCGGCACAATCAATAGACGAAATGCCATTTGAAAATTGGAAAAGTGTTGTAGATATTAATTTAAATGGAATGTTTCTATGTGCTAAATATGCTTTTGCTCTTATGAGAAAACAAAACCCACAGGGTGGTAGAATAATAAATAATGGTAGTGTGTCTTCAGTTACTCCCAGACCAGGAAGTATACCATATACAGCAACAAAACACGCTGTTACAGGCATGACTAAGACAATTTCATTGGATGGAAGAAAATATGACATTGCATGTAGTCAAATTGATATTGGAAATGCTGAAACGCCAATGACACAGAGAATGAAAGAGGGTGTTCCTCAGGCTAATGGTAATATGGATATTGAGCCAGTTATAGATTCTCTTCACATAGCAGAAGCAGTTTTATACATGGCTAATTTACCTGTAACGGTAAATGTTCTAAATATGACTGTTATGGCAAATAAAATGCCATTTGTAGGTAGAGGTTAATCTTTAACTAAAATATTTTTTCATTACAGGAAAATATAAGTCTCTGTCACCATTTTTAATTGAAGCTTTTAAGAGATTTTCTGCTGATAATGCTCCAGGCATTTTAACGTTGAGTTTTTCACCTAATTCTAAAGCATAGGATAAATCTTTGAGAGCATATTCTGAGGAGAAAGCTGGAGAAGGAAAATTATTTTTAGCAATACTTTTTAACCCATGGTTTCTAAGAGCAAAACTATCTCCAGAACATTTTGTTATATTTTCATATAAATTTTCAACGTTCATGCCATATTGCTCAGCAATATTAGCTGCTTCACTTAATGCTACAACTGTTTCAAAAAGTATCATGTTATTCAATATTTTGGTAAGTTGGCCTGTTCCTGCTTTTCCACAATGCAAAATATCCTTACCCATATATCGTAACACGGGCAGAATTTTATTATAAACATTTTTATCAGACCCAACCATTATAGCTAAAGTTCCATCAATAGCAGCCTGTCTTGTTCTGGCAATGGGAGCGTCAGCAAAATGAGCACCTTTTATTTTAATCTCATTTTCTAATTTAATCATTAAATCGGGTTGCGATGTTGACATATCAATAATAAACTGATTGATTTTTATATTAGAGATATATTTATCTTTACCATAATATAGGTCTCTAACAGAATCTCCTCCTGGTAAACATGTAATAACCAAATCTGATATAGTAAAAATTTCTCTAGTATCACTGGCTATTTTAGCACCTTGATTTTCTAATTCTTTTTCTTTATTGGCATTCAAATCTTTTACTAAGACATTCCAATTTTTATTTTTAAGTAAGTTTTTACTCATGGAACAACCCATGACACCTAGTCCAATAAAACCTATAACTTTAATTTCTCTATCAATCATATTTCACCGTTAAATTGGGAATTTAATAAATAATTAATTTAATAATATTCTATACATTTAATTTATATTGTTTATTTTAATCTACATTTTTTGTTATAAATAGGAAAATATAATGCACTACGATACCTTAAAAAATGAGCATGGTCTACCACATGACCCTTTCAAAGCAATTGTAGCCCCGAGGCCGATTGGTTGGATTGGAAGTCGCTCTATAACAGGTGTTTATAATTTAGCTCCATATAGCTACTTTAATGCAATCGCAGATAGACCTCATTTTGTAATGTTTTCTTCAGTAGATATTAAAGATTCAGTTAAAAATATAGAAGAAACAGGAGAGTTTACTGTTTCTTTGGCAACTGAAGATTTGTTTGATCATATGAATGGTAGTTCTGTTCCCGCAGATTCAAATATTGATGAATTTGAATTAGCAGGTTTAAAACCACAAATAGGTAAATTTGTTTCCGCACCATTTGTTTCTGAAGCATCTGCTGCTCTTGAATGCAAACATTGGAAAACAATAGACCTCCCAAATGTAGATAGAGACAAAGGAACAGGAAACTATGTAATATTTGGGCAGGTTGTTGGTATTTTTATAAACGATAAGTTTATTAAAGATGGGCTGTTTAATGCTAGCGCAGCTAGGCCTTTGGTCAGGTTAGGTTATATGGATTACGGTGTTGTAGGTTCAGAAAACACATTTACTAGGAACAGACCAAAATTAGGTAAAGATGGTAAATTACAACCTGTGGAAGAATGGGATGGAGTTTATAGATAATACATTAATTGAGGATTTTTCCACTGAGGGTGCAGTTTTATGTAAAGGAATATTTTTAGATTGGCTTGACCCACTTAGAATTGGTGTTGATAAATTAATTCAAAATCCTAGTGTTAGAGAAAGGTCATATACTCCTGAGGATGGAACGGCTCCATTTTTTCAAGATTTAGTTAATTGGGATAGAATACCGGAATTTAAAGATTTTATTTTTAAATCAAAAATTGGATTTTATGCTGCAAAATTAATGAAATCCAAAAAATCAAGATTTTTTCATGATCATGTTTTAGTTAAGGAACCTGGTTCGTCTATTGTAACTCCATGGCATCAAGATAAACCATATTATTGTGTTGACGGTAAACAGAGTGTCAGTTTTTGGATTGCTCTAGATGACATTTCGAAAGAAGGTTGTTTAGAGTGCATAGCCGGCTCACATTTATCGAATATATTACATAAGCCCAAAAGATTTAATGGTAATGATTTGTACGAAAATGATAACTCTAAGGAAGTGCCGGATATTAATTCAAATAGAAAAGATTACAAAATATTAAGTTGGGATATTAAAGCAGGTGACGCTGTTGCTTTTGACTTTAGAACACTTCATGGAGCTTCAGAAAATATTAACAAAAATAGCAGAAGAAGAGTGTTTTCAGCAAGAATTGTTGGTGATGATGCTTTTTTTGTTGATAGACAAGGTAAAGGCTCACCACCCTTTGAAAATATTAAGCTTAAAACGGGTGATAAATTAACAGGAAGAATGTTTCCTATCATTTATAAAGTCTGATTTTTTACAATGAAATTTTGGGTTTGTATCTGAAATGGCATTACTCAACTGAATTACACCGTCTAAAACTCTTAAAGACGGTCGGCTGAAGTAAGAATTAGAATCAAATGCATATACTCTTTGTTTTTGAATTGCTTCAATATGATTAATCTTTTCATCAAGATAAATATTTTCTGCAAAAGATTTATTTTCTTCAAGATTATAACCACAACAAATTATCCCAATAAAGTCTGGATTTAGATCTGCTATATCTTTAGGTGTGATTTCGATAGATTTTTCTCCTTTATTACCTATACATGACAAAAATCCTGCCATTTCTATTTGCTCAGGTATCCAGTGCCCTGGTGTAAAATAGGGGTCTATCCATTCAAGTAGAAGAACAGTTTTATTTGTTCTTTTCCTTGTAACTTGTTTTTTTTTAAGTTTCGCTTCAGCAATTATTTTTTTAGCAGTTTCCTCTTTATTGACTGCTATACCTATCATCAAAATATCCGAACAAATTTCGTCAAAGGTTGTTCCATTTAGTGAGATAATTTTTGTCTTAGATTTTAGAGTACATAAGTTGTTTTTTAATGTTGCTTGAATAACGTTTTCTGAGATAGAGCAAACATCACATAGTCCTTGAGTAATTATTAGGTCGGGATTGATTTTAAGTATCTCATCGTTATCCACTTTATAAAGAGGAATATCATTCTTAACAGCCTTTTTAACTAATTTATCAATTGAACTTTGGTTCAAATTGTTTGGTATAATACTTGAGGTAACTTTTTTAATTCCTCTAATTAAGTCTGGATAATCACACTCATGACTTACTGCGTATAAATAATTAGATAATCCCATATCACAAATAATTTCTGAAGCTGAAGGAAGTAAACTAACAATTTTCATTTTTATTTAAACCAAACAATAGTTTCTTTGCGTCATGATAAGCATCGTCTTTATTTGAAAAAACCTTGTAATCATAATTACCAATTTTATACCATTCTGAAATATTTTCTGGATCTTTTCTATATTTTTGATAACCAAAAGTTTTATTATTTCTAATAAAGGAATCAATGCATAGATTATTGTTATCATTGTTTATTGAATTTATTACAACTTGATCCTTAATTTTCAATTTGAAAGTTCTCTCTTTTGTTTTTATTAGTTTGATAATTTGATTTTATCAAATAATGTCACAGCATTACAAATTAAATTTATTCTAAATTATTTAAACTAGGCATCTTAAATGCTTGAACTATCTTTATCAGAAAATATTATTCTAGCAGTTCTATCATTTTTTACAGCCTTGATGACATCAATCGCAGGGGCAGGTGGAGGTACAGTACTATTAGCTGCGATGCTTCAGTTTATGAATCCAGCAGAAGCAATACCAGTACATGGAGTTATTCAATTTACTTCAAATATAACAAGAACATGGCTTTTAAGAAAATTTGTAAATTGGAATATAATATTTAAGTTTTCATTATTGTTACCTATTGGAATATTTATAGGTCTAAAAATTTTTCAAAATATAGATGGTGATAATATTAAAAATTTAATTGGGTTTTTTATATTACTTGCACTTGGAATTCAGAATTTAAAAATTATAGACAGTTTAAAAGTTCCTACAAATTTATATTTAATAGTTGGTTTTTTCACAGGTATTTTAAACATATTAGTAGGTGTAATTGCTCCTCTTTTAGCTGTTATTGTAAAACAAAGCATTTCAGAAAAAAAATCTATTGTGGGCACTCTAGGTTATTTTGGATTAATCGGTAATTTAATAAAAATAATAGGGTTTACATTTATTGGATTTTCTTTTTTTGAATATATAGATACTTTTTTAATGATATTACCAGCAACATTAATTGGAAGTAGAATCGGTCAGTTATTACTTTTGAAAATTAGTAACAAAATATTCGTGAGAATTTTCCAATTAGTATTAATCTTTTTAGCAATAAGACTTCTTATTATTTAATTATCTTAATTTTTTTTATTATAAATTTACCAGTATCAATTTGATTATTTAAAAAGAAGATGTAATCTTATAGGTAATATTAAAAAGATGGAGGAATTAATATGAATAAATTTTGTTTTTACTTTTCTTTTTTAGCTTTAGTAATTTCTTTTAATGTATCAAATTCTATTGCTGATAAATTACCTAAAAACATTTCTTGGACTGCATACGGAACCACCTCATCGGGCTATGCTCAATCTGTTGGTATTGGCCAAATGCTTAAAAAAAATTATGGTACGGATTTAAGAATAATTCCTGGCAAAAATGATGTTTCTAGAATGGTTCCACTTAAAGCAGGACAAGCAGAAATATGCGCATGTGGAATAGCGAGTTTATTTGCGCAAGAGGGCGTGTTTATGTTTGCAGATAAAAAATGGGGACCAATGAAAGTTTATAATATGTTCAATAATATTGGAAGAAATGGTCAAACAGTAGCTACTGCTGCCGATGCAAATATTAAAACAATGGCTGATCTAAAAGGGAAAAGAGTTACTTGGGTAAAAGGATCTCCAGCACTTAATGGAAACATGGCAGGTTTTTTAGCGTTTGGTGGCCTAACATGGGATGATGTTATTAAGGTAGAGGTTTCTGGTTACGGAGCATCGGCTAATGCAGTTATAAATGGTCAAGCAGATGCAAGTATGGGTTCTTCTGTAAGTAGTATTTTTAATAAAACGAATGCTTCACCTAGAGGTCTTTTCTTTCCACCAATGCCACATAACGACGAAGTAAGTTGGAAAAGAGCAATAGCTACAGCCCCCCATTTTGCCAAAGCAGTTGTAACAAACTTTGTAGGATCTTCAGATAGTAATAAATCTTTTGAAGGAATGAATTACCCTTATCCCATTTTTGTTACATTAGAAAAAACCTCTGAAGATTTATCATATCATCTAACTGAAGCTGTTATGAATAATTACGACCAATTTAAAGATTCTGGACCAGGAATGGATGGATATCAATTATCAAATCAAAATTTTAGTTGGATTTTTCCATATCATCCAGGAGCAGTTAAGTTTTACAAAAAGAAAGGTGTTTGGACATCAAAGCATGACAAACATAACGCAAACTTAATAAAAAGACAGGATATCTTAGCTAAAGCTTGGCAGAAAACTCTAAAGGCAAATTTATCTGGTGATGCTTTTAAGAAAAAGTGGCTTGAAAATAGAGCATCTTCTTTAAAAGCTGCCGGCATGCCAAATGCATATAATTAAAAAATGAATCTGATAAGGTAAAACTAAGTTTTACCTTATCAAAATTGGAATTAAATATGTCCAAAAATCAACCAGAAGATTCTTTAATTAGGAACAGGGCTCCAAACGATATCTCCAACTATGTTTTAAGGTTTGGCGCCATATTATCTTCTTTTCTTTCATTTTACATGTTGTTCGGTGTTGGTAATTTTTTAAATACTTATGTGCTGCTGGATACTGAGTATCTCTATGCTATGATTGCTCTATTATTACCTTTACCATTTATTGTATATCATCCCACTCCTAGGAGAGGAAATAAAATACCCTGGTATGATATAATTTTTGCTGCCTCTACGTTTATAATTGCAAGCTATTTTTGTTATAGTGGTTCATTAATTTTAGAAGAGGGGTGGGAATATCTTGCACCAACATATGCAAAAATAATGGCATTTATTTTATGGGGTTTGGTTTTAGAGGCAAGTAGAAGAGCTGGTGGAAATGCAATTTTTATTATTTGTTTAATTATTTCTATTTACCCAGCAATTTCGACTTTTCTACCTGGGTTTTTAAGCGCGCCAGCCCAACCATGGGATACTACCGCTACATTTCATATTTTTGGTACAGAAAGCATTATGGGTATACCAATGACTGCATTTGCAACCCTAGTTGTTGGTTTTTTAATTTTTGGAGTAGCTCTTCAACATACCGGAGGTGGATCTTTTTTTTTAAATTTAGCTTTTGCACTTTTGGGTACTAGAAGAGGTGGACCTGCAAAAGTTTCAATTTTTTCTTCTGGTCTAATGGGTTCAATGAGTGGAAGTGTTATTACAAACGTTTTAACTACTGGTGTACTTTCTATCCCCGCAATGAAGAAAACTGGCTTCAAATCCTCTTATGCTGCAGGCGTCGAGGCATGTGCATCTACAGGTGGAGTATTAATGCCTCCAGTTATGGGAGCAACTGCTTTTGTGATGGCAACTTTTTTAGAGGTCCCATACTCTGAGATTATTATTGCAGCTGCTTTTCCCTCTATATTGTATTATTTTGGTCTTTTTATGCAAATAGACGCCTACGCAGCAAGAAATCACCTTAAAGGTTTACCTGCACAAGAACTTCCATCCATTAAAAAGGTTTTAAAAGATGGGTGGTATTTTATATTTGTATTTGTAATGTTAATTTTAATGTTATTGTATATGCAAAGAGAAGCACAAGCTCCTTACTATGCCACAGCTACATTGTTAATAATCAATCAAGTTGTAAAAATACACAGGTGGAACTCCAAAAAATTTCTTAATTTCATAGAAAGCGTAGGTAGATTGTTTGCGGAACTTGCTGGTATTCTAGTTGCAATTGGCCTCATTATTGGTTCACTAACTTTTACTGGTAAAATCGGTACTATTACATACGCGCTTGTAGATTTTGCGGGTGATTCTATAATCATTTTACTTATTATGGGTGCGCTTACTAGTTTTATACTGGGTATTGGAATGACAGTAACTGCCGCTTACTTATTTCTAGCAGTAACGCTTGCTCCAGCATTAACAGGTAGTGGATTAGATAAAGTTGCTGTTCATTTATTTATGTTATATTGGGGAATGATATCATTTATAACTCCACCAGTTGCTATAGGTGCATTTGCCGCTGCGTCAGTTGCTGGTGCAAATGGAATAAGAACAGGCGTAGAAGCAATGAAATTAGGAAGTGTTATTTATTTCATTCCATTCTTTTTTGTTCTAAATCCTGCACTAATAGGCAGAGGATCGGTGCTTGAAATTTTTACTGTTTTCTTTTCTGCAATTGCTGGAATTATTCTTATTTCAAGCTCTTTACAAGGATATTTAGTTGGAATAGGAAATCTTAAAAACTCAAGATACTTAGAATGGCCAATAAGAATCATGCTTGGATTTTCAGGTATATTAATGGCTCTTCCAGGTGGAGATATTACAGGGCATTCAAATTATGAGATTAATTTTTTTGCGATTTTATTATTTTCTATACCAATCACTTATTTATTATTTTTAAAGTTTAACAATAAATTTAATAAAGATTTATTATAAAAAATAAAATAGTTAATTTATTAATTATTTTAAAATTACATTGTTCTTTTCGATTTTTTTGGCAACGGCTAAGATTCTATACATTTCTCTTAAGACAGGTTTCTCAATAAGTTTTCCGTCAATAACTACAAGCCCTGTATTTGCTTTCTCAAAAGTTGACATTATTTTTTTTGCTCTTTGAATGACTTCCTCTGATGGAGTAAACACTTCATTTAAAATTGGTATTTGTTTTGGGTGTATTGATCCTTTCCCGCTAAAGCCTAGTCCTTTCGCTTTAATTGCTTCTTGTTTCATGCCTTCAGGGTCATCTAAGTCTAAAAATGGAACATCTATGGCATCAATTCCAGCAGATGAAGCTGCATGTACTATTCTTGACCTGGCATATAGTAAAGGTTCCCATTTATTTTCACACCTTAATTCAGCTGACATGTCTACTCCACCAAAAAACAGAGCATCAATTCTGTTAGAGCAATTAGCTATATCGTATGCTTTTTCAAGTCCTTCATTAGTTTCAATAATAATGTGTAGTCTACAATTATGCCTTTTTTCAGTGAGTAAACTATCTAATAGGACTATTTCCTCAGTACTTTTAACTTTCGGGATCATTAAAGCAGGAGGAGGGTTGTTTGTATTTAAGATAGCTTGTACATCATCTATGCCAAATTTTTCTCTTAGGGAGTTAATTCTAAGTATCCTCTCAATACCATCATCATTTTGTTTTGTTTCAAATAACTTTATCGCTAATTTTCTAGCTAAATTTTTGTCTTTGGGAGCAATCCCATCCTCTAATTCAACACACACCATATCTGTCCCAGATTTTATAGCTTTGGGAAACATTTCTGGTTTTAGACCCGGAGTGAAGATAAAACTCCTTCTCGATTGAATTAAGTTATTACTATCCATTTTTCACCTTTCTTAAATAAATCGCGTGATATACTTTTTGCTCATTCTTTGAATCTACAAATTCTGTATTAACCAAAAAACCAACTTTTTCAAATGCTCTAACTACTTCATTTAAGTCTTTATTAGGAGCAACTTTATTATCAAAATTTTTAATTCCTTTAAACTTACATGCTAAGAGACCAACTCCATCAAATTTCAAAATCCTATAAAATTCTTTTGCATAGTCAGAAAGTGGATATAAAAAATAAATTACATTTATAGCTAGAAGTTTTGTAAATGTGTTATCTTTTATAATGTCTCCCAATTGCTTCGCATCATTTGAAAAAAAAACTACTTTTTGATTACTAAATTTTTGAATTAATTGATTACGAAACTTTTCACTGACTTCTATGGAAGTAATTTTTTTATTAGTTAGTTGAAGTATTTTTTCAATTGCTTGTCCGTTTCCAGATCCTATCTCTATAACTTCGTCATTATTTCTTACATCAAGCTTTTTAACTGCGTCATTAATTATAAATTCGTTAAAATTTATCATTAAATGTTTTGCAATGTTACCAAGAATTCCATTGCTGGGACTTCTCATATTTTTTGTCATCAATTTTGTGTGTTTTATTTGAGAGTAGATTAATAAATAAACATAAAATTTAATTTTATTTATTTTCATTCAACTCTCCAAAAATGACCTTAAATTATGGTTGAATAATTCTGGTTTCTCAATATTTATTAAATGACCAGCGTCTGGAATAATTTTGATATAGCTATTTTTAATTTCTTTCATAATTTCTTTAGACATTGAAGGTGGTGTTAGAGTGTCTAGTTCACCAACCATTATTAATGTAGGTACATTAATTGTTTTAAAAATATGACGATGTTCTGTTCTCATAGAGGTATCAATTGTTTTTTAAATAACTGTCTTTATGAAGTAGAGACATTGAATCAACTAGTTGATTAAAAGCATAAGTATTTTTCATGTCACCAATTAATGTTTCAGCAACTATAGGAGCTATATCTTTAGGTTCTTTTCCTTTTAATAGGGGCTCTTTTCTTATATTTATAAATCTTTCCACATCTTTTTTATTAAAGTTTGATAAACCAAAATGAGTGTCACACAAAGTAAGTGTTTTGACATTATTAGAATATTTTTCATAAAATAAAGTTGCGATTTGTCCACCCATTGAAAGTCCAACAATATGAGCTTTATCTTTACTAAAAAAATCTAAAACTTTTTTTAAATCGTCTAATATGTCTTCAAATTTAAGTGCCCCCTCATAATCATCGCTTTCACCATACCCTCTTGTATCCCATGCAACTGACAAAAACTTATCAGAAAAAAAACAAAGGTTATCTTTCCAGTTCTTTTTATTTCCCCCAATTCCATGAAGAAAAATTAACATTTCACCCTCACCAGCAAAGTCAACTGAAATTGAAGGGCTTTTACCAATTTTAATACTCTTGACGTTCATATAATTTAAAACCTACTTCCAGGCGATTTTAGAAACTCTAATTCCGATGCACTTGATTTTCTACCTAATATTTTATTTCTATGAGGAAACCTTGAAAATTTCTCTATAATTTTTTTGTGTTTCAAAGCGTATTTAAATGTATTTTCATTTGTAAACTTTTTGAAAAAAGGCAAGCCAAATTCATGGTCAATTATATTTTCACTATGCATAATTGGCATTAAAAAAAAACTATTATAGTGAAATTTACATTCTATAAGAAAATTATTTTCAATAGCAGTTTTAGATAATTCTAAAGCTGTTTTATCACCTTCAAATGCCTTAGGATTATTTCTGAAAACATTTCTTGTGAACTGATCAAGAACAAGAATATAAGAAAGATAATTATCATAAGATATTGAAATTTGTTCAATATTAATCTTTAAACATATTTCTATTTTTTTTTTAAATTTTGTCCTTAACAGTTGATCAAAACTATCACTTTTTTTGAACCACATATTAGGTGTGCATTGAACGAACCAAAAATCTATAATTAATTTGGTATCAATCACTATTTAAACTTCTTAAAATTTTACCAATCTCTTTTCCCATTTCTTTTTGACCAAAAAAAGGAGCTTTTTCACAAGCTTCTGCAAGATAATTAAAATTTTTTGTTTCTAAGTATTTTGTCCATAGAAGACGCATTTGATTTTCAATATTCATATTTATCCACGCTTTTTATTGACTGTTTATATTTTAAAAAAAGATAAAACATTATTAATAAATTAATTAAATTCCAAAAAATTCCATTTAAAAATGCCATCTGATAAGAGTTAGTATAATCATAAATTTCCCCTGACAGCCATCCTCCAAGTGACATCCCAACTATAGTCGCAAAAATTAATAAACCAACTCTTTCAGCGACTTCATTTTCTGGTAAAAACTTACTAATTATAACTGCGTAAATTGGAACAATACCACCTTGAGATAAACCAAAACAAATTGCCACTATGTATAGCGATAATTGGCTATTAAAGGGTAAAAACATCGACAGAGAAATTGCTTGTAAAGTTGATCCAAGTATTAAAGTTTGAATTGGACCTATTTTGTCAGATAAGAAACCAAATAGTACTCTACTAGTTACAGCAGCAAATAGCATAAAGGATAATATTTCAGTTCCTACAGCTAAACCAAAACCATTATCAATGCACAAAGGAACAATATGCACTTGTGGCATTGACATAGCAACGCAGCAAAAAACACCAGCAAACATTAGTAAAACTTGAATTTTCTTGTTACTAATTGATAATTTTATATTAGAATTCACATTTTCTTCTTTTTTAGTTTTAGAGAAATCATTTTTTAAATTTGGCGACTTTTCCCCAAGAAAATAAAACAATATAGGGATAAAAATACTACAAACTAATGCAATAAAAAGATGAGCTTCTCTCCATTCACCATCTAAAAGAAAATCCTTAATTAAAAAAGGCCAAACTGCTCCACAAAGATGTTGACCACTCGCAACTAAAGATACTGCAAGCCCTTTTCTTTTATAAAAAAATCTTGAAATATTAGCCATCATTGGCCCAAAAAATGCGGCAGCAGAAAAACCTAAGAAAAATTGAATTATTGAAAGCCACATAACATTATTAGCCAGTGTTGAAATTAAATATGAAAAAACCAAAAGAGTTAAAGCAAATATTATAGGTTTTGTAATTCCTATTTTATCTAGCATTCTCCCTATAATGACATTACCTATTCCATATCCAAACATAGTTGCCACATAGGGGTATGTAGATGCAGCTCTATCAAGGACAAATTCACTTTGAATATTAGGCATTATAATTACTACTGACCACATTCCTGCAGTGCCAATAACGCTCATTATAAAAATTATTATTAATCTAATCCATGCCTGACTACTATCAAGGTCGATCAAATTTTTGTTCATTTGTAGTTGCTCTTCATCTTTATTTGATTAACATATTTATAAGATTAAACAACATGATATGTTCATAGTTAAGGGAGGTTGTTGATGATATTATCCAAAGACGAGGTGAATTTTTACAACGATAAGGGATATTTACTGGTTGAGGATGTAATTACGGAAGATCAACACAAGGAAATGTTAGCTCTAGTAAAAGATTTTTTTGAAAGATCTAAAAATGTAAAAGAAAATGATAATATTTTTGATCTCGAAGATGGACATTGTTCAACTAACCCCAGACTAAAAAGAGTAAAGCAGCCTCATCAACATTCTCAATTTTTTTGGGATATAATAAAACAATCTAAAATTGAAGGAATATTGATTGATCTTTTAGGCAAAGATATTTCTCTAAAAACAAGTAAATTGAATACTAAGGCTCCTGGAGGTGGTGCTGCAGTTGAATGGCATCAAGATTGGGCCTTTTATCCACACACAAACGATAATGTTTTAGCATTAGGTTTAATGCTTAATGATGTGGATATTGATAACGGACCATTAATGGTTATACCCGAAAGCCACAAGGGTCCAGTTCTAAGTCACAACAATAATGGAGTTTTTTGTGGCGCAATTAATCCAGATGATAAATTTTTTGATATTGACAAAGCTGTTACTCTTACAGGAAAAGCTAGATCCATGACAATTCACCATGCTAGAACTCTTCATGGCTCAGCACCAAATAATAGCCAAAAAGATAGATTAATGCTTTTTTATGAGTGTAATTCTGCTGATGCATGGCCTTTAGTAGGTGTTGGTGCCTATTTAAAAAAAAATGATCCAATAGAGTTATGTAAACAATTAGAAAAACAAATGGTTTGTGGGGAAGTGAGTTATCAACCTAGAATGGAAAGTGTTCCTGTAGTAATACCTTTACCACCAGCTCCAGATCATGGATCAATATTCACAACACAAAAAACTGGAGGCGCAAAGTCAGCTTTTTAATTTTTGTAATCTGGTGATTGTCTCTCGAGTTTTCTTAATAAAGCTGGCCAAGCAAGTCTATCTCTGCCTAAATCAAACATACCAATAGATTGATCTTGCGTTGTTTTTATAGCTTCTTTTGAAGGTAAATTAATAGACCCTGCTGATTGAGCTCTTATCTGAGCAGAACATGCTCTTTCAAGAAAATATATACCCATAAATGCAATACCACATGTCTGGCCTACTGACAAAGTACCATGGTTTCTTAATATAAACAGATTTTTGTTACCTATATCTTCAACTAATCTTTCTTTTTCAGTATGATCTAAAGCTAGACCTTCATAATCATGATAGGCTATATGAGGATGTATCAACATTGATGTTTGACTTATTGGTAATAAACCATCTTTCTGGATAGATACTGCAACACCGTCATTAGTATGAAGATGAAGAACACACTGGGCATCTTCTCTTACTGAATGTATCGCACTATGAATTGTAAATCCTGCAGGATTAACTTCATATGGAGTGTCTATAACTGAATTACCATTAAGGTCAATTTTAACAAGACTTGAAGCTGTGATTTCATCAAACATTAGCCCATAAGGATTTATAAGAAAATGATGTTCTGGACCAGGTATTCTTAATGAAACATGTGTATATATTAAGTCATCCCATCCATAGAGTGCAATAAGTCTATAGGTTGCAGCGAGATCTAGTCTAAGTTGCCATTCTTCTTGGGTTATCTGACTTTTTAGTTTATTAGTATCGATCATATAGTTCATGACATATTACCCTTCATAATATTTCCAAATATTTAAGAACAAACATATAATATTATTATTCTTCTATAATTTCTATTTCTCTCTTTAATTTTGTTTTCATTTCTTTTTTATGTAATTTAATTTTAAGTATTCCACTTACTAATTCTGCATCATCAACTTCTATATTTTGTTCTAACCTAAAAGTTTGTTTAACCGAGTTTTTACGAATACCTTTATGAATAATACCTTCAAAAGGAGTTTTTGTTTTTTCCTTCACTTCTAACATCAAAAAATTATTTAATTTTTCAATAGTTATTTGATCCTGAGTTACACCGGCTAGAGCAATATTTATTTCATAATTATTATTGTCATATTTTAGAATATCGAAGGCTACATTGGTTTGAGGTTTAATATTAGATAAATTTTCTATTTCGTTAAAAATATCGTCATAACCAACATAAAACTTAAATATTTGTTTTTGTTCAAGGCTCATATCATTGATCTATTCTGAAAACTCTTTCACCCTCAATTAATTTAATCTTAGTATTACCTTTAACTTCATTGAGTTCGTTGGCCATTATTTTCATTACTTTGGTAGCATCATTTTTGTTTTTAAAAGATGAAATAACAAAACCTGTAGTATCTGAAACTCTGTAGACCTCACAACTCAGCTGACCGTTTTTAATATTTCTAGGTATCATAACATTTTGAAAAAATGCTATTATCATATCACAATTGACTTTAGAAGTTGACTGAAATTCTGCTATTCGAGAGTACATTTTTACCTCTTGTTAATTACATAAGTAATATGTAATTGTATATTATTAATTTAATTTACAAAAAGTAACAATATGAAGATTTTTTATTTTTTATTTTTTATTTTTATTTATTCTCAAACCCAAGCTCATGAATGTGTTTTAAAAGGCACATCTGCCAAAGACATAACTATTTATAATACCTGTAAAGCTGATGCCAAGAATAAAAAGCCTATAAACAACGAATTAAATAATACTCTATTAAAAGCAAAAATTAAAAAATTGAAAAATGAAAACAACAATCTCAAAAATCAATTATTAGATATTAAAATCAGATTAAATTCATTATTAGCAAGAGTTAATTCATATATTAATTAACAAAGAAGGCATATTATATAAAATGAAAAAAGCTTTAGTTATAGGTGTTGGACCTCTTAATGGTCTTGGTGGACAACTTTGTAAAAAAATTGCTCAAAACAACTTTGAAGTATTTGTAGCGGGTAGAACAATTAAGTCATTAAATAAAGTCGTAGAAAGTATTATCAAAGAAGGAAATCACGCTAAACCAATAGTTGTTGATACAACAGATGAAAATCAAATCAAAAAGATGATTAAAGAAATTGGTTCTGGTTTAGATTTTGCTGTCTACAATGTTGGGAATAGTACACCTGGCAAAATAATTGACATGGAGCCAAGTTATTTCAGGCAGAGTTGGGAATCTGGATGCTATGGTGGATTTTTATTTGCCAAAGAAGTCATAAAAGTATTTTTAAAAGAAAATACCCCTGGCACACTTTTGTTTACAGGTGCTAGCGCGTCTTTAAGGGGTAAATCAAACTTTGGAGCATTTAATTCAGCAAAAGGTGCTCTTCGTAATTTAGCCCAAGCAATTGCAAAAGAATATGCTGAAAACTCAATTCACGTAGGCCATATTATTGTTGATGGAGGTTTGGCAGGTGAGAGGATAAAACAAAGAGTGTCTGATTTTGATGAAAGAGTAAAAGATGGAAAATTAATAGATATAGATAGTGTCACTGATGCTTACATGTATTTATATAATCAAAATAAAAACGCGTGGACTTTTGAATTAGATATAAGAACATCTAAAGAAAATTGGTAATAGGAAGGAATTTGAATGAAACTTTTTGATCTAACAGGAAAGGTTGCTCTAGTTACTGGCGGAAATGGAGGTATCGGTTTAGCGATGTCAAAAGCTATGGGAGAAGCTGGAGCTACAATTATAATAGCTGGTAGAAATGAAGAGAAAAACACTCAATCAATTAAAATTTTAAATTCTCAAAATATAGAATGTAAATCCTTTCATGTTGATGTTGTTGACGAGAACTCATGCAATAAACTGATTGAGAATGTTATTAGTAACTTTGGCAAATTAAATATATTAGTAAATAATGCAGGGACTAATATCAGAAAGAGACCCGAGGAATACGAACTTGATGAGTGGAAAGGAATAATAGACACAAATTTAATAAGCATGTTTACATGTTCCAAAGCTTCTTTTAAGCATTTTAAAGACGCTAGTGGTGGAAAAATTATAAATATTGGTTCAATGCATTCTTTGTTTGGTGCCCCGCTCGGTAGTGCCTATTCTGCTAGTAAAGGTGGAGTTGTCCAATTAACAAAAAGTCTTGCTAATGCTTGGGCAAAAGATAATGTTCAAGTAAATGCAGTACTTCCAGGTTACATAGATACATCACTAACTAGACAGGCGAGGATAGATATTCCAGAACTTCAAAGTAGAGTTGAAGAGAGAACACCAGTAGGTCGATGGGGAGAACCAGATGATTTAGGTGGCATAGCCGTGTTTTTATCAAGTGAGGGATCTAATTATATTACTGGAACGGCTATACCCGTAGACGGCGGTTATTCTATAAATGGATAAATTTTAATTATTAAAATTGTTCTTTAAAAAATTGTTCTTTATGTTAGGAGGATAAAATGAATAATGTGTTCAAAGGGTGTATGCCAGCGCTTATGACACCTTGTAATAATGATTATTCTCCAAACTTTGAATTGCTTCTTGATAAAGCTAAAGAATTAATCGACACAGGAATGTCAGCAGTGATTTACTGCGGCTCAATGGGTGATTGGCCACTCCTTTCAGACGAGCAGAGGCAACAAGGTGTTGCTAAATTAGTAAATGCAGGTATTCCAACAATTGTAGGGACAGGAGCTATTAATTCAAAAAAAGCAACAGCTCATGCACAGCACGCCCAAGAGGTAGGAGCGCTTGGTTTAATGGTTATACCAAGAGTACTCTCAAGGGGACTGTCATTAATAGCTCAAAGATCTCATTTTGCTTCGATATTAAGCGCAGCACCAGACCTACCAGCAGTAATCTACAATAGTCATTATTATGGTTTCTCAACAAAAGCAGATCTATTTTTTGATTTGAGGCGAGAATTTCCCAATTTGGTTGGATTCAAGGAATTTGTAGGTTCAAAAGATTTAACCTATGCAGCAGAAAATATTACATCGCAAGATGAAAATATATCACTAATGATAGGAGTTGATACAACAGTTTTTCATGGTTACGTCAATTGCGGTGCAGTAGGTGCAATAACTGGCGTTGGTAATGCTTTCCCGAATGAAGTGTTGCATTTAATAAATTTATGCGAAAAAGCAGCTACAGGTGACCCTGTTTCAAGATCAAAAGCAAGAGAACTTGAAGATGCGTTGGCTATTTTATCATCATTTGATGAAGGTCCCGACTTAGTTCTTTATTATAAATTTTTAATGGTTCTCAATGGGGATAAAGGTTACGATTTACATTTTAATCCAACAGACAAATTAAGTGATAGTCAAAAAATGTACGCAAAAAAACAATATGATTTATTTGTAAAGTGGTATTCAAGCTGGAAAAACAGTTAAGCCAATTGTATTTTATTTGTATTATTTTTTGTCAAAATTATTTACTTCAGAAGCGTCAGCTGTTGAATTATTGCTAATTATGTGATTTTTTTTATTTTTCATTTGTTTACATGCTTCTTTGATCACCAAACCAATTACAATACCGCTAGTTAACCCTATTGCTGTTCCTTTTAATAAACCTAATCCAAACATTAAAATCACCTCAAAGATAAATGGTGAACGCGAGAGGATTCGAACCTCTGACCTACTGCTTAGAAGGCAGTTGCTCTATCCAGCTGAGCTACGCGTCCATAGTTATAATTTTATTATTTATTACTTAAAAATACTTAAGTCAAAACAAATGTATTAAAAATTTGTATAAATTAAATGTGAAAACTATCAAAAATTAGTAATAAAATATTTTTTGCATACAAGTCATTGGTTTAGGTATCTTATCTAATTTTTCGATACCAAGGCCAACACTTAGTACTACAGATGACAGCTTCGAGGTAACCTTGTCAAAAGTCCATGCAAAATCAGTCGTTTTAAAAAAATCTTTATCTTCCCAAATCACATAAGCACCTTGTTTTTCAGCTAAAAGATTTCCTATTTCAATAAACTTACCATTAATTCGTCTATATACTTTTGGATTATCCATATCTTTTGATCTATCAAAAAGAAATTCAAATTTGTAATTACCATCACTGCAGTCAAAGCCAGCTGATGGTAAATATATATCATTTGCTATTAATTTAGAGGGAAATAAAAAAATAATAAAAATTGCTAAAATAAAATTAATTTTTAAAAAATTCATAAATTATACTTTCTATTTATTTCTAAACGTTATTCTATTAACTTAAAATATTATGTAAAATATTTTATTGTAAGAAACTAATGACACATTTTATTGATTTTAAAAAGTTAACAAAAACCTATGGTAACTAAAATTTTAGCAAACAACCAAATTGAAAATTATTGAGAATTGTTGATTTTTTTAACCTTGCTCCTCGAAAAACTAAAAAAATCCATTATGATTTGCTCTGATGGGTTTTTTGGTGTCCTAAATTTGCATATTAAATGACACTTTTTATCAATCACGTTTTAATAACAGTAAATGACATAAATTTGTCTGTAGATTATTACATTAATATATTAGGAATTGAATTAACGAGTTTAATCAACTTCTGATAATATCATAAAGAAATCCCTCAAGTTTGGTAAATAAAAAATTAACCTACACGAAAATTTAAAACCATTTGAACCGCACGCTTCGAAACCAACACCTGGATTTATGGATATTTGTTTTGTGAGTATGAAATCATTAGATAAATGGATGAAGATTTTTAAAAACTCACAATTTCAAATTGAAGAGGGCCCAGTTTTTAAACAGGAGCAAATGGTCCGATAAAATCTATTTACATAAGAGATCCTGATAATAATTTGATTGAAATCTCTAATGAAATTTAAAATTAAAGATTTATACAACTTGAGTTAGACTGATCAATTCACGTGTTATGGTAACTTTAAAATCCCATTTTTTATCAAATTTTTTTATAAGTGATTGTAATTTTTTTGAATCCATTGCATTTTTTGCTTTTTTAATATTTTCAAATTCATATATAGCAAAATGAAAATTTGAATTTTGTACCCACCCTCTTTTTGCATTTTTAGCCATAAACTGTTTCTTAGCCTCATATAAATGTTCATTTTCATACCAATAATCAAAATCTTTACTATCTATCTGACTAGTATCAGATTTAACAATAAGGTAAGCTGACATGTTTCACTCCTCATAAATTCCAAAAACTTCAGTAATATTAATTTATATCAACCCAATATTAAAAATAAAATTATTGACAAAAACTTATTATAGTTCTGTTATAATCATAAGATATTTAGGAGTTATATATGAACTTTAAAATATTTGGAAAGCAAGTTAAAGTTGGTGAAACTTTTTCCAAATATGCAGAATTAAATCTCTTAGAATCAATCAAAAAATATTTTCCTAATCCAATCTCATCAATAATCAGTGTTTCTAAAAATAACAAATTATTTCATATAATAATTGTACTTCATATTAATAAAAAAATGGAGTTTACAGCTCAATCTTCTGGTCAAACTGCTAAACTAGCATTCAATGAAACCCTAGAAAAATTATCAAAACAATTACGAAGATATAAAAGAAAAATTAAAAATTATAAAAACAGTGAAAACAATAAAAATAATAATAAAGCAAACTCCTTAAATGCTCAATTTCACATAATTAATGAACCTCCGACATCAATTTCAAAACAAAAAGAAACAAATTATCAAGAACCACTTATTTTTGCAGAGTTGGATACTGAAATTGAAGAATTGACTGTCATAGACGCTCTAGAAAAAATGAAAATGGGAAATATTTCAGCTTTAATGTTTAGAAATAAAAAACATAGTGGATTAAACATGGTTTATAAAAGAGATGATGGTCTAATTGGCTGGGTTGATCCAAGAGGCAATAGAAATTTAGCAAAAATATAATTAATTCAGTTATTGAGCTGTTCTAAGCGTTTGTCACGTCTACACATAAATCTATAGTATTCATATTTGTAACTTTGCTTTTTATAATAATCTTGATGTTCTAATCTAACTGGATAAAACTTAGTCTCTTTTTCTATAGGCACTATAGATGTTTTTGGAGCTAACGATAAGATAATTGATTTTTCTTCATTTGTTTTATAATAAATAGCCGGACTATAGGATCTTCCCCGGTCACAA